>NZ_FNVY01000003.1 GCF_900104595.1 Enterococcus timonensis
AATTGTGTATTTCCGTAATATTCCTTAGAAAGGAGGTGATCCAGCCGCACCTTCCGATACGGCTACCTTGTTACGACTTCACCCCAATCATCTATCCCACCTTAGGCGGCTGGCTCCTAAAAGGTTACCTCACCGACTTCGGGTGTTACAAACTCTCGTGGTGTGACGGGCGGTGTGTACAAGGCCCGGGAACGTATTCACCGCGGCGTGCTGATCCGCGATTACTAGCGATTCCGGCTTCATGTAGGCGAGTTGCAGCCTACAATCCGAACTGAGAGAAGCTTTAAGAGATTAGCTTAGCCTTGCGACTTCGCGACTCGTTGTACTTCCCATTGTAGCACGTGTGTAGCCCAGGTCATAAGGGGCATGATGATTTGACGTCATCCCCACCTTCCTCCGGTTTGTCACCGGCAGTCTCGCTAGAGTGCCCAACTTAATGATGGCAACTAACAATAGGGGTTGCGCTCGTTGCGGGACTTAACCCAACATCTCACGACACGAGCTGACGACAACCATGCACCACCTGTCACTTTGTCCCCGAAGGGAAAACTCTATCTCTAGAGCGGTCAAAGGATGTCAAGACCTGGTAAGGTTCTTCGCGTTGCTTCGAATTAAACCACATGCTCCACCGCTTGTGCGGGCCCCCGTCAATTCCTTTGAGTTTCAACCTTGCGGTCGTACTCCCCAGGCGGAGTGCTTAATGCGTTAGCTGCAGCACTGAAGGGCGGAAACCCTCCAACACTTAGCACTCATCGTTTACGGCGTGGACTACCAGGGTATCTAATCCTGTTTGCTCCCCACGCTTTCGAGCCTCAGCGTCAGTTACAGACCAGAGAGCCGCCTTCGCCACTGGTGTTCCTCCATATATCTACGCATTTCACCGCTACACATGGAATTCCACTCTCCTCTTCTGCACTCAAGTTCCCCAGTTTCCAATGACCCTCCCCGGTTAAGCCGGGGGCTTTCACATCAGACTTAAGAAACCGCCTGCGCTCGCTTTACGCCCAATAAATCCGGACAACGCTTGCCACCTACGTATTACCGCGGCTGCTGGCACGTAGTTAGCCGTGGCTTTCTGGTTAGATACCGTCAAGGGATAAACAGTTACTCTTATCCTTGTTCTTCTCTAACAACAGAGTTTTACGATCCGAAAACCTTCTTCACTCACGCGGCGTTGCTCGGTCAGACTTTCGTCCATTGCCGAAGATTCCCTACTGCTGCCTCCCGTAGGAGTCTGGGCCGTATCTCAGTCCCAGTGTGGCCGATCACCCTCTCAGGTCGGCTATGCATCACAGCCTTGGTGAGCCGTTACCTCACCAACTAGCTAATGCACCGCGGGTCCATCCTTTAGTGACACCGTAAAGCGTCTTTCAAATTCTTTCCATGTGGAAAAAATTGTTATGCGGTATTAGCATCTGTTTCCAAATGTTATCCCCCACTAAAGGGCAGGTTACCCACGTGTTACTCACCCGTCCGCCACTCAACAAAGTCGTGGAGCAAGCTCCGGTGACTTTGTTGCGTTCGACTTGCATGTATTAGGCACGCCGCCAGCGTTCGTCCTGAGCCAGGATCAAACTCTCATTAAAAGTGTTTGAACGGATTGCTCCGTTAAGCTCATTTGTTACACTAGCGATTGCTCGCTTAAAAATTTTGTTGCTTTTTGGTTGTTTTGACTAATCAAAACGTCCTTACACAATTTGGTTCGTTTTCACTTTGTTCAGTTTTCAAAGGTCTACATTCACTTGTTTGTCGCGTTAGCAACTTTTATATCTTATCATCTGTCAGCGCTTATGTCAAGAACTTTTTAAAAGTTTTTTTGAAATAAGATAACAAAGATATTTTTTTGTGTCGTTTGGTGAATTCGCTTAAGGCTTTAAGGACTCAAGTGTTTCCCCCTGGCGACGAATATAACTATAACAAGAATTCAGTATTCCGTCAACTAAAATTTGCAAAAAAAATCGCGTGTTTTTTTATAGTTTTAGCGAAAATCGTCTTGATGTTCGGATTTTTATTAATTGTGCCTGTTCGGCAATTATTATACGGGAATTTCAACGAACAAACTGTACTCAAATGTCTAAAAAAAAATTTAACGTTCGGAAAAAGTTTTTTAGGATTTTTTTAAAATGCTAAGAATTGTTGAAGCTGATGGTGCGTACTGCTCTTTTTTGCAAATTTCTGCTAAACTGACTTTAAATAGTAAATTGGAGGTTTTTTGATGAAAATTTTAGTTGTAGATGATGATAAAGAGATTGTCGAGTTGCTGAGTATTTATATTCATAATGAAGGGTACGAGGTGGCTAAGGCTTACGACGGGAAAGAGGCGCTGTCTAAAATTCGGACGACGCCGGACATTGATCTGGTGATTTTGGATATTATGATGCCTAATGTTGACGGCATGCAGGTGGTGAAAGAATTGCGCAAAGAGTCACAGCTGCCGATTATTATGTTGACTGCTAAAACAACTGATATGGATAAAATTAAAGGCTTAGTAGCCGGGGCTGATGATTATGTCACCAAACCTTTTAATCCATTAGAAGTTATGGCGCGAGTAAAATCCTTGCTGCGCCGAACGAAGATGCAAATTACTACTGACGAACCGGATGATTTGGAAGTGGGTCCGTTAATTATTAATAAAGATTCTCACGAGGTCAAAACTTTATCCGGCGAACAAATTCAATTGACGGCGCTGGAGTTTGGTATTTTGTATTTGTTAGCTAGCCATCCTAACCGGGTTTTTTCCGCCGACGAGATTTTCGAGCGGGTTTGGCAACAAGAAAGTGTTGTTTCCGCTAAGACAGTGATGGTTCACGTCAGTCATTTGCGGGATAAAATTGAAGAAGCTACTGGTGGCGAAAAAGTCATTCAAACAGTTTGGGGTGTGGGCTATAAAATTGAAGCGCACGGATGAAAAAAAAAGACGGCAACAAGATTCGGAAATTAAGTCCCGAATTGTCTTAACATCAAAGGAAGTTAGCGAACTTTTGGCTGAAGCGTTGGTGACAATTGTTCTTTTACTTCTATTAAATGTCGCTTTATTTATGATTCTTGATCAAGTGGTCGCCAGTAATCAAGATTTAAGTGACACGATTTTTAATATTAAAGGATTATTGAGCACTCAGTGGGATTCTGATGTTTTTATGAGCGGGAAAAAATTTCTAGTCATTATTCTGGCGATTATTGATTTGATTGTTTTATATTGGCGTCTGATTCGTCGTTATCATCAAATGCAGCTGCGCCACGTAATTTCTGAGTTGCATTTTATTGCAGCGGGTCATTACGACCATCGGATTCCATTTGAGCTGAGTGGTGATTTGGGCCGCGTGATTGATTCGATTAATGGCTTGGTGGAAAGTACGGTGACGGCTATTGATGAGGAGCGGAAAATCGAGCAATCAAAAGACGAGCTGATTACTAACGTCAGTCACGATTTGCGGACGCCGCTGACTTCGATTATTGGGTATTTGGGATTAATTGAAGATAAACAATATCATTCCGAGGAAGAGTTTTTGCATTACACGCATACGGCATATTTGAAAGCTAAGCAAATGAAAGTTTTGGTGGAGGATCTTTTTGAATATACGAAAGTTCGCCAACCTACGACTAAAATAAATTTAATGCGGGTGGATTTGAATCAAATGATGGAGCAATTGGCGGCGGATTTCGCCTTAGAAGCCGATAAAAAAGGCATCGCCATCGAAGTCAGCACCACCCCGATGCCTTTTTACATTGAAGCGGACACGGAAAAATTGGTGCGGGTCTTCAATAATTTACTTTCCAACGCTTTGAAATACGGCAAAGGCGCTACTGTTATCGAGATGGACGCCCAACAAGTCGGCACCGAAGCGATTATTACTGTCAGAAATAACGGCCAACCCATTCCACAAGCCTCACTGCAACAGCTGTTCGATCGCTTTTACCGAGTGGAAGAATCCCGCTCGCAAGAAACCGGCGGCACCGGACTGGGCCTGGCCATCGCCCAAAGCATCGTCGCTTTACACGGCGGCTATATTTTTGCCAAAAGCGACAAAAACTGGACAAAATTCATTATCCATTTGCCATTAGGTAGTTAAAAAAGCGTTATGGGCTGTAGAAAATTAGAAAAATGGTGCATGACTGCGTCAGCAGGCAGAAAGCATTTTGTCTATTTTCCTAAGTCCAGCTTTTTTCACTCCGATAACTAGGTAGTTAAAAAAGCGTTATGGAACGTAGGAAAATAGGAAAATGACGAATGAGCGCTGGCGCTCAGAGGATATTTTATCTTTTCCTTACGACCCAGCTTTTTTCACTCAGTCGTCAGCTTACGCTGGCGGCTTTTTTTGTCTTTTCCTGGATAAAAAAATTTTAAAATCATTAAAAATTTTAAAAGCGGCTTGCAACTGGCCAACAAGACCGTTACACTAACTTGAGAGTGTCGATTTTTAAATAAAAAGGAGTTAGAAGCGTGAAGTTGAAAAATAAATTAGGCCTACTTTTAATGACGGCCGCGACTATTTTTGTCAGTTTGACTGCCACCGTGCAGCCAGTTTCTGCCGATGATTTGAATTTGGATGTGAAATCGGCCATCGCCATTGATGCCGACAGCGGGAAAATTTTTTATGAGCAAGATGCCGACGAGGTGCTAGGAATTGCCTCCATGACCAAATTGGTGAGCATTTATGTATTGTTGGACGCCGTTGCAGCGGGGACTGTAACTTGGGATGATCCGGTTGAAATCCCCGCCTACTTAATTCCTTTGAGCCAAAATTTTGATTTGTCCAATGTCCCTTTGTACGATCATGTGACTTACACGGTAAAAGACTTATATGAAGCGAGTCTGATTGCGTCAGCCAATGCGGCAGTCATCGCGCTAGGCGTTCATGTTGCCGGCAGCGAGGCTGAATTTGTCCCGTTGATGCAAAATAAATTAACCAAAATAGGAATTACCGATGCGACAATCGTCAATGCATCAGGTTTAAATAATTCCTACCTTGGTGAAAATATTGTTCCTGGTACTGCAGCGGATGCGGAAAATTATATGTCAGCTAGAGATATGGCTATTTTAGCGCGGCATTTGCTAAAAGATTATCCGGAAATTCTAGAAACGACCAGCATTACTAATAAAGTATTTGCCGAAAATACGAGTATGCCTTTTGAAATGACTAGCTGGAATTATATGTTGCCGGGCTTTGTGAATGAAAAAGCTGGCGTTGACGGTTTGAAAACTGGGACGACTGATATTGCTGGTGCTTGTTTTACTGGGACCATGACTTATAACGGCACGCGGATGATTACAGTTGTCATGCACGCCAACGATCACGAAAATAATCCGTCCGCTCGTTTTAATGAAACTAGCAAGCTAATGGATTATGTGACTGCCCATTGGAGCCAAACGGTCATTGATCCAGCAACTTTCCAACTCCCGCAAACGAGTTTGCCGGTGGAAACTGGTGAAGAAGAAACCGTTGCTTTAACAATGGAAGACGCCAGTAGTCAAACGTTGTGGATTAAAGATGGCATTGCTCCTGAAGTGACAAGCAACTTAAACGACGCTATTACCGCTGAAAATGGTAAAATGCCAGCGCCAGTTTCACAAAATGTTAAAGTCGGAAACTTTACGATTACCCCTAGTGATGATCTTGGTTATATCGAATCAGCCGACGCACCCAAGACTGATATCGCCATTGTTACTAAAACAGCGGTGGAAAAAGCTGGTATTTGGCAACGGATGACGAGTGCTGTGAAAAACTTTTTTGCAAGTATTGGAAATTTTTTCAGTAATTTATTTACAATTGTTCCTTTAACTTAATCGCTCAAAAGGAGGGCCTAGTGCTCTCCTTTTTTTATTAGCGCCAGTGCAAACAATTTCTTTTTTTTCATTGACAGAAAGAATTTGAAATAGTATTCTTAAGGCAAGGTTTTTGAGAAATAGTAATTGGTAGCGCGTCTTTAGCGAGACAACGGTTGGTGAAAGTTGTTGGCCGCGTCAGTGAATCCCTCTCAAGTCAAACGATAGTAAAACCGCAACGGTTACTCAGGTGACTGCGGCCAAGTTATCCGGGCTCCCCGTTAACGAGATCAAGGGCAGTTGTTTTGCAACTGAACTTGGGTGGTACCGCGAAAAGCTTTCGTCCCAAGACAAGGGATGATTAGGCTTTTTTTTATTGTTTAAAAATAAGGAGGAAGAAAAATGTTAGATATGAAACTGTTACGAAATGATTTTGAAAATACAGCGGCGCGCTTAAAAACGCGGGGCGTCAAAGAAGAAACATTACAAGAATTTGTAGCGTGGGATGAAAAACGACGCGCCTTATTAGTCCAAAGTGAAGAATTGAAAAAACACCGCAATGACGTGTCTAGTGAAATTGCTTTGGCTCGCCGCAACAAAGAAAATGCCGATGAAAAAATTCTCGCTATGAAAGAAGTAGGCGAAGAAATTAAAACTTTAGATGCCGATCTTGCTGAAGTCGAAGAAAAATTAAATTATATCGCCGTTCGTTTGCCGAATTTACCAGCCGCTGACGTACCCGTTGGACTAGACGAAAGTGATAATGTTGAAAAACGCAAAGTCGGCACACCGAAAACTTTTGACCAAGAACCAAAAGCTCATTGGGAAGTGGCAGAAAACTTAGATATTCTAGATTTTGAACGGGGAGC
Organism: Enterococcus timonensis; assembly: GCF_900104595.1. Classification (GTDB taxonomy): domain Bacteria; phylum Bacillota; class Bacilli; order Lactobacillales; family Enterococcaceae; genus Enterococcus_J; species Enterococcus_J timonensis. Next base: position 6,634 of record NZ_FNVY01000003.1, read on the forward strand.
AAAAGTTTCTGGTTCTCGCTTTGTTTACTATAAAGGACTTGGCGCGCGCTTGGAACGGGCGGTTTACAACTATATGTTGGATCTTCACGTTTACGAACAAGGTTACACCGAAATGATTACCCCTTATATCGTTAACGACCAAGCTATGTTTGGCACCGGGCAATTTCCGAAATTCAAAGAAGATGTCTTCCAACTAGCAGGTCAACCGTTAACTTTGATTCCAACGGCTGAAGTGCCTTTAACGAACTACTACGCCGGCGAAATTTTAAACCAAGATATTTTGCCAGTTTATTTCACCGCTTTGTCTCCTTCTTTTCGTTCTGAAGCTGGTAGTGCTGGGCGTGATACTCGTGGCTTGATTCGCCTGCATCAATTTAATAAAGTTGAAATGGTCAAATTTAGTGAACCGGAACATTCTTATGAAGAATTAGAAAAAATGGTTGGTAACGCCGAAGATATTTTGAAAAATCTTGGGTTGCCTTACCGAGTGATTACGTTAAGTACCGGCGACATGGGCTTTTCTGCGGCCAAAACTTATGATTTGGAAGTTTGGATGCCACAACAAGCCATGTATCGGGAAATTTCTAGCTGCAGTAACTGTGAAGATTTTCAGGCGCGCCGGGCTATGATTCGTTACCGTAATGCGGATGGCAAAGTGCAATATCTCCATACGCTAAATGGTTCCGGTCTTGCTGTTGGTCGGACAGTGGCGGCGATTTTGGAAAATTATCAAAATCCTGACGGCACAATCACTGTTCCAGAGAAACTTGTTCCTTATATGGGCGGCGTAACGACGATCACTAAATAATTTCTTTTTCAATAACTAAGAACTGACGAAAAATGACCAAAAGTTTCTTTTTGGTCATTTTTTTTTGCAGAAATTCTTAACATTTTTTTAAGTAAGAGTAATTGTAAATCCTCCTTAGTAATGTTACAGTAGGGTTACAAAATGCACTTATTCTATTTTAAAGAAAGCATGTGACAAGATGGAAAATTATTCTCGTAAAGAGTTTCATAAACGGCAAAAAAAGAAAAAAATTAAAAAAGAAAAAACAAAATCATCTTGGATTGGAAAAACTGTCGCTATCGTCCTTACTTTAGGAATTGTGGGGGGGGCGGCCTATGTGGGCTATGACTATATCCAAAAAGAAGACGACGCCAAGGCCTATGAAGAAAAATCCCTCGCCCTTTTAACGGAGCAGGAAAAAGAACTGGCAAGTTCCGGCATTCCTTTGACAGAAGAAAAGACCGGCACCGACGACAAGCCAGTAGTAACTTTTTTGCCAAAAGAAATGACCCAAGACACTTGGAAAACACAGCTAGCCGAATTAATTAGTCAAGGCGAAAAATATTTAGGCGAAAAGCGCGGCACTGTCACCGGTTATATTTCTATGAAACCTGTCACCGATCAGCTGACAGAAATTCGCCCTGTCGCCACCGTTTATACTTGGAACCAAAAGAAAAAATCTTTTACCGAAAAAGTCTTTCAGCCAGAAGAGATTGCTTACGTGAATCAAACAACGCAACAAGCTATCACCGCTAGCGACCTTTTTGCCACTCGGGCTGATTTGTTGGGTATGTTCAATGTGATGCAGCAAAAAATTCTCGATCAAAGTGGAAAAGGTGCAGAAATTATTGATTCCGTTTTGAATATGGAGCGGCCGACTATTGAAACTTTGAGCTTCACCTATGCCGCTGACCATTTGACGGTTCATCTAGGTGAAAATGATTTTGGCGTTTCTGATGTAGATATTCCATTTGGCGAATTGTCAGGTTATGTGAATCCGTCATTCGTCGATCCGACGTTGCTAACTGTGCAACCGGCTCTTGATCCTAATAAAAAATATATTTCGTTAACTTTTGACGATGGCCCCAACGCAGTCACTACGCCGCAACTTTTAGCCACTTTAAAAGAAAAAGGCGTCAAAGCGACTTTCTTTAGTCTCGGTGAAAATGCTGCGGAAAATCCGGATATTTTAAAACAAATTGTCGCAGACGGTCATGAACTGGCCAACCACACGTATAATCACGCGGTCTTATCTGATTTGACCCCGGAAGAAGTGGCCAAAGAAGTGCGCGACACCAGCAAAGTGCTTTATCTAGCCACCGGAAAACTCCCCCGCTACGTGCGCCCGCCGTATGGTGCGGTGAAAGCCGACATCGCCGAAGCTATCGGACTACCAGCGATTCAATGGAATGTTGATTCCGACGACTGGGAATTGAAAAATGCCGAATTAATCAAAAATAAAGTTGTAAGAGCTAGTGGATCAGGCACGATTGTTTTGATTCATGATATTCATCAAGAAAGTGTCGATTCAGTCGGCGGAATTATTGATGAGTTGCAAGCACAAGGTTTTGAATTTATTTCTATTGAACAAATGCTAGGCGTGACCAAACCGTTGAATCAATATTTTGGTTTATTCAACGGAACGGTTGATACACGAGCAATTCAATAGAGGAATAGAAAAAGACGTTACGCAAGAGGACTTGCGTAACGTCTTTTTTTGTTTTGATGGTGTGTTTGACGGTGTGTTTTGAACAATGGCTAGGAAAATAGACAAAATACTTTCTGACCGCTATGCGTTCATGCACCATTTTCCTAATTTTCTACGCCATTAACCGTTCAAAACACATCCTTATTCTTTAGAATAATTTGGGGATTCTTTTGTGATTTGGACGTCGTGGGGGTGGGATTCTTTGAGGCCGTTGCCGGACATTTGGACAAATTGTGCATTGTCGCGTAGTTCTTTAAGATTTCCTGCGCCGACATAACCCATACCAGCTCGCAAGCCGCCTACCATTTGGAAAATAATATCAGAAACGCTGCCTTTGTAAGCAACCCGACCTTCAATACCTTCTGGGACGAGTTTTTTCGCTTCGTTAACACTTCCTTGGAAATAACGATCAGAAGAACCTTCTGACATAGCTGCAATTGAACCCATTCCGCGATACGTTTTAAAGCGGCGTCCTTGGAAGATTTCAAATTCGCCTGGACTTTCATCGGTCCCAGCCAGCATACTTCCCAACATTACTACATAACCACCGGCAGCTAAAGCTTTGACGATATCGCCAGAATATTTAATTCCGCCGTCTGCGATAATAGCCCGGCCATATTGGCGAGCGACACTTGCAGCATCATAAATGGCAGTTAATTGTGGCACACCGACGCCGGCAACAATTCGTGTTGTACAAATCGAGCCAGGTCCGATGCCGACTTTAACAACATCTACGCCCACATCATACAAAGCTTTTGTTGCTTCAGCAGTGGCGACATTTCCAGCAATCAATGTTGCTTTTGGAAATTCTGCCCGGATTTCTTTAATTTTACGAATCACCCCAGCGCTATGGCCGTGAGCTGTATCAATAACAATCGCATCGGCACCAGCATCTAATAAAGCTTTGGCCCGTTCAAAAGTATCACTGGTCACACCAACAGCCGCCGCAACGATTAGGCGACCATGACTATCTTTAGCCGCATTAGGAAATTCAGTTACTCGTTCGATATCTTTAATCGTGATTAAACCTGACAGGCGACCATTTTCGTCAACTAATGGTAATTTTTCGATTTTATATTGTTGTAAAATAGCTTCCGCTTCTGCTAAAGATGTTCCCACTGGTGCGGTAACTAAATGTTCTTTAGTCATAACATCGCTGATTTTAAGGCCAAAATTCGTCACAAAACGCATATCGCGGTTAGTAATAATCCCTACAAGTTGTCGATTTTCTAAAGTATCGACAATTGGCACACCGGAAATTTTATATTTACTCATCAAATGTTCTGCATCAGCAACAATGTGTTCTGGCGTTAAATAAAAAGGATCAATAATGACGCCACTTTCTGAACGTTTCACTTTCAGAACTTCATCGGCCTGCTCTTCAATCGACATATTTTTGTGAATCACACCTAATCCACCAGCCCGCGCCATAGCAATCGCCATTTTACTTTCGGTGACGGTATCCATCGAAGCGGACATAATAGGAATATTCAATTGTAGATTTTCAGCAAGCTTAACGGAAAGATCCACCTCGTTAGGTAAAACATGACTTTCAGCCGGAATTAAAAGAACATCATCAAAAGTTAAACCCTTTTTGACAAATTTTGTTTCCCAATTTGACATAATAAAAATCGCTCCTTTTTTAGACGAATAAAATCGTTTGTCAAATCATAGCACAGCTTGGCAAAATTTGAAATATACTTTGATTGGAAAAAGGCAAACTTTTAATGAAAATAATGATAAAATTTGTCAAAAAAGCGAACTTCGACGTGGAAGTTCGCTTTTTTTAAAATAAATAAAAAACCCGCAACAAAAATCGTTGCAGGTTTGCTAAATCTTTAATGGTTCTTTATTTTTTAATCCCGATTGAAAAATGAGCCTTTAATGTTGTTGGTTTTTTTGAAGTACCAACGGCCGGCAAAGGCTACAGCACCGACGATAATTAATGGAATTGGTTGTAAAGTTGGATTGACGATTGGTGGCAAGAGCATGCTACCGGTATAAACAACAATCCACGCCACCATTCCCACAGCTAAAATGCTCATAGATTTCCATAATTTTGGTTTTTGACTTTGATCAGCACCAGGGCGTTGGAATTTGTAAATCCATTTGTACATGTAGTAGAAAATAATCCCACCCATCATACTCGTTAAAACGATGCTAGTAATACCTGAAGTAATCTGTTGTCCTTGCGCAAACAAGTTCATCACGCCGTTTAACACTGTGAGCATCGCCAAAAATAGCATGGTGTTATCTAGCCATAATTTCCAAGGGGCTGTTTCATCAGCTGCTCTTGGTTTCGCCAAAATGGCGGTCACTCGTTCAGTAACCGTACCGAATTGTTGACGCGCGGTGACCCCGGATTTTTGACCGGCCACAAGTTCAGGTAACATATCGTGGAGCGCGACGATTGTTTCTTCTTCAGTGAAATTTGCCGCTTTTAAGGCTTTTTTGAAATCAAAAATATATTGTTCGTTGCGTTTAGTAAGCTTGGCTTCGTTTTCGCGATTATCAGCTACCATTTGTCGGATTTGTTCTCCGTCCACTGTTCATTCTCCTTTTCTAATTAAACGTTAAATCTAAATAACATCACGTCGCCATCTTGAACGACATAATCTTTTCCTTCTAAGCGCACACGGCCCGCTTCCTTGGCGGCTTGATGCGTTTCATAATGATCGTAATCGGCAAAAGAAATCGTCTCGGCCCGAATAAATCCCCGCTCAAAATCAGAATGGATAATTCCAGCTGCGGCAGGCGCTTTGATACCTTTTTTAAAAGTCCAAGCGCGAACTTCTTGAACACCGGCGGTAAAATAAGTGGCTAGGCCTAATAAATCATAAGCGGCGCGAATTAATTTATCTAAACCAGATTCTTCAATACCTAAAGCTTCTAAAAATTCTGCCTTGTCTTCATCATCGAGTTCGGCAATTTGTTCTTCAGCTTCTGCACAAATGGCAATCACTTCAGCGTGTTCCGTTTCGGCAAATGCAATAACGTCTTTAACGTAATGATTTTCATTGGCGGTGGCCACATCGTCTTCGGCCACGTTAGCCACATATAAAACAGGTTTGGCTGTTAACAAGAAGAAACTTTTCAAAATCTTTTGCTCGTCTTCATTTAATTCTACTGAGCGAGCGGATTGTCCTTCTTCTAAAACTGGTTTGATTTTTTGCAAAACGGCAAATTCTTCTAGTGCTTGTTTGTCTTTCGTTTTGGCAATTTTGGCTGTTTTATCGTAACGTTTATTGACTGTTTCTAAATCCGCTAAAACAAGTTCCAAATTAATCGTTTCGATATCGGCTAATGGATCGACGCGACCTTCCACGTGGGTAATATTCGGGTCATCAAAACAACGAACCACATGACAAATGGCATCGACTTGGCGAATATGACTGAGAAATTGATTTCCTAATCCTTCTCCTTGACTAGCGCCTTTAACAATCCCGGCAATGTCAGTAAATTCAAAAGTAGTGGGGACCGTTTTTTTCGGATGAACAAGTTCAGTTAAACGATCTAAACGTTTGTCAGGTACTTCTACCATTCCCACATTAGGATCAATTGTTGCAAATGGATAATTAGCGGCTTCGGCTCCCGCTTTAGTAATGGCATTAAACAACGTCGATTTGCCGACGTTAGGAAGTCCGACAATTCCGGCAGTTAAACTCATAGTTTAAAATTCACTCCGTCTCTTTAATTTTTTTGACTAGTATTTTTTTCATTTTACGATTGAAATCGCTGCGGGTCATCATCACAATATGGCCGCAATTTTCGCATTTAATTTTAATATCAGCACCCATACGAATAATTTGCCAACGGTTCGTTTGGCAAGCGTGGGGCTTTTTCATTTCCACAATATCGCCTAAATCGTACATATATATGGCCTCCTAATCTTGACTTATCGCTAAAATTTCTAAAATCCGTTCCAAGTCGTCAGCTGATAAATATTCGATTTCGATCTTTCCTCGGGATTGTTTATTGCGTCCCGTTTTTTCGTGAATCACAACGCTCGTGCCAAATTTTTCCCGCAGTTTATCTTCTGATTCCCGTAAGTAAACAGGTTTTTCAGCGGTTGGTTTTTTGGCTGGTTTTTTCGGACCGTGGGCAAGATTTACAATACTTTCTAGTTGGCGGACTGTTAAATTTTCTTTGACAGCGCGTTTGGCTAGTTGGCTCATAAGCTTGGGATCTTTAAGGCTGAGTAATGTCCGCGCTTGACCCATAGATAATTTTTCTTCTTTAAGTAATGTTTTGACATCATCTGGCAAACTTAAAATCCGCAAATAATTGGCGATGTACGGCCGGGATTTTCCTAGACGATAAGCCAGTTGTTCTTGGGTGAGTTTTAAGTTGGTCATTAACATTTCGTAAGCTTGGGCTTCTTCTAGTGGGGACAAATCTTCCCGTTGTAAATTTTCTAAAACTGCCACTTGCATCATTTCAGCTTCGGTAAATGTCCGAACGATGGCAGGGATTGTTTTACGTCCGGCAAGTTTTGACGCATGGAATCGGCGTTCGCCGGCGATAATTTCATATCCTTTTACTTCAGAATGGCGGACAATAATGGGTTGAAAAACACCCGATTGTTTAATGGAGCGTGCCAGTTCTTGCAAACTTTTTCCGTCAAATGTTTTTCGCGGTTGATAAGGATTAGGACGCAAGCTATTTAAATCTAAATCAAGCACTTCTTCTTTGGCGATGTCCACATCTTCAAACTTTTTCATATCGCCAAAAAGGGCATCCATCCCTCGACCTAATGCTTTATTTTTCGTCACGAGCTAACACCTCCTGGGCTAATGCTTGGTAACTTTCAGCGCCTTTGGATTTTGGATCGTAATCAATAATCGCTTGGCCATGACTAGGCGCTTCTGATAAGCGGACATTTCTTGGGATAATTGTTTCGTATACTTTTTCTTGGAAATATTTCCGTACTTCACCGACAACTTCAGCGCCGAGGTTGGTCCGGGCATCTAGCATAGTTAATAGTACGCCTTCGATTTGCAAATCCGGATTGAAATGTTTTTGCACTAAGCGAATGGTATTAAGCAATTGGCTAAGTCCTTCTAACGCGTAATATTCACTTTGCACCGGAATCAAAATCGAATCGCTGGCAGTAAAGGCGTTGATGGTCAAATGTCCTAATGATGGTGGACAGTCAATTAAAATAAAATCGTAATCGTTTTTCACATCAGCGATGGCTGATTTTAAACGAGATTCCCGAGCCATCATGCTAGTTAGTTCAATTTCCGCTCCGGCTAATTGGAGTGTTGCCGGTACGATAAATAAATTTTCCCGCGTTGTGGAAAGGACCGTATCTTTAATCGGCACTTCATTGACTAAAATATCGTAAATATCTTGATTGACGTCAGGTTTTCTAATGCCAAGTCCGCTAGTGGCGTTTCCTTGGGCATCGGTATCAATTAATAAAACTTTTTTTCCTAGATATGCCAGACACGCACCGAGATTGACAGTGGTGGTGGTTTTTCCCACGCCGCCTTTTTGATTGGCGACTGAAATAATGCGGGCCATAATTTCCTCCTTGATGACTTTCTTCTATTATATGGTATTGTTATAAGTTAAAAATTTTGTTGGCTAACTTGCACCAGAAAGCTCGCAAAAATTGTTCGGTGCTTTTTTTAGTGCTTTTTTTGTGATACTTACTGATTTACAGCGGCTGTTTGTTAGGGGTGCCTGGTTTGCGAGGATATTTTTTTGCCGTGTCTTTCACCTTAGTAAAAACAAATAATTCCCGCAAGTCGCCTGATACTGGTAAATGAAATTGTAATTCTTTTTCAAAATGGCCACCTAAAATTTTTAAGGCATTGGCCGCTTCTAAAAGTTCGATTTGTCCTTGCTTGGCTTTTAAAGGAATAAATTTTCCGCCAACTTTAACTAGCGGCAAACACAATTCCGATAAAACATTCAGTCTAGCTACAGCGCGCGCGGTAACGAGATCAAATTGCTGGCGAAATTTTGGATTTTGCCCAAAGGTTTCCGCCCGATCATGATAAATAGCGACCTCTTTTAGCTGTAGCGTGTCAACAACGGTTTGTAAAAAGTTCACCCGCTTTTGCAGAGAATCGACAATCACAACTTTCAAAGTCGGAAAAGCAATTTTCAATGGCAAACTTGGAAAACCCGCGCCACTACCCACATCGCATAAAAAATCTTCGGCTGAAAATTCGTCAGTTAAACCTAATAGTAAGGAATCATAAAAATGTTTTTCGTACACTTCAGTTTCTTCGGTGATAGTCGTGAGATTTATTTTTTCATTCCACTCGACTAACAAAGAAAAATAAGTGGCAAATTGCGCCATTTGTTGTTGCGTTAAAAGCAGACCACTTTCGGCCAGCCGTACTTGAAATTCTTCAGGGGTCATAAGCTCTCCTTTTTGTGAAACAGAAAAATTGTTTCACAGACTACTTCTTACTTTAACGCAAAATACAGTCCATTGCAATTACAAAAATAAAATTTAAGATAATAAAAAAATCCCGCCCAAGAGGCGAGAAAAATCCAACGACAAAGACAAGCTGGCAGAAAAAAAGAATAATTTTTGTTTCATATGAAACATTTTTAGCGGATTTGATAAAAATAATGAATCAAACGTTCTTTTGCGCTTGAAGGAACAAGGTTAATCTGACCGAGTTGCTCAATATTCACCCAAATTGGTACATATTGATTGTCAGCGCTCGCTCGAATGGCTTCTTCTCCTTTAATTTGGGGAGTGGTTGAAATTTCTGTTTGATAAAGAAAATATTTTTGAATCTCAGAACCTTCTTCAACAAAAAATAAGAGCTTTAACTGATTAACTATCAGCTGCCAGCCAAGCTCTTCATGAATTTCGCGAATAGCCGCTTGCTCATCTTTTTCCCCAGGATTAACCCCACCACCAGGAACTACTAAATATTTTTCACCCTTTTTTTGCCGCTTAATTAGTAAAATCGAATTCCTTTCTTTGTTGTATAGAATTACCCGTGAACGCAATCTTGTTTCCCCCATTCTAAAGCAGCTACTTTTACGATATTTTTCCATTTTCTTAAAAAGCAACCGCGACAACAATTTTTTTGTCGCGGTTGCTTTTTGATTCATCATTTAAAATGAAGATGTTTTGGCTAATTTTCCTTGTTCCACATAAACCATCAAAATAGATAAGTCGGCAGGATTAACGCCTGAGATACGCCCAGCTTGCGCGAGGGTTTCGGGTTGGATTTTGCCTAATTTTTGGACGGCTTCAGTGGCTAGTCCATTAATTTTTGTGTAATCAAGATTTGTTGGAATTTTTTTAGCTTCTAAGCGTTTGAGCTTAGCTACTTTTTCTAGCGCTTTTTTGATGTAGCCTTCGTATTTGATTTGCGTGCTGACTTGTTCAATCACTCGATGATCGAGAACTTCTTCAAGCGTTGGCAAAAATTGGGCCACGTCTTGGTAAGTTAACTCAGGTCGTTTGAGTAAATCACTGGCTAAGATGCCGTCTTTTAAAGTCGCTGAATTTTTTTCTGCTAAAAAGGCTTGCACTTGTTCAGTTGGTTTAATTCGCAAAGTTTCAAGACGCAAAATTTCATTTTCCACGGCGGTTTTGCGGGCGATAAACGCAGCGTATTGTTCTTCTTTGACTAATCCTAAGTCATGTCCGATTTCTGTCAGACGAAAATCAGCATTATCGTGGCGCAAAATCAACCGATATTCAGCGCGGCTTGTCAACAGGCGATAAGGTTCGCTCGTTCCTTTAGTCACCAAATCATCAATCATCACGCCAATATAACCTTCAGAACGTTTCATAACAAATGGATCTTTGCCTTGGACTTTTAAAGCAGCGTTCATGCCTGCCATAATCCCCTGACCGGCGGCTTCTTCGTAACCAGATGTGCCGTTAGTTTGGCCGGCGGTAAATAAATTTTTGACAACTTTTGTTTCTAGCGATGGGCGCAATTGGTGCGGCAAGACGACATCGTATTCAATGGCGTAACCGGTGCGCATCATTTCTGCATTTTCTAATCCAGCGACGGAGTGGAGCATTTTTACTTGGACTTCTTCCGGCATTGAAGTGGAAAATCCTTGGACGTAAACTTCTTGTGTTTCCAGTCCTTCTGGTTCCAAAAATAATTGATGACGTTCTTTATCGGCAAATCGAACAATTTTGTCTTCGATTGAAGGGCAGTAACGCGCACCAACGCCTTCAACAATTCCTGTAAACATCGGCGCCCGATGCAAATTTTCGCGGATGACTTCATGGGTGGTGGCATTAGTATAAGTCAGCCAACATGGCGTTTGATCTTGCAAATAATCTTCATCTTTACTAGAAAAACTAAAATGGTTCGGAGTTGTGTCGCCAGGTTGAATTTCCGTTTTGTTATAATCAATCGAATCGGATAAAACCCGTGGCGGTGTCCCAGTTTTAAAACGATCTAAAACTAAACCGTATTTTTTCAAATTAGCGGAAAGTTTAACAGCCGGTTGCGAATTATTCGGACCAGATGAATATTTCAAATCGCCAATAATAATTTCGCCCCGTAAAGCAGTCCCAGCTGTGATAACTACTGCTTTAGCGCCATATTTTGCACCGGTTTGCGTAATTACGCCGCAAACTTTGCCATCAACAACAACTAAATCTTCAACAATTCCTTGACGCAAAGTTAATTTTTCTTGGACTTCAATTGTTTTTTTCATTTCATTGGCATAAGCACGTTTGTCAGCTTGAGCGCGGAGAGCTTGAACAGCCGGGCCTTTGCCAGTGTTGAGCATCCGCATTTGAATATAAGTTTTGTCGATATTTTTACCCATTTCGCCACCGAGCGCATCAATTTCTCGGACAACAACGCCTTTAGCCGGGCCACCGACAGAAGGATTACAAGGCATAAAAGCGACCATATCAAGATTAATTGTTAAAAGGAGCGTTTCGCAACCCATGCGCGCGGCGGCCAAAGCTGCTTCGCTACCAGCATGACCGGCACCAACGACAATGACATCAAAATTACCTGCATCAAAAATTTCCAAATTCTTTCCTACTTTCTGTTGTTTATTGAGTTTTCAATTCAAATTGTTTTGTTTTGTTTGCTAGCTTTGAAAATCTTATTGACGGTGTCTTAGGCGCAGTGACTAGAGAAAAAGATAAAACTTCTGGCGAATGTTCCATTCGCATTCAGTTTTCCTATTTTCTTACGTCCCTAATCGCGCCTTCGACATCCTTATTTGACGGTGTCTTAGGCGCAGGAACTAGGAAAAAAGATAAAACAATTTAAAATCCAAAACCGGGATTTTTAATGTTTTCCTATTTTTCTACGTCCCTTAACGCGCCTTCGACATCCTTTATTTCCCTAGGCAGAATTGGCTGAATAGTTGGGTGATTAATTCGTCGGGGGCACTTTCGCCGATAATTTCGCCTAGTTGTTCCCAACTGCGAGTGAAGTCAATTTGGACGAGATCGACTGGCATTTGATGAGCGAGGCCGTTCAAAACTTCTTGCAATGATTGTTGGGCTTGTTCCAACAAGGCAATGTGGCGCACGTTGGATAAATAAGTGGCGTCTTGTTGTTCGATTTGGCCGCCAAAAAAGATTGTTTGAATTTTTTTGGCTAATTTTTCTAAGCCGACGCTCGTTAAAACGGAGACTGGTAAAATTTCATCTGCATCCACGTCAAATTTTTCTAAATCAGCTTGCGTTATTTTCGTTGGCAAGTCCATTTTATTGAGTAAAATCACGCGCGGTTTATCTTTTGTTTCTATTAATAAAGTTTCATCTTCAATCGTCAGTGCTTCATTTTGATTCAAAACGAGCAAGACGAGATCTGCTTTGTCCAGCGCTTGCCGAGATTTTTTTACGCCCATAGCTTCGACGATATCATCGGTTTCTCGAATACCGGCTGTGTCCACGAGTTTCAATGGCACGCCGCCCAAATCCAAATATTCTTCGATTACATCACGGGTCGTGCCGGGAATTTCAGTAACGATGGCCTTGTCTTCTTTTAATAAATAATTCAAAAGAGAAGATTTACCAACGTTAGGTCGGCCGATAATTGCGGTTTGCAATCCTTCACGCAAAATTTTTCCTTGTTGGGCGTGTTCTAGCAAGCTGGCAATTTTTCCGGAGATTTCTTCGGCTTTTTCTTTCATTAAAGCTGACGTCACTTCTTCCACATCGTCATATTCTGGATAGTCGATGTTGACTTCCACTTGGGCCAAAGTTTCTAAAATTTCTTGGCGCAACGCTTTAATCCGCTTGGAGAGTTGGCCGTCTAACTGTTGCAAAGCCATGTCCACAGCGAGATCAGTTTTGGCGCGAATCAAATCCATCACCGCTTCTGATTGTGATAAATCAATTCTTCCATTTAAAAAGGCTCGCTTAGTAAATTCTCCTGGCTCAGCCAAACGCGCGCCGCTGCGCAATAATAATTGTAAAATTTGCTGAACAACGACAATACCGCCGTGGCAATTAATTTCTACCACATCTTCAGCGGTAAATGTTTTCGGTCCTTTCATCACGGAAACCAATACTTCATCCATCGTTTTTTCCGTCATAGGATCAACGATATGACCGTAATGAATGGTGTGGGTTTTGGCCTGGCTTAATTTTTTCCCGCCGACAAAAACTTTATCAGCAATCTCAAAGGCCTGATCGCCTGATAAACGGACAATACTAATCGCCCCCACACCTGGTGGCGTTGAAATAGCAGCGATTGTTTCAAATTCTAAAATTTCCATGATTGGTTCCTTCCTAAATTTCTCATTCGTTATCTTAATAGGATATTTAATTTATTCGCTTCGTTTTCCTCGATTAACCAAAAAAAGAGCAACAAAAAAAGCGCGGATTTCTCCCCGAAAATTCCAGGGAGAGGCGCACTTGACTGCACTTCAATATTGGGTACATAATAGCACGATTTTTACAGATATTCAAGAAAAAATTATTTTCAAGCTGTCTGCTAGTATTTTGCCGAAACTTTTCTGGTTTCAGTGAGCTTCAACCTGCTAGAAAAATTATTTTCCTTCTGCTTCCAATCTTTTAATCAGCTCTTTCATTTCCTCGATTTCTTCTTCTTGGGCGGTCAAAATTTTTTCTGCTAGTTCTTTGACCTCGGGATCGGTTAAATCTGCACGACTGCTGGTCAAAATAGCAATCGAATGGTGGGGGATCATGGCTTTCATCCATTTCGTATCGTCAACGGCCGTCTGACTTCTTACCATATAAAGTGAGCCGCCAAAAACAAGCAAACTAACAATTAAAATGCCGATATTGATTTTTTTCTTATCATACATCTTCCACATAAACAAAATCATAATCATCGCCATCACCGCACCCATCATCAAAGCCATAAAAGCGCGCGTCTGACTGAAAAAAATATGATCAATAGAGAATACATTTAAATACATCATCCCAAACATAATTACCGTCGAAACTAAAATCATTACCAAAAACTTCCCGTATTTGTTCATTTTCCCCACTCCTTTAATTCTTTATATATCTAATATGCTCATGGATGTAGAATTTCTGTCAAATGATAGCACAAAAAAAGGAAGCATCGAAATGCTCCCTCAATCACTAAATCACTAAATTTTCTTTCGTTCTTTCCATTTTTCAAAAATAACTATCCCTAACAGTAGCAAAAAAACTATGACACCCCGCGTCACTAGCATCGCCACCACTAATAAACAGGCAACAAGAAATAATAAAAATGGATGAATGGACTTCCGCTGCTTTTCAAAACGCCAATAGTAAAAAAAATAGAGTAGCAAAAGAAATAGACCGACGATATTATAGTTAGCTATAAATTCAGTCACCAGTTTCCACAAATTTTGCATTTGAAGTTCTCCTTTTGCTACATTTACCTAAATTTTGGCTAAAAAAAAATCCTTACCAACGTATGGGTTCGTTAGCAAGGACCATTGTCAAATACACGAAGAATTTGACGACTTATCAAAAGTATTTCTACTGACGATAAGAATGATTTCGTATCTAATATAGCGGTTCTGTAGTTAATTGTCAATGTTTTAGTTGCAATTGCTATAAAAATCTCATCTACTACTAACTAAAAAATCTTTTTGTCGCTTGGTTCCACCACTAAGTAACGATAAGGTTCGTTGCCTTCCGAGTGGGTTTTGACATATTGATTTTTATTAAGGATAGCGTGGATTTGTTTCCGTTCAAATGCTGGCATCGGTTCTAAAATCACGGGCATTTTGGTTCTTTTCACTTGATCAGCAGTGCGATAAGCGAGACGCTCCAAGATGACTTGACGCCGTTGACGATAATCGCCGACGTTAACAATCACCGAAATTTTCCCTTTAACGTTACGGTGCAAATACACTTGCGCCAAATATTGAAGCGCGTTTAAAACTTTGCCGTGTTTACCAATGACAATCCCTTGTTTTTCCGTTTCCAAATGAAAAATTATTGCATCGCGTTTTTTTTCAATCGTTACTTCAGAAGGCGCCCCCAGCTGTTTAACGATTTCTACTAAATATTCGCCTGTTTCAGCAAAAAGAGCATCGATATCTTCATCATTTTGGTTTTCTTCAGGCAAGTTTTCATCCGTTGCTGTTTTAACGGGCGTAGAGTCTGGTGCTAGTGTTGAGTCGGCGGATTTTTCTGTTGCGACAATATTTTTTTCTTCGCCGGCATTTTTTTCTTCAACTGTTTTTTTTACAGCCGTTGAAGTTTGCTTGGGTGTTGCTTCTTCTATTAAACTCACTTCTAAAATGGCGTCTTTTTTGCCAATACCTAAAAATCCTTTTTTGCCGGGGTCCAAAATGTGGATCGTTACTTGATTTTTTTCAACTTGTAAACTTTTTAACGCTGATGCTAAGGCTAATTCGACATTTTCTCCGGTAAATTTTGGCATCTGAATCCCACCTAACGTTTTTTATTTTTTTTCTTCTTCGGACTTAGCGCTTTAGCCAACGCCCGCTCTTTTTCTTTTTCAATCCGCAATGCTTCTTGGCGTTCGTTACGAATTTTGAAAGGATTATTAATTAACAAAGTTTGCCCCACTTGAAAGGCATTAGAAACTACCCAGTATAAAGAAAGGGAGCTGGCAAAATTCATACCCATGAAGAAAATCATTAACGGCATGACGAAATTCATAACGGTCGTGCTGGAATTTTTTTCTAATTGGGACATGCTAGCTAAGTAGCTAGACAAGAAAGTGAAGACCGCCGCTAAGATGGGCAAAATATAATAAGGATCGGGCGTTGATAAATCCAACCACAAAAAATGACCTTGTCTAAGTTCTGGCACCCGAGAAATTGATTGATACAAAGCAATCATGACTGGCATTTGGGCAAAAATTGGTAAACAACCGGCATACATATTAACATTATTATCTTTATAAAGGCGTTGTGTTTCTTCATTCATTAAGCGTTGGCTTTCTTGATCCTTGAAAGGATATTTAGCCTTGATCGCTTTAATTTTCGGTTGCAACTCTTGCGTTTTGCGCATCGATTTGGTTTGATAATTCATTAATGGTAAAAGAAGAAGACGAATGATTATCGTAAATAAAATAATCCCGATCCCGATATTACCACCGATGGATAAAAATTGAATCGCTTGGGCAAAGAAGTAAACAATTTTGTCCCAAAGGCCGGAACTTTCTGAAGTGACTTCAGCCGTTCCACAGGCTGCGAGCACTAGAACCAAACTTAAGAGGCCTAATGACAGCCATAATTTTTTATATTTTTTCACAAAATCTCACCTTTCTCGACGCTTTCTTGCTGTAAACTTTTTTGAAATACACTTTTTTGAAATACACTTTCTTGATACAAATTGGCTAATTTTAAAACGTGGGTCAAGTTTTTTTTCACTTGATGATAATCCAAATGTTGACTACCGACGCGAGCAATAATAATGAAATCAACTTCCGGTACAATCCCCGGCTCTAATTCTTGCAAACCTTGCCGAAGATACCGTTTCATTTGATTACGAGCCACGGCATTTCCAATTTTTTTGCCGACAGAAAGGCCGACGCGAAAATGTTTTTGCCCCGCTTTAGGTAACTGATAGACAACAAAATTACGATTGGCGCAACTAGTCGCGCTATTAAACACTTCTTGAAAATCACTTTCTTTTTTGACACGAAATTTTTTCTTCATCACAATCAACTTTCTAAAATCAAATGAACGGTTTCATTTTACCATTCTTTTACGGATTTTGCTTTAAAATTTTGCAAAAAAAAAACCACTGAAAAAGTCAGCGGTTTAAGCACTTAAAACTTTACGTCCTTTACGACGACGTGCAGCTAAAACGCGTCGACCATTTTTTGTACTCATGCGTTGTCTAAAGCCATGAACTTTGGCACGTTTGCGTTTATTTGGTTGGTAAGTTCTTTTCATCATTCCACCTCCTGAAGCATTACTACGACATACCTTGCTATTATATAAAAAAGTACGCGTCTTTGTCAAATAATTTTCAGAAAAAAACTGTAATGTTCTCTCTTAACTTATCCACAAAATAAAATTTTTATCCCGTCTCTTGTGCATCGCCGTTTTTTTCTTTTGTCTTTTACCGTACTTTTCCCCAAGTTGTCCACAAATTTACTGGCTGTGTTTAACTTATCCCCAGTGTTTTTTTTAATTGTGGACATCTTCTTAAAAGTTAGTTAGGACAAGGCTTTGTTTTTATTATTTTTTGTGGACAACTTTAAAATAACTTTTTTATTCCTCAGTTATACCCAAAATATTTCTTTCATGTGGATAACTTTTCCACGGCTTGGGGATCTTTTTTTCCACAAGTGTGAATTTCTGTGGAAAAATCTATTTAACCATGCTAAAATTGACTCAGATGTGTAAAACTCAAAGGAGGCTCTTCTATGCCTGATATCTCCTCGTTGTGGGAGGAAATCAAACAGACGTATCAACACGAATTGTCCAAACCCAGCTTTGAAGCTTGGATTTTATCAGCTCGCCCCATTCGTCTGGAAAATCAAAAAATTTTCATTGAAGTTCCTTCCAAACTCCATAAAGAATACTGGGAAAAAAATCTTACCGCCCGCGTGGTGGAAATTAGTTTCCGTCTATTCAATCAAGAAATTACGCCGGTCATCACTATTGAAAACCAAGAACCAACGATGGTGGAACCTGAAATTATTACTCCTGCTCAAAATGCCCAAGTGGCTCTAGGCAAAAAAGTTTTGCTCAATCCAAAATATACTTTCGATACTTTTGTTATTGGTAAAGGCAATCAGATGGCCCACGCCGCAGCTTTAGTTGTTGCTGAAGAACCGGGTACTATTTACAATCCGCTCTTCTTTTATGGTGGCGTTGGTCTGGGCAAAACCCATCTAATGCACGCCATTGGTCACCAGATGCTGTCTAACAATCCCAATGCCAAAATAAAATACGTCTCTTCAGAAACATTTGCCAACGATTATATTAATTCGATTCGTTACAATACTAATGAAGAGTTTCGCCAAGAATATCGAAATGTCGATCTGCTTTTAGTTGATGATATTCAATTTTTCGCCGACAAAGAAGGTACGCAGGAAGAATTTTTCCATACCTTTAATGCTTTGTACGACTTGCAGCGGCAAATTGTTTTAACTAGCGATCGCCTGCCAAATGAAATTCCTAAACTCCAGCAGCGTTTGGTTTCTCGCTTTGCTTGGGGCTTATCGATTGATATTACGCCACCGGATTTGGAAACGCGGATTGCTATTTTGCGGAAAAAAGCCGACAGCGATCGGCTAGAAATTCCCGATGACACTTTAAGTTACATCGCCGGGCAAATCGATTCTAATATTCGTGAACTGGAAGGCGCACTGGTGCGGGTCCAAGCTTATGCTACCATGAATAATCAAGAAATTTCGACTAGTCTAGCAGCGGACGCTTTAAAAAGTTTGAAGCCTAATGGTAAAGGAGTCGAGCTGTCGATTTTGTATATTCAAGAAGAAGTCGCCAAGTATTATCACATTACCTTGAAAGATTTAAAAGGGAAAAAACGCGTCAAACAAATTGTTGTTCCGCGCCAAATCGCTATGTATCTCGCCCGCGAGCTGACCGATTCCTCTTTACCAAAAATCGGCGCTGAATTTGGCGGCAAAGATCACACCACTGTCATTCACGCTCATGAAAAAATCGAACAACTCATCACTACCGATCAACAAATTTTAAAAGAAGTGAACGATTTAAAGAGCAAATTAATTCATTAAAAGCTTTTTCTACTAGACAAGGCAAAACAATCCCCAATGAAGACTTGTGGATAACATTTCAAAAAGTTGATTTTTTTCCACAGTTTATCCACAGGTGGAAAAGTCTTATCTCCACTTACCCGCGCCAACTTTTCCCCAACATCCACCGTGCCTACTACTACTACTATTTTTTTATTATTAATTAAAAGTCCAAGTTCTTAAAAATTTGCTTACGCTGAAGATTAAAAACGAAAGTCAAACGAAGCAAAGAAATTGAACTCGCATTTATTTTGTAGTTATTCTTATCATTTATTTTAAAGGAGTGTTTCATTTGAAAGTTACTGTCAAACGATCGATTTTTATGCAAGAGTTGCAAACTGTTCAACGGGCTATTTCCTCCAAGACGACGATTCCGATTTTAACCGGGGTTAAAATTGTTTTTAGTAAAGAAGGAATTCATCTTACGGGGAGCAACACCGATATTTCCATTGAAACCTTACTAAAGCTCGACGATGAAAAAGCGCAAATGGATATGGAATCCACCGGTGAAATTGTTTTACAAGCACGTTTCTTTTCAGAAATTATTCGCCGCTTGCCGGAAGAATTTTTCACTTTTGAAGTTACTGATAACAATCAAGTCAAAATCACTTCCGGAAAAGCTGAATTTGTCGTTAACGGACTAGATGCTGAAAATTATCCTCATCTGCCGGTGATCGATTCTGCCAACCAAGTGGAAATGGAAGCTGGCATGCTGAGCCAATTAATTGCTGAAACAGGTTTTGCCGTTAGCCAACATGAAAGTCGCCCGATTTTAACGGGGATTCATTTTACGTTAGCCGATCAATTGTTAACCGCGGTCGCTACTGACTCTCATCGCTTAAGCCAACGCCGCCTAACTTTAGCTAGTGATTTGAATTTTAATATTGTAATCCCTGGAAAAAGTTTAGTGGAATTGTCACGTTCATTTCTTGATGATCATCAAATCGTCGAAATGGCCATTATGGAAAACCAAGTCTTGTTCAAAACAGAAAATATGTATTTTTACTCCCGCTTACTAGAAGGAAATTATCCTGACACGGCGCGCTTAATTCCTAACAGCTTCAGCACCGAAGCAACTTTTACCCGCGTTGAACTCGCTCAAGCGATTGAGCGTGCTTCTTTATTGAGTCATGAAGGTCGCAATAATATTGTTAAATTGTCGATTAATGACGAGCGGATTTTACTTTCCGGCAATTCCCCTGAAGTCGGCTACGTGGAAGAAGAATTGAATTATATTAAAGTTTCTGGCGATCCGCTAGAGATTTCTTTCAATCCTGATTACATGAAAGACGCGCTGCGGGCATTTTCCGCTAATGAAATTGACGTTCATTTCCTTTCAGCCGTTCGCCCATTCACTTTAGAACCAGTGACTGAAGATCTTGACTTTGTCCAGTTGATTACACCAGTACGAACGAATTAATTATAAGTACAAAAAAGTTCCCCGTTGATTTTTTCAACAGGGAACTTTTTTAATTTTAAGATAAAAAATTTTTTGAAAATCAGTCACCCGCAATCGTGAAAACGAGAACTGGTGGCTATTTCAATGTCCTAGATATTGTTTTAGTTCTGGATAGTATTTCCGAGAAATAGGCAAGAGTTGTCCATTGCTTAATTGGATCGTCCTTTTTCCTTTATTGCGGCAAGCAAAAATTATTTTAGCCGATGAAATCACCGCCGCTTTAGACGCAGAAAATAGTCAAGCACTGCGAAATATTTTATTGTCTTTACCGCAAACAGTGATTGAAATTGCACATCATTATTCAAACAAGCAAGATTATGATTTTATTTGGCAACTGAAAGAGCAAAAAATTAGCCAAAGCCAACAGACAGACCAGTTTGCTGGAGATTACTAATAATTGAAAAAGCAGAGGAAAATATTCTACTATTTTTCTCTGCTTTTTTTTATAATTTATTCAAGAGTGAATTACTAAAATTTAGCGCCAAGTTAAAATTTCGCAAAAAAAAGGGGATTATAGCTTTTTTTTATAAAATCGAGATATTTTATCAAAAGCTAAAAAAAGAGAAATACTCCCCGAAAATTTGAATTTCTCTGAAAAATGAGCTATAATAGTAGTATATGATTTTTGCCCAAAGGAGGCCGAGAATGAAAAAAAATTATGTCTTATTGAGCGAATTTATTACCTTGGGCCAATTACTGAAAGACGTTAGCGCTATTCAAAGCGGCGGACAAGCCAAATGGTATTTGCGCGAAAATACGGTTTTTGTCGATGGTGAACCGGAAGATCGTCGGGGCCGCAAAATTTATGCTGGGATGATGGTGGAGTTACCTGATGAAGGTACTTTTTTTGTGGTGAAAAATGACGGAACCACGCCTGAGTCTGCCTCTGATCCAAACGAAGAATGAAGTTAACACAGTTACAACTGGAAAATTTCCGCAATTATTCGCAGTTGAATTTACATTTTCCTAACTCCTTGAATATTTTTCTTGGAGAAAATGCGCAAGGCAAGACGAATATTTTAGAAGCGATTTATGTGTTGGCGATGTCGCGTTCTCATCGGACCACCAACGAAAAGGAATTAATTGCCTGGCAAAAAAATTCCGCCCGCATTTTAGGGACCATCGAGAAAAAAAATACCACTTTGCCGCTGGAAATTCAGTTAACCAACAAAGGACGAAAAACAAAAGTCAATCACCTGGAGCAAAAAAGACTAAGTGATTACATAGGACATCTTAATGTGATTTTATTTGCCCCAGAAGATTTAGCGCTAGTAAAAGGTGGACCGGCCCAGCGCCGACGCTTCATTGATATGGAGCTTGGCCAAATTTCGCCGGTCTATCTTTATGAATTGGTGAAGTACAATCGATTATTAAAACAGCGTAACGCTATGTTAAAGCAAGAAAAATTCGATCAACTCCTTTTAGATGTTTTAACAGAAGAGTTTGTCAAAAGTGGCGTCATTATTTTGCAGCAGCGTTTGCGGTTTTTAAAAAAATTAGAGCAATGGGCGCAAAAAATGCACGGCGCTATTTCCCCGCAAGAAGTTTTAACTTTTGAGTATGCACCAAGTTTTTCATTTGAAAGTAGCGAAACCAAAGCTTTAACGGAACAATTTACCGCCGCTTTAAAGCAAAAAAAATCGCAAGAACAATTTCGCCACACCACATTAATTGGTCCCCATCGCGATGATTTATTATTTTTAATTAATGAACGCAATGTCCAAACGTTTGGCTCGCAAGGTCAACAACGGACTACCGCTCTTTCGGTGAAACTGGCGGAAATTGATTTAATGAAAGAAATTCTCGGCGAATATCCGATTTTATTATTAGATGACGTGATGAGTGAACTTGACGACTCACGCCAAATGCATTTGCTAGAAACAATTGAAGGACGGGTGCAAACTTTCCTAACCACCACCACACTCGCCCACCTCAAAAAAAATTTAACCGTGCAACCAGATATTTTTACTGTTTCACATGGAACAATTGAAAGGCAGGGAACATTTTGACAGAAGAAGAAAAAAATTTAAATGAAGAAATGCAATCAAGCGAATCAACTGAAACTCAAGAAGTCACCGGAGAAATCACTGAAGAAGTTACCGATGAATCAACCGCAGAAGAAACAGTCGTAGAAACAGCTGAAGAAAAAGCCGCCGCTGAAGAAGCTGCCAAAGAATTAACTGAACGAGCTAAAGAATATGACGCCAGCCAAATTCAAGTTTTAGAAGGATTGGAAGCCGTCCGCAAACGTCCTGGGATGTATATTGGTGCCACGAGTAGCGAAGGGTTGCATCATTTGGTTTGGGAAATTGTCGACAACTCCATCGATGAAGCTTTAGCTGGATTCTCCAAAGAAATTAATGTCACCGTTGAACACGACGGCTCAATTACCGTCGTCGATGATGGCCGCGGAATTCCAGTGGGGATTCAAGCGAAAACTGGTCGACCTGCTGTGGAAACTGTCTTTACGGTATTGCACGCCGGCGGTAAATTTGGCGGCGGGGGCTATAAAGTTTCCGGTGGACTCCACGGGGTGGGCTCGTCTGTTGTTAATGCTTTATCGACCCAGTTGGATGTGAAAGTGTACAACGGCGGAAAAATTTATTATCAAGTGTTTCACCAAGGAAAAGTGGCCGCTGATCTGAAAATTATCGGCGATACTACTCGTCACGGTACGACTGTTCACTTTATTCCCGATCCAGAAATTTTTAAAGAAACTACCGAATTTGATTTTAATAAATTATCCGTTCGTATTCGCGAACTCGCCTTTTTAAATCGCGGTTTGAAAATCTCAATTGAAGATTTACGTCCCGAAGAAACAGTTAAAAAGGTTTATCATTACGAAGGCGGAATTAAAAGTTACGTCGGTTACCTTAATGAAAATAAACCAGTAATTTTTCCCGAACCTATTTATTTAGAAGGCGAACAACAAGATATCGTGGTGGAAGTGTCCATGCAATATACCGAGGGCTACCACACGAATATTATGAGTTTTGCTAATAATATTCACACGTATGAAGGCGGGACCCACGAGTTTGGGTTCAAGACGGCTTTAACGCGAGTGATTAATGATTATGCCAAAAAAGCCAAATTAATTAAAGAAAATGAAGAAAATCTTAGCGGTGAAGATGTGCGTGAAGGATTGACGGCGGTTATTTCCATTAAACATCCTGATCCTCAATTTGAAGGACAAACGAAAACGAAACTCGGCAACTCCGAAGTTCGTACGGTTACTGATCGCTTGTTCTCGGAACATTTTGCTAAATTCTTGATGGAAAATCCAGCAGTCGGCCGCAAAATTGTCGAAAAAGGAATGCTCGCCTCTCGTGCTCGTCTTGCTGCTAAGCGCGCGCGGGAAGTAACTCGTCGTAAATCAGCGCTAGAAATTTCTAATTTGCCAGGAAAATTGGCCGATTGCTCTTCTAATGATGCGACACGTTCTGAATTATTTATTGTCGAAGGAGATTCCGCCGGTGGTTCAGCTAAACAAGGTCGTGATCGGGAAATCCAAGCCATTTTGCCAATTCGCGGTAAAATTTTAAATGTTGAAAAAGCCAGCATGGATAAAATTTTAGCCAATGAAGAAATTCGTTCATTATTTACAGCGATGGGTACTGGTTTTGGTGCTGATTTTGATGTGGCGAAAGCTCGTTACCACAAATTAGTTATTATGACCGATGCCGATGTGGATGGCGCGCATATTCGGACGCTGTTGTTAACTTTATTTTATCGTTACATGCGTCCAGTGGTGGAAGCCGGCTACGTTTATATTGCCCAACCGCCTCTTTACGGAGTGAAACAAGGGAAAAATATTACTTATATTCCTTCTGGTAAAGATGCCGATGAAAAATTGGCAGACGTACTAGCTAATTTGCCTAAATCACCAAAAGCTTCCGTTCAACGGTACAAAGGTTTAGGAGAAATGGACTTCCATCAATTGTGGGAAACGACTATGGATCCAGAAAATCGGATTATGGCCCGCGTTTCAGTAGAAGATGCGATTGAAGCTGACCAAGTGTTTGATATGTTGATGGGTGATCGAGTAGAACCTCGTCGTCAATTTATCGAAGAAAATGCTCATTACGTGAAAAACTTAGATATTTAATAAAGGAGGAATTTATTTTTCATGGCTGAAGAAGAAAAACGCGAAAATATTCAAGACGTCAATTTAGCAAGTGAGATGAAGGAATCCTTTATCGACTATGCCATGTCCGTTATCGTCGCTCGGGCTCTGCCTGATGTTCGTGACGGATTGAAGCCAGTTCACCGCCGTATTTTGTACGGGATGAGTGAACTTGGTGTGACTCCTGACAAAGCCCACAAAAAATCGGCGCGTATTGTTGGGGATGTTATGGGTAAGTATCATCCACACGGTGACTCGGCGATTTATGAATCAATGGTGCGGATGGCTCAACCATTTAGTTATCGCAATATGTTAGTTGATGGCCACGGGAACTTTGGCTCAGTCGATGGCGATGGCGCTGCGGCGATGCGTTATACCGAAGCGCGGATGAGTAAAATTGCGCTAGAATTATTGCGGGATTTAAATAAAGATACTGTTGATTTTACCGATAACTATGACGGTAGTGAAAGAGAACCGGTTGTCTTACCTGCTCGTTTTCCCAATTTATTAGTCAATGGCGCTACTGGGATTGCCGTTGGGATGGCGACAAATATTCCACCGCATAATTTAAGTGAAGTTATTTCGGCGATTCATTTGTTAATGGATAATCCTGATGTGACAACAGCTGAACTAATGGACGTTTTACCGGGGCCTGATTTTCCAACGGGCGGCTTAGTCATGGGTAAATCTGGTATTCGTCGCGCTTATGAAACCGGGAGAGGATCAATTACCGTTCGGGCCAAAGTTGAAATCGAACAAATGGCTAACGGCAAAGAACGGATTTTAGTGACCGAGTTACCTTACATGGTCAATAAAGCCCGTTTAATTGAACGGATTTCAGATTTACACCGAGAGAAAAAAATCGAAGGTATCACGACTTTGCGCGATGAATCTAGTCGTAAAGGAATGCGGATTTTGATTGAAACGCGCCGCGATGTCTCCGCTTCAGTGCTTTTAAATAATTTATACAAATTAACAAGCTTGCAAACTTCTTTTGGCTTTAATATGTTAGCAATTGTTGACGGCGTGCCAAAAATTTTGAGCCTCAAAGAAATGCTTTATTATTATGTTGAGCATCAAAAAGAAGTTATCACTCGTCGGACCGTCTTTGATAAAAATAAAGCTGAAGCTCGCGCTCATATTTTAGAAGGTTTACGGATTGCGCTAGATCATATTGACGAAATTATTCATATTATTCGTGCTAGCAACACCGATGAAGTCGCAAAAAATGCTTTAATTGAACGCTTTGAATTTTCTGATCGCCAAGCGCAAGCTATTTTAGATATGCGTTTACGCCGTTTAACCGGTTTGGAACGAGATAAAATCGAAGAAGAATATCAAAACTTATTAACTTTGATTGAAGATTTGACGGATATTTTAGCCAAACCAGAACGCGTGCAACAAATTATTAACGACGAACTTCTAGAAATTAAAGAAAAATACGGCGATCCACGTCGGACCGAACTTTTAGTCGGCGAAGTATTATCTTTAGAAGATGAAGATTTGATTGAAGAAGAAGAAGTGGTAGTCACTTTAACGAATAATGGCTACATTAAACGCGTTTCCCAAACAGAATTCCGTTCGCAACGTCGCGGCGGTCGTGGCGTTCAAGGGATGGGCATGCACGATGATGATTTTATTAAAATTTTATTGTCGGCTTCCACGCATGACACCCTCCTCTTTTTCACCGATAACGGGAAAGTTTATAAAGCAAAAGGGTACGAAATTC
Source organism: Enterococcus timonensis (assembly GCF_900104595.1). Lineage (GTDB taxonomy): Bacteria > Bacillota > Bacilli > Lactobacillales > Enterococcaceae > Enterococcus_J > Enterococcus_J timonensis. The sequence continues at coordinate 32,588 of NZ_FNVY01000003.1, forward strand.
CTGAATATTCCCGAACAGCTAAAGGAATTCCGATTATTAATTTATTAGGTATTGATAATCAAGAAAAAATCCAAGCGATTATTGCCGTTCGTGGCCACAACAATCAAGACGAACAATATTTGTTCTTTACGACTAAACTTGGGACAGTGAAACGGACCAGCGCTTCAGCGTTTGCCAATATTCGTCAGTCTGGTTTGATTGCGATTAATTTGCGGGAAAATGATCAATTGGTTTCTGTCATGTCAACGATAGGTCAAGATATAATTTTGATTGGGACGCACAATGGTTATTCCGTCACCTTTAAAGAAACTGACGTCCGTGATATGGGCCGAAGTGCTGCTGGGGTTCGAGGGATTCGTTTGCGCGAGGGCGATTATGTCGTTGGCGCGGATATTCTCACGGAAGATAGCCAAGTTCTTGTGATTACCGAAAATGGTTACGGCAAAAAAACTAAAGCTAGCGAATATCCTGTGAAAGGTCGCGGCGGTAAAGGAATTAAGACCGCTAATATTACTGAAAAAAATGGACCGTTAGCCGGTATTGCCACCGTCGATGGTTCGGAAGATATTTTAGCGATTAGTAATAATGGTGTAATTATTCGTTTCGGTGTCGATTCCGTTTCCCAAACTGGTCGCGCTACTTTAGGTGTACGTTTGATGCGGATGGAACAAGATGCAAAAATTGCTACTATGGCCGTTACACCAAAAGAAGAAGACAGTGAAGAAACTGAAACGCTTGAAGAAAAACCGGCTACAACTGAAGAATTTCTCACTGAAAATACCGAGAGCAGAGAATTTGAAAAACAAGAATTCGTAACTGATATTGCTGAAGTAGCGGAAGTCGATGTGGAAAATCAAGCAGATGATCTTGATGAAACAAACACTGACAATCAAAGCGAAGAATAAATAAATTAAAAGATGTGTCCAAGAAATTTGGCACATCTTTTTTTTCTTTTGTATTAGTTGGCGTATCTTTTTATAAGCCCGAAAAATTCGGCTGAAATTTATTTGCGTAAAAGATAGTTTTAGCGTATAATTGGAACTTGTGAGTAGTCGAAAAGACGCTCTCTCTGCTCTTTTTAAAGAGCCAAAGTCCATAGGGAGGTGAAAAATCAATGGAACAAACGAAATATGAAGTTACGTATATCATTCGTCCAAACATTGATGAAGAAGCAAAAACTGCATTGGTAGAACGTTTTGATGCAGTCTTAACAGACAACGGTTCAGAAATCGTTGAATCAAAAGATTGGCAAAAACGTCGTCTAGCGTATGAAATTAATAATTTCAGCGAAGGCATCTATCATATCGTCAAAGTTTCTGCATCAAATGCTGCAGGCATCGATGAATTTGACCGTTTAGCTAAAATCAACGACGATATTCTTCGTCACATGATTGTCAAAGAAGAAGTTTAAAAAAATTGTTTCTTGTGAAGCAAAGACAAAGGAGATGTTGAGATGATTAACAATGTTGTCTTAGTTGGTCGCCTGACCAAAGATCCTGATTTACGTTACACACCAGCGGGAGCTGCTGTAGCTACGTTCACGTTAGCAGTCAATCGTAATTTTACCGATAAAAGCGGTAATCGCGAAGCTGACTTTATTCAATGTGTTATTTGGCGGAAATCTGCTGAATTGATGGCGAATATGGCACGCAAAGGGACGCTTGTAGGTATCGTTGGTCGGATTCAAACCCGTAACTACGATAATCAACAAGGTCAACGCGTCTATGTGACCGAAGTTGTGGCTGATTCTTTCCAATTGTTGGAAAGCAAATCGCAAAGTGAACAACGCAGTCCAGGTTCCAATAGTAATGCGAACTATAGTAATAATAATAGTAACAACTCAAACAATAATTTTAATCAAACATCCCCTAAAAATGAAATGCCAGATTTCTCTCGAGATGTTGATCCTTTTGGAAATGACGGATCGACTGTTGACATCTCAGATGACGATTTACCATTTTAAAATAGGAGGAAAACTACATGGCCCAAGTACAACGTCGCGGCGGCGGCCGTCGTCGGAAAAAAGTCGACTACATCGCAGCCAATCATATTGAATATATTGATTACAAAAATATCGATTTATTGAATCGTTTCATCTCAGAACGTGGAAAAATTTTGCCACGTCGGGTTACTGGCACAAGTGCTAAAAACCAACGGATGATTACTATTGCAATCAAACGCGCTCGCATCATGGCTTTATTACCATTTGTCGGCGAAGAACAATAATTCTAAAGCAAAAGAGCAACTCTTCATTGAGTTGCTCTTTTTTTGATTCATTTTCGATTTAGATTAAGTACGGTAGAAAATAGTTGTTCATCTAAAATTTTTGGAATTTTTTTATTTAGTCAAGGATAGTTTTATGTTGAAAAAGTAACTTATTAGCCAGTTATTCTTTCGGTTTCTCTTTTGGTTTCTCTTTATTGACGGAAATTATAAAAGATCCGATGATGACACCAATGGAAATAATCATTAAAAAAACGAGTGGAACGCGGGACGACACCCGATATTCTAAGATAAAAAACCACTGGAGTTCCAATAAAAAAGTGACTAATCCAACAAATGCATATTTTAACATCTTCATTCCTCCTAAATTTTGATGAGATAAACTATTTTACAGGCCTTTTTTAACCAAAAAAGTCTAGAACGCTATTTCCATAAAAACCGTCTTGAAAAACCAGCAGATTTTCTTTGCTATTGCGAGTCCTCTTTTTTATCCTCCTTAATGATTTTTCTAATTAATAGTATTAAATATACTGCAGCAAAAGTAAAATAGAGGAGCGACCACAGCCAAAATGGTGAAAATATCGCTTTTAGGATTCTCCCTAAGAGACCAAACAAAATTATAGGTAGTAGAAAGAGTAAGAATTTTTTCATGACTTTACATCGTCTTCCATTGAGGTTACAGTGGTAATCGAATTAGTATCGGCACTCACTACCGCAGTTAATGAAGGAGCAACTGTGGAAAATAGAGATAGAGTAACGACCGAACTCATAATTATTTGTTTGTATTTGTTTGTCAGCATAAAAAATCTCCTCGCCCCTGTTATTTTAGAAAAAATTTGTTAAAAAAAGTAAAGCGCCACTACAGACAACTGTGCCAAAAATCCCATAGAAGATATTTTTGCTGCGGTAATAGATGAAGCTTTGCATAAGAGAAAAAGCAGCGAATCCCAACAGCAACCAAATATTTCCGTCAACCCATGCCGAAAGACTATCGGCAAAAATTAAAGCGAAAATGACACTGATTAGTCCGGCGACATACTTATTTTCCACTTGTTCTAATGGTAGGAAACGGAAAATAATTTCACTCATGAGAGGAAAAAGAATCAAAAAGTTTAAATATGCCACGGCGTTGGTTGGACCAGTAATGCCTTGCACATCAAAGAACAAGTAATAAACTAACGAAGAAATCCCCATAAAAATAACTGGCAGTACAATTGAATAGTGGAAAATTTTTTTAAGTTGAATCTTTTGGAGACTCGCCCATAAATCCTCTTGCCAAATCACTGCGGATAGAAACACTGTTGAGAGGCGAAAATATAAAAAATCATGAGCCACTAAATGCTGAAAAATGCCTGGTGAAAGTTTTCCATATTGTAAATAAAAATAAAATCCCAGCCAGACGAGAAGAAACACAACATTTTTTAAACTGTTTTTGCTTTTTACTTGGCTAATTTCCATGATACCCTCCTTTATTTTTGGCTATACTCAGTAAATATTTTTTTATCAATCTTCAGAAAAATATATATTGACTGCTTGCCATCCTTGGAAGATAAGGATGGCACCAATGACGAATGTTCTAAGGTCAAACCAGCCACTTTCGGAGGTTACTTGTATAAAAAGGCTAAGTAAGCTAAGCAATCCACCGAGAATATAGATGATTGAACTAGTTTGTTGTGCGGTCAGATCTTTTTGATCAGGAGCTGTATAGTACCAAAAAAAAGCCAAAAAAATACCAAGTCCTAACCAAATCCAACTTAAGTTAAGAACAGCGGAAAATAAACCTTCATCAAAAATTTTTAGAAGAATATTTAATCCACTGAAAAGCGCCACGTTTGCTGCAACAGCACTCCCGATTTTTTTCATCGAATACAACCCCTTTCATTTAACCTGAGTATAGCGCTTAAAAAATTAATTACAAGGTCAATTTTGGCAAATGTCAAGAACTTCGGCATTAAAATTTTGAATTTTCTTTATTTCTATATAGCGCCAATCTAAACGCAGGGCAATATAATTACAAACTAAAAAAAGCAGCGCACAACTGATATATCCGATAATTGCTACTGGGAACTTTTTCATTGTGTCTTCTTGCTAGAGCAGTTTTGGAATAGATTTTATTTTCTTTTTCTTAAAAAGTTTCGGATAAGTGGTGGTAGGTATTTAACAAGGAGTACGATAACAGTAATCGTACCAAGAAGAACGATTTGTAAAATAAGCATGGCGAGGATCCTTTAAAAAAATCCAAGGCGAACTTTGAGAAGGTTACCTTGGATTTTTGATTAGTAAATAGCGATGAAGTATGAATAAATTTTTTGTGAAGTAGTCGTGAAGTAAGGAAACAAAATGAGGACTCATTAGCGAGAGTGCTCATTTTTATCCTCCTTAATGTTTTTTTTAACTTTTATTATTGAATATACTGCGCCAAAAGTAAAATAGAGGATCGTCCAAAGCCAAGATAATTTTGGAAAATGGTCGTTGACGATGCTCATAACAATAGCCGATAAATATATAGGTATCAGTGAAATCCATAATTTTTTATTCATTTTTTTCTACCTTTGCTAAAAGCGCCACGTTTGCTGCAACAGCACTCCCAGTTTTTTTCATAGAATACAAACCCTTTCATTTAACCTGAGTATAGCGCTTAAAAAATTAATTGCAAGGACAATTTTGGCAAATGTCAAGAACTTCGGCATTAAAATTTAAATTTTCTTTATTTTAGAAAAAATTTCAGTATAATTGAGGTAACGGAAAGACAGGGAGGGGATTAGTGAGATGGAGCACGGAAAAATTATTAGTCAGTTGCGAAAAAATCACGGAATTACTCAAGAACAATTGTGCCAGGGAATTTGTTCCAGACAAACTTTAATGAGTATTGAAAGTGATGGTAGGAATATTCGGCATGATTTATTAGCTGCTTTTTTAAAAAAAATGTACATTGCTTGGGATGAGTATGAATTTATTTGCAATGACTATCAAAATTCTCCTGAAAACCAAGCCTATCAGTTATTACTAAAAAAAATGACGGATGGAAAAGTCCAGTTCCCCCAAGATGTTAATGTGTTTAAAAAGAAATACCAAGAGACGCAAAAAATTGAATATTTAACGATGACCTTATTGGCAGCGAAAAGTGCAGCTGCCAATTTATCTATCGAAATGTCGACAATGAGTTTAGAAAAAGAAATATTCATCATCAAACAATATCTCAAGCACGCCAAAAATTTGGGCCGTTTTGAATTGGGGATGATGGCAAATATTCTTTTTATTTTTGAGATGGAAGAGTTGAAAGAAGATTATGGAAATCTCCAACTAAAAATCCAAAAATTTTCGCAATTAAGATATTCTGAAGATTATCTGTTTGTTTTTTATAGTAATCTGATTAACTGGTCGATTAGTCGAGACCAGTGGGATTTTGCACGTCGAGTTCAAGGTGATCTTCAAAAATTTCTCCAGCCGAAACCTAGGCAATATTTTGTTTATGAAAATCTTGTCAGCGAATTCTATACCTTACTGTTGGCAAGTTATAATCTGACTAATGATCCAGCTGATTTCACGGAGCATTTAGCATTTGTCAATCGCTTTGTGGGGGAAAATCGTGGGGCGATGTATGCTAAAGCAATTCAGCAGATGGAAAATTGGCGCAAAAACCAAAATTGAAGAATTTCTCCGATTGGCTCAAGATATGATAAAATGAAGTGTGTTTGAGAGGAGCTATGATGGATAAAAAAGTACGAAAACAATTTTTACTGAGTGTCCTTTTGACGATTTTGCTAGAAGTGGTGACCGTGGTCTGGTTACCGACTTGGCAAATCAAGGTACTCCTAATTATGATGATCAACTTGCTTTTGGCCGTCAGTATTTATCGAGTCATTAAACTGTTGCATCAGTCTAATGAAGAAAGAATAAAAATCGCCACAGCCAGAGCAGAAGAAGGAATCACTTCGGCGGTGAATACTTTGCCAGTAGGAATTATTGCCTACGACAGTAAAAATCGACTGCAGTGGGCCAACCCTTATGCGATTTTACAATTGGGAGAGTCAGAATATTTAAAAACGACTGCAGGAATGGCGGAGCTCATTGCCGTAAGCGAAAAAAATAAACCGTACTTAACTTATGAAGCGCGGGATTACTTGGTGGTGAAAGATACTGAGAATCAGTTGCTTTATTTTCAAGAGATTACTCGGGAAAATGAGTTGCGGCAAAAAAATCTCGAATCGCGTTTAGTAATTGGTATTTTGGCCTTAGACAATTATGATGAAGTCACCGATAAGATGGATGAAAAAGAAATTTCTTATTTAAATAGTTTTTTGACCACTTATATTTCTGATTGGATGAACGAGCATCAAGTGTTCTACAAGCGAATCAATTCTGAGCGTTACTTTTTTTCTTGTCAGTATCAGGATTTAGAAGTGATGATGGAGAAAAAATTTGATTTGTTAGACATTATGCGTAAAGCAACCAATGAACAAGCTGTGCCGATTACAATTTCCATGGGGATTGCTTATGGCACGGAAAATCCGGAAAAAATTGGGGCCGGCGCGCAAAGTAATTTGGATATGGCTTTGGTGCGTGGTGGCGATCAAGTGGTAGTTAAAGAAGAAGCGGAAAATAGTAAAGCTCAGTATTTCGGTGGGAAAACTTCTTCGAATATTAAACGAACCCGGGTCCGCTCTCGAGCAATCGGGACAGCTCTTGGTGAATTGATGGATGCGGCAGACTCGGTGTTTATTATGGGACATAATTATCCAGATATGGATGTGATTGGCGCCGCATTTGGTGTAGCCGCTTTGGCGGGATTTCATGAAAAAGCTTCTTGGGTAGTGATTGACCCAGCGAAAATGATTCCCGATGTGGAAAAAGCATTGAAGGAAATTCAAAAATATCCTGAGTTGGCTAAAAAAATTGTTACCCCGCAAGAAGCAATGCAACGAAAAAGTACAAATTCATTGTTAGTAATGGTGGATTACAATCGGCCGAGCCTTTCTGTTTCGCCGGCGGTTTATGAATCTTTTGAAAGAGTAGCGGTCATTGATCATCATCGGCGGGGCGAGGAATTTCCAAAGTCGCCGTTACTCGTTTATTTAGAATCATCGGCTTCATCGGCTTCTGAGCTGGTGGCAGAATTAATTGATTTTCAAGATGATCGGCGCCATCAAATTACAAAATTAGAAGCAACACTATTGTATGGTGGGATGGTAGTGGACACGAAGAGCTTTAAAGTTCGCACCACTTCCCGAACATTTGATATTGCTAGTTTTTTGAAGGCAAAAGGCGCGGATCTTAGTCTGGCGGAATATTTATTGAGTTCCGATTTGCAAAGTTATTTAGATATGAGTCGTTTGATTAGTAAAACGGAATACATTACTAAAGATATTGTAATTGTTACCGGCAAAGAAGATCAATCTTACGACCCAGTGACCGCCGCCAAAGCTGCTGATACTTTATTAGGTCTGCAAGATATTCATGCTTCATTTGTGATTACGAAAAGGACGGATGGGCAAGTGGGGATTTCTGCTCGGAGCAACGGATCGGTTAATGTGCAAGTGATTATGGAAGATCTCGGCGGCGGTGGTCATTTTACGAATGCTGCGGTACAATTAAAGACGAGCGTTGCTGACGCCAAGGAGCAATTATTGGCCGTCATTGAAAAAAATAAAGAGAATCAAAGTAATTAAGAAGTGAATGAAAAAATGAACGAAAAAGTTGTCGAAAAGGAGTGTCTTAAATGAAAGTTATTTTTTTAGAAGACGTTAAAGGTAAAGGAAAAAAAGGGCAAGTCAAAGAAGTGGCTACCGGTTATGCGCAAAATTATTTGTTGAAAAATAATCTCGCCAAAGAAGCTAATAATTCCAGCTTGAGCCAACTTTCCGCGCAACAAAAAGCGCAAGAAAAACACGAAGCTGAAATTTTAGCTGAAGCGCAACAATTAAAAGCGACTTTAGAAGATGAAAAAACCGTCGTTAAAATTACCGCTAAATCTGGTGAAGACGGCCGCTTGTTTGGCTCGATTCCTTCCAAACAAATTGCCCAAGCTTTAGAAAAACAATTCGGCGTCATCATCGACAAACGCAAACTTGAACTCGATCATCCATTGCGGACGTTAGGACTCGCCGATGTGCCAGTGAAATTGCACCCAGCAGTTACCGCTAAATTACGCGTCCAAGTCGTTGAACAATAAAATACGAAAAAATCAAAAGACCAACGAAAAAGAAAAATTTTTCGTTGGTCTTTTTTTTATTGGAAAAAAAGATGAAAAAAATTTTTTTAAAATGGAACACTTTGGCAGGGCTATTTCGTATCAATAGGTGTAGAGGCCACTACAACAAAAAAATTTGAGGAGGAAATAGTATGATTGAAGTATTTAATGGAGCCAAAGTGGAAGTGTATTTGCAAGTTGCCGGGAGCGAAAAGAGCGTTAAGGAATCTTTTTCCGATGTGACTGAAGGTGCGGATGGTGAAAAATTATTGGATTTTGCAGCGATTATGGCGGACCTTGCTCCTACTAGTCACTCGCTAAATTATGCAGTCGGTCATGTTGCTACGCGCTTTATGCGCTAAAAAAATTAGAGGAGGAAAAAAAATGTCAAAAAAATTAAAATTAGTATTTAAAGATTCATTAGGAAAAACGTCCACCTTAGCACCAGCGATTTCTGATGTCTTGCTGGATGCCGAAGTGGTGGAAAATAGTATGCAGGCCATTTCAGCCTTAGAACTTTTTGAAAAAGATGCCGTCTTGAAATACGCCACCCCCGTTTCAGCTAACTATACTGAAACGATTGTTACACCCATTTTTTAAACGAGCAAAAAGAAGAAACCGCCGATAAATTTCGGCGGTTTCTTCTTTTGTAATGAAAGAAAAATTTTAATGCCGAAGTTCTTGACATTGGGAGAAATTGGCATGGAAAGATTATACATAAAAAATCTCCAGTGAAACAAATTTATTTTTCATAGATATTATTCTTTTTATATTGGAGGCCTGCATTGTACTTTTGAGCAAATTCTTATACAATGAAGACAAACATTTAAAGGAGCGAGATTGTGAACGAAGCATTTGAAGAGCGGATTCCACCGCAAAATTTGGAAGCAGAACAAGCGGTTTTAGGTTCGATTTTCTTAGATGCTGATCGCTTAGTTGAAGCTAGCGAATACATTACCGCTGATGATTTTTACAAACGGAGCCATCGTTTGATTTTCCAAGCTATGTTGAGTCTCAATGATCGCAACGAGGCCATCGATGTGGTGACTTTGAAAAATCAATTGGAACAGGCTAATCAGTTAGAAGATATTGGCGGGATTTCTTATTTGTCCGAATTGGCATTGGCAGTACCCACCGCAGCCAACGTTGTCTATTACGCCAAAATTGTCGAAGAAAAATCATTGTTGCGCAACTTAATTTCCACCGCTACGGCCATTGTCCAAGAAGGATACAGCCAAGAAGATGGCGTGGAAAATATTTTAGATGAAGCTGAACGAAAAATTTTAGAAGTATCTGAGCGTCGCAATCGTTCAGGATTTTTATTAATTCGCGATGTTTTAAATACGGCGATTGCTAACATCGACCGCTTATATCAAAATGACGAAGAAATCACCGGATTGCCCACGGGTTATTTGGCGCTAGATAAAATGACCGCCGGCTTGCAGCCGGATGAATTAATTATTTTAGCGGCGCGACCTGCTGTAGGGAAAACGGCCTTTGCGCTTAATATTGCTCAAAATGTCGGAACGAAAACGGATAAAGCAGTGGCGATTTTTAGTTTGGAAATGGGAGCTGAATCTTTAGTCAATCGGATGCTTTGTGCAGAAGGATCTATTGAAGCCAGCCACTTGCGGACCGGACAACTTTCAGAAATCGAATGGCAAAGTTTGATTGTTGCCATGGGTTCATTATCGCGAGCCAATATTTATATTGATGATACGCCGGGAATTAAAGTGGCTGAAATCCGGGCGAAATGTCGGAAGCTGGCACAAGAAAAAGGAAATCTCGGTTTAGTTGTGATTGATTATTTACAATTAATAGAAGGAACTGGTCGGGAAAATCGTCAACAAGAAGTTTCAGAAATTTCGCGGCAATTAAAAAAAATCGCCAAAGAATTACATGTGCCCGTGATTGCTTTGTCTCAGCTTTCTCGTTCAGTTGAGCAGCGGCAAGATAAAAAACCAGTGCTTTCTGATATTCGTGAATCTGGATCAATTGAACAAGATGCTGATATCGTGGCTTTCTTGTATCGGGAAGATTATTATGAGCGTGAAGGCGAGGACGAAGAAGAAAGTTCTGGCCGGGAAAATATTGTCGAAGTCATTATTGAAAAAAACCGAAGCGGCGCCCGCGGGACTGTCGAGTTGTTATTTATCAAAGAATATAATAAATTTTCTTCGATTTCTAATATGCAAGAAGCGTATTAAAGATAATAATTTAAAACCAACAAGTAGCAGGAAAGACTTGTTGGTTTTTTTTGTGTGTATTTTTTATTTTTGGAAAATGTTCGTGTTTTGGTGTTTTTATTTAATTTAAAAAAATAATCATTCGAAAATAAGTTGAAATTTAGTGTCGTTTCCGTTAGAATATATATGTTTGAAAGACGAAGGAGTGAAGTAATGTCATCAGTTGTTGTAGTCGGAACCCAGTGGGGCGATGAAGGAAAAGGAAAAATTACTGATTTTTTAAGTGAAAATGCCGAAGTGATTGCGCGTTATCAAGGCGGCGACAATGCCGGCCATACGATTCAATTTAATGGCGTGACTTATAAATTGCATTTGATTCCGTCAGGGATTTTTTATCCAGAAAAAATTTCGGTGATTGGTAACGGTGTTGTCGTCAATCCCAAATCATTAGTTTCCGAATTAAAATATTTACACGATCATGGTGTTACTACCGATAATTTGCGGATTTCTGATCGGGCGCACGTTATTTTGCCATATCATATTTTATTGGATCAACTGCAAGAAGATAGCAAAGGCGATCAAAAAATCGGCACAACAATTAAAGGCATTGGGCCCGCTTATATGGACAAAGCTGCCCGCGTTGGTATTCGAATTGCTGATTTGTTGGACAAAGAAATTTTTGCTGAGCGTTTAGAAATTAATTTGAAAGAAAAAAATCGCGTCTTCATGCGGATGTATGATCATGCGCCATTTAATTTTGAAGATATTTTTGAAGAATATTATCAATACGGTCAAGAAATTAAAAAATATGTCACTGATACGTCGGTGATTTTAAATGATGCGTTGGATTTAGGCAAGCGAGTTTTGTTTGAAGGGGCGCAAGGCGTGATGTTGGATATCGATCAAGGGACGTATCCATTTGTCACCAGTAGTAATCCGGTGGCAGGCGGCGTGACGATTGGTTCCGGCGTTGGTCCTTCCAAAATAAATAAAGTCGTCGGCGTCTGCAAAGCTTATACATCGCGCGTGGGCGATGGTCCATTTCCAACTGAATTAAATGACGAAATCGGCCAACAAATTCGCGAAGTCGGTCACGAATATGGCACAACTACCGGTCGTCCGCGCCGCGTGGGTTGGTTTGATACAGTGGTGATGCGCCATTCAAAACGAGTTTCTGGGATTACGAATCTTGCGCTGAATTCGATTGACGTTCTGACAGGTCTTGAAACGGTAAAAATTTGTACAGCTTACGAATTAGATGGAGAATTGATTTATCATTATCCTGCAAGCTTGAAAGTTTTGGCCCGCTGCAAACCAGTTTACGAAGAGCTTCCTGGTTGGACAGAAGATATTACCGGCTGCAAAACTTTGGCCGAGCTTCCCGAAAATGCCCGTAACTATGTTCATCGTGTGACCGAACTAGTTAATGTGCGAATTTCAACATTTTCAGTCGGCCCCGACCGCAACCAAACCAACGTCTTAGAAAGCGTCTGGGCACAAATTTAAAAAAAGGTTGTGAAAAAAACGTTATGGGGCGTAGAGAATTAGGACAATGGTGGATGACTGCAAAGCAGTCAGGAAGGATTGTTTCTATTTTCCAAGCCATTGTTCAAAACACACCGTCAAATAAGGTTATTTCCAAAGCATCAAAATTTTAAAACTTAACAGGAAAAAATTCGAGTCTCAATTCGCTTGGCGAAAAGACTCGAATTTTTTATTTTTCTAAAAAACAATTACAATTTATTTTCGCAAGTCAGAAATATTTCTCAAATGCTGTTTTATTCGTTATAATGAGTTGGTCAGGATTAGTCAAGGTTGTGAAAAAAGAGTAATGGGTCGTAGAGAATTAGAAAAAATGAGGACGAATAGAATATTCGCCGGAATTTTTATCTATTCTCCTAGACACAGCTTTTTTCACACCGCTAGTCAAGGTCATAAAAAATCAAAGGAGGTTACTATGAGCAATCGGAATACGTCTGATTTAATTGAAGATTATTTGAAAAAAATTTTGCGGGCCAATGATTCGATTGAAATTCGGCGTGCAGAAATGGCGGATTTATTTTCATGTGTGCCTTCGCAAATTAATTATGTAATCAATACGCGTTTCACGCTGCAACAAGGCTATCAAGTGGAAAGTAAGCGGGGCGGCGGCGGCTATATTCGGATTGCCAAGTTGCGTTTTACAAGTTCCCGTAGTTATCTCAGCGCCTTGTCCCACACTCTCGGAGAAAAAATTTCTGAAAATGGGGCGCGTGATTTGCTGCAAAAATTATATGAAGAAAAATTATTAACCAAACGGGAAGGTAATTTATTTTTAGCGACGCTTTCCAGCAATGTTTTGGGGCATTATCAACAAGAAGATGTGTTGCGCGCACAGTTATTAAAAGCCTTTATCGAACGTTTAGGCTACGAAAGCGAGGAATAACGATGCAAGAATTATTTTCAAAGCGGGCCAAAGAAGCCCTAGCGATTGCCCAAGAGCAAGCTAAGATTTTCCACCATCAAGCCGTCGGGTCGGAACATATTTTGTTGGCGTTAACGATTGAAGAAGATGGGATTGCCGGCAAAACTCTCCGGGAGGTCAACGCCACTAAAGAAGATATTTTAGATGAAGTGGAGCATTTGACCGGCCACGGAAATGTCACCAATTATCCTAAAAATGCTTATCTTCCTTATTCACCACGGGTCAAACAAATTTTTGTGTATGCTGGCGATGAGGCGAAACGATTTGGTTCAGAAAAAATCGGCACCGAACATCTTTTACTAGGAATTTTGCGGGATGAAGATATTTTAGCGGCGCGGATTTTGACGAATCTTGGTTTGAATTTGCCCAAAGTCCGTCAGTTAATTGTCCAACAGTTAGGCGGCGAGGAAAATAATCGGCGCCGAGATTTTGTTGGCGCTAGTAATGCACGCGGTCGGCGGACGCAGGCTACTAATGATTCCAAGTCAAAGACACCGACGCTAGATCATTTGGCGCGGGATTTAACTAAATTAGCCGCTGAAAATAAAATGGATCCCGTCGTTGGCCGCAATAAAGAAGTGCGACGCTTAATTCAAATTTTATCACGGCGCACCAAAAATAATCCGGTGCTCGTTGGTGAACCCGGTGTGGGGAAAACGGCGATTGCAGAAGGCTTGGCGCAACGAATTATAGCCGGCAATGTGCCTGAAGATATGCGAAATAAACGCCTAATGATGTTGGATATGGGTTCTTTAGTAGCCGGGACAAAATATCGCGGTGAATTTGAAGATCGTTTGAAAAAAATTATTGACGAGGTCTATCAAGATGGGCAAGTGATTTTATTTATCGACGAACTCCATACCGTCATTGGTGCAGGCGGCGCTGAAGGGGCAATTGATGCTTCTAATATTTTAAAACCAGCGCTAGCTCGCGGTGAGTTGCAAACCATTGGCGCGACAACTTTAGCAGAATATCAAAAATATATTGAACGGGATTCAGCTTTGGAGAGGAGATTTGCCAAAGTGCAAGTGGACGAACCAACGCCAGAAGAAGCGGAAGAAATTTTGCAAGGATTGAAGGCTCGCTACGAAGAGCATCATCATGTGGAAATTACTGACGAAGCGATTCATGCGGCGGTGAGCTTGTCGGTGCGCTACATTAATTCTCGTCAATTGCCAGACAAAGCGATTGATTTAATCGATGAATCCTCAGCTAAAGTGCGCTTGGATTTTGCCGATGAGCCGTCAGAAATTACGACCCAACAAAAAAAGATTACCCAATTAGTTAAGCAAAAGGAACAAGCGATTGTCGCTCAAAATTTTGAGCAAGCAGCAAAATTTCGCAAAGAAGAAAAAAAACAAAACGAAAAATTAGAACAATTAATGGCCCAAGAAGCGAAAAAAGCGACAGGTTATGGTCATCAAGTCACCGCTGAAGATGTCACGTCGGTGGTTTCCCAGTGGACTGGCGTACCGCTGAAACAATTAGAGAAAAAAGAAAGCGAACGCCTGATGGATCTGGAAAGTATTTTACATCAGCGAGTCATCGGTCAAGACGAAGCGGTTAAAGCAGTCTCCCGGGCGATTCGTCGCGCGCGTTCTGGTTTGAAAGATCCTAATCGCCCGATTGGTTCATTTATGTTTCTTGGACCAACCGGTGTCGGCAAAACAGAATTAGCAAAAGCATTGGCTGAGGCGATGTTTGGTTCTGAAGATGCTTTAATTCGGGTGGATATGTCTGAGTTTATGGAAAAATATTCCACTTCACGGATTATCGGCTCGCCTCCAGGTTACGTCGGTTACGAAGAAGGCGGGCAGCTGACGGAAAAAATTCGTCAAAAACCATATGCCGTCGTTTTATTAGATGAAGTGGAAAAAGCGCATCCGGATATTTTCAACTTATTGTTACAAGTGCTAGACGATGGTTATTTAACCGATGCGAAAGGTCGCCGAATTGATTTTCGGAATACGATTTTGATCATGACTAGTAACATTGGTGCTACAGAAATTCGGGAAGAAAAAAATGTCGGTTTTAATGTTACCGATGTTTCAAAAAACTTCGAAGCGATGCGAAAACGGATTTTAGAAGAGTTGAAAAAAGCATTCCGGCCAGAATTTTTGAATCGGATTGATGAAACAGTCGTCTTTAAATCGTTAGAAAAAGACGAACTTCACGAAATTGTAAAAATCATGAGTAAAAGTGTGATTGATCGCTTGAAAGAGCAAGATGTTACTTTAAAAATCACCCCAAGTGCCATCGATGTGATTGCCAAAGTCGGCTTTGATCCTGAATATGGCGCGCGTCCCATTCGCCGCGCGTTGCAAAAAGAAATTGAAGACCGCTTAAGTGAGGCCTTGTTGTCTAATCAAATTGCACTAGGCGATAGTGTGACTATCGGCGCTACTAAAGGAAAAATCACCTTAGATGTCAAAAAAACGGCTGAAAAAAAATTAGCTGGCGTTAACTAAAGAAAAGAAATTAAAAAAAAGTTTCTGAACTAGGTTTTTTATTAAAAATATAGCTTAGATGCTTTTTTTTTACCGTTTTTTTCACAAATTTATCTTTTCTGATTGCCTCAGCTGTGCTAATATGAAGACAGTTTGAAGGAGGTTTTCCCATGATTGAAATTACAGCTACAGTAGCATCACTGGAGCAAGGGCGCGCTTTGTTAGACGCCGGCGTGGATACACTTTATTTCGGGATGGAAGCATTTGGTTTGCGGTTGCCCCACAGTTTTACTTGGGATGAACAAAGTCAGCTGATTGATTTGGCCCATGCGGCTGGAAAAAAAGCGACGGTAGCTGTCAACGGCATTATGCACCCAGAAAAAATGAAAGAAATTCCGGATTATTTGAAATTTTTAAAAGCCAGCGGAGTCGATCAAATCACTTTGGGCGATCCGGGAATTATATATGCCATGAAAAAAAATAATTGCGAGATTCCCTTTTTGTATGATGGGCAAACGCTAGTGACGAGTAGTCGGCAAATTAATTTTTGGGCTGATCACGGAGCCATTGGTGCCGTCGTTGCCCGGGAAGTTCCTTTTGCTGAACTTGAAAAAATGGCGCCGAACTTGCATGTTTTTGGCGAGGTTCAAGTCTTTGGTCCAACATGTATTCATCAATCCAAACGACCACTGTTGCAAAATTATTTTGATTACACAAAAGTGGACGTTGATGAAGTTGCTGACCGGGAATTATTTTTATCTGAGCCGAAAAAACCAGAAACCCATTACGGAATTTTTGAAGATAGCAATGGGACCCATGTTTTTGCTGATAATGATTTGAATTTATTGCCCGTGCTGCCAAAACTTGCGACGCTTTCCTATGATCATTGGAAGTTAGATGGTTTATTTACGCCGGAAAATGATTTTGTAGAAGTGGTGGAACAATTTGTTGAAGCGCGGCATCATTTGGAAAAAAATATTTGGTCACAAGCAGTCAACGACCATTTGACCCAAGAAGTACGCCGGTGGCATCCTGCCAAACGGGGATTGGACTTAGGATTTTTTGAAGTCGATCCGGCCAGTGTGCAATAAAAATCAGTAGTCCTTTGTAACCTTTAACAAAATCGCAACATATAGTTTGTTGTTAGTAGAAAGAAGAGAAATAATGATGAAACGACCAGAAGTGTTAGCACCAGCTGGCACGTTAGAAAAATTAAAAACGGCGATTCATTATGGCGCCGATGCAGTATATATTGGCGGTAATGCCTATTCGTTACGCCGCCGAGCCGGAAATTTTTCCTATGAAGAAATGGCAGAAGGACTAGCCTTTGCCAGAAGTCACAACGCCAAAGTTTATGTGGCAGCCAACATGGTCACCCACGACGGCGATGAAGAAGGCGCGGGCGAATTTTTTAGAAAAGTGCGGGACATCGGCATCGATGCCGTAATTGTTTCTGATCCAGCTTTAATTGAACTGGCTATTACTCAAGCGCCAGGTTTGCCGGTGCATTTGTCCACGCAAGCTTCTGCTACTAATTGGGAAACGCTAGAATTTTGGAAAGAAGTTGGTTTGGAGCGCGTGGTGATGGCGCGGGAAGTTTCCTTGGCGGAAGTGGAAGCCATCAGAGCCAAGACCGATATGCAAATCGAAGCATTTATTCACGGGGCGATGTGTATTTCTTATTCGGGTCGCTGCGTTTTATCAAATCATATGGCTAATCGCGATGCCAATCGTGGCGGCTGTAGTCAATCTTGTCGCTGGAAATATGGCTTGTACGATATGCCGTTTGGCGCAGAGAAACGTGATGTCAAAGGCGAGCTGGAGGAAGAATTTTCTATGAGCGCTGTTGATATGTCCATGATTGAACATTTGCCAGAATTAATTGCAGCGGGCGTTGATAGTTTTAAAATCGAAGGCCGGATGAAGTCGATTCATTATGTTTCAACAGTGACAAATGTTTATAAAGCGGCGGTGGATAGTTATATGGCAGACCCTGAGCATTATGTTTGCCGTCAAGAGTGGATCGATGAGCTGTGGAAAGTAGCGCAACGCGAATTAGCAACTGGCTTTTATTTTGGCACGCCAACTGAAAATGAACAATTATTTGGGGAACGACGCAAAATCCCAGTTTATAAATTTGTCGGTGAAGTATTAGGTTACGATGCCGAAACAAAAATCGCTACCGTGCGCCAACGGAATCATTTTTCAATAGGAGATGAGATTGAATTTTACGGTCCAGGTTTCCATCATTTTTCGCAATCCGTTATGGAAATGAAAAATGAAGATGGCGAATCGATTAAGCGGGCGCCAAATCCCATGATGATTTTACATTTGCCAGTGGAAGAACCGGTGGCTGTGGGGGATATGATTCGTAAAAAAAGATAATTGTTTCATATGAAACAAAAAATAAAAGACTAGGAAAAATTTCCTAGTCTTTTTGTGATCTTTTTAAAAATCGGCGCTAGTAATAAATAAAAAACGGCGTTACTCAAAGCATGAAGGCCGTCGTGAGGCAATCCTTGGAAATAATAAGGCCAAAAAGCCGTGATACCAAATAAATCTTTAGTGAAGATGCTGACGACAAAGCCGTAAAAAAAGCCGGCAAAAATAGCATAAAGCAATAAAATAATAAAATTTTGGCTGATTTTTTTAATTAAAAAAGCGCCCAATAAAACGACGAAATACGCGATCAGTTGGCCGAAAAACCAAGGACCCATTCCGAAAAATAAATTTGAAACAGTTAAAGATAAGAAAGCCACCACCAAGCCGTCTGTTAAGGTTGCTTGCCAAACGAGCAGTAAAAAAATGGCGGTCATGGGTTGGACATTTGGTAAAAATTGAAAAGCAATGCGTCCCACAACACAAATGGCACTAAATAAGGCTAGTAAAATTAGCCGGCGTAATGTAAATTTTTGCAAAAAAATCACCTCCGATTGAGGGTAGCAAAAAAAATGAAGGAGTGCAAGCGGGCGCTTGAAAAAATGTTCTAAAACGTGCATAATTTGAGCAAAGGAAACAAAAATCGTCATGTAGCAGATAAATTTCAGCTGCACAATTTAAAAAAAATTCCCGTTTGTTAAAAGTTTGCCCGTCAGGAGGAAATAAAATGACTACATCTTTAAAAGAAAAAATTATCCAAGAAGCTGCGCGCCTGGGGATCGATAAAATCGGTTTTACTACAGCGGAACCATTTTTAGAATTAAAAGAACCCATTGAAAGACAAAGAGCAGCTGGACAAAATTCTGGCTTTGAGCATCAAAATATTGACGAACGAATTTATTTGGAAAAAACATTTGAGAATCCGCAATCGATTATTTCTATTGCCTTGGCGTATCCGACGAAAATTCACCAAGAAATTCCTAAAGATGGCAAGCGGGGGCAATTTTCTCGGGCTAGTTGGGGGACCGATTATCATTTTATTTTGCGGGATAAGATGCAACAGCTGATTCAATTTATTCAAGAAGTTGCTGCTGCTGAAGGAATAGAAAATCATTGGCGCCTCGCACCGCAAGTGGACACCGGCGAATTAGTCGATGTCGCCGTGGCACAACGGGCGGGGTTAGGATTTGTCGGCCGCAATGGTTTGTTGATTACTGAAGAATTTGGCTCGTGGGTTTATCTCGGCGAAATTGTAACTAATATTAATTTTGAACCGGACGCACCGGGGGTTTTTGGTTGTGGCGAGTGTACGCGGTGTATTAAAGCTTGCCCGACGCAGGCGATTTTGCCAGAAGGTGGGCTGAATGCGCAAGTTTGTTTGGCATATCAAACGCAAACAAAAGGAATGATGCCAGAAAAATTCCGCAAAAAAATTAGCAATGTTATTTATGGTTGTGATATTTGTCAGCTAGTTTGTCCTTACAATCAAGGAAAAGATTTTCATTTTCATGAAGAAATGGAACCGCAAGTTGATGAAGTGGCGCCTCTTTTACAACCGATGTTAACTATGACCAATGCTGAGTTTAAGAAAAATTTTGCCCATTTGGCAGGCTCATGGCGAGGGAAAAAACCACTACAACGCAACGCGATTATCGCTTTAGCCAATCTCCACGACCGCTCGGCGCTGGAAGAATTGTACAAAGTTTTGGCAAATGACGTCCGACCAGTTTTGCGAGGAACGGCAGCTTGGGCCATTGGACAGTTGATCCGCAAAAAATCCGAAGAGCGGGAAACAGCGTTAGTTTATTTGCAAGCAGCGCTTGAAGTGGAAAGTGACGACGAAGCATTGGCAGAAATTAACCAAGCAATAGAAAAAATAAAATAAAAATTTATCAGATATTTATTGAAAAGAGAGATCCTAATGATCGTTAAAACGACGGAACTAACGTCAGAACAATTGGCGGAATGCAATCAATTAATTAAAAAAATTCAGCAACACGACCGGACATTTAAATCGCCATATCTCAGTAATCAGTTTAATTTTTTTGCAGAGATGCTGACGCTCTTTTTAAATTATGAAAATAATCAGTTGACGGGCATTCTTTCGATTTATGCCGATGGAAATACCGAATCCACCGCCGAAATGGCCGTTTTTGTGGATGAAAAATTTCGCCGGCAAGGGATTGCCACGCGGTTAATTCAAGCAGCGACTAGTGAATTAGAAAAATTCGGCTATCACGATTTGGAATTTTGGACAGAACAACAATTTTTAACGGATAATCCTGATTTTTTGAAAAATTGTTCTTTAGTGGCAGATCCGGAAACAGAAATTCAGCTGACGACTAAAAAAAATCAAAAATGGATTTTTAGTGAACGGGAAGAATTTCAATTTAGAAATCTCCAGGCAAGTGATATTGAAGCGTTAACGCAGCTTCAGGTACGGGCTTTTCCAGAAACGAGCAGCGAAACCGCTCACCAATATTTGCTTAAAGGATTGGCAGACGAGAAGCAAGAGAATTTTATTTTGAAAAAAAATGACCAAATCATCGGCACCTGTGCGGCGGATCAAGACGACTATGATTATATTTTTGGTTTATTTATCGCTGAGAATTGGCAAAATCAAGGGCTTGGCACTTATTTGCTGGAAAAAACTTGTCAAAATCTGACTCGAGAGAATAAGCGAATCATTAAGATTGGCGTGGAAAGTAATAATCTACAAGCGTTGCATCTCTATCAAAAAGTTGGCTTCATTATTGAAACAGAAGTCATTTATCTCAGCAAAAAATAAAAACCGACCACCATGACTGGTGATCGGTTTTTGGTTTTTAACGGTGTCTCAAGAGCAATGGCTAGGGAAAAAGATAAAATACTTTCAGTGCGTTTCACACACTTACACCATTTTCCTATTTTCCTACGCCATTAAACGCTCTTTCGACAACCTTGTTTTGACGGTGTCTCAAGAGCAGCGGTTAGGAAAATAGATAAAACTTTCGGCGAATGTTCCATTCGTCCTCGGTTTTCCTAATTTTCTACACCGCTAAACGCTCTTTCGACAACCTTGTTTTGCCATCCTTAATTTTCTCGCCAGAGGATTTTTGTGGTGAGTTTTTTTAAGGTTTCTTTCGTGTTCATGGAATTATCTGGTAACTTTTCAATTGCTACTAGCGCATCTTTTGTATATTGTTCGGCTAGTGCTTGGGCTTTTTTGACGCCGTCAGCGGCGTGGACTAAGGCAAAAATTTCTTCGGCTTCCGCGTCGCTTAAGTTTTCTTTTTTGGCCAATAGAGGAGCTAGCTCTTCTTTTTTATTTTCTAACGCTAAAAGGAGTGGCAATGAATAAACGCCTTGTTTCACATCTTCTAAAACGGGTTTCCCGATTTTTTTGCTCGTTTGGCTGTAATCTAAAATATCGTCGATAATTTGAAAAGCAATCCCGATATTTAAACCAATTTTCCGCGCGTTATTGGCCATTTTTTGGCTACAGCCACTTTCATAAGCACCCACAAAACAACTCAAAGCAAACAGCTCAGCCGTTTTTCCAGTAATATTATCTAAGTAAGCAGCAACGCCGCCGGAATAATCGTAACGGAAATTCATTTGCCCCAGCTCGCCAATCAAAACTTTTTCCATGCTGACAGAATTCAGCTGAATACTTTTCAGAGAACTAGCGTATCCGGCCAAAAGTTTGAAACAGCAAATAAATAAATAATCGCCGGCGTAAACAGCCACATCGTTACCAAAAGTTGCCTGAATCGTTGGCAATCTCCGTCGTAATTCGGACATATCGATAATGTCATCGTGGATTAAAGTCGCCGTGTGCAGAAGCTCGATGGAAGCCGCCAAGGCGACAGCTTTTTTTGCCTCTTGATTCGGACCGAATTGAGCAAACAACAGTTGATAGGCCGGGCGCAATAATTTGCCGCCGGAATGAATCATATCAACGATCGCTTGTTTGACTGGCTTATTATTAATTTGAATACTTTTTTCCATTAAAGTTAAAGTTTGATTGAGGTCTTTTTGAATAGTGGGAAATTCTTGCCACATGGGATGAATTTTCATGAGCGCTCCTTTGACTGACGAAATCTTTTACTTATTTTTTGTGATTGTTCATAATTTATTTGGAATTTTTTTAAAGTGTCGACGTGTTCGAGTAAATAATTGGCGGAAATTCCTAGCGCAAAGCCGGCCAAAATTCCGATCAAACTTAAGACGGGCAAATAGAGCATCACCGACCAAGATCCGGCGATTAAACTCGCCACGACTAGTTGCCCCACATTGTGCAAAAATCCACCGGTAGCGGAAATTCCGATAATTGAAACGCGTTTTGGCCCAAATGATTTTACTAACAACATGCCGAAGTAACTTAAAACCGATCCGGCTAAACTATAAAAGAAGGTGGACATGGTGCCGCCTAACAAAGTGGTTAAAAATAACCGCAACATGACCAATAAAAAACTGTCGGATTTTTTCATAGTAAAAATGGCGATAATCGTAATTAAATTGGCTAGCCCTAATTTGGCACCAGGAGCAATGGCAAAAGGAAAGGGAATCATATTTTCCAAGAGGCCAATAATCACACCTTGGGCCACCAGCAAGGAAATGTACATATTTTTTCTCAGTTTATTATCCATAGTTGTCCGTTAATAAATAACGTTGCCCTCCTGATTCCCATCAGAAGCCACCACTTCAATAAGTAATTTGTGGGGGAGACAGACGATGGTTTCGCGCGCTTTTTTTATGGCGCCGCGCTGGACGCAAACTTGATCACCACAGTTGGCTTCCACGATGCGAATTTCATCTCCATCGACTTCAATTAAATTATAGTCGCCGTCTGCATCGGTGTAGCGATATGTATATTTTTTTGTGCCGGCTTCAAGAGGAAATGTATTAATTTCTTTTCCGTCCACCGTCAAAACTGCTTCATAAGTGACAACCGTTCCCGGCTCTTGTTCCACTTGTTGCCAAGAAAAAATCACAATCGGTAAAAACGATAGCAAAATTAAAACAACAATAATTACGCCATCCAAAAATTTGAAGTGGCTATTTTTTATTAAATTTTTCAGTTGCAATCGGCCACCTCTTTTCTGCTTTACTATACCATATTTTAATTAAAAACAGCCTGAAAAAATCGCAAACCGATTTTTTTCAGGCTAGATTTTAAATAATTCTCTGCGTTGTACGCAGTAAAGATGTTTTTTTTGCTCGGTATCTTTAGGGCAGCGGTTAGGAAAATAGATAAAACTTCCGGCGAATGTTCCATTCGTCCTCGGTTTTCCTAATTTTCTACACCACTGAGCGCCCTAAAGATAACCTTTTTCGGTATCTTGCTCGCAACGACTAGGAGAATAGATGAAATGATTTTCAAATCCAAAATCGGGATTTAAAAACATTTCCCTAATTCTCTACGTCGTTAACCGCTCGTAAGATGACCTTTATTTATAAAGACTTTTTTCTTTTCCGTACCACCACTTGCCGAGGGTGCGTTGTAAGAATGGAACGACCCAGCGATCGAGTCCGATTGCGCGGCCGGAGCCGTTCATTAAGGCAAACGCGGCGAAGACAAACCAGATGTTAACCCAGTAGAACATACCGGACATAACAAAGGCAATGACTAAGACAATCGTTGTAGCACTACTTAACCAAGTGAAAAGACCAGCGATTAATGCTAGTGCAATTAATATTTCAACAATGGTCATGAATTTTTGGAAGAACATAGCGACATCGTTATTAGGCATCATCCATTGCATCATTTTAGTAAACCAACCTGGAGATTTTGCAACGACGACTTGTGGTTCTTCGCCGTAAGCATAACTCAAACCAAATTTGGCAGCATGGACAACAGCTTCACCAGCGCTTGAACTTGTTGTAGTAGCAGCACCGGAAGCAGCAGAAGCAACATCGACAGTTGAAGCAACAGTTGAAGCGGCCGTTGATGCACCGGAAGCAACATCAGCACCAGAACTTGCGGTAGTTGCCGCAGCGTCTGCAGCGTAACCCCATGTCCAAGGGAAAACAGAATTACCGGTAAACCAAGAACCTTCACCAAACCAAGTAGATGGTTTCAAAACTTCGCCATTACCGATAACTTTTTTACCAGCTTCGACTAACCAAACTAAACCATAGAAAATCCGCAGAGGTACACTCCACAAAACATTGCCGTAACGTGAAGAATGTCCACGAGCAACATTACGATCATCTTTAATATGGAAGAATTCGTGCATCATATATTGGAACATGTAATAACCTGAGCGAATATCGAAGAAATATTTCAAGTTGACAATATGTTTCATAATCATGGCTAAGAAACCAGATAAATGAATTTTATCAAATAAATTCGCTACGCCCCATTTAGAACCAATGGAGACCATGAAACCTTGGTAATTGGATTTAAATGGATGTTTTTCAGTATTTTTAATGTCGGCCACAATTGAGCCGGCCGCAGCGTGGGCTGTTTGTTCAGCTGCTTGGACGATTTGTGGTGTTGGCGTATTTTCAAATTCTTCAAAATACACTTGGTCGCCCACTACATAAATATTTTTATCTTCGTAACCTTTTGCTTGCATAAATTCGTTAGCTACTAAACGATTGCCGCGGGCTGATTCTAAACCGAAGTCAGCAGCATCGGAGTTGGCTTTCACACCAGCTGTCCAAATCAATGTGTTAGTAGGAATCTTTTTCCCGCCTTTTAAGACGATGAATTCTTTATCTACTTCAACAATTGGTGAAGACAAAATAAGTTCAACATTTTTAGAAGCTAAGAAACGTTCTGCTTTAGCAGCATCGCTTCTAGTCAACATATTTAAAATAGTTGGCAAAGCTTCAACAACCATTAATGAGAAATCTTTTTCGTCTAATTTATAATCTTTGGCAAGACGAGCTTTCCAGTCGATTAATTCGCCAATCATTTCAATTCCGGTAAAACCAGAACCACAGACAACGAAAGTCAACATTTGGCGACGAAGTTTTTCGTCAGGTTCCAAAGCCGCTTGTTCAACGGTATTTAAAATATGTTCCCGCAAACGAACAGCATCATCAAAACTCCATAATGTAAAGCCATTTTCTTTAACACCTGGTGTGCCAAAGTCATTAGGTTCGCCACCCATCCCTAAAATCAGATGGTCAAATTCATAGCTGCCTAATTTTGTTTGGACAACTTTTTTATTTTTATCAATGCTAACTACCGTGTCGGTAATCAATTTGACATTTTTACGGCGACAGAATAAACGTTGTAAATCATATTGAATCGCAGTGGGTTCTACTCGTCCGCCAGCTACTTCATGTAGCTCGGTCATCATAGTATGGTAGGAATGACGATCAATTAAAGTGATTTCTACGTCTTCTTTTTTCAATTTTTTTGAAAGAAGTTTAGTGGCAGAAACACCAGCATAACCAGCTCCTACTACGACAATTTTTTGCTTAGCCATAGTCTTTATCTCGCTCCTCAGTATATTAAGTATGATAATAAGTACACAATCTTCTATATTATAATGAAGAAACGTCATTTTGTCTAATATTTTTGCACATTTTCAGGAATTTTTTTCACAGAGTTGCTCTAGACCAAAATTTTTTGAAAAAATGCGCACTATATTAAAAAAAGTGTTGACATTATATTCAATTTAACTTAAATTAGTAGTGAGGGTTTGTGAAAACTTCAACAAAAAAAGAAAAGGGGATTTAAAAATGAAAGCAAAAAAATTAATAGCAAGTTTATCCATCTTAACGTTTTCAGCTCTAGTTTTAGGAGCTTGTGGCGCTGACAACAACGATGGAGATTCCGCATCATCTGCTTCAACGGAAGCGTCCACAACGGAAGTAAGTTCTGCACAAAGTTCCACAAAAGAGTCCGAAGCAGCCGTTGCTGAAAAAACAGCTGGCGCTGATTTACAAGATGGTACTTATACTTTAGAAGAAAAAAATGAAAGCAATGGCTATCGCACAGTATTTTCTATTACTGTAAAAGACGGCGCAATTTCCGAATCTAATTTTGATGCAGTCAATGCTGACGGCAAATCAAAAGCTGAAGATACTGAATACGAAACAAACATGAAAGCAAAATCTGGCGTCGGCCCTGCTGAATTTATCCCAGAATTGAACGAATCTTTAGTTGCAGCACAAAGCGCTTCTGGCGTGGAAGTTGTTTCCGGAGCGACTCATACTTCTGAATCTTTCCAAAACTATGCACAACAATTAATTCAAGCAGCTCAAGCTGGCAACACGGAAACAATTGAAATCGACAATGGCGCTGAATTAAAAGACGGCACTTATTCATTAGTTGAAAAAAATGATTCCAATGGTTACCACGTTGACTTTTCAATCGTTGTAGCTGGCGGCAAAGTAACTGAATCTAAATATGATAATTTTTCAGCTGACGGCAAATCAAAACAAGACGACACAGAATACGAAGCAAACATGACAGCAAAATCTGGCGTTGGACCTGCTGAATTTATTCCTCAATTAAATGAAAACTTATTAGCAGCAATGTCTGGCGAAGAACCATCTGTTGCCAATACCGAAGTTGTTACCGGCGCTACTCACAGCTCCCACAGCTTCATCATTTACGCACAACAATTGATCAACGCCGCTGAAAAAGGCGACACAACAGCGATCGAAGTAGACAACATCATCATGGCCAAATAAGGATGTCGAAAAGCCGGTTTGCACTTTAGAAATTTAGAAAAATGGAGTAAGTCAGCTTGCTGACTGAAGGCATTTTATCTAATTTCCTAAGTGCAGGCTTTAAGACACCGCTCATCAAATTACCAAAAGTCTAAAAAGAATCAAAGCTTGCTGGCTTTTGTCAGCGAGCTTTATTTTTTTTAATAGGTAATCTTTTTTGGAAAAAAATAATTAGAAAAACTTTTTTCAGTTGTCTTTTGCCCAAAACATGCTAAAGTAAGAGAGTGAAAAATTTTACATATCATTTTGAAAAGAGGGAACGCGTGAAAATTTCCAAAAAAATATTGGCAGGAGCTGCTTTACTAAGTCTTAGTGTTTTGTTGCTTGCTTCATGCACTTCGCAATCCGGCACGGACCAGACAAATGAAAGCACCACAACAAGCCAAAAAATAAATACTAAAGCTTATGAGGATCAACAATTTTTATTAGGAACCTATGTCGACATTCGTATTTTTGATAATGGGAAAGAGTCCGTTTTAGAAGATGCTTTTGCCCGCGTTAAAGAATTGGGCGATAAAATTACCGTGAATCAAGAAGGTAGTGAAGTAGACGCGGTGAATGCTAACGCCGGCGTTGCGCCAGTGAAAGTGAGCGACGATGTTTATCGTTTGGCTAAAGAAGCGCTGAAATATTCCGAGGACTCTAACGGCGGTTTTGATATGGCCATTGGACCGATCACTGCCATGTGGCACATTGGTTTTGATGACGCTAGAAAACCTAGTCAAGAAGAAATCGATGCCGCCCTCACACTGGTAGATTACACGAAGGTTCAATTTGACGACGAGGCACAAACAATTTATTTGACGGAAAAAGGAATGGCGCTGGATTTCGGGGCGATTGCTAAAGGTTTTATTACCGATGAAGTGGTAGAAGTCTTGAAAAATTCCGGTGTCACTTGTGCGATTGTCGATTTGGGAGGCAATGTTTACGTCTTGGGAAATTCTTCTCGCTCAACGGCCGAAGAAAAAATCGACTGGACAGTTGGTATTCAAGATCCCAATCAAGCCCGCAATGTGATTTTAGGACAATTGCCTGAATCGAATAAAAGTTTGGTGACTTCTGGAATTTATGAACGGTATTTAAAAGTCGATGGCAAAACGTATCACCACTTGTTCGATCCAAAAACAGGTTATCCATTTGATAATGATATTGCCGGAGTGACGATTGTGACGGAAAAATCTGTTGACGGCGACGGCTTGTCCACTGCAGTATTTTCCATGGGTGTGAAAAATGGCTTAGCTTATGTGGAAACGTTGGACGATGTCGATGCGATTTTTGTGACGACGGAAGGAAAAGTTTTTGTCACTAGCGGGATTGAAGAAACATTTACTTTATCTGAAGAATCCGGGTACACAATGGGGGAGACCGGCGATCTTCAGTAAATTTTCCGTAAACAAATGGGCGAAGTGAAAGTGGAGGAGTGGTGGAATGACG
Source organism: Enterococcus timonensis (assembly GCF_900104595.1). Lineage (GTDB taxonomy): Bacteria > Bacillota > Bacilli > Lactobacillales > Enterococcaceae > Enterococcus_J > Enterococcus_J timonensis. The sequence goes on from NZ_FNVY01000003.1 coordinate 60,587, forward strand.
GTAAAAAGTTTTTTGAAATTAGTTGAAATTCAAACGAAAATGGCTAGTGTATTTCCATTTTTTATGGCGCTGTTTTTTTCTTGGAGTTATTTTGAAACGGTGAACTGGGGTTACATGGCGCTGTTTTTTGCGGCGATGCTGCTTTTTGATATGGCCACCACCACGATAAATAATTATCAAGATTTTATGAAAGCCAAAGATGAGCATTATAAATATGAAGAAAATATTTTAGGAACAGCGCAAATTCAACCGAGTCTCGTGAGAAAAATTATTCTCGGTATGACGGCTGCCGCCTTTTTAATTGGTCTTTTTCTTGTTTGGCAAACGGGATGGCTGTTGCTTTTCATGGGCGCGGCGTGTTGTTTTATCGGTATTTTTTACACATCCGGCCCGATTCCTTTGTCGCGGATGCCGCTAGGGGAAGTGTTCTCCGGCGTGACGATGGGCGTGGGGATTCCGGCGATGGTGATTTATCTGAATACTTTTCAAGATAAAATTTTTTTCTTAGATTTATCAAACAATCAGTTCGCTTTAACGGGAACCATCAGCGGGGCGGTGGCGATTGTCTGGGCCTCTTTACCACTAGTTTTCACCATTGCCAATATTATGCTGGCTAATAATTTGCGGGATTTGGATACGGATATTGTCAATCATCGGTTTACTTTAGTCTTTTATATCGGGCGCAAAAATGGCACGACTTTATTTGAAATGATGCAACTAGCTTGTTTTGCCGTTTTACTTATCGGGTTTTTCTTTGGCGTGTATCAATGGCCGATTTTACTAGTCTTTTTGACCTTGCCAAAAGTCTGGAGCACGTTGAAAAAACATCGGAAAGAAGTGCCGGCACCAATTAGTTTTAAACGCTCGATGGAAAATTTCATTTTATTTAACGGGGCGTACGTATTGGCACTAGTTCTAACCGTTGTTTTGCAACAATTTTAAAAAATAAAAAGCTTCGCCACTCAGTTTAGACTGAAAGTGGCGAAGCTTTTTTTTAAAATAAATTTTCCGTGTGGCGATCAGGAATTAGCCAAAGAAGTAAAATCAAAACAATGACGACAAAAATTAGCAACGGATTAATCAAAAATCCTAGCAAAATTCCAAAGAGCATCCCGAAAATCGACAAATACATTTTTTGCAAATCTTTTTTATAATTTTGAAAACTTTCTTCATTTTGATGAGCGGAACTTAAGGCTTTATACAGCGTGTAGTAGGCGACATTTGCCAGGAAGAAAACAGCGCCATAAGTGACTTGCGGCACCAAATTCAAAAAATGATCACTCACCCAAGCCGTAGCAAAAGGAAAAAGACTCAAAGAAAAAATGAAAAAATTGTTGGCCCACAGCACGCGCCCGTTGACCTTGGTGACCAAGTGAAACAGGTGATGATGACTATTCCAATAAATAGCTAGAAAAACAAAACTCACCACATAAATCACAAACTTGTGACTCACCGCCAACAAATCTTTAAACTCGGCTCCAGCTGGCTGATGAATTTCCAAAACTAGCAGCGTCATAATAATGGCAATCACCGCATCAGTAAAAGCTTCCACCCGACTCTTCGGCATAAAAGCCCTTCTTTCTAAAAGAAATGTAACGGAAATTTTTATCAAACGCAAGTTATTTCTTCCGGGGCTAAAGTCTGAGAAAATATCGGGCGCGAGTTAGAGGACAAGACTATGAAATTCTCGTAAACTGTAAGAGTAGAAAAAAACAAGTGTGGAGGAAATAAAAATGCGTGATATCGGAATGAAAATTTTAATAGTTATTGGAGCTTTTGTCGTCTTAGGTTTTGTCTTTCATATAATTGGTGGGATTTTGTGGTTTGCCATGAAATTTATTTTGCCACTGGCTTTAATTATTATCGCCGCTAAAATTATCAGCGATTTTGTAAGTACGCGCCGCCGCTAGAAAAAAATAAATACGGATAAACATTCGCGCTAAGGACATCTTAGTGCGAATTTTTTTTCTTTAACTATTTGCTTGTTTGCCTGCCAAGCAAAAAAGCCAATTGAAATGAAGACACAGCAAGAAATTGAAAAATGGCAGACTGAAAATGATTTTTCATTTTCTTTCGTGGCAAAGTCCACAGATGGCCAGCTTCAACCCTTTAGTAAGATAGTGCCCGCCGATGCAACAAATATCGGATTTTCCATAAATGATTTGGGGCGAGCTTTCTCCTTGCCGCAAGGATTGTTCATTGTATATATGGACGATAAAAAAGAATTCGAGGAAAATTTTACAAAAGAAAAACCACTGGATAATGCCGGCGGAGTCGCTCACATAAGAGAAATAGGGGCTTTTAAAAAAGGGAAACACCAGATGCGTTTGGTTGTAACCAGGTCAGGAGAGACGTCACGAGCGGTCACTTTAAATTATGAAATAAATTAAAAAAATAAAAATACAGTTAGCACATGACCGCGCTAACTGTATTTTTATTTTTTTCTACACCGCATGACGCGCCTTTGACAACCTTATTTGACGGTGTCTTTTGGGCAATGGCTAGGGAAAAAGATAATTCTTTCAGTGAATGTACCATTCGTCCTCGGTTTTCCTAATTTTCTACACCGATTGACGCGCCTTCGACAACCTTATTTGACGGTGTCTTTTGGGCAATGGCTAGGGAAAAAGATAATTCTTTCAGAGAATGTACCATTCATCTTCAGAATTCCTATTTTCCTACACCATTGAACGCCCAAAATACAACCTTATTTGACGGTGTCTCAGGCGCAGCGGTTAGGAAAATAGATAAAACTTCCGGCGAATGTACCCATTCGTTCTCGGTTTTCCTAATTTTCTACACCGCTTGACGCGCCTTCGACAACCTTATCCTAAAGCTACGTCTAGGATCATCATGATTGTGAATCCTACCATCACGCCGAAGACGGCGTAGTGGTTTTTTGAGCTGGAGGTTTGTTGGGCTTCGGGAATTAATTCTTCCACCACTACGTAAATCATGGCGCCAGCGGCAAAAGCTAGAGCGTATGGTAAAAGTGATTGGACGCGGGTGACTAAAATTGCTCCCAACACGCCGGCGATAGGTTCAACAATCCCGGATGCTTGACCGTATAAAAATGATTTGGTGCGGCTTAATCCTTCTTGGCGCAATGGAATGGAAACCGCCGCGCCTTCTGGAAAGTTTTGAATTCCGATACCGAGTGCAACTGAAATCGCCGCTAAAATACCAGCAGTGGGGGAAATCATTTCATTGGCCGCTCCAAAGGCAACTCCGACGGCTAAACCTTCTGGAATATTGTGCAAAGTAATCGAGAAAACCAAGAGAACCGTCCGTTTTAAATGTGAAGGCATACCTTCTGTTTCGTGTTTGGGACCAAAGTGCATATGAGGAATTGTTTTGTCGGCAATATATAAAAATATTCCGCCGGCACCAAAACCAATCGCGGCTACTAGCCAGGCGATGTCGCCATTTTCTTTAGCTTGGGCAATCGCTGGATCTAATAGTGACCAGAAGCTGGCGGCGATCATGACCCCAGACGCGAATCCTAACATTAAATTCAAAACATCTTTTTTAATTGTTTTGAAAAAGAAAACCAACGCCGCGCCTAACGCCGTCATAAAATAAGTAAAACCGGTACCCACGAGTGCTTGTTGCCAAGGGGCCAGCTCTAAGAAAAAATCAACCATCGAAAAACCTCTTTTCATTTTTAGTTATAATGTTTTGCCTTAATTTTAGGTTAGCCTAAAATTGTTAAAAAAGCAATTTATTTTTTTGCCGAGAGAAAATTTTTTTAATGCGAGACATTTTAGTTGGGGAATTTCTCGAAAATTCGTATACTAAATGAAAAGGTTTTAAATAAATTTTCAAAGGAGTATTATCATGACAAAAAAAATTCCCGCAGCACAAGCGATGGTCAAAGTTTTAGAAAGTTGGGGCGTGGACCATCTTTATGGGATTCCCGGCGACTCATTTATTTAACGGCTTGTACGATGCGCAAATGGATCACGTGCCGGTTTTGGCTTTAATCGGCCAAGTGCCCAGCACATCCATGAATTATACTTCTTTCCAGGAGCTAAATGAAAACCCGATGTTCGCCGATGTTTCTGTCTACAATCGGACGGTGATGAATCCGGAAAGCTTGCCTCATGTGGTGGATGAAGCGATTCGCCACGCCTACAAATATTCCGGTGTTGCCGTGGTGACGATTCCGGTAAATTATGGCGTAAATGAAATTGATGATCTAGAATTTTCGACGGCAAAAAATTTCCGCCAAAATGTTTTACTACCGAACAACCAAGAAGATATTAAAAATGCCGCCGACTTAATTGCTCAAGCGAAACAGCCGATTTTATATATTGGTCAAGGGTTGCGCGGTGGATTTTCAGAAATCGAAAAATTTTCCAATCATTTTTCCATGCCCGTGGCAGCTTCAGTTTTAGCCAAAGGGATTGTCCCGGATAAATTTGAAAATTATTTAGGCCAAGCAGCACGTGTCGCTACAAAACCTGCTAACGAAGCTTTGGCTGTGGCAGACTTAATTGTCTTTGCGGGGAGTGATTTTCCTTTTGGTCGCAACTTTTTCAATCCCGATGCAAAATTTATTCAAATTGATACTGACACTAGTAAATTTGGGCGCCGCCATCACACGGATGTAGCGATTTTAGGAGACGGGAAAACGGCGCTTGCGCAAATTCGTGAACTTGGTGCCGCTCGTTCTGCTGATGCTTGGCTTAACGCTAACCAAAAAAATATGGTGAATTGGTACCAATGGCTCGATAATTTTGCCAACCGCAATGACGATGTTTTGCGGGCCGAAGAGATTTTTAAAGAAGTGAACCGAATTGCAGAAAAAGATGCGATTTTTGTCACCGATGTTGGGAACTCGACGATTTATGCGATTCGACATTTAATGATGAACGGTCAACAACTGTTCACCACTTCTGGTTGGTTTGCTACGATGGGTTACGGCGTGCCCGGCGGAATTGCCGCACAGTTAAGTTACCCTGATCGTCAAGTCTTCACTTTAAATGGCGATGGCGCGTTTGCCATGGTAGTTCAAGATATTTTGACCCAAGTGAAATACAATTTGCCAGTCATTAATCTTGTCTTCTCCAATGATTCATTTGGCTTTATTGAAGCCGAACAAGAAGATACGAAACAAACAAAATACGGCGTGAAAATTTTAGGCGCTGATTTTGCCAAAGTCGCTGAAGGATTGGGTGCAGTCGGCTTCACGGTGACGGATGCCAAAGATTTACCAGAAGTTTTCGATATGGCTAAAAAAAGTACGCAACCGGTGGTAATTGATTTGAAAATCGCCAACTTACGACCAATTCCAGTGGAAAATCTGATCCTTGATCCAGAAAAATATTCTTCAGAAGAAATTGCCGCTTTTAAAGAACGCTATGAAGTGGAAAACTTACCAACATTGCGGGAGCTTTTAGCACAGTAATAGTAATAGAAAAACAAAAGCCACGCCGAAAATAATTCGGCGTGGCTTTTTTAACGATTTATTTTACAGCCCGGTCTTATCTTCACCTAAAAGGGCATGTTCTATTTCAAGTAAGTTTTCAACTTCATCAATATATCCTAATAATTTAAATGTTTCGATCGTTATCGAGCCATCAAATTCAAAATTCCCGGTGATTGACTGGTATAGTCTTGAGAAAAAACGCCAATAGAGGCGCCCTTTTATATAATCTGAGTCAGATGTAGCATCGTATAAATAGGCAAGAAGATCGACAACTTCATCGTAATTTTTTTCTTCAAAAGAGAGCAAAATCGAGTTGATTAAAAATTTTATGAAAGCAAGAGTATGCTTAGACGATGATTTGAACTTTCTAAATTGAGCAACGACATCATGATAATTAAAATTCCGAAATTCAGATCCAAATAATCCAAGACAATTTGTGTACATCGCCAATTCAAAATAACCCCAATCTTCTACCTGGGCGAGATATTCTAAGACTTTATTCATTTCCTCTGGGCTTACTTTTTCGCCAGTATAATTTGGAAGTCGAACAAGGACAGCTTTCGCCTGAACAATGAGAAATAGATAAAAAATATCGTGAGTATTGGCGTACTCTTGTTGTAATTCGTCTAAAAAAGCCTTTAATACTGGAATGATTATAGTTATTTTCCTAATTTTGGGAAGACCAATTCATTTTAGAAACACAGCTTTAAAAAGCAAATAGACTTTTCTACGTATTATATTGCTGCGAGGACAACAAGGATTTAGCCAGTCCGATTGAATGAATCCGTGAAGAATATTATTCCACCGAAACCGTGATGGGACAAGGTTCGCGTGAAAATTTAGTTGAAGTTGAGGATGAATGGGAATGAGCTTTGAAGTAAAATTCACCACATTTTCAAAAAAAGAAGTGAGGCCGAAGTTTATCTAGAGACAGAGGAAAGACTTGGTAGAAAAAATTAAATTTTTAGCTATTTAGCAAAAAGGAGGTCGCGACTGGCTTTCTTTTTTTTTGCGAAAAATTTCAATAAAAAAATTAATTCGTCTTAATTTATGTTCCCAACATGTTGTTATCGTGAACCTGATATGTTATAGTATTTCAGGAAATGTGAGGTGCAAGAATGGGAACAACGAACAAAAAGCCGATTCATATCAGTGTGGAGGCAAACTTAAAAGATAGCGCTGAGCAACTTTTTAATGATTTAGGATTAAATATGACCACAGCAATCACCATTTTTCTTAAACAGTCGGTGGCAAATCAAGCGATTCCGTTTTCAATAAATAAAGCAAACGTGGAAACAATGCAGACAATTCAAAATACGAACGAAAGCTCTGTTGGCGACTGATTTATAAAGATGAAGTTGAGTAACTAATCTTGGATTTTACAACAACAAGATGACTGAGAGAATTATTTCTAATAACTAATAAGAAAGAAGCGCATTTTCGTGTTCCTTTATTGGTGGAATTCAGTTATAATTCACTCATTGTGATATTTTAGATATTTAGGAGGAAGATACATTTGATTACAGTAAGTGATGTGAGTTTGAATTTTTCAGACCAAAAGTTATTTAAAGATGTGAATATCAAATTTACACCCGGCAATTGTTATGGTTTGATTGGCGCAAATGGTGCTGGCAAATCGACATTTTTGAAAATTTTGGCTGGCGATATTGCCCCATCGACGGGGAATGTGATTTTAGGACCAGATGAACGCTTAGCTACTTTGCGACAAAATCATTTTGACTATGAAGATTTAACCGTGATGGAAACCGTGATTATGGGTCACGAACGTTTGTATGCCATCATGAAAGAAAAAGATGCTATTTATATGAAGGAAGATTTTTCCGAAGCAGACGGCATTAAAGCGGCTGAACTTGAAGGTGAGTTTGCCGAATTAGGCGGTTGGGAAGCTGAAGTGGAAGCGAGCCAAATGTTACAAGGTTTGAACATTCCAGAAAAATTCCACCAACAAAAAATGTCTGAGTTAACTGCCGGCGAAAAAATTAAAGTCTTGTTAGCTCAAGCTTTGTTTGGCAAACCGGACGTTCTGCTATTGGATGAACCTACCAACGGATTAGATGTTGCATCGATTGATTGGTTGGAAGAATTTTTAATTAATTTTGAAAATACTGTTATCGTCGTGAGTCATGACCGTCACTTTTTAAATAAAGTCTGCACCCACATGGCCGATCTTGATTTTAATCAAATCAAATTATATGTCGGTAACTACGATTTCTGGTTGGAGTCTTCACAATTGGCCCAAAGATTGCAACAAGATTCTAATGCCAAAAAAGAAGAAAAAGTCAAAGAGTTACAAGAATTTATCGCCCGTTTCTCGGCCAATGCTTCAAAATCTAAACAAGCAACTTCCCGGAAAAAAATGTTGGAAAAAATCACTTTAGATGACTTGCAACCAAGTTCACGTCGTTATCCATTTATTAAATTTAACGCCAATCGGGAAATTGGAAATGATTTATTACAAGTGGATAATTTGTCGGTAAGTGTCGGTGGCGAAAAAGTGCTTGATAAAGTTAGCTTTACTTTAAATAAAGATGATAAAGTAGCTTTTCTTGGGAAAAATGACGTTGTAACCACAACTTTATTTAAAGTTTTGGCCGGCGAACTTGAACCAGATTCTGGATCAATTCGCTGGGGCGTGACAACGACCCAAGCTTATTTACCAAAAGATTCCACGAGTTTATTTAGTGGGGAAACGACGATTCTTGATTGGTTGCGCCAATTTGCCGAAAAAGAAGAAGACGATAATACTTTCTTGCGGGGCTTTTTAGGTCGGATGTTATTTTCTGGCGATGATGTTTTAAAACCAGTCAATGTTTTATCCGGTGGGGAAAAAGTCCGGGTCATGCTCAGCAAATTAATGTTGTTAAAAGCCAATGTTTTATTGTTGGACGATCCAACGAACCATTTGGATTTGGAAAGCATTACTGCCTTAAATGATGGTTTGATTGATTTCAAAGGCGCGATTTTATTTGCCAGCCATGACCATCAATTTATCCAAACCACTGCCAATCGGATTATTTACTTAAGCACCGACGGCATCGTGGACCGCGCCGAAACAACCTACGACGAATTTAGAGGAAATCCAGATGTTCAAAAAAGAATGAAAGAACTAGGCGCAGAATAAGGATGTCTTTTGAATGATTAATGGTGTAGGAAAATAGGGAAATTTTTGAAAATCCCGGTTTTGGATTTTCAATTATTTTATCTTTTTCCCTAGCCATTGTTCAAAAGACACCGTCAAATAAGGATGTCGAAAAGGTGATCAGCTGCGTAGAAAATTAGGAAAACTGAGGACGAATGGAACATTCGCCGGAAGTTTTATCTATTTTCCTAGCAGCTACCTTTGAGACACCGTAAAACAAGGTTGTCAAAAAAAGCGAGTTGCCTTGTAGGAAAATAGTAAAATGGTGAATGATTGCAACGCAATCAGAAGGCATTTTGTCTTTTTCCCTAGAGGCATCTTTTTTTACACCGTCTATCAACTTCTCAAAAACAAAATATACTCCCTAAAGTTGGCCGTTTCCGGTCAACTTTTTTTACGAACAATCAGTCTTAAGTTTTAGATAATCCGTCTTTAGTCGGGGTTTTCTGGAATTTTTTTGTGGTATGATAAAGAAATTGAAGGAGGGAAAAAGATGGAAACAACACAAGCTTTAACCGTTTCACAGCTGACCAAAAAAGTCGGCAAAAAAACAATTGTCTCTGATGTGAGTTTTTCGTTAACACCAGGGAAAATCACCGGTCTTCTAGGACCAAATGGCGCCGGAAAAACGACCATTATTCGTTTACTGGTAGGATTAATGTCACCAACGAACGGGACAATCGAAATTGTGGGATACAATTTGCAAGAAAATTTTTCAAATGCTTTACGCCAAGTAGGTGCAATTATTGAAACACCGGAATTTTATAATTATTTAACCGGGACCGAGAATTTACGACTCTTAGCAAAAATGTCTGATGCAACAATTTCTGAAGAAAAAATTCAACAAGCCTTAAGTGCCGTGCATTTAACGCAACAAAAAGATCAAAAAGTCCGCACCTATTCATTAGGAATGCGCCAACGATTAGGAGTGGCCCAAGCGATGGTCCACAGCCCGAAAGTTTTGGTTTTTGACGAACCGATGAACGGGCTAGATCCCGCCGGCATGCGAGAATTCCGCGAATTATTATTTGAGCTAGCTCAAAGTGGTGTAGCAATTTTAATTTCATCACATCAATTAGCCGAAATCGAATTGATGTGTGACACGCTAATTATTTTGCAAAATGGCGTGGTGACTCGTACGGAAAATTTACAAAAAGAAAAAACCGTGACTAGTCTTGGTCGATTGCGTTTAGAAACGACGGATAATCTTCAAGCAATAGCACTTTTGTCGCAAGCTGGGTTTCACGTGGAACAAAAAGAAAATGAAATTTTTATTCATGTGGAAACAGATGAGCGGGAAAAAATTTCTCGTTTGTTAATGGCGCAACAAATCGCCATTTTAACTTTTGTCTTTGATCGACCAACTTTAGAAGACAACTTCTTAAACTGGACTAAAGGAGGCGAGTTGAAATGATGAATTTAATTCGTATAGAAAGTTTTAAGTTAGCTAAAAAGAAAATTTCTTGGATGATTCCAGTAATTATTTTCGTTTTATCAGCGTTATTCTTAATTGTTATTCGGAAATTCTCAGCTGAAATTCCACAAGCGACCGATTATTTGATGGATATGATGGGCCTACCACCCTTAATGAATTTGGGAATTGTGGTAATTGCTTCAGGAATTATTTCTTCGGAGTTTTCAAAAGGGACCGTCAAATTTTTGTTGATTCGCCCCTACACTCGTGCCAAAATTTTCTTAGCTAAATTTATTGTAACGATGATCTACGCAGTTTTATTTAGCATTTTTCTTCTATTAACTACATTGGTTTTGACCAATTTAATTTTAATACCCGGCTCACCCATGACTTTCATCGATCTTTACGGGACCTCGGCACTTACGGCGGCTTTAATGAATTTAGGATTGAATTTATTTTTAATTCTTTTTTATGTGGCCATCGCCTTCTTGCTCCAAGCGCTCACTCGCTCGCAAGCACTGGCTGTCGGTTTTGGCGTGTCTTTCGTTTTCGGTTCAAGCGTTTTGAATACGATTAATCAACTCATCATTTACAAATATTCATTTTTAAAATGGAATCCGCTGAACTTTTTAAATATTAAACAAACAATCTACGTCAGCTATAAGGATGGCTTGATTGGTACGATAAATATGGCCGGCGACTCGGTGAATTTATACGTCAGCACTTGGCAAATGGCAGTAGGACTCGTCATCACCAGTGCCATCTTATATTTCATCGGCCAAAAAATCTTCCAAAAACGCGACGTCACGTTGACATAAGGATGTGTTTTAGGTGTTCAGCACTGTAAGAAAATAGAAAAATGGTGCATGATTGCTTGCAATCAGAAGGCATTTTATCTTTTTCTCTAAGTGCTACCTAAAACACACCGTCAATAAGGATGTGTTTTATCCGGTTAACAGCAAAAAAAATTAAATAAACATAACAAACACAAAAGGGCAGCCTACGACAAGTCGGCTGCCCTTTTCATTTTAAGGTAAAGCCTTTATAATAAGGCATGTTAAGAAACAAATTGTTCCTAGAAAGAGGTTAAAAAATGCGTATCCTTTTTGTTGGCGATGTCATGGGTTCATTAGGCCGAACGATGATTAGTAATTATTTGCCAAAGTTAAAACAGAAATATCGGCCACAAATGACCATCGTTAATGGTGAAAATGCCGCCAGTGGTCGGGGCATCACTGAAAAAATTTATAAAAAATTATTACAAGATGGCGCCGATTTAATTACTATGGGCAATCATACTTGGGACAATCGGGAAATTTTTACTTTCATCGATTCAGCGAATAAAATGGTTCGTCCGGCGAATTTTCCAGCGGGAACTCCCGGCGTTGGTCTTAGAATTGTGCAAGTGAATGCGGAAAAATTGGCAGTGATTAATTTACAAGGGCGAGCTTTAATGAATCCCTTGGACGATCCATTTACTAAAGCGGACGAATTAGTAGCCCAAGCGCAAAAAGAAACGTCAAATATTTTTGTCGATTTTCACGCGGAAACGACTAGCGAAAAACAAGCGATGGGTTGGTATCTTGACGGCCGCGTGTCGGCCGTTTGTGGCACCCATACCCACGTTCAAACAAATGACGCGCGGATTTTGCCTAAAGGAACGGGTTATTTAACCGATGTCGGTATGACTGGGCCGTTTAATGGTATTTTGGGCATGAAAAAAGAAGCGGTCATTGATAAATTTATTACTAGCTTGCCTCACCGTTTTGAAGTAGTAGAAGAAGGCGATGGTTTATTATGTGGTGCCGTGCTTGATTTAACGCTTGATGGCCAATGTAAAAAAATTCAAGCCTTCCAAGTTTCTCCAGATCATCCTTTCATGGATTAAATTTTTACTCGCCACCATTCTTTATATTTCTTTATATTAAAAAATTAGCCGAGGTGAAGTGATGTTGGAAAAAAGTCAAAATGAAAAAATCGATCCACCAGTTGCCGAAATTCTAGCTGAACTTTTGGCCAAATTAAAAGAGCACGAACTTGTGGAAAATTTCCAAGAAATTGCGGCCACTGTTGAAAATCAGCCGGAAATTGCCCAGCTGGAAGAAAATATAAAAACAGCGCAGCAAGAAATTGTTAATTTTGATCATTATGAAAAACCAGAAGCCGCCGCTCGTGCCAAAAAACAAGCGGACGAATACACCCGCACGCTAAATAATTTGCCACAAGTGCAAGAATATCGCGTTCGTTTAAGTGACGCCAATGACTTATTACAGGGCATAACGACCATTATCCAAGAAAAAATGCAAGAAAACATTTCACAAAAAATAAAAAATACCAATGAATAAAGGAAGTGAAGCCCGTGCCGCAAAAAACCAAAAACACGCCCATGATGGAACAATATTTTGCTATTAAAGAACAGTATCAAGATGCGTTTTTATTTTATCGGCTAGGGGATTTTTACGAGTTATTTTACGATGACGCCATCCAAGTATCGCAACTGCTAGAACTCACCTTAACAAGTCGTAATAAATCCGCCGACGATCCGATTCCCATGTGCGGCGTGCCTCATCACGCGGTGGCCGGCTACATCGACACACTAGTTGACCAAGGATTTAAAGTGGCGATTTGTGAGCAAATGGAAGACCCGAAAAAAGCGGTGGGCATGGTGAAACGGGAAGTCGTTCAACTAGTCACACCAGGCACGCGGATGGAAGGCAAAAGTCTGTCGGCTAAAGAAAATAATTATTTATCAGCGCTAGGCCAAAGTTCACAAGGATTTGGTTTTGCCTATGTGGATTTATCGACTGGCGAATTGAAGGCTTGTTTATTAGCCGACGAGCAAGGCATCATCAACGAAATCGGCGCTTTGCAAACTAAAGAACTCGTGCTCACTACCCCGCTACCTGACGATATTCAAAAAAATTTAAAAGCCCGCTTTAATCTCGTTTTTTCAAAGCAAGAAGAAACGATTGATTCCAGCGAGCAAAATTATTTATTGCAACATATCAAAAATCCCACTGAAAAAAATGTGCTGGCGCGTTTATTAAGCTATTTAGAAAAAACGCAAAAACGCAGCTTAAGTCATTTGCAAATGGCGGAAGGTTACGAACCAGATCACTTTTTAAAATTAGATTATTTTTCAAAATATAATTTAGAATTAGCTCAATCAATTCGTACGGGACACAAAAAAGGCACGCTGTTATGGCTTTTAGATGAAACGAAAACGGCCATGGGTGGTCGTTTATTAAAACAATGGTTGGATCGCCCTTTAATTCAAGCGACTGAAATTAGCGCGCGCCAAGAAATTGTCGAAAAATTATTGGCGAGCTTTTTTGAACGGAAAGAATTGGCGGAAGCTTTAAAAAATGTTTACGACTTAGAACGCTTAGCCGGCCGCGTCGCTTATGGTAACGTCAACGGTCGCGATTTATTACAATTAAAAAATTCCCTGCAACAAATTCCACAAATCATCCAGTTAATCAATGGCATCGATGCGGGTGAATTTGCGCCACTCTTAAACTTAATGGATCCTTTGCCTGATTTGGTGAACTATATTGATCGAGCGATTTCTGAAGAGGCGTCGATTTTAATTACGGAAGGTCGGGTCATTAAAGATGGATTCAACGGTCAACTTGATGAGTATCGCGACGCCATGAAACACGGCAAACAATGGATTGCCCAAACGGAAGCTGACGAACGTGTCGCTACTGGAATCAAAAATTTAAAAGTCGGTTTTAATCGCGTCTTTGGCTATTATATTGAAATTACGAAAGCCAATCTCGGCACTTTACCGCCGGAACGCTATACCCGCAAGCAAACGTTAGCCAACGCGGAACGATTTATTACACCAGAATTAAAAGTGGTGGAAGAAAAAATTCTCTCGGCGGAAGAAAAATCAGTCGCTTTAGAATATGATTTATTTATCGAAGTCCGGGAAAATGTTAAAAAAAATATCGGTCCGCTGCAACAATTAGCCCACGCCGTTGCCCAACTGGACTGCTTACTTAGTTTTGCCGAAATCGCTGAAGAATATGATTATGTAAAACCTATTATGACGGTCGGCGGTAAAAATTTAAAATTAATTGACGGACGTCACCCTGTTGTGGAAAAAGTTTTGGGCCACCAACAATATGTGCCGAATTCTTTAACTATGACGCCAGAAACGGAAATTTTATTAATTACCGGACCGAATATGTCTGGGAAAAGTACGTATATGCGCCAAGTCGCCTTGACCGTTATTATGGCGCAAATGGGCAGTTTTGTTCCGGCGAAGTCTGCCGAGTTGCCAATTTTTGATCAAATTTTCACTCGAATCGGTGCCAGCGACGATTTAATTGCCGGTCAATCGACCTTTATGGTGGAAATGATGGAAGCCAATCTCGCCTTGCAACACGCCACGGACCAGAGTCTGATTTTATTTGACGAATTGGGCCGAGGCACAGCAACATACGATGGCATGGCGTTAGCTCAAGGAATTATCGAGTATGTTCACGAAAAAATTCGCGCCAAAACTTTATTTTCCACCCATTATCATGAGCTGACAGTTTTAGAAAATTCTTTAGCCCATTTAAAAAATGTTCATGTGGGTGCCGTCGAACAAGATGGCGAAGTGGTCTTCTTGCACAAAATTTTACCAGGACCCGCTGATAAAAGTTACGGGATTCATGTGGCCAAAATTGCCGGCTTACCGGAAGATTTATTGGAACGGGCGGCGAGCATTTTAACGCATTTGGAAAATCAAGAAACAACGCTTACTGAAAAAAATGAAAAATCATCAGAAAAAGTTGCCGAAACTAGCGACCAACTGAGTCTCTTTTCAATCCAGACACCTGAAGAACAAACGGTGGTTGAGGAACTAAAAAAAGTGAATTTGTTAGAAATGACCCCGATGGATGCTTTGAATAAATTATATGAATGGCAAAAACGAATCTAAGGCTGAAAATTTTCCGCCTAGAAAGGAATTGTTATGGCCAAAATTTTAGAACTCTCCGAAACATTAGCCAACCAAATCGCCGCCGGAGAAGTGGTGGAGCGCCCCGCTTCTGTCGTCAAGGAGTTATTGGAAAATGCCATTGACGCTGGCAGCACACAAATCGACGTTGAAATCGAAGAAGCCGGCTTAAAAAAAATTGTCGTCCGTGATAATGGGGCGGGAATTGCCGCCGATGATGTGGAAAATGCGTTTAAGCGTCATGCCACTAGTAAAATTCACGGCAAAGAAGATTTATTTCGAATTCGCACGTTAGGTTTTCGCGGCGAGGCCTTGCCTTCGATTGCTTCTGTGGCCCAAGTCACTATGGAAAGCGCCACGCAAGAAGCTGTTATGGGGACGACGCTAAAAATTGTTGGCGGAAAAATTACGGAAAAATCTGCAGCACCAGTTAAAGTCGGCACAACGATTACGGTGGAAAATTTATTTTTCAACACGCCTGCCCGTTTGAAATATGTCAAAAGTTTGCAAACTGAACTGGCTAATATTGGTGATATTGTTAATCGTCTGGCGTTAAGCCATCCGAATATTGCCATGCGTCTGACTCATGACGGCAATCCTATGACTAAAACTGTCGGCAATGGTGATTTGAAACAAGCAATTGCTGGAATTTATGGGATGGCGACGGCTAAAAAAATGGTGGCGATTGAAGCAAGTGACTTGGATTTTAAAATTGCCGGCTTTGTGAGTCTGCCAGAAGTGACTCGGGCTAGCCGAAATTATCTTTCGATTATTATTAATGGCCGCTACATTCGAAATTTCCTTTTGAACAAAGCGATTATTAATGGCTATCGGTCCAAATTAATGGTGGGCCGTTTTCCGATTGCCGTCATTACCATTGAAACCGATCCGCTCTTAGTGGACGTCAATGTTCACCCAACGAAACAGGAAGTTCGCCTCAGTAAAGAAAAAGAACTCATGGGTTTGATCGAAGAAGCGATTTTTACCAGTTTACAAAAAGAACAATTAATTCCCGAGGCACTGAACCAACTTTCTTTTAAACGAAAAAATACCGAGCCGATTCAAACGCAAGATTTACCTTTGAATTTTCATACGGAAAATGTGGACAACTCGAATAAAAAAGTGGAAAACTTTTCCACTTATCCACATACTGTAAAAACTTTTCCACACAACAAAGAAACTTTGCATTTTGACGAAAAGACCGGCGACTTTTTCGTTAGCGAGTCGTTAAATAACAAAAATGTGGATAATTCTGTGGACAATGTGGACAAGTCAGTGGATAACTACGAGAATGAGACCAAAGTTATGCACAACTTATCCACAGATTTTGGGGATAACTCAGCAAACGACCGTGAACACCCAGCATTTGATCTAAAAAACCCGCAAGATTTCAAAAGTTTTCAACAGGCGCAAAAAATTGTGGAACAAGATGCCTTAGCCCACGAAAAAAGATTTCCTCAGCTCGATTATTTTGGTCAAATGCACGGTACATTTTTATTTGCCCAAAACGAAACAGGATTATACATTGTCGATCAACACGCCGCTCAAGAACGGATTAAGTACGAATATTACCGGGAAGAAATCGGCAAAGTCAGTGGTGACTTGCAAGAATTATTATTGCCGATTGTTTTGGAATATCCAGTGAACGATTATTTGGCGATTCAAGAAAAAATGTCTTTGCTGAATGAAATTGGCATTTTTTTGGAAGAATTTGGCCAAGGAAGTTTTTTGCTGCGGACGCATCCAACCTGGATTGCTAAAGGCGACGAAGAAAAAACGGTGCGGGAATTAATCGAGATGCTCCTTTTGGAAGGCTCAGTCTCCATTGCAAAATATCGCGCGGCCACAGCCATTATGATGAGTTGCAAGCGATCAATTAAAGCCAATCATTATTTAAACGAGCCTCAAGCCCGCCAACTGTTGAATGATCTAGCGCTTTGCGAAAATCCCTTCAACTGCCCCCACGGCCGACCCGTCCTCATCCAATTTTCCAACACCGACCTAGAAAAAATGTTCAAAAGAATCCAAGATCCACACTAAGGTTGTGTTTTGGGCGTTAAATAGCGCAGGAAAATAGGGAAATTTTTGAAAATCCCGCTTTTGGATTTTTAAATAATTTCATCTTTTTCCCCAGCTATTGCCCAAAACACACCGTCAAAAATTACCCAACAAGAAAGAAGTGATTTGATGATTCTAGCTTCCCAGTCACCGCGGCGCCAAATGTTACTGAAAAAAATTGTGGAAAACTTTTCCGTCATTCCGGCTGATATTGACGAAAGCCAGCACGCTGGCGAAATTGCCAGTGACTACGTACAACGACTATCCGCTCAAAAAGCTGCCGCCATCGCCCAAGAGCACCCAACTGAAATGATTGTCGCTAGCGATACGGTTGTGGCCCTTGATGGAAAAATTTTCGGCAAACCCCATTCACGACAAGAAGCGTTTGATATGCTGCAACAATTTTCCGGCAAAACTCATCAAGCACTGACTGGTGTTTGTCTGCGGCAAGGTCAAAAAGAAAAAGTTTTTCTGGCCACTTGTGATGTAACGTTCTTCAATCTTTCCGCCCAAGAAATTAATCATTATCTTGACTTTAACGAGTACGCCGACAAAGCTGGGGCGTACGGCATTCAAGATCACGGCAGCTTATTGGTTGAAAAAATTGCCGGAGACTATTACGCTATAGTTGGCTTGCCAGTGGGTCAGCTCAATAAAGAATTAGCCAATTTCTAAAATATGGCTTTAAAAAAAATTTCAATAAATTTTCAAATGTTTTCCAAATCACCTAATTTTCCCCCAAAAAAAAATTCAGGAGGTTACCATGACTATGAAAAATTTTGACGAAGAAAAAAAACAATTGGATCCGCAAAGTTTTGCCTCGACGCAACAAAAAGGTACCGATGCGCCGTTTACTGGTGTCTATGATGATTTTTTTAAAGAGGGCATTTATGTGGATATCGTCTCTGGCGAAGCTCTTTTTTCTTCATTGGACAAATACGACGCCGGTTGTGGTTGGCCAAGTTTTACTCAACCCATCGAAAAACGACTTTTAAAAGAAAAAGCCGATTGGTCACACCAGATGCATCGCGTTGAGGTTCGTAGTAAAGAAGCCGACAGTCATCTCGGTCACGTTTTTTCTGACGGACCAAAAGAAAAAGGTGGCTTGCGTTACTGTATTAATTCTTCAGCTCTCCGATTTATTCCGAAAGAAGAATTAGCCGGCACGCCGTATGAAAAATATTTGCCTCTGTTTTGATTTAGCTTTGGCCCTGTTTTGATTTTGTTTTGCCTCTATTTTAATTTTGTTTTAACCCTATTTTGACCCGAAATCCCCCGTGAACAAAATTGCGGGAGATTTTTTTTATTTTTTGCTACAATAGGAGAAGGGTTATTAAGAAAGTGTTAAGTGCACTTTTTCCCAATGGTCTTATTTGTTCAACATTTTTTTAAAAAATATAGAATGGAGGTCAAAAAATGGTTGGAATTATTTTAGCGAGTCATGGCGAGTTTGCTGAAGGGATTAAGCAATCTGGTGCCATGATTTTTGGCGAGCAAGAGCACGTTGCAGCGGTCACCTTGATGCCAAATCAAGGACCAGACGATGTAAAAGTCGCCATGGAAAAAGCAGTGGCAAGTTTTCCAGATCCAAACGAGGTTTTAATTTTGGTGGATTTATGGGGCGGGACACCGTTCAATCAAGCCAGCGGTTTGTTTGATGCCCACAAAGAAACATGGGCGATTGTCGCCGGAATGAATTTGCCAATGGTCATTGAAGCTTACGGCTCAAGATTATCCATGGACAAAGCCCAAGACATTGCCGCCCATATTTTGCAAACGGCTAAAGATGGCGTGCGAGTTTTACCTGAAGAGATTGCACCAAAAGCAGTTGAAGCTGCCGGAACTGCTGAGTCTGCCGATGTACCAAGTGAAAAAATTGTTGGCGGAGGCATTCCAAAAGGGACCGTCTTAGGCGATGGCAAAATTAAAGTTGTCTTAGCCCGCGTCGATTCACGTTTGCTCCATGGACAAGTAGCGACTGCTTGGACGAAATCTGTTTCACCTAGTCGGATCATTGTTGTATCTGATGCAGTGGCCAAAGACGAATTGCGGAAAAATTTAATTGAGCAAGCTTCGCCTCCTGGTGTAAAAGCCAATGTGGTGCCAGTTGACAAGATGATTGAAGTTGCTAAAGATCCACGTTTTGGCAATACGAAAGCCTTGTTGCTCTTTGAAAATCCCCAAGATGTTTTGCGAGTGGTGGACGGCGGCTTAGATATAGCGGAAATCAACGTTGGCTCCATGGCGCATTCCGTTGGTAAAGTCGTAGTTAGCAAAGTGTTATCCATGGGCCAAGATGATTTGGATACTTTTGAAAAATTAAAAGCAAAAGGCATTAAATTTGATGTCCGCAAAGTGCCAAGTGATTCTAAAGCCAATATGGATGAAATTTTGAAAAAAGCAAAAAATGAGTTAGCCAAAAATTAAAAAATTTAAAGGAGGGAAATTTTATGTCGATTGTTCCAGCAATATTAGTTGTCCTGATTGCTTTTTTAGCCGGGATGGAAGGAATTTTAGATGAATTTCAATTTCACCAACCATTAATCGCTTGTACGTTAATTGGTTTGGTGACCGGACATTTAGTTCCGTGTATTATTTTAGGAGGATCTTTACAGATGATTGCCCTAGGTTGGGCCAATATTGGAGCAGCCGTAGCACCTGATGCTGCCTTAGCTTCAGTAGCTTCTGCAATTATTCTAGTGCTCAGCGGAAACTTTGATCAAAATGGGATTTCAGCTGCCATTGCCGTAGCCGTACCATTGGCTGTCGCTGGTTTGTTCTTAACAATGATTGTTAGAACGGTAGCTGTGCCGATTGTCCACATTATGGACCGCGCCGCTGATGAAGGAAATTATCGAAAAATTGAATTGTGGCACATGATTGCCGTTGGTCTGCAAGGTGTGCGGATTGCTGTTCCTGCTGCCTTATTATTATTAATTCCAGCAGAACGAGTTGCCGGTTTATTAAATTCGATGCCAGCTTGGTTAAATGAAGGAATGACCATTGGCGGGGGCATGGTTGTAGCTGTAGGTTACGCCATGGTTATCAATATGATGGCAACTCGCGAAGTTTGGCCATTTTTCATTATCGGTTTTGTACTAGCAGCCGTTTCACAATTAACTTTAATTGCTCTAGGTGCGATTGCTATTGCGATTGCTTTAATTTATTTAAATCTCCAAGAATCTGGCTCAAATAATGGCGGCCAAGGCGGATCTTCTAATACGGGTGATCCTCTGGGCGACATTTTAAATGACTATTAAAAGGGGGAGGAAAAATCATGGCAGAAAAAATTTCATTAAGTAAAAAAGATCGTTTGGCCGTTGCATGGCGCTCCACTTTTATTCAAGGGTCATGGAACTATGAACGGATGCAAAATGGTGGCTGGTGTTACTCACTAATTCCCGCTATTAAAAAATTATACAAAACAAAAGAAGACCGGACAGCCGCTTTAAAACGGCATTTGGAATTTTTCAATACCCATCCTTATATTGCTTCGCCAATTCTCGGTGTTACTTTAGCGCTAGAAGAAGAACGTGCTAATGGCGCACCTGTTGATGACGTAGCTATTCAAGGGGTTAAAATCGGAATGATGGGCCCTCTTGCCGGTGTCGGCGATCCTGTTTTCTGGTTTACTGTTCGCCCAATGTTAGGTGCTCTTGGTGCATCTTTAGCACTTAGCGGAAATATTTTAGGACCAATTATTTTCTTCGTTGCTTGGAATATTATTCGTTGGGCATTTATGTGGTACACGCAAGAATTCGGCTATCGCGCCGGTTCAAAAATTACTGAAGATTTAACGGGTGGACTTTTACAAAAAGTTACAAAAGGCGCTTCGATACTAGGGATGTTCGTTTTAGGATCTTTAGTGCAACGTTGGGTTTCAGTTAAATTTACGCCAGTCGTTTCCGAAGTACAACTCGATCCAGCCGCTTACATTCACTGGGACGAATTACCTGCTGGTGGCCAAGGAATCCAAGAAGCCTTCCAACAAGTCGGCCAAGGATTATCACAAACGGCAACCAAAGTCACCACCTTGCAAGATAACTTGGACAGCTTAATTCCAGGATTAGCTGCCTTGCTATTAACCTTCCTTTGCATGTGGTTGTTGAAGAAAAAAATCTCACCAATCATTATCATCATCGGATTATTCGTCGTCGGCATCGTCGGCCATTTGTTGAATATTTTATAAAAGGTTGTGTTTTCGTTGTTATAGGTCGAAGGAAAATAGGAAAATGGTGCATGGATGCGTCAGCAGACAGAAAGCATTTTATCTTTTTCTCGAGAGCTAGACGAAAACACACCGTATAAAAGGTTGTGTTTTCGTTGTTTCAAAAAACGGTGCGCGTTTACGCGCACCAATACATAAGAAAAATAGGAGGTCCAGATGGTTCAATCACTTAATACGGCAGTGGATTTGACGATGACGGCGACGTCTTTTTCCGGTCTAAATGAATACGGAAAAATTATGATCGGTGATCGGGCCTTTGAATTTTACAATGATCGCGACCAACGGAAATTTATTCGCATTCCTTGGGAGGAAGTCGATTACGTCTTGGCCTCAGTTATGTTTAAAGGAAAATGGATTCCGCGTTACGCCATTCAAACGAAAGGCAACGGCACTTTTACCTTCGCCAGTAAAGAGCCTAAAAAAGTCTTGCGGGCGATTCAAAAATATGTCGCACCAGATCATATGGTTCACTCTTTAACTTTTTGGCAAGTGGTCAAAAGGGGAGTAAAAGCTCGTTTTAGAAAAAAAGCCAAATAAAAAAAGTGTCACTGAAAATTTTTTCAGTGGCACTTTTTTTTAGAAGATTGCTTGACTTGGTGGTGCGGGGACGAAAGTTTTATGAAGCGGCAAGGTAATTTTTTCGCTGTGAAGTTTTTTTTGCAAGTCGAAAACGGAGCCTTGGTAAATAATTTCAAGTTGGTCAATGGCTAAAAAATCAGCGGGATGCATTAAGCTAGGGCGTTTTGGCAAAGTGATTGCTTCAGAATTTTCTAAGACCTCACTGACAAATTGCGAGCAAAAAAAATGCCATGGCCGTTTATTTTCGATATTGAAGCGACATAAAACGAGTCCAATTAAATTGTAATGATATTTGCTGCGGACGTTGAGCATGGAAAAAATTTGGGCGCGGGCTAATTGTAAAGTGCGGGAACTGACAGCTAGGCGCAACAAAACGCAAGGCGTGTCGGGATGATTTTTATAAAATCCGGCAGAAATATTTTCACCAATAAAGCCAGCTGGGAGTGGAAAGGCCGGTTGCTTGCGGGCAAAACTATACATCATGGCCAAATCAGCGTCGAAGGCCAACGCGGCATGGGTGTACGTTTCGGCGGTAGTAAAGCGGATGGCTTTAGCGGCATAAGTTTCTGATGCCGACAAAAATAAATATAAATAAGGCATCAAAAGGCTCCTTGTAAAAAATTTTTCGTAAATAAAAGTAGCTCAAGCATAGCAAATTTTTCTTATAAAGCATAGACTTTTTAGAAAATTTTAAATTATTTTTTTCAACATGAGTCAATTTCGGTTGAAAACAATCAACGACTAGGCTAAAATTAAGCCACATACGAAAAAAACTAGCAAGTTTTTTAGGAGGAAAAAAAGTGGATCGTTTTGTCATTATTTTAGCAGCGGGTCAAGGAACACGGATGAAATCAAAATTATACAAAGTTTTGCATCCGGTTTGTGGGAAATCTATGGTCAATCATGTGGTGAGCGCAGCAGAAGAGTTGCAGCCGGAAAAAATTATTACCATTGTCGGCTTTGGCGCTGAGAAAGTGCAAGCAGAATTAGGCGACCGCGTGACTTATGTTTTACAAGAACAACAATTAGGAACCGGGCACGCCGTTTTGCAAACGAAAAGTCTCTTAGAAGGACAGACCGGTACAACGGTGGTTCTTTCTGGCGACGCACCACTTTTAACTGCAGGCACGATTGAAAATTTATTTGCTGATCATCAAAAATACCAACGAGGCGCGACGATTTTAACGGCTTTGGCTGAAAATCCAACTGGTTATGGTCGGATTGTGCGAGACGAGGCTGGTGCGGTGGAAAAAATCGTTGAGCAAAAAGATGCTGACGAAAAAATTGCCGCCATTCACGAGGTCAATACCGGGACTTATTGTTTTGACAATGAATTATTGTTCGAAGCTTTAAAAGAAATCAATACGGAAAATGCCCAAGGTGAATATTATTTAACCGACATTATTGAAATTTTGAAAAAACAAAATAAAGCAGTCGGCGCCATGGTGATGGAAGATTTTTCAGAATCTATGGGGGTTAACGATCGCCTCGCTTTAGCGGAAGCGACAAGTGTGATGCAACGGCGAATTAATAACGAACATATGAAAAATGGCGTGACGATGATTGATCCGCAACATACTTATATCGATATCGATGTTACAATTGGTAGTGATACGGTAATTGAAGGCGGTGTGACTTTAAAAGGACAAACGAAAATCGGTGCCGATTGCCTGATTACAACTGGTTCGGCGCTAGAAAATGCGATGATTGAAGACGGAGTTGTCGTTAGAAGTTCAGCGATTGAAGACAGTATCGTCCGTAAAAATGCTGACGTCGGTCCTTTTGCTCATTTGCGTCCGCAATCAGATATTGGTGAACATGTTCATATTGGAAATTTTGTCGAAGTGAAAAAATCAACTGTCGACACCGGGACAAAAATCGGTCATTTAACTTATGTAGGCGATGCAACGTTAGGAAAAAATATTAATATTGGTTGTGGAACGATTTTTGTCAATTACGATGGAAAAAATAAACACCATACCAACGTAGGCGACAATGTTTTTATCGGCTGTAATGCGAATCTCGTGGCGCCACTTTCCATTGGGGAAAATGCATTTATCGCCGCTGGTTCCACCATTACAAAAGATGTCCCGGCAGCCGCCATGGCCATTGCCCGCTCTAGACAAGAAAATAAATTAGATTACGCTAAAAAATTACCTTATCAGCAATAATCGTGCCAGAAAGTCTTGATTTATGGTGAAAATTCAACTAAGATGCTAATGAAAGCAAAACAATTCAGTGGAGGGAAACATGTCTAAACATTATTTTGATCCGCGCTTGAAAATTTTCGCACTTAATTCTAACAAACCGTTGGCCGAAAAAATCGCCGCTGCTGTTGGCGTTGAACTAGGTCGCACTTCCGTTAAAAAATTTAGCGACGGTGAAATTCAAATTAACATTGAAGAAAGTATTCGTGGAGCTCACGTTTATTTGATTCAATCGACTTCAAGTCCTGTGAATGATAATTTGATGGAATTGTTGATAATGATTGATGCTTTAAAACGTGCCAGCGCTCAAACGATTAATGTCGTGATGCCTTATTACGGTTATGCAAGACAAGATCGTAAAGCCCGCGCCCGCGAACCAATTACGGCTAAACTTGTAGCTAATATGTTAGAAACTGCCGGAGCTACTCGGATTTTAACTTTAGATTTGCATGCTTCTCAAATTCAAGGATTTTTCGATATTCCGGTTGACCATTTGATGGGCGCACCACTGATTGCCGATTATTTTATTAATGCCGGCTTAATTGGTGACGATGTCGTTGTCGTTTCTCCTGACCACGGCGGTGTAACTCGCGCTAGAAAATTGGCGGAATTTTTGAAAACACCGATTGCAATTATCGATAAACGTCGTCCCCGCGCCAATGTGGCTGAGGTGATGAATATTATTGGTGAAGTTAACGGGAAAAAATGTATTTTAATTGACGATATGATCGATACTGCCGGAACAATTACTTTAGCAGCCAATGCTTTAAAACAAGCCGGCGCCACAGAAGTCTATGCTTCATGTACCCACCCAGTCTTGTCCGGTCCTGCGATGCAAAGAATTGACGACTCAGCA
Organism: Enterococcus timonensis; assembly: GCF_900104595.1. Classification (GTDB taxonomy): domain Bacteria; phylum Bacillota; class Bacilli; order Lactobacillales; family Enterococcaceae; genus Enterococcus_J; species Enterococcus_J timonensis. Next base: position 85,471 of record NZ_FNVY01000003.1, read on the forward strand.
ATTTTAAAATTAGTAGTTACTGACTCCATTCTTTTACCAAAAGAAACCATCAGCAAAAAAATCCATCAAATTTCCGTGGGTAATTTAATGGGCGATGCCATCAAACGAATCCACGAAAACAAACCAGTATCCCCACTATTCGAAAGCAAACATCCATTATAAGGTGAAGTTCGCTTCGGTAAACACTGTAGAGAAATAGGAAAAATCGGTCATGACGGTTTATGTCGTGACCGATTTTTGTCTTTTTCTCAAGCTCTTGCCGAAAAATTCCCGTTAAATAAGGTGAAGTTTTCGGCGTTAAAGAGCGACACTATACAAAAAATCCCCCGCCGAATTTTTTTGGTGAGGGATTTTTCTGTTCTTTATTTTTTATCTTGCTTAGCTAGTAAGTCGCGGATTTCTTTTAAATAAGTTTCCTCGGCGCTTGGTTTTTCAGCCTCTTTCTCGTCTTCTTCTTTTTTACCTAGAGATTTCAAATGGTTAATCCCTTTAACGATGAAAAATAAAACAAAAGCCGTGATGAGAAAGGCCAGTAGCGCGTTGACGAGTAAATCAAAATCCAAAAATAAATCCGTCTGGCCGAGGCGAATTTTCATGCCTGAAAAAGTGCCATCGGAATTTCCGGTAATCAGGGAAATCACAAAGCTAACTAATGGCGTGATAAATCCTTGGACCACGGAGGTGACCACGCCGGTAAAAGCAGCCCCAATGACCACCCCAACAGCTAGATCCACCACACTTCCTCGCATAATAAATGTTTTAAATTCTTTAATCATCAAATCAACCTTTCTTTTTAAGTATTAGCTTTAGTGTACAATAGATAGCCAAAATTTTCAACAGAAAACAAAAGAAAACAAAACAAAAAGGAAGCCGGCTTTGCACTGAGCTTCCTTTTTCATTGTATATTTATTTGTCAACAGCAGCGGTCGTTGGCGTTTCGTCCACCAGTTTGCCGCGAACCATCCAGCGATCGACTGAATCATCCGTACAACAGATTAAAGTAATCAGGCCATCGCCTTGTTCATCGGAAATGTATTCCACCTGCGTAGGGTCGATAACTTTTTTTTCAGTAATTTCATAAGTGGCGACATCAGCGCCAATCGTCAGCCGAACATGTTCGCCGATTTCCGTATTTTTTAAATTAGAAAATAAAATCGAATGGCGGGTAGCTAAGCGGTGAGCGGCTAAAGAAAAATTCCCACGACCGACTTCTTGATTGGCCTTTAAAGTGCCCGCGCCCACCAAAAGCGCGTCATTGGTAACACCTTCCACCACTGGCACGGCGATATCTTGTTCGAGAAAAACAATTTTACCAATTCCGTATGTGAAAATGATTTTTTCCGCATCGGCATTTTGATAAGCTTCCTTTGTAATATTAGTGACATCCGCGCCGCCATAAAGATCTTCTTGGGCCAAGCGTCGCCTTTTTTCAGCGATGTCTTCTTGATTTTCCACTAGCTCCAAGGTGCTATCAGCTTTTCGCGAATTTAAATAATCAAAAACATAAGGGCGAGCTACTAAATAAATTCCGCTTAAAAACAATAGGAGAATTAGTATATTCAGCAGTCGGTTTCTGACTGATTTTTTTTGGCGTGTTGGCATTTTACTTCCTCCTGTTTTCAGTCCTTGTTGAAGTGATTTTACCACAGAAAGAAAAGTTTTGCTAAATAGATGTTTAGAATCGTTTTAATTAAATAAAGCGCCTTTAATTTGCTGGGAAATTATGATAAACTAGCAGAAAATCGCTACAGAGGATAAGTCGTTTTAAAACGTCGATCAAGAGAAAATAATCAGAAAAAAAGGTGAGTTAGTTGGAAAATTTTTTCAGTATTATGGGGGGCATGGGGACGTTGGCAAGTGAAAGTTTTGTCCATTTGCTCAATCAGTGGACCAAGGCCGACAGTGACCAAACGTATTTTAATTATGTTTTGTTCAATCATGCCACAGTCCCCGATCGCACAGCCTATATTGAAGACCAGTCGCAAGTAAACCCGCTGCCTTATTTGTTGCAAGATATTGCGTTACAAAATCAAATCGGGGCAAAATTTATCGTTTTGACTTGTAATACGGCTCATTATTTTTATGAGGCGTTGCAAGAAAAAAGTGCGGCGCCGATTTTGCATATGCCAAAAATTGCCGTAACAGAGGTCAAAGAGAAATATCACGGAGAAACGGTGGCTTTTTTAGGAACCACCGGCAGTATTTTAGCCGGGGTTTACGAAAATGAAATCAAAAAAGCCGGCTTCACTTATTGGCTACCGGATAAGACATTGCAAGAAAAAATAAATTTTTTAATTTATCACCAAATTAAAGCCAAAAGTTTTTTTGATTTTACCTTGTATGATGAGATTTTACTAGACGTAGCACAGCAAACGAACAACGCGGCGGTGGTACTTGGCTGTACGGAACTCTCGCTTTTAGAAGAAAAGCGCCAAACCCACGGACAAAACATTTTTGATGCCCAAGCTTTAACGGTATTAGAAACGATTCGACAGGCGGAAAACTTACGGCGCTAACTAATAAATTTCGCAGTAAAAAAGTTGACCTAGTTAAATAATATTTTGAAAAAAATTTTACGGAGTTGAACTGAAAAAATGGAAAAAAATAATTTTGATGTCACTTTATTAGGAAGCGACATTAATGTGTACGGAATGGCGCGGGCCTTTCACGAAAAATACGGCATGGTTAGTCAAGCATACGCGGCCACTCAATTGGCGCCAACAAAATATTCGAAAATCGTGACGGTTCATACGGTGCCTGATTTTCACGACGATCAAGTTTTTGCAAATACTTTAATTAAAGCCCATGGCCAATTAAATCCTGAAAAAAAACATTTATTAATTGCATGTGGCGATGCCTATGCGGCCGCTCTGGCTCGGGGCAAAGCGACACTGGCGCCGTATTATGAATTTCATGCGCTGGAAGAGGATTTATTGGAACAATTAGTCAACAAAGTTCATTTTTATGAATTGTGCCAACAGTTCCAACTGTCCCATCCCCAAACAATTGTAATCGACACGCCAACTTTGCTTGATCCGTCAGAAATAAAATTGCCATTTGAATTTCCAATTGCTTTAAAACCAGCCGATTCTGTCGCGTGGCTAGATATTTCATTTGTCGGGCGAAAAAAAGCTTTTCGAGTGAAAGATCGCGCTGAATTTGACACGCTGCTTTTAAAAATAAAAAATGCCGGCTATACCGGAAAGATGATTTGCCAAGAATTTATTCCCGGAGACGATGGGCTGATGCACGTGCTGAACGCCTATGTGGATAGTACCGGTCACGTTCAAATGATGTTTCTCGGCCACGCCTTGCTGGAAGATCCTGCGCCAGGTTCGATTGGTAATTATATGGCCATCTTACCCGAAGCCGATCAAGTCGTTTATGACCAAATAAAAAACTTTTTGGAGCAAATCAATTATCGCGGTTTCGCTAATTTTGATATGAAGTTTGACACCCGCGATAATCAGTATAAATTATTTGAAATTAACCCGCGGCAAGGGCGCTCAAGTTTTTTTGTGACTCTCAATGGGTATAATTTGGCGGAATATATTGTGGAAGATTTAGTTTTTGGCCATACCGGCGGCGCGACTGTTTTTGGCACTGGGGAAACACTTTGGCTAGGAGTGGACAATCGTCTGTTCAAAAAATACGTCAAAGATTCACCAGCCAAACAAAAAGCACTAAAATTAATTAAAAAACACCAAGTCGGCACCACCGTTTTTTATCACCCTGATTTTTCCGTTAAACGCTGGATCCTGCTAAAATACATGTTCTACCACTACCACGCCAACTTCAAAAATTATTTCAAAGAAAACAAAGGCGAATGAAAAAAATAGGTTGTCGAGAGTGCGGGTAATGGTGTAAAGAATTAGGAAAATTTTCCAAAAATCCCGGTTTTAGATTTTTAGAAATTTTATCTATTTTCCAAGCAGCTACCTTAGAGACACCGAAAAAAAGGCTGTCGAAAGTATTTTCCGGTATGCTTTTTAAGTGAAAATTCGAGCGGGAACAAATTTTTTTGTCCGCGCTCGATTTTTTTTTCGAATATCTGGTCCAATGATTGTCAGCAAACGAAAATTCATCTATCATTACTACTAAGGAGTGATTTTTTTGACAGAAATTAAATCGGGCGTCAATTTGCACGTTCTAACCACTGAAAAGTATAAGACAGTACGAATCAATATTAGATTTGCCACCGAGCTTGCTAGCGGCGTGGCCACCAAGCGGACGCTACTTTCTTCTCTACTAGAAACCAATTCTCAAAAATATCCTACCCAAAATTTATTAGCAGATGCTTTAGCTGATTTATTTGGCGCTAGTTTTTCGATTAATGTCGGGAAAAAAGGCCGTTTGCACATACTGACGGTGAGCATGAATGTGGTGAATGAAAAATTCATTGAAGAAAAAGGAATTTTAGAAAATGCAGTCGAATTTCTAAAAGAAATTTTATTCGCGCCGCATTTTGTAGCCGAAAAATTCCATCAAGAAACTTTTGATCGGGAAAAAGAAAATCTCGTGCGTTATTTGCAGAGCGTTTATGAAGATAAGCAAACTTATGCATCCGCGCAACTGTCGCAACTTTATTTTACAGATGAAGCGCAGCAAGTGCCCAGCTACGGAAATGTTTCCGAACTTCAGGCGCTAACAAATCAAGAGCTGACTCGTTATTATCAGGAAATGATGGCAAATGATCGCGTAGATATTTTAGTTATCGGCGATATTACTGAAAAAGCTGCCGAAAAATTATTTAAAAATTTGCCATTTGTCCCACGTGAAACAAAATTACCAGATTTGCAATATCAACAAGCGTTAAGTCCAGTCGTGGCAGAAAAACAAGAGCAACAAGACATCTTGCAAGCTAAACTGAACGTCGCTTATCAAGTGCCAGCAGATTACGATGGGAAAAATTATTTTCCGTTGTTAGTTTTTAATGGAATTTTCGGCGGCTTTCCGCATTCAAAATTATTTCTCAATGTCCGGGAAAAAGAAAGTTTGGCGTATTATGCTTCCTCAAGTTTTGATGTTTATCGCCAATATTTAACCGTTCAAAGCGGTATCGACACTAAAAATCGTGATCACGTTTTATCGTTAATCAATCAACAATTAGTGGCGATTCAACAAGGTCAGATTTCAGATTTGGAGCTAAACCAAACTAAAGCCAACTGGAAAAATCAATTTTTAATGCAACAAGACACGATGCAAGGGCAATTGGAAATGTTCTATAAAGACATCATCGCCCCAAAAAGTGCCAAGACCAACGAACAATGGCTAGAGGAGCTGGCTGCTGTATCTAAAGACGATGTCCAACAAGTTGCCCGCCAAATTCGTCTGCAAAGCATTTATTTTTTGGCCGGAAAGGAACAGGAGTAGCCCATGAAATATCCAAAACTAAATGAAGAAATTTTTACTGAAACGCTAGATAATGGTTTAACCGTCGTTCTGGTGCCTAAAGCCGGCTTCCAAAAATCTTACGGCTTGTTTTCTACTGATTATGGTTCAATCGACGAAACGTTTGTGCCACTAGGTCAACAAGAAAAAGTGACTGTTCCAGAAGGGATTGCTCATTTTTTAGAGCATAAATTATTTGAAAAAGAAGACGGCGATGTTTTCCAAAAATTTTCTCAACTAGGAGCTTCGGCTAATGCGTTTACCAGTTTCACCCGCACTAGTTATTTATTTGCCGCCACCGAATTTTTAGTTGAAAATTTAAATACATTACTGGATTTTGTCCAAGAACCGTACTTTACTAAAGCGTCTGTCAATAAAGAAAAAGGAATTATCGCCCAAGAAATTCAAATGTATCAAGACGAACCGGGCTGGCGTTTATTTTTTGGCCTGATTCAAAATTTATATCTGAAACATCCGCTGCATATTGATATTGCCGGCACGGTTGATTCCATTCAAGAAATCACCGCCGAGGATTTGTATTTGTGTTATGAAACTTTTTATCACCCTAGCAATATGACGCTGCTGGTGGTGGGTAACCTTGATCCAATCACTTTAATGAAGGATATTAAAAATAATCAAGGGCAAAAAAATTTCTTGCCAGCTCAAAAAATTCAACGCTTTTTCCCAACCGAAACGCCGGCTGAAATTATTGCTGAAAACACGCTCCACATGGATGTTGTTATGCCTAAAGTTGGTCTGGGGATTAAAGGATTTGATCAAGTGCCGCAGGATTCTTTGGCGCAAATGCAATATAAAATGTCCGCCGAACTTTTGTTAGAGCTAGCTTTAGGGGACAGTTCGCAAGCGTATTTAGATTTATATGATGGTGGATTAATTGATGATAGTTTCAGTTTTGAATTAAGTGTCGAGCGGGGCTTTCATTTTGCCGCCTTTACTAGCGATTCGGCCGAGCCTGAAAAATTAGTGGTTGCATTAAAAGAAATTTTATTTACCGAGCAACTTTATCGCGAAGTGACAGCTGAAAAATTAACCCGTTTGAAAAAACAAACGCTAGGAAAATATTTACAGTCCCTTAATTCACCAGAATATATTGCCAATCAATTTTTCCAAACTACCGATAAAAAAGGCAATATTTTCCAAATTCCTGATGTTATTTCAGCGATTACTATTAAAGACTTACACGCGTTTGGAGAAAAATTTATCGACGAAAAAAATGCCACCGTCTTTTATTTATTGCCGGAGGAAGACTAAATGCGTCACGCTTTAGTTTTCGGCGCCACCGGGGGAATCGGACAGGCGATTTGCGAAAAATTAGCAGCGGACGGTTTTTCTTTATATATCCACTACGCCCATCAAAAAGACGCCGCGATAATCTTACAAAAATCTTTGCAAATTCAGTATCCCCAACAGGAATTTTTTGTGGTATCTTTAAACATGACCGCACTTTTGCCAGAAGATTTATTAATATTCAGCCAACAAATTTTTGCGCTGGATACAATTGTTTTTGCGCAAGGAAACTCATGGTACGGTCTAACAAGTGAGATGCCAGCCGAAATCATGACTAATTTATGGCGTTTGCATCTAGAAACACCAATTCGCATCTTGCAACTTTTTGAAAAAAAATTAGCGCAAGCACCATTTGCCCGGGTGATTTTTATTGGTTCGATTTATGGACAAACTGGTTCGGCGATGGAAGCCGTTTATGCCAGTGTGAAAGCCGCCCAAGTGGGATTTTGCAAAAGTTACGCCAAAGAAGTGGCCACGCTAGGCATCACCGTCAATGTCGTGGCGCCTGGCGCCGTCCAAACACCATTATTGAAAGATTTTACCACCGAAGAAATAACAGATTTAAAAGAAAATATTCCCGTCTTACGTCTAGCAGCGCCCGCAGAAATTGCTTTTTTTGTGCAGATGATCGCACACAAAGAAGCCAGCTACTTAACCGGTAGCCTCGTGAGCGTTGATGGCGCGTGGAACGGATGAAAAAGGAGGAGAACTCGTGGCGGAAATCGGCGATACTTTACGACGCGCACGTTTAAAAAAAGGATACTCTCTTGAGGAATTACAACAAATTACAAAAATTCAACAACGACATTTAGTAAATATAGAAGAAAATAATTTCGCCGCATTACCTGGTGATTTTTATGTGCGCAGTTTTATCGAGCAATACGCAGTGGCAGTCGACATCGATCCGCAACCTCTGTTAATGGCCTTGCGCAGCGGAAATGAAGTGCGCAAACCTCAGCGAACGACAACAAATAAAGCACCTTCTAGAACCAGTCGGCGCGATCAATCTCCTAAAAAAAATAGTTTACTACCGGTAATTATTTTAGCATTTGTTGCGATTTTAATTGTCGGCGGCGTGGTGGCGATGACCATTCGAGATCGAACGGAAAATCCGATTATCGCCCGACCACCTGCAGTTATTGTCAATTCCGAGGCGGAAAGTTCGACTGTTGAAAGTACAACAATCGAAAGTTCGGTTGCTGAAACAACGGAAAGCTCAACGGTGACTTCAACTACCGAAAGTTCCGCTGAAGTCGTGCCTGAATTTGTTTTAAATAGCACCACCACCACCGAAATAACGATGACTTTAAGCCACGTGAAAAGCCCAGCGAATATTGAATTTACCGGACTATCCACCGGAGCATGTTGGGTGGGCATTATCGTCAATGGCGATTACACTTACCAACACACTTTGCAACCTGGCGAAGTAGTAACTAGCGCGCTGCCAGAAAATGCAACCAGCGCCCGCGTCGTCTTAGGAGCCGCCGGAAATGCCGCGATTAAAATTAACGGCCAAGCTTTAGATTTTAACCCCACCGGCCTAGGCGGCGTCAAAAGAAACCTAGACTTAACGATAAGTTATGAATAAAGGATGTCGAAAAGGTGATCAGCTGCGTAGAAAATTAGGAAAACTGAGGACGAATGGAACATTCGCCGGAAGTTTTATCTATTTTCCTAGCAGCTACCTTTGAGACACCGTCAAACAAGGTTGTCGAAAGTTCGTCTAGCGGTGTAGAGAAATAGGAAAATTTTTCGAAAATCATGGTTTTAGATTTTTAAAAATTTTATCTTTTCTCCTAACCGCTGAACTTGAGACACCGTCAATAAGGTTGTCAAAAAAATCACGCGCCCGCGTGATTTTTTTTAAATTACCGCAAGAGGTGACATCGGCTCTTCCTTTGGGTAAAATAGAGAAGAGAAGACAAAGGAGCGATTGAAAAATGAATTTGCCGAACAAATTAACAGTGCTGAGAATTTTTATGATCCCGATTTTTATCGTATTAGTAGTAGTTCCACTAGATTGGGGAACGCTTCACGCTTTATCGGTGGACCTTCCTGTCCGCCAAATGGTAGCCGCAATTATTTTTGCGCTTGCCGCTATTACCGATTGGTTGGATGGAAAAATTGCCCGCGCCAATCATTTGGTGACTAACTTTGGAAAATTTGCCGATCCTTTAGCCGATAAAATGTTAGTCATGACCGCTTTTGTTTTATTAGTGGACCTTGGCAAGGCACCTGGCTGGGTGGTGGCAATTATTATTTGTCGCGAACTGGCGGTTACGGGTCTGCGTTTATTATTAGTAGAAGAAAGTGGCGAAGTTTTGGCTGCCGCTTGGCCGGGAAAAATTAAAACAGCCACGCAAATGTTTGCGATTATTTTTCTTTTATTAAATAATTTGCCATTTGCTGCCCTAAGCATTCCTTTTGACCAAATTTTACTTTATGCTTGTTTATTTTTCACAATTTATTCTGGCATCGATTATTTTGCCAAAAACAAAAGTATTTTCAAAGGATCGATGTAAAAGTAAAAAAAGTCGGGTGGAAATTTTTCTGCCTGACTTTTTTCTGCGTATTTTAAAAGTAAGGGATGATTTATATGGAAGCAGAAATTATTGCTGTCGGAACCGAAATTTTGATGGGTCAAATTGTTAACACCAACGCCGCTTTTTTGGCGCAACAACTCAATGCACTAGGATTTAATACGTATCACGAAAGCGTGGTGGGGGACAATCCGGCGCGGCTTTTAGAAAATTTGCAATTAGCGCAAGCTCGTTCTGATTTAGTTGTTTTGTCTGGCGGTTTAGGGCCGACAACCGATGATTTAACGAAACAAACGGTGGCGAAATTTTTAGGCCGGGATTTATTTTTCAATGAAACGGCCATGGAAAAAATTAATTTGTTTTTCCAACGGCGCAATCGCGTCGTAACGGAAAATAATCGGCTGCAAGCGCTCTCCATCGCCGGTGGAATCGTTTTGGAAAATCCCGCCGGACTGGCCGTGGGGACTTTAATTAACCAAGATAATACTTATTATTTACTTTTGCCTGGCCCGCCTAGTGAACTGATGCCGATGTTTTTACAAGTCGCTCGCTTGCATTTAGAAAAAATATTACCTCAAGAAGATCATTTATATTCTGAAGTTTTACGATTTTTCGGCATTGGCGAAGCGCAACTGGCTACTGAACTTCAAGATTTAATCGCCCAACAAACCAATCCCACCGTCGCGCCTTACGCTAAGTTGCATGAAGTGACTTTGCGAATCACCGCCCAAGCTACAACACTTGAAAAAGGGTGGGCGTTAGTCCAACAGTTAAAAGAAAAAATTTTAGCTCAAGTCGGCGAATTTTACTATGGTTCTGGCGATGAAAATTCATTGGCTCAAGTTGTAGTGGAAAAATTAAAAGCCAACCAGCTGACATTGTCCGCTGTCGAAAGTTTAACTGCCGGCTTATTTCAAGCTACGCTAGGGGAGATTGCTGGTGTTTCAAAAGTTTTCCCCGGTGGACTGATTACTTACTCTCCCGAAGCGAAAATAAAAACCGCTCATGTTCCGGCAACTTTAATCGAAAAATATGGCGTAGTTTCTAGTGAAGTGGCCGAATCGATGGCTCAAAATACGCGAGAAATTTTTGATACGGATTTAGCCATTAGTTTTACCGGCGTGGCTGGACCAGAACCGCTAGAAAATCGGCCGGCAGGAACAGTTTATATTGGCCTTGCTACCCGCCATGGTGTAATGAGTCTCTTGCTGCATTTAAATCGCGACCGCAATTATATTCGTCAGCAAGCAGTGATGGAAGGTTTATCTTTTATTTTAAAAAATATTTTCGCTTAGGGGAATATTTGTTCGCCTTTTTCTTGCAATTTTCCCTGGAATCCTTTAAAATAGGAAAGTACTGCAAGAGATAATCCATTTAAAAAAATTAAAAAAATAAATTATGAACCTTGAAGGAGGAATTTTTTTGGCTGAAGATCGGCAAAAAGCGTTAGACGACGCACTAAAAAAAATCGAGAAAAGTTACGGTAAAGGCTCGATTATGAAATTAGGACAAAAAGTTGATATGGAAATTGCAACCGTCCCTTCTGGCTCACTCGCTTTAGATGTAGCTCTTGGTGTCGGCGGTTATCCCCGTGGACGAATTATTGAAATTTACGGACCAGAAAGTTCCGGTAAAACCACCGTTTCATTGCACGCCATTGCTGAAGTGCAAAAAGCAGGCGGCACGGCAGCTTTTATTGATGCTGAACACGCGTTAGATCCAACTTACGCCAAGGCATTAGGCGTCGACATTGACGAATTACTTTTGTCCCAACCAGACACTGGTGAACAAGCTTTGGAAATTGCCGATGCACTTGTTGCCTCTGGTGCTATTGATATTGTAGTTATTGACTCGGTGGCAGCTCTTGTCCCGCGGGCCGAAATCGAAGGCGAAATGGGTGCCAGCCACGTTGGTTTGCAAGCACGTTTAATGAGCCAAGCTTTGCGGAAATTATCTGGTTCCATTAATAAAACGAAAACAATTGCCGTCTTCATTAACCAAATTCGTGAAAAAGTCGGCGTGATGTTTGGGAATCCGGAAATCACTCCTGGTGGCCGGGCGTTGAAATTTTACGCAACGGTTCGTTTAGAAGTGCGCCGCGCTGAACAATTGAAACAAGGCACCGATATTGTCGGAAACCACACAAGAATTAAAGTAGTAAAAAATAAAGTGGCGCCACCATTTAAAGTGGCTGAAGTGGATATTATGTACGGCCAAGGGATTTCTCGCGTCGGTGAACTTTTGGACATGGCAGCAGAAAAAGATATTGTCGACAAATCTGGCGCTTGGTATTCTTATAAAGGCGAACGCATTGGTCAAGGTCGGGAAAATGTAAAAATTTATTTGCAAGAACATCCTGATATGATTGAAGAATTAAATACGTTGGTGCGCCAAGCTTATGGGATCGGCGCAAGTGCTGAAGATATACAAAAGAGCAAAGCAGAAAAAGAAAAACCAAAAGCTTCCAAGAAAAGTAAAAAAGCCGAGGTTGTTGAAGATGGTCAAGAAGAGTTATTACCTTTAGATGACGCGGTAAAAGAAGAACCAGCTAAATAATTTAATGAAAAGATATTCCTAAAATTTTTTAGGAGTATTTTTTTTTTTTCAAAAAAGCTTTACTTTTATCGGTATAGTTAGTAAACTAACTACATCTAATCATACTAAGAGGTGATGTTATGAAGAATACGGGTTATTTATTAATGAGTGTCTCCAAAAAATTAAGATATGAATTAAATCATGAACTAAGCCAGTTGGATATTACCGCGCAACAGTGGGCGGTGATGCAACAGTTGAATCATTTCCAACAACTAAGCCATTTGGTAACGGCTAATGATTTGGCCAAAATTCTTGATATGGATAAGCCGACAATATCGGCGATTATAAAACGGCTGGAAAATAAAAAATTGCTTTACAAAATAAAAAATAGTCAGGACAGCCGAGCGTTTGATTTATTTTTAAGTCAGAGCGGACTAGAACAATGTCAAAAAGCACTAGCGATTAGTGATTTGATTTTGACGGAATTTACCGCAAAACTTTCCGCTGAAGAACAGAATCAACTGAATCAAGTGTTGCAAAAATTAGACAGTGAGGATTAATTGAAATGGAAAAAATATTAATTATTGGCGGAACCGGGAACATTGGCTTTCCATTAATAAAAGAGCTATCCAGCAATGAAAATGTCCAAATGATAGCGGGCGTTCATCAACCAGAAAAAGAGGCTTCATTATTTGCTAAGTTTGCTAATGTGGAAGTTGTGAAATTTGATTTTTTGGATCCGGAAACTTTTTATAAAGCATTATCTGCCGTTGATCGCGTCTTTTTCATTCGCCCGCCGCAACTAGCTAAGCCCAAAGTGGACATGTTTCCATTTTTAGAAGCGGTGAAAGCACAAAAAGTGAAACAACTCGTTTTTGTTTCCTTAATCGGTGTTGAAAAAAATCCAGTGACGCCCCATCATAAAATCGAGAAAAAAATTATTGAACTAGAAATTCCCCACACTTTTATTCGACCAAGTTTTTTTATGCAAAATCTGAACACGACTCATCTTGCAGATATTTTTGATCGTCACGATTTATATGTTCCGGCGGGAAATTCAAAAACTAGTTTCATCGATACGCGAGATATCGGAGCGGTTGCGGCTAAATGTCTGCTCTCAGATAAATATCTCAATCAAGAACTGGAAATAACCGGTGAAGTGGCTTTGACTTACGCCGAAGTTGCTACGATTATGACGAAAGTTCTGGATACAAAAATTATTTACACCAAGCCGAGTCTATTAGGTTTTCGCCAAACAATGTTGAAAAGAGGAATTAAAAAAGATTACGTCAATGTGATGGTGATGCTGTATTTAATCACTCAACTTGGTAACGCCAAAAAAGTAACTTTAACAGTCGAAAATGTTTTAGGGCGCAAACCAACTTCATTTGAAAAATATGTCGAGGATTATCGGGATGTGTTTTTAGGATAGAATTTTAATCAAAAAACCCCGAAAAGTTAGCTGAAGAGACTAACTTTTCGGGGTTTTGTGTTTTTGGCGGTCTTTATTGACGGTGTCTCGAGTGCAGCGGTTAGGAGAAAAGATAAAATCATTTAAAATCCAAAAGCGGGATTTTTAATAATTTTCCTATTTCTCTACACCGCTAGACGCACTTTCGACAACCTTGTTTTACGGTGTGTTTTGACCAGCAGTTAGGAAAAAGATGAAATTATTCAAAAATCCAAAAACGGGATTTTCAAAAATTTCCCTATTTTCCTACGCCATTAAACGTTTGAAACACATCCTCTTTTGACGGTGTCTCAAAGATAGCTGCTAGGAAAATAGATAAAACTTCCGGCGAATGTTCCATTCGTCCTCAGTTTTCCTAATTTTCTACGCAGCTGTTCACCTTCTCGACAACCTTTTTTACGGTGTCTCGAGTGCAGCGGTTAGGAGAAAAGATAAAATCATTTAAAATCCAAAAGCGGGATTTTTAAATGATTTTCCTATTTCTCTACACCGCTAGACGCACTCTCGACATCCTCTTACAAAAATCTATTTTTTCTTAGGTAGTAGACTACTAGGATGCAGAGGATGAAGGTGCCTAGAAATAGCCACCAAAATGCGTCGTCGCGGTTGGCGAAAGGGAGTTGGATATTCATGCCGTAAATGCTGCCGATAATGGTGGGGATGGTTAAGACGATGGTCAGACTCGTCAGGATTTTCATGACGTTATTTAAATTATTGGACACGATCGAAGAAAAAGTTTCGTTCATTTTTTCTACTAACTTAAGTTGCAGCCGGGCCGAAATTTGCGCTTGGCGATTTTCTACTAAGATATCGTGCATCTGACCGTGACCGGTGGCGTCCCACCCTAATAAATTGGTCTCAAAAAATTTTTGAAAAACGTGTTGGTTGTCCATCGTTGCTTGCTCAAAATAAATTAAACTTTTTTGGATATTCATAATTTGCGAGAGCTGTTTATTTTCAGTGGCGACTTGGATTTGATTTTCTAACGTATCGGAATGTGTTTTCATGGAAGCTAAGAGGATATTGAAAGAAGCCGACATCTCCCAAAACATTTGGAAAAGTATTTCCCAGATGGCGTTGGAGTTGGCAGAATCCGAGAATTTTTTTTGCAAAATTTTTTTAATAAATTCCGGCTCATAGTTGCTGGCGGTAATCATTTTTCCATCGGGTGTTAAAATAATTGAAAAAGGATACGTTTCAATTTGCAAATATCCGGCGGGAGATAATTTGGCAAAAGGGTATTGGACAAGAAGAAGCGCGGGATCGGCAAAGGTTTCCTGGGCTAATTTTTCAAAGCGGGAGTTTTCGGTGTCATCTAGGACATCGGTGATGTAGTCGCTAGGAAATGAAAAAGATTCGGCCACCGTACTAATTTCTGTGTCGCTAGGTTGTTCTAAGCAAAGCCAAATAGCAGCGCTTTTTGTATCTTCATTTAGTAAAGTGAGTTGATTATTTTGTATGGAAAAATATTTTATCATGAGAGTCCTCCCAAGAGTTGTATGCCGTAATTGTACCACGCCAGAAGACTTTTGAGAAAAATTCTCCTTTCAAAAATAACAAATGTTTCCCGAAACTCCTTTTGTCAGTTGACACAGTATTTTTTAAACATTAAAATGGAGTAGTGCATTTGTATGCACTTTAAAAAACTTGATAAGTTGATATTTTTATCAAACATTACATTTTTATAATCACAGATAGTAGGAGGTGGATCAATGATGGAATTTCTACCATATATCCTCGCTATCGTCGGATTAGTTGTCGGAGGTGTTTTCGGAATTTCCCATGGCAAAAAGCAAGAAAAGTTGCGCAATCAACAAGAAGTCGACGCAGCTACGCATACAGCCAAGGGTATTTTAGAAAATGCTGAAAAAGAAGCAGAAACGTTGAAAAGAGAAACGCTTTTTGCGGCAAAAGAAAAAACCCAAGTATATCGTTCAGAAATTGAAAGTGAGCTGAAAGAACGTCGTGCCGAAATAAAAAATCAAGAGAATCGCTTAGTGCAAAAAGAGCAGACTCTTGAGAAAAAAGATGGAACGCTTGATAAGCGTGAATCCTCACTGGAAGAAAAAGAAGGGAAACTCGGAAACTTACAACATGAACTAGACGAGCGAGAAAAAGAAGTAGCAACTCTCATTGACAAACAGCAACAAGAATTGGAACGCGTCGCCGCATTATCCCGCGACGAGGCCAAAGAAATTATCATTTCAACAACGCAAGAAGAATTAAATCACGAATTAGCCGTAATGGTTAAAGAATCAGAAGATCGCGCCAAAGATGAAGCAGATCGCAAAGCTAAGAATTTATTATCGTTAGCGATTCAACGAACGGGTGCTGATCAAGTGACTGAAACCACGGTCTCTGTTGTGACGTTACCTAATGATGAAATGAAAGGCCGGATCATCGGACGAGAAGGGCGCAATATTCGCACGTTAGAAACCTTAACGGGAATCGATTTGATTATCGATGATACGCCAGAAGCCGTAGTTTTATCAGGATTTGATCCAATTCGTCGAGAAATTGCTCGGATGACTTTGGAAAAATTAATTTCTGATGGCCGAATTCATCCCGCGCGGATTGAAGAAATGGTTGAGAAATCTCGCAAAGAAATGGACGAAAGAATTCGTGAGTATGGGGAACAAGCTGCTTTTGAAGTTGGCGCCCACACTTTGCATCCTGACTTAATTAAAATTTTAGGTCGTCTCCATTTCCGGACAAGTTATGGTCAAAATGTTTTAAATCACAGTCTTGAAGTTGCCAAGTTGGCTGGATCTTTAGCCGGAGAAATTGGCGAAGATATTCAACTAGCGAAACGAGCTGGATTATTGCATGACATCGGTAAAGCACTAGATTATGAAGTAGAAGGATCACACGTGGAAATTGGCGCCGAACTTGCTGCCAAGTACAAAGAAAATCCAGTGGTCATTAACGCCATTGCATCTCATCACGGTGACACCGAAGCAACATCAATTATTTCTGTTTTAGTCGCTGCAGCTGACGCTTTGTCGGCAGCCCGGCCTGGTGCTCGTAGCGAATCATTAGAAAATTATATCAAACGACTCCAAAATCTTGAAAATATTGCCAATGGCTTTAAAGGAGTTCAATCAAGTTTTGCTATTCAAGCCGGCCGCGAGGTACGGGTTATGGTGAAACCTGACGAAATCACCGATCTCGATGCTGTTGTCTTGGCGCGTGATATTCGCAAAAAAATTGAAAATGATCTGGATTATCCTGGTCACATTAAAGTTACCGTTATTCGCGAAACCCGCGTAGTAGATTACGCAAAATAATAATATCAAATCCCACTGATTTTTTTCAGTGGGATTTTTTTTGGCGATTTTTTTTCAGCTGCAAAACATTTTTAGATTGTTAAACAAATTACTTTGACGGACACAGTAATGTGGAGTACAATATTTTTATCAAGGAGGTTTTCAAATGGATTTAGAAAAAGAATTATTGCGGAACGCCACTGATGTGATATTGCTGAATGTTTTGTGGCAAAAAGATTCTTACGGCTATCAAATCGGCAAAGGTGTTAAAGCGCTAAGCCAAGGGAAATATATTCTCAATGAGGCCACTATGTATTCAGCGCTGCGCCGTCTAGAAAAAAATGGTTATTTAACAAGCTACTGGGGTGACGAAACTCAAGGTGCTCGCCGGAAATATTTTTCGGTCACTGAAGTTGGTGTCGATACGTTATTAGCCCAACAAAGTCAGTGGGGCCAGACAGTGGAAGTATTAACGAATTTAATTTTCGGTCAACTAAAAGATCAAGTCCCAGAAAAAGGAGAATTCTAATGGAAGCAAATTTAAAAAATACTTTGGAAAAATATTTTTTGCCTTACGAAAAAAACCAAGAAACAGAAGAATTGTTTGACAGTTTATTATCCGATTTAAGTGATAGCATGCAAGAAAAAATGGACGAAGGATTAACGCCGGAGCAAGCGTTGCAAGAAACAATTGAAAATTTAGGGGACTTAGATGAATTACTGCAAGCAATCACCCAAAGTTCAACTAGCGAGCGGATCGAACCTTTAGTTATGAATCAGGATGGCAAAAGAAATTTTCATCTTTTCCAGACTAAATTAGTGAACACACTTGAAGTTTCTTTAAATAATATCGAAGAAATCGCCGTCAGTTATAGCAATGCTGGTGTAAAAATTTTTCCGACTGAAGGAGAAAACTTAAAAATTTTAGAATACATGAACGTCGATCGACCTGATCTTTACGGAGTGCTAGAACAAAAAGACCAACGAATTAGCGTTTTTCAAGGTCGTAGTGATACGTTGATTTTATTTTTTAATATGCGGACTGAAATTTATTTGCCGGAAAGTTTTATTGGGAAATTGATTTTAGAAAATCGTTCCGGGAGTCTTTTTTTGAAAAATATTACTGGATTACAACAAATTATCGGTGAATCAAGTAGCGGATCGGTGAAATTCGAACAATTAGAAAGTCATCATATTGCTCTTTCTGCTCGCTCTGGTTCAGTGAAAGGGAATGGATTTATCGGCAGCGAGGCTGTATTTCAATCAGCTAGTGGTTCGGTGAAGTTAGATGATATCAAAGTCAAAAAACAACTACAAGTCAGCGCGAAAAGTGGTAGCGTGAAATTATTTTCAGTTCAAGCACCCATTTTATTAGCTGAAAGTGCGTCTGGGTCAGTGAAAGCAGAAAATATTTCCGGATCAGACGTGACGTTTACTTCCCGTTCTGGCGGGGTGAATGTTGAAAATGCTGTCGTCAGAAATTCTGGTCAATTTTCCAGTCGCGCCGGCAGTGTAAATGTAAAATTTCAAGAGGTGCAAGGTGATATTACAGCCGAGGCTCGCAGTGGTTGGGTGCAATTGACTATGCCTACTAAAGCAAGTTATACGCTTCAGACGTTTTCTAAAAATGGCAGCGTGACTTTACCCATTGGCACAATCGGTGAAACGCCAGCAGGCCAGCCAAAAGTAAAAATCGGCACAGTCGGTCAGAATCCGCAGTTTCATTTGAAGGCAGAAAGTAGCAGTGGTAGCATTCGAATCAATTAAAAAAATCCGCGCCCTCCATTAAGTTGAAGGGCGCGGATTTTTTTATTTTTTTCGTTGCAAGAGATAAAAAACGGGAATGCCTAGTAAAGTCACACCAATACCAATGAAAGCAAGGTTCGTCTGGGTGATTATCGTCATAATTAAAATAAAACTAGCACCGGCAATGGCCACCAATGGTACTAACGGATAAAACGGCACACGATAAGGACGCGTGATTTCTGGTTGGCTTTTTCGTAAACGAATGACCGCAAAAAATAAAAGCAGCGAAAAAATCCAAACAATAAAAATCGCCATATCAGTCAGTAAGTCAAAACTTCCTAGAAAAAGCATTAGACAACTTAACGCCAGTTGAAACAAAGCGACGCGATAAGGGACTTGCGTTTTCTTTGCTAATTTTTTGAAAAAATGACTTGCCGGCCATTGATTTTCTAGCGCTAAAGCATAAGGCACGCGGATGCCACTTAAGGTATAACCATTTAACGCGCCGTAAACGGAAATCAATAAACCTACCGTGACAACTTTTCCGCCAATATTTCCTAAAAGTTTTGTCGCCGCAAGTGAGGTCGCATTGGCATTACCGGCAATCATTTCTAGCGGCAATGCTTTTAAAATTCCCCAGTTGATCAAAAGATAAATCACTGTAACGCTACTTAAGCCTAAAATAATCGCCTTAGGAAAATCTTTTTCCGGCCGTTTCATTTCACCTGCCATCGCCGTTAACCCTAGCCAACCATCGTAAGCAAATAAAGTAGCTAACAAAGCACCAGAGAAATTCACCGTAGCATGAGTATCCGCAGGCCAAAAAGAAAAATGACTAGGTGTCGGAGCAAAAAAGCTAGCCCCCACAATAATTAAAATCGGAATTAATTTGATCAAAAGGGTTACATTTTGAACGCGGGTCGTAAATTTGGTACCTACTAAATTAATACCAGTAATACTGATGGAAGTCACTAAGGAAATGGGAATCAGCAATTTATCGTTTAATTGAAATAAATTAATTAATTGGGTGGAAAAAATCATGGCCAAAGCGGCGATGTTGGCAGGATAATAAAGAAAACTTTGAGCCCAGCCAAGTAAAAAACCGGCCAATTTGCCATAAGCTTTCTCCAAATATTTTACCGCCCCACCAGTTTCAGGCATCATAGTTGCCAGCTCCGCCACCGTTAGCCCGGCGGTTAAAGTGAGCAGGCCGCCAACTAGCCAGGCCAGCAAAGTAAGACCAACGGAATGCGTAAAGTTCACCACCGTGGCGGTTTTGAAAAACACGCCAGCGCCAATCACCGTCCCCATAATAATTGCAAAAGCACTAAAAAAATGTATTTCTTTTTTGATTTGTTGGACCTCCTTTTTTTTGCAGATGATTCATTATAGCAAAATTTTTGCTACTTTCTTTCAATTTCTTTTCAACTTTTTTCAAAACTTGATACCCGTCAATTTTTTTTGGCAATATGGGACCTATACTAACTAAGTAAGCAAGAGAAAGAAATAAAAAAACAGAAAAAAGAAAGAGGAAGAAAAATGAAATTTCAAAAATGGATTCAAGATCACAGTAATCACATTACCGTGATTTCAGCAGTATTAATTGTGTTAGGGTTTATCGGAAAATTTATCGGAGTAATGCCTTTATACAATATTTCTTTAGCAGTCGCTTCGGTGATTGCCGTTATCCCCATTGCGATTCACGCCTATCAAGCAGTGAAAGTAAAAGTAATTTCCATTGATTTACTCGTCACGATTGCCGTTGTTGGTGCTTTTATTATTGGTGAGTACAACGAGTCGGCGATTGTTACTTTCTTATTTTTGTTCGGGAGTTTCTTAGAGCAAAAAACGTTAACCAAAACCCGCGAGTCGATCAAAGCTTTAACCGAAATGGCTCCAACGACAGCGAGCGTTTTACAAGCGGATGGCACAACTGAAGAAGTTGAAATTGATGACGTTGAAGAAGGCGACGTGGTCTTAGTTAAAACGGGTGGCGCCATTCCCGTTGATGGTACGGTTGTTGAAGGAAAAGGGTACGCCGATGAAGCGGCCGTCACTGGTGAATCAAAACAAGTCGTTAAAGAAGTCGGGGCCGAAGTATTTTCCGGAACGATTTTAGCCGATGGATTTTTACAAATTGAAGCAACTAAAGTCGGCGACGATACAACATTTGCCAAAATTATTGAACTCGTTGAAGAAGCGCAAGATACAAAATCTCACGCCGAAAAATTTATCGATCGGTTCGCTCAGTATTATACACCAGCCGTTTTACTGATTGCTTTAGTCGTTGGTTTAGTAAGTCGTGATTTTCGTTTAGCAATTACCGTTTTAGTTCTCGGATGCCCTGGAGCTTTGGTAATTGGTGCTCCAGTTTCTAACGTTGCTGGTATCGGTAATGGCGCCAAACGCGGCATCTTAGTTAAAGGTGGCGAGGCGATGGATACTTTTTCAAAAATCGATACATTTGTCTTTGATAAAACCGGAACGTTAACAAAAGGAACGACTGCCGTTTCAGAAATTAAAAATTACAGTCAAGATGCTGATTTGAGTTTGAAATTAGTAGCACGGTTGGAAACATTATCCGATCATCCACTAGGCCGGGCGATTATTAATCACGCCACGACAAAAAATTTAAATTTTCAACAACTAGAAATTAAAAATAATCAAACGATTAAAGGTCAAGGTATTGTGGCCGATATTGACGGACATGAAGTTTGTGCGGGGAATGCAAAATTATTAGCCACCCACAAATTAACTCTTAGCGCCGCCCAACAAAAAGATCTTTTAGCGCTACAAAAAACCGGCAGCTCCATTGTAATTGTCGTTATTGATAAAGTCGTCACACAAATTATCGGAGTTTCCGATGAAATTCGCCCAGAAGTCGCTACGCAATTGGCTCGTTTGAAACAAGCTGGCGCTAAACATTTAGTGATGTTAACTGGTGATAATCAAATTACCGCGCAATATGTCGCTGAAAAATTAGGGATTGATGAAGTGCACGCCGAATTAATGCCTGATGAAAAAGTAAAATTTGTTAAAAAATTCCAAGATGAAGGTCGTCGCGTCGCATTTGTCGGCGATGGAATTAATGATTCCCCATCATTAGCCACGGCAGATATCGGAATTGCCATGGGATCAGGAACGGATGTGGCCATTGAAACTTCTGATGTTGTTTTAATGCAATCAAGTTTTGACGCTTTAGTTCACGCTTATCGTTTGGCGAAAAAAACAGTCTTAAACACACGGGAAAATGTTGTTATTGCTATTGGCGTTGTAGCCTTCTTACTCATTGGTTTGTTCGCCGGCTTCATTTATATGGCATCTGGGATGTTCGTTCACGAAGCCAGCATTTTAGTGGTCATCTTTAACGCCATGCGCTTATTGTATTTTGGCAATAAAGATGTAAAAAAAGTTTCTGCTCAATAATTTCTCAAAAAAAATAAAAACTTGACCGTCGTCAATTTTTATTTGAACAATCGCACCTATAATAAAGACATAAAGAGATGAAAGGAAGATTCAATTATGAAAAAAATTATTATGCAATTAGATACCTTATCTTGCCCAAGCTGTATGCAAAAGATCGAAAGTGCCGTTTCTCAACAAGCTGGTGTGAGCGATACGAAAGTGTTGTTTAACGCTAGCAAGATCAAAGCTAATTTCAACCCCGACGAAGTTACTCCTGAAAAATTATCCGAAGTCGTGGAAAAATTAGGTTACGATGTCAAATCTGTTAAAGTGAAAGAGGCGTAAATCATGAGTGAAAATACATTAAGCATCGAAGAAAAATTTGCCCAAGAAGTAAAACAATCGGATGTCGATCATCATAAACCAACTGCCGGCGCTATGACCGGTCACATTTTAGCTAACTTTAAACTACAAGAAATGAAACTCACCCAAGCAAAATTTTATGTAAAAGGTTTGAACGCTGCTAGTTTAAAAGAAGTTTTTGAAACGTTAGCTAATAACGAAACTTTGTGGTTTGAAAAAATCGCCCACGAATTAGTAATTGAAAATGAAGTGATTCCTACAACTTTAGAAGAAGTTACTCGCTACGGAAAAATCGCCGAACACGGTCAAAATAAATATTTGGACGCTACTAGCATGTTAGAAAACTTTGCCAAAGACTTTGACTTCCAAAATATTTTCATCACGCGGGCAATTAAATTAGCCGAAAATGAAGAAAAATTTGGTCTTCAACAATTATTGATTCAACTATTGTCCTTCAATAAAGACGCCATCTACCAAGTTCAAAGTCTACTAGGAAAAACCGTCCGAGAAGATCTAGACGAAGAAGACGACGACGATGACGATTAAAAAGTAATCGAAATCGCGGTTTGGGACGTAGAGAATTAGGAAAATTTTTGAAAAATCCTGA
Organism: Enterococcus timonensis; assembly: GCF_900104595.1. Taxonomy (GTDB): domain Bacteria; phylum Bacillota; class Bacilli; order Lactobacillales; family Enterococcaceae; genus Enterococcus_J; species Enterococcus_J timonensis. Next base: position 108,103 of record NZ_FNVY01000003.1, read on the forward strand.
TTTTAGATTTTTAAAAATTTTATCTATTCTCCTAGTTCCAGCGATTGAGATTCGGATTAAAAAAGTAAAAGAAGGTGCTGTTTTGTCCGTATAATGGCGTAGGAAAATAGGAAGAAGGTGTAAGAGTGTGTTAACACTCTGAAGGCCTCTTATCTTTTTCCCTAGCCATTGGACAAAACAGCAGGTTAATCGAAATCTTTTAAAAATCTTTCCAAACTAACAGGATAAAACGTCCTCAACTAAAAATTGTTTCTTGTGAAACATTTTTAGTTGAGGGCGTTTTTATTTTTAAAAAATTATGCTAAACTTACTGCGTACTGAAAAAAATCCGAAAGGGGTTGTGATGAATGATTGCAACGACAGTTTTTAATATTTTGGAGGTATGCGCCAAGGTGTAACCTCCGTTAATTTGAGGAGGAACAGTCAACAAATGACTAAAGGAATTATTATTTTTCAAGCACAAGGAATTTACAAAGTAATATTGGATGCAAAAGAAATTGTCACCGGTCGCTTGAAAGGCAATCTCTTAAAAGAACGCAGTGCCATGTTAGGCGGCATGCCAGTGGTAGGAGATTTTGTTCAAGGAGAAGTGCATGATACGGATCAATTTTTAATCACCGAAATTTTAGAGCGCAAAAGTTTTTTACAACGAAAAATTGCCGGTTCGAGACAAGATCAACAAGGAATAGCTGCTAATATTGATACGGTTTTTATTACTACGAGTGCCAATCATGAATTTAATTTGGCGCGGCTAGAGCGATTTGTGACGATTGTTTGGGATTCTGGGGCGATGCCGGTGATTGTTTTAACGAAAACTGATTTAGCTCAAGCGGGAATTATCGCACAACAAGTGGAAAAATTAAGCGAATTTTTTATCGGTTTGCCAATAATTACAACTGGACTAAATGAAGAAATCACCGAAAAATTTTCCGCCTATCTTTCGCCGGAAAAAATCGTTACCTTTATCGGTTCATCTGGTGTCGGAAAATCGACGTTATTGAATCAATTTATTCAAGAAAATGCACAAGTCACTCAAGATATTCGAAATGAAGATGCTCACGGACGGCATACGACTACGAGTCGGGAATTATTTGTGCTGGAAAATGGGGCGATGATTATTGATACCCCGGGCATGAGAGAAGTCGGTTTAGACACTGTTTCTGCCGCAGCGCTAGAGCAATCTTTTGAGCAAATTACTGGTCTTGCCAAAATGTGTCGCTTTAACAATTGCCAACATAAAACGGAACCTGGCTGTGCGGTGAAAGAAGCCATCAACAATGGCGAATTATCGGATGAATTATTCAAAAATTATTTAAAAATGCAAAAGCAATTGCAATTCTTACAAAAAAAAGAAATGCGCAAGAAAAAATAAATGTCAAAGGGGCTGGCCGCAATCACTGCGGCCAGCCCCTTTTTAGTTACAAAATATTTTTGGTAGAAAGTTCATTTAGATAGTCAAAGAGATTTTCTTCAATAATCGTTAAGTCAGTCATTGTTTTTAAAACTTCAGGATATAAAGTCGAGTTCATCACTAATTCATCTTTGAGGACGACTATTTTTTTCATGTTTTAGCCCTCATTTCGAAATTTTTTTGTTTTGGAATTTTTGAAGTATAAGATATTAACAGCTTATATTCTAATATAGAATGGGTACTCGCTTGCAGCATAAAAGACTAGGTTGACAATGCCAATGGCAAAATTTCTCTGATTTCTTGTCGAAAGTAGTTGCATCAAAATAGATGGACTAATTCGTCAAAACATTTGCTAAAGTTATTTTTTGTTCTTTTTCCTTAGAGGTGCCATTTGAATAGGTTATTTTCAGTTGGACAGTAACCAGATCATCTTTTTTAAGAGCAACCAGATACTGGTGGTTGTCCGTTCTAGTGACATCGTCAGGAAAATAAATCATTTTACCTTGTTGATCATAGGTCAAAGATTTCCCTTGTGAACAAATTGTTTGAGAGCCTAAAAAAATTTTTTGACTCAAGAATAAAAATTGAAAAAATTCACTTGGGGTTAATTTTAGTCGGTCAATAATTGCTAATAGAGTTTTAAAACTAATTTCAATTTTTCCACGCTCAAAAGCGCCCAGCTCAGAGTAACTTACCAGATCTTTACTTAAATTTTTCAACGTTAATCTTTTTTTGTTTCGTAGTCGGCGTACATAAGCACCAGTTTCTTTAGGCATAAGATTCCCTCCTGTAAAAACGATCAAAGATAATCTGCTGAGTAATGTTATATTTTGTTTTTATTATATTCTTTCTGGTAGATGTTTACAATAAATAATTTTTTACTTGACCTGTCGGAGTAATTCTGCTATTTTAATTACAACGGCAGATGAAGTAATTATTAATTGAGGAGGTGGGCAATGTTAACGAGTGATAGCATGCGGGGTTATAATGATTTGCTGATTTTAGCGACTTTACAAAAAGGAGATTCTTATGGCTATGCAATTTCTAAAGCAATTTTCCAACAAGTACACGAAAAATATTTAATTAAAGAAACAACGTTGTATTCGGCGTTTGCCCGCTTAGAAAAAAATCAGCTGATTATTGCTTACCCCGGGAAAATGACTCACGGCAAACCAAGAACTTACTATAAAATAAGCCAAGAAGGACAAAAATATTTGGAGAAAAAAAAGGAAGAATGGCATGAAATTCAAACAATTATGAATCTTTTTTTTGAGGAGGAAAAGGAATGAACACGTTAAAAATTTATCTGGATGGCTTATTTAAAAATCTACCAAAAACTCCTGAAAATCATCAACTTTATGATGATCTTTTAGCTAATGCTGAGGACCGCTATCAGGAATTAACGGCAGAAGGTCTTGATGAAGCCAGTGTCATTGGTAAAATTATTGCTGAAATGGGTAGTGCCGAAGAATTAACCGCAGAATTTGGCGGGGAAGAACAAGATCAAAATCAGTCGGGAAATCATTCGGCTTACGATCAATGGACACAAACTTCCGCCAGAGAAAAAGAAATTCCTGCCGAAACAAAAGGAATTTCTGGAGAATTTTTTGAAGAGCAGCAAAAAGTTTTTCGTCGGAATATCTTACTGATTGCCCTTGGTGTGATGATTTTCTTTATGGGGAGCGGATTATTTATAGCCAATCAATCATATGGCCCGCGAACTTTATTTTTCTTAGGGGCGGGACTGGCGCTAATTATTTCTATTATTTTATTGAGTTTAGGGAGCGTCAATTTAATTTTGCAACGGCAAAAATTAGCCGGTGTTTCAATTAGCGAAGAGGCTAAAAGAGCGGCTCGCTACCAGTTAGAAAATTTTTCCAACTCAGCTAAATTATGTCTAGTGCTAGGCATAGGCGTTTTCTTGTTGGGATTTTTACCGGTGATCTTTTTAGCGGTTCATCCGAGATTTTCCATGTTAGTAGGCTTTGGCTTGTTACTGATGATTAACGGCTTGACAGCTTTTCTTTTCATTTACGGATTTGGGAATCGGTGGTTTTTAAAAAAATTCAGTCAAGAAAAAATATTCGCCCCCAAAATGATTGATGCTCCGGAAAGATCCAGTGCGGATGTGCGTTTTGATGGTTGGTATTGGCCCGCTGTTTGGTTATTGTTCATGGTAAGTGGTTTTCTTTTTCATGCGTGGGCGGTTAGTTGGTTAATTTTTCCAGTGGCGGCGATTGTTAGGAGAAATATTAGGAGAAACTAACATTTTTTTATATTTGATGTTGGTGCTTATTAAGAGCGTCGGCATCAAATTTTTTTTGGACAAAAAAAAGAAAGCACCGAGATGCTTTCTTAAGATTGAAATGATTTAAAAAAATTTGCCAAAATTAATCTAGAGCGCCTCGCCGAATGTCTAACATATCGTAGCCCCGAACATCGTAACGGTTGCGACTTCTAGAATAATCAATCGGCGCCCCACTTTCTAAATAAACCACTTGCTCCACTTCCAAGACAGGATCCGTTGCGGCGCAATCCAAATACTTTTGATCAAAAGCATCACTTTTCGCAGCAGAAAGTATCCGATAAATCCCAGCAAATTTCAAGCCGAGATCTTCTAAAATATGGTGATAAATGGAATGGTGCAAATTATTTTCCTTTAAGTCCGGCACTAATTTTACCGGCATAAAAGAATGTTCCAAAATATAAGGCGTTCCTTCTAACAAACGCAAGCGAATAATTTTGTAGACGGGCTCATTTTCAGCAATCATTAATTTTTGTTGAATCGTTTCGTCGGGCATAATAATTTCAAAATCAATAATCTGGCTTTCGAGATGCGCATGGCGAGCGTCCATTTGCCGAGTCAATCCGTAATATTCATTCACCGGCGATGTGTCTTTATTTAAAAAGGGATGATCTAACACGCGAGTGCCGCTGCCGCGCTTAGAAATCAGCAAACCTTCCATAATTAAAATATTGATTGCCTTTTTGATGGTCATTCGACTAGCTGAAAACTCAGTGACGAGATCCGTTTGATTGGGCATCAGCGCCCCTTTGGCATAGGTGCCGTCTTTAATTCTCGTGCGCAAAATATTCGCAATATCTATGTACTTGGACATCTGTTCACCTCTGGAGTCAGTATAACTAAAAATAAATGACTAGACAAGTTTTATGAGGCGGCAAAAAGAAAATTTTCATTTGTCTTTTTGAAACGATTTCTTTATGATGAGAAGAGGAACAAAAAAGATATATTAATAGTAGGAAATAAAAGGAGGATGACCATGACAGAATATAATTTTCCAAAAGATTTTTGGTGGGGGAGCGCTGCTAGTGGCCCGCAAACGGAAGGACACGTGGCAGGCGACGGGAAAGGCGATTCGATTTGGGATGTGTGGTTTAAAGAAGCTCCCGATAAATTTTTTGATGGCGTTGGGCCAGACAAAACCTCGCAGTTTATGAAATACTTTAAAGAAGATATTCAACTGATGAAACAAACCGGCCACAATACTTTTCGGACGTCGATTCAATGGAGCCGATTGATTCCAGATGGCACTGGCGCGGTGAACGCTCAGGCGGTGGAATTTTATAATCAAGTGATCGATGAACTGTTGGCAACAGGAATTGAACCATTTATGAATCTCTATCACTTTGATATGCCGGCGAAATTGCAAGAAGAAGGTGGCTGGCTTAATCGGGAAACGGTGGATGCTTATGTAAAATTTGCTGAAACTTGTTTTGATTTATTTGGCGACCGAGTTAAAAAATGGTTCACTCATAACGAGCCGATTGTGCCTGTAGAAGCCGGCTACCTATATCAATTCCATTATCCGCTCCACGTTTCTTTTAAAGAAGCTGTTCAAGTTGGCTTTCATGAAAATTTAGCTAGCGCGATGGCCATTGAAAAATACCATGCAACATACGACGGCCAAATCGGCATTATTTTAAATTTGACGCCAAGTTATCCACGGGATGAAAATAATCCAGCTGACGTCTCAGCTTCTGAATATGCAGACGCGTTTTTCAACCGCAGCTTCCTTGATCCAGCAGTCTTGGGGCATTTTCCAGAAAAATTAATCGAAGTGGTGCAAGATTTAAATATTGTACCGGAAATGTTGCCAGGAGATTTGCAAATCATTGCGGAAAATCACGTAGATTTGTTAGGGGTAAATTATTATCAACCACGCCGAGTAAAAGCTAAAGTTTCAAAAAAAGTTGCCGGCAGTCCAGTAATGCCCGATGATTATTTTGATAATTATGAAATGCCAGGGCGCAAAATGAATCCTTATCGGGGATGGGAAATTTACGAAAAAGGAATTTATGACATTTTAAAAAATCTCAAAGAAAATTACGGCAATATCGAATGTTACATTTCTGAAAATGGAATGGGTGTCGAAGGGGAAGAAAAATTCCGCGGAGAAAACGGCGAAATTCAAGATGATTATCGAATTGAATTTGTTAAAGAGCATTTGAAATACGTTCATCAAGCCATTGGCGAGGGCAGCAATTGTCGCGGCTATCATATGTGGACGTGCATGGATAATTGGTCGTGGACCAATGCTTATAAAAATCGTTACGGATTTATTAGTGTGGAACTCGATCACGACGGACGCCGGACAATTAAAAAATCTGGTCATTGGTTTAAAACAGTCGCCGACTCTGCTGGGTTTACTGACTAGAAAGTTGGAACGGGGAAAAGTGCGGACTGGCTGCGCCAGGGGATAAAAAAAAACGGCTTGCGCCGGGAAATGAAAAGAAGGCTGCGCCAAGAAAAAAATAAATCCACTCCGAAAAGCTTGGAGTGGATTTTTGTGAGGTTTTTGCTGGTGGTAATAGACGGTGTGTTTTGAACAATGGCTAGGAAAATAGAAACAATACTTCCTGACTGCTTTGCAGTCATCCACCATAGTCCTAATTTTCTACGCCATTAATCGTTCAAAATACAACCTTATTTGACGGTGTGTTTTGCCTTGGGTTTAGGAAAATAGATAAAATCCTTCGCGAATGTTCCATTCACTGTGGCTTTTCCTAATTTTCTACAACCCAAAACAGGCAAAACACAACCTTATTTTTCCTCGGCTTCTATTTCTACTTTTATATTACCGTGGACGGCTTTGGAGTAGGGGCAGACTTCCATGGTTTCTTCCATGATTTGTTTCGTGTCTTCTTGGCTCAAGGTGTCGATTTTGCCAATTAATTTTACGGCCAACTCATAATTTCCCGACTTCGGTTCGCCCATCAAGCTTACTTCGCAACGGATGGCGCGGGGTAAATCTTCGAGATCGCGTTTTTGTAGCGGGTAAATCATTGCCGAGTTAAAGCAGGCAGAAAATCCGGCGGCGAAAAGTTCTTCGGGATTAGTGTAACCTGCTTTTTTTGTGGCCGAAGTTAAAACATCTAATTCACCGGTTAAAGATTGGGAATGGCCCTCGCGCCCGCCGGTGTTCACCACTGTAGCAACAGAAATTTTTTCAGTCATAGTAAATCTCCTCTCGATTTTAAAAATATTTTGTGTTAGGCAACTTAAAAAAACGGTTGACCAACCTCTAATTCAAGTGTAAAAGGGATGTGGTTTTTTGGGAAATGAAACGATTACGCGCCGCAGTGAACGGGAAATGTACGATCTTATTTTAAAAGTTGCTGATTCTTTGCCGGAAGTTTTGGCGGTGGGGCTTAATGGTTCGCGGACGAATAAAAATGTGCCGGCAGATGATTTTCAAGATTTTGATATTGTCTTTGTGGTGGGTGACACGGAAAAATTAATTGCCGATCAAAGTTGGTTAACAGCTTTTGGCGAAATTTTAGCTAGCCAACAACCAGAAGCAATGGAGCTATTTCCAGCGGAGTTGGCCCCGCGCTATACATTTTTAATGCAATTTACTGATGGCTGGCGCATTGATTTGATGCTAACACCGTTGTCTGTTGTCAAAACTTGGCTACAAGAAGACCGACTGTTAAAAGTTTTAAGTGATCCTAATCATTTATTAGGCGAAATACCTGAAGCAAGCGACGAACAATATTGGGTGACTGCTCCCACTGAGCAAATGTTTCACGACTGTTGCACCGAATTTTGGTGGGTGGCAACTTATGTGGTGAAAGGTTTAGCGCGGGATGAATATTTTTACGCTGTCGATCACTTTAGCCAAAATGTTTTAGGCGAATTACGGCGTTTATTCCGCTGGCAAATTGGTCTTTTAACAGATTTTTCGTTAAGCGTTGGTAAAAATGATAAATATTTCAAAAATTATTTGCCCAAAGAAACAATGGATCAGTTAGCGGCTCTGCATGATTTTTCTAGTTTACAAAAAATCAGTGACCATTTAATCGCCACTGAAAAATTATTTTTAAAAGTTAGCCGTCAACTAGCTGTCGATTTTCATTTTTCATTTGATGAAAAAACAGCCCAAGACGTTCTAAGTTATACGAAAACGATATTAAAAAAAGCCGACTTGTAATCAGGTCGGCTTTTTTAGGTCAATTTCGAGCAAAAATGCCATTAAAATTCTAAAAAGTGGGGAGATAGTCTGTAAACGATTTTTTTGGCGGAATTTCTGCTAAGATAAGGGTGTCTTAAGATTCGTTTTTTAAAAAACGACGCGGGGTGGTGCCGGTATAACGCTTAAATGTTTTAGAAAAATGAGCCTCTGAAGAAAATCCACAACTTTTGGCAATTTCGTCTAGAGGCAAATCAGGATAAAGCAATAAATAACGCTGACTTTGGCTGACGCGCTTTGTGTTCAAAAAATCTTGCAACGTTTGTCCGGTATAAGCTTTAAAAATTCGGGCCAAATAAGATTTATTTAAATAAAAACGCTCCGCCACACTAGCCAAATGCAAATCATCTTCGAAGTGATCGGCCACAAAACGCACCACCGGCTGAATCGTTTCTTGCTGCTTCAACCCTAGCTCCACATCTTGGGCTTGTTGTTTAGTAAACCTGGTTAAGAGGAGGAGGAGCTCGACGATTTTTAAAAATTGTCGGGATTCAAAAAAACTTTCCCGAAACAAAGACTCGTTATAGAGTGTTTCAAAAATTTCGGAAACTTGTTTTTGCTGATTGGCTGATAAATCATAGACTCCGGTTTGTTGGGCGAAGAAAAAGGCCGGCGTATTGGTCAAAAAAGGAATCGAATTTTTGGCAAAAGTATCTGGTTGCAGCTCAATTAAAAAACGCGTATGGGCCGAAGCTTGCGAAAAATCCGTCCGATGAGGAAGACCGGCATTAATAATCACCAGACTGCCTTTTTGCAGCGGATAAAAATGATCAGCAATTTCAATTTGCGCCGTGCCAGTCAGTTCAGCCAAATAATAAATTTCATACTCTGGATGATGATGATCCACCCGCATGGCAAATGGCGTTTTGCGAATTCTTTTTTCAATTACAAATTGGGGAAACAAAAAAACACCTGCTTAAAATTATTTTGGTAATTATTTTAAAAGAAAATTTAAATTTAAGAAATGAGGGAAAATGATGAAAAAAAGATATGTACAAGTGGGAACTGGCGGACGGGCGCGTTTTTATTATGACGCGATTGCCACCACCTTTAAGGAAACTTCAGAAATTGTCGGATTTTGCGATTTATCGCAAACGCGAATGGATTATGCCAATCGCCGCCTAGAAGAAAATGGTCATCCAGCTGTGCCGACTTACATTTACACTGATTTTGAAAAAATGCTGGACGAAACGAAACCTGATTTTGTTATTGTCACCAGTGTCGACCGGACGCATGACCATTATATCACGACCGCCATGGAAAAAGGGTACGATGTTATTACTGAAAAACCCATGACTATTGACGAAAAAAAAGCCCAAGAAATTATCGATTGCCAAAAACGCACCGGTCGCAACTTGCGAGTAACTTTTAATTATCGTTATGCTCCTCATAATTCTAAAATTCGTGAACTGATTGCAGCCGGCACAATTGGCGATGTTTTTTCGGTTCATTTTGAATGGCTTTTAAATACAAAACACGGCGCCGATTATTTCCGCCGCTGGCACCGGAATAAATATAATTCTGGCGGTTTGCTCGTTCATAAATCGACTCATCATTTTGACTTGGTAAATTTTTGGTTGGGCACAACGCCGCAAACAGTCTTTGCATTTGGCGATTTGAATTTTTATGGCATGAAAAATGCTGAAAAGCGTGGTATGCACAATTTTTATTATCGCGCCACCGGCAATCCCGTGGCTCAAGATGATCCCTTTGCGCTAGATTTAAATTCTTCACCTGATCTTAAAGCGTTATATTTAGACGCTGAAAAAGATTCCGGCTATTTGCGGGACCGATCCGTTTTTTCTGATGATATTTCCATAGAAGATACTATGAGTGTATTGGTGAAATATAATAATGGCGCGCAAATGAGTTATTCTTTGAACGCTTATCAACCGTGGGAAGGGTACAATGTTGTTTTTAATGGCAGCCGCGGACGGATTGAAATGAAAGTTGTAGAAAGTTCTTATGTTAATGCTGGGGGCAAACAAGAAAATGAGGGCGCCGCAAAAATAAAATCAATTAAAGTTTTCCCAATGTTTGGCGCGCCTTATGAAGTAGAAATCGAAGAAAAAAATGGCGGACACGGCGGTGGCGATCCAGTCTTATTAAATGATATTTTCGGCGTACCCGAAGAAGATCCATTGCACCGGGCAGCTGGCTTAAAAGATGGGGCGATGTCCATTTTAACCGGCGTTGCGGCCAATAAAGCCATCGCTTCAGGACTCCCAGTAAAAATTTCTGATTTGGTAGATTTTCATGAAGAATAAAATTACTGAGACAACAAAAAAATTACAAAAAATGATTAACGACGCCCCAGAAAATGGAAAGCTCGTCCTCCCTGCTGGCCGTTACGAAATTGGTTCGCTATTTTTAAAAAGTAAACTGACCTTGGAACTAGCAGAAGGCTGCGAAATTTTAGGCAGCCAAGATTTAGCTGATTATCCGCAAATAAAAAGTCGCATCGCCGGCATCGAAATGACTTGGCCGGCTGCACTCATCAATATTGTTGATTGTTCTGAGGTGAAAATTTTTGGCACCGGAACAATTAACGGCCAAGGCAAAATTTGGTGGGAAAAATATTGGGGCACCGATCATAAAAGTGGCATGATGGCCGACTACGAAAAACGCGGCTTGCGCTGGATCGTTGATTATGATTGCCAGCGCCCAAGAAATATTTTAATTCAAAATAGCCAAAATATTCAGCTTGAACAAATCCACTCGCTAGACTCTGGCTTTTGGAATGTCCAAATTTTGTACTCACAATTTATCACCGTCAAAAAACTCACCATCAAAAATGGCCCCGGTCCTTCAACAGACGGCATTGATATCGATTCGTCGCAAGATGTTTTGATTGATCAATGTCACGTGGCTTGTAACGATGATAATATTTGCGTCAAATCCGGCCGCGGACAAGAAGCATTCCTCCAACAAAAAACAACCGAACGCGTCAAAATTTCTAATTGTAAACTAGGCGTCGGCTCAGGCATTACATTAGGTAGCGAAGTTTCCGGCGGCATTCGCGATATTGAAATTTCGGACAATGAATTTTTTGATACCGGCGTTGGTTTTCGAATTAAATCCTCGAAAAATCGCGGGGGCTTTATTGAAAATATCCGCGTTAAAAATCTCACCATGCACAATGTTCATTTTGCCGTGAAATTTGATTTAAATTGGTTCCCCGCCTACAGCTATAGCGGTGATACCGAAGACGTGGCCCAGTTGCCAATTCACTGGCAAAAAATAATCGATGACGTTAAAGGACTCGCTGGCTTAACCCGTGTCAAAAATATCGAAATCGACACAATTAACGCCACCAAAGATCCCCAACAATTTTCCCGAGCTTTATATTTTGGCGGACTGAAAGAACAACCTATCGAAAACTTGACCTTAAAAAATATCAAAATCACCGCCACCGAATTCGGCGAAATCCACGCCGTAAAAAATTTAGTGCTGGATCACGTAGTTTTGAATGTGGAAGAGAAGACCGATAGCGCACGAGGAAAGTATGCACGGTAATAAAAAAAATTAATTTTGGGGAAAAGCGAGGCTGCATATGAACAGTAATAACCTAGTTAAAAACTTTCAAAATCCCCCTCATGAATATAGCCAGTTTCCTTTTTGGTTTTGGAACGGAGAAATCACCAAGGAGGGAATTTATGAAAGTATTCATGAATTTTATCAGCGCCATATTTATGGATTTGTTATTCATCCGCGAATGGGCTTGTCAGAAAATATTCCTTATTTAAGTGAAACTTTTTTTTCGTTGGTGACTTATGCCGTGCAAGTGGCAGCGCAACTGGAAATGAAAGTTATTTTGTACGATGAAGGAATGTATCCATCGGGGTCGGCTCATGGCGAAGTCGTCCGAAAAAATCCTGAATTTGCCGCTCAAGGACTGGCTTTATATACTCAAGAAGAATTTACGAACTACTCCGATGAAATAATTGAAATTTGGCAAGTATTTAAAAAAGAGCAATCATTTTCGATGGTTGAAAATAAATATTCAAAAAAATGGTATCTCGTTTATGCCTATTCAAAAGGAACTGTTCGCGGTCTTTATGACAGCGAGGATGATGGTCAAGAAAATGCCCCTAAAGCAGCAAATTTGCTAGATTCTCAAGCTGTAGCTAGTTTTATTCATTTAACTCATGATCGTTATTTTAAACATTTGGCAAATTTTTTTGGTTCGACAATTATTGGATTTTTTACTGATGAACCTAGTATTTTAGGGCGAAATCATCGGAAAACGATGCTCCCTTTTAAAAAAGAAACCGCAGAAATTCTCCAAAATAAAATTGGCAGTGAAAAACTAGCGACACTTTTTACAGCCGAAAAAAATTCTGACTTATATAAAAGCTATGCTGAAAGTGTTGAAAAAGATTTAACTGAAAATTATTATCGGCCGCTGGCTCAGTGGTGCCAAAATCATGGTATTGCCTTAATGGGGCACCCGGCTAGTGGAATGGATATCGGTGTTTTAGATTATTTTGGTGTACCGGGACAAGATATGGTTTGGCGCTTTGTTTCTTTTGCAGATCAAACGGGCATTGTCGGTCGTGAAAGTACGGCTGGAAAATGTTCTGCTGATTCCGCTCGTCATCAAGGAAAACGAAAAAATAGTAATGAAGTTTTTGGCGCTTGCGGTAGTCCTCATGCGCCGTGGGATTTAACGATGCAAGAGATGCAATGGTATCTCAATTGGTTATTTGTTCGCGGCGTGAATCTCATTTTTCCTCATGCGTTTTTTTATTCCATTGATGGCAAGCGGCGCGATGAACGTCCACCTGATGTTGGACCCCATAATTTATGGTGGAATGAATATGGAAAATTCGCCCAATATTCTAATCGGTTAAGTTATTTATTGACGGATTGTGTCAACCAGACAAATATCGCCGTTTTAACGAGCAAAACGTTTCTTCCTTATGAAGAGGTTCAATCTTTGTATCAACAACAAATTGAATTTAATTATTTAGAAAAAGAATTGCTTTTTTCAAAAGGAAAATTTGTGGATGGGCGCTATGAACTACAACAACAAAGTTACGATACCATTTTGGCGACGAAAGATTGCGGACTTTCTGATAGTGAAATAACTTTTCTAGAAAGTAACGGCTTAAAGATAATATATTTAAAAAAAGAGCAAGAAGTTTTAATTGCCCAAGCGGCTAAAAATCGACCACATATAACAGGAGAAAATCTTAGCCAGCTGCGTTTTTCCAAAATAAAAAAAGACCAAGAAACTTTTTATTTATTCTTTAATGAAGGACAAAATCCGCTTCATTTCCATTTTGAAAAAGATCTTCCAGCATCGCTTTGGTCCGCTAATAGTGGCGAAATTTTTGCCTATCACAATGAAGAAATTACTTTGCAACCAGCGGAGATGAAAATCTTTTCTGATAGTTTGGCTCAAGAAAAATTACCCGATTGGTATGAAGTTGGCCTAACTTATCAAATTAAAAGCAGACCATTAGCGTTAACAAAATTGCAAAATTGGGCTGAAATTCAAGCAGATTATTCTGGTAGCAACACGTATGATTTTGTTTTCCATTTTGAAAAAGAAGTTTTTGGCGAAGTGCTTTTTGATTTTGGAAAGGTCAATGATATTTTAATTTATGAAAAAAGCAGACAAGTTTCATACGCGCCACCATATACAGTGAAAATTTCGATTGAAGAACCGACAAAAGAACTTTCCCTAACAGTAATAGTCAAAAACAGTCTCACCAATACGTATGATAATAATCCACGTCTAAGCGGGATAATAGGTCCAATACAAGGATTTATGCTAGGAGATTATTAGTAGCAATAATTAACTTGTATGAAAAAAGAAAAATATAATTTTTGATAGTCTAAAAAAAATTTGAAGGGTATTTTTCTTCGTGCTAGAATAAGACAAAAAAGGAGGAATTTATATGTCACAATTTAATTTAGGTGCTCGTGGCCATGATATAACTGCAGCCGATACACCCGAAGCACTCGCCAAAATTCTGAAAGCAAATAATATCGAAAATATTCAACTAGCATTGGGGATGTCATTTCCTAAAATGCCATCACAAGCTAAAAATTTGAGTCCAGGTATGGGAACGTATTTTAAAAATATTTTTGCCAAAGAAGGGATTCAAATAGCTATCTTGAGCTGTTACATTAATATGATTCATCCAGACTTGAAGATCCGTGAAGAAGCATTGCAAAAGTTTATTTCTTACGTTAAGTATGCACGCTATTTTGGCGCTAGCATGGTCGCTTCAGAAACCGGTGGCGTTTTAGAAAAAATTATTTTCACTGAAAAAAATTACACCCCTGAAGCATTTGCTAAAGTAGTCGACTCAGTTAAGCAACTTGTAGCAGCTGGCGAAAAATATGGAGTAATGATTGCTATTGAACCGGGCTTAAATCATCCACTGTACTCGCTAGAGAAAGTTCAACAGTTGATTACGGAAGTCAATTCCGATTATTTAGGAATTATACTTGACCCGGTAAACTTGCTGAATGCTCAAACTTATCAACAAGAAGTAGAATTGGTTCAATCTGCTTTTGAGATGTTTGGTGAAAAAATTGTCGCTGTTCACTTAAAAGATTTTACGATAGAAAATGAAAAACTAATTCCAACTAACTTTGGGGATGGTTTGACAAAAAACAAAGAAATATTAGAAATTATTGACCAATATAAACCACATCTCAATATTATTTTGGAAGAAACAAAAGATGAAGCTTTGGGTAAAGCAAAAGAAAAAATAGACCAATTTTATTTGTAAACTAAAAAGCCTGTTTGACGTAGAAATCACGTCAAGCGGGCTTTATTTTAATAGTCAGATTGGGTTTTTAGAATAGAAATCAAAAAGCGATGTGGTGTGAGTCCTTCAATTTTTTTAAAGACTTGAAAAAAGTATTCTGGATTATTTTTATAGCCAACCAACTCTGCAACTTCAGAAACCGATTTTCCTTCAAATAATAATTTCTTTGCTTGATCAATTCGATAATTTAATAGACGATTATTGAACTTTTGGCCGGTAATTTGAAAATATTTTCGACCTAGATACTCCGGATTAAGATAAAAGATATTTTTTGAAATCCATTTAAGTGAAAGCTCACTATTTCCATAGTAGTTCTCAATGATATAGTTTAACGTTGCAGGAATATTTGTTGATTCTTGGGGATTAATTTTTTGCTTGATTTTATTGAGACAGTAATGAAGTAAGAAGTTGAGGTCGTTTATTCGCTTCGTTAAAAAAATTAAGGCAGAAACTTCTTCTAATATTGTATCTTTTGGAACTCTATAGGTATCAATAAGTTGAAGTATTAAATCATTAATTTGAACTTTTAAGCGATAAATGGAATTTAATTGAAGTTTACAGTTATCTAAAAATTTTTCAATATCAGTCTCTGCTTGGTGAAAATCCATTAACAGTATTGAAGAGAGCAATTGATTTTTGAACTCTTCATAATTTGATGAACTTTCTGAGGCTAATTGCTTCTGTTCTGAAAAGTTAGAAAGGAACTGAACATCATCAAAATAAAATTCTTTTTCTAATAAAGTTTTTCCTATTTGGAAATATGCGAATAAATCTGATGCTTTCTCAATTTGGGCCATAAAAATAATTGCTTGCATTTTTGGAAATTTAATCCTAATGTGTTTTATTTGATTAGGGGAAAGAGCAATTAAGAAATAGTTAGTTCCTTGAATGTGACCAGAAGCTAAAATATCTGGATCTAAACTAGTTAGTAAAGGGGGAATCAAATTTTTTTCATGGCTATAGTCAAACATGATGAGCGTGGGGGACAGTTCGAAAAGTGAATGCTGAAAGACAAAGTTTTTATCTGAAATCATTTTTTCGATTGAATTTGACAAATGTAGACGTTCTTTTAATTTATTTTTGGAAATTATTTCTAAAGTTTCGTTTAGGGCTCTTTGTAAAACATCAGTTTGGACAGGTTTTTCTAGAAAATGTCGTATACCCAGTTCCATGGCTTGCTGGGCATATTTAAGACTACCAAAACCAGTCACCACAATGATTTGCATTTGTGGATTAGTTTCTAAAAGTTTAGCTACTAGTTCCAATCCATTAATTTCGGGCATATTTATATCAGTGAAAACTAAGGTATAAGAGTGTTCTTTACATTTTTGTAAGGCTTGTACACTCGAGAAAGAAAAATCAACTTGGTTAATTTCATCTTCGGATAAGGAAGAAATTTTTTTTGCAATCCCACGAGCAATGATAGGCTCATCATCGATAACTAGAACATCAATCATTAATCTCACCTTTTTCCTTAAATTTAATGGGCATTTTCAGCTGGACTTTCGTCTCAATTTTACTTTCGGATGTGATCGTTAAGGAAGATTCTGGACCATAAAAAATACGGAGTCGTTCTTTGATATTATTTAGACCAATTCCATTTTTTTGAAAATCTAAATATGGAGAAGAAAATCCAGGACCAGTATCAGTTACTGAGATAAAGAGAAATTGATTTTTGACCGAGATATTTAAAGAGATATCTACTTGATTGTTAGATTTTTCAACAGCATGTTTAAAAGAGTTCTCAATTAGGGGCTGAATAATAAATTTAGGGACTTGAATATCTAAATTGTCCATGCGAATGTTTTTAGTAAAAGTTACTCGGTGTTCAAAACGGATGAGTTGAATTTTAGTATAAGCATCGACCAGCTTTAGCTCATCATCTAGTGTGACTATTGCTGAAGTATTATCAATTTTTTTTCGAAAAAGTAGGGCAAGAGATTGTGCCATTTCAGCAATTTTACTTTCATTATTCTCTAGTGCTAACCAATAAATTGAATCCAAGGTATTATATAAAAAATGAGGATCTAACTGAGCCTGTAGTGCTTGAAATTCAATTTCTTGAGAGAGAATTTTGATTTTGTAATTATCGTCAATTAAGTGATCAATACGTGTGAGCATATTTCTAAAACCATCATATAATTTAGCAACCTCGTCATTACTGTTTTCGCTAATATCCGAAGCATTTTTTAATTGAATAATATCTGTTTCGTTTTGCAAGTTATTCATATTATTAGCTAGTAAGATAATTGGCTCGGTTATTCGTTTAGAAATACGGTTGATTGCTTGAAGTAACGGAAGAATAAATAGAAGGATTAAAAAAGCAAAAATAACCTCAATACGAATGAGACTAGATAGAATTACTTTAACTGGAATTAAGTATGCAAAACTAAAATTTGAATCATTAGAAACAGTAGAGGAAATGTAATAAGTGCCTTTTTGCGAATCAATTCTTTTCTGGTTGAAATGTAAAAGATTCTTTTGACTAAAGCTGCTTGATATATCTTGGATTTCTGCATCATTAGAAAAAGTTGTTGGATATAATTGACCATCATAATTCATAAGAAAGATATTATCATCAGTAAAATTCAAGCTATTTTGGAGTTTTGTTTTAATGAAGGTCGTGTCCAACAAAATAATAATTGTCCCTAAGTAATTTAAAGATAAATCGTGTGTATTGAAAATTTTTTGTGCGAAAACTGCTTGATTTATTTCTGTTGAGAAAAACCATTTACCCGGACTTGGCGTGTTCGGAAAATTTTGGAGAATATCATCTAAGGACAAGTTAGGTAAAATCTGATTTGAATTGGTCAGAACGCTACCTAAGCTTTCATTTTTTTCACTGATCAAATAAACCGAAGCAATGTTCCTCTCGCTCATTGAGGTGTTTCGAACTAGTTCTTTTAGATTACGACCGGACATATATTTATCAGTATTGGATAAATTATCTTGGTTACTTGCTACCATTAATTCCTGAAAATAATCATCACCAATTAATTTATAAGCCATATTTTTAGGACTTTCCAATGAATTGGAGATTTCAGTAGTTATGTAAAACAACTCACTTTCGCTTTTTTCAAAATCTCGATCAGAAAGTAAGTGCCAAAAGATGATATTAATTAAAATAGTAATCAGGAATAGGCCCACGGTAACCAAAAACATGAAAAATTTAATTTTCTTGGAATAAGAAAGATGATGCACTTCTTTAAATAAATTCATTAATTTCATGGAAATTAGCTCTGAAGTTTATTTTTTAACTTGTCGACTTCATTTAGCATATCGGAGTGGATAAAGTTAACTAAATATAAGGCCAAAGCAATGCCAAAAGTCAAGAATATAAATAGGTGACTACTTAATATAAGAGTGACCACAAAAATAGTAAAAATAATAGCTAGAACACGCACAGGGAAACGAAAAATCTCCACCAAAATTAAACGGATATTTTCAATAAAGGTTAAATGTATTTTGGCCTGATTAGCTAAGATAAGAACTTCGGAAACTAAGAAAATAAAAACCAATGCTAAATATACACCTTGAAGCCAGACCGCTTGGCTAAAGAAAGTCAATGAGAATTTGAAGTTAAGCAACGAAAGAAGAGTAAAAATTAAAAATAACACGCCATTCCGATTTGCTGAAAAAAAATTTTTTTTGTATTCAATAAAAAATTCTTTAAAACTAGGGATAGTTTTTTCCAGTCGTAATAGATCAAGAAAATGAAATAAACAAACAGTAGCGGGAGCTAGGCCAAATAAAACCAGCCCTAGGAATGAAAATAAAATCCAAAGTAAGTTAAGAAAAATTAGATTCATCAAAAAAGACATTAATTGCATAAATGAATTTTTTAGGTTAACCATAAGACACCTCTTTCTAGTAAACGTTTACTATAAGCATATCATAGCATAAAACTAAAAAAAACGAACATTTTTTTTGAGGAAAATGAACAAGTAGAATTTTCGTAACTTTTAGTCGAATTTTTAACTGTTTTTATGAATCGTTTTCTTTTAGAATGAAAGTGCATTCAAAAAGAGGAGGAATAAAAATGAAGAACAAAAAATTACTGGTTGGAACGTTAGCGGTCGCTACTTTATTAATGGCGGCTTGTGGATCAAGCAAACAAGAAGATGAAGGATCTAAGGCAGAAGACGGTCAAACAAAAGTTTCTTTTGCTTGGTGGGGAAGCGAAACAAGACATAAAACGTATATTGAAGCCATTGAAGCATTCGAAAAAGCCAATCCTGATATTGATATTGAATATGAATATTCAGCTTGGGATGACTATTGGAAAAAATTAGCAACAAAAGCAGCGGCAGGCGAACTACCAGATGTACTGCAGATGGATTTAACTTATGTGGCGCAATATGGCGGTAAAAATCAATTGGCCGACATGTCAGAATTTTTGAAAGACGGTGGCACCATTGATACAACCAATATTGATAAATCTTTAATTGAAACTGGAAAATTAGATGACAAACTTTATGGAGCAGCTCCAGCAATGAACTCTATGGGTATGTTAGTGAATAAAGATTTCTTAGCTAAAGATTCGGTAGAATTAGATTTTTCTTCCTACACATACCAAGATTTTGAAAAAGCTGCTCTAGATTTAAAGAAAGATAGTGATGAATATGGGTTTGTTGATAACTCAGATAATTCCGTTCTTTTGCAATATTATTTACGTTCAAAAGGTGAAGATCTTTATAAATATAATGAAGACGGGAAACCTGAAGTTGGATTTTCAGAGGAAAATTTTGTAAGTTTCATGCAAAGTATTCAAGATATGGTAAAAGCTAAAGCAATGCCAACTGCAGAAGTAGTTACAAATATTAAAAGTTTTGATGAATATCCTCTTTCCTTGGGGAAGGCTGGGTTGTATCAAACTTGGACTAACCAATTTGTGACCTTTACTGATTCTGCGGCAGAAGGTGTAAATTTAAGCCTTGAATTACCTTACGACTCAGGAACAGGAGCGTTATCTTACCGACCAACCTTCTTTTACTCCATTGCTGAAACATCTAAAGTGAAAGATGCTGCTGCTAAGTTTGTTAATTACATGATTAATGATGAAGAAGGAGCCAAAATTTTAGGTACTGAACGAGGTATTCCATCTAATAGTGAAATCAAAGCAGCTTTGTATCCTGATATGACTGATATTGAAAAAGCAACAGCTGACTACTTAGAAAATATTGCTGATGTTGTTGGTGACCCTTCACCAATTCCACCAATGGGTTATTCTGAATTAAATAGTCACTTTAAAGATGTTTATGCTGAAATTACTTACGAAACAATGACTCCAAAAGAAGCTTATGATAGTTATGTTGCTAAAGCAAAAGAAATTTTTGAGGAAAATTATGCAGAGTAAAGGGAAACAAAAAGGGATGAAAGGAAAGTTTAGATCATTATCAACTTCTAGACAGGATAATTTGTCAGGCTACCTTTTTGTATCACCTTTTATTATCGGATTCGCGCTTTTTATTGTCGTACCTATGGGAATTTCGCTTTTCATGGCATTTCATAATTATGATATGCTCTCTCCTGCTAAATTTACTGGGTTACAAAACTTCACTAAAATTTTAACTGATGATCCTAAATTCAGAGAATCATTACTTGTAACTTTGAGATACGTTGTCTTCGCTGTTCCGCTGAGGTTGATTATCGCCTTAGCGGTGGCGATGCTCATCAATCGTCCCTCAAAAATGTCTGGAGCATATCGTGTTTTATTTTATATTCCTTCAATTGTCGGAGGAAGTGTAGCTGTTTCTATTATGTGGCGGAATATTTTTGGTGATTCCGGTTTGATTAATGGAATTTTGAATTCATTAGGAATGGATCCGATTTACTTCTTTAAAAATCCGGGAACAGCATTATTTACATTAATTCTGTTAGCAGGTTGGCAATTTGGTTCGTCAATGCTGGTGTTTCTTTCAGGTTTAAAAAATATTCCAAATGAGTTATATGAAGCTGCTCAAATTGATGGCGCTGGTAAAATCAAACAATTTTTTAGTATTACTCTACCGACTTTAACGCCAATTATTTTCTTCAATTTAGTTATGCAAACTATTCAGTCTTTCTTGACCTTCACACCAGCGTATATTATTTCTAATGGGACCGGATCGCCAAGAAATGGTACACTAGTATATTCTTTATATGTTTATCAAAAAGCTTTCACAGATTTTAAAATGGGTTATGCATCAGCACTAGCTTGGATTTTATTATTGATAGTCGGCGGTATTACTTTGATTTTATTTGCGACTTCGAAATTCTGGGTATTTTCTGAAAACGAGGAGGTTTAGGGATGAAAGTAAAAATTAAAAAAAGAAACCTCGTTGTTGATGTCTTAATTTTAATTATTGCTATTTTAATGCTTTATCCCATGTTCTGGTTAATTTTTAGTTCCTTTAAACCAAATAGCGATATTTTTAGCACTGCAACTCAACTATTTCCGAAAAACTGGACGATTGAAAATTATTTTAAAGGATTCGAAGGAATCGCTGATATTCCATTTGTCACTTATATTTTTAATTCGCTAAGAATTGCTGTAATCGCTACAGTTGGTGCGGTCATTTCATCAGCGGTCATTTCATACGGTTTTGCACGAATCCCCTTTAAAGGTAAAGGTTTTTGGTTTGCCTGTGTATTGGTGACGATGATGTTACCAGCGGAAATTATCATGGTTCCTCAATATCTTTGGTTCAATCAATTAAATTGGGTGAACACATTATTCCCAGTGACAGTACCTTCATACTTTGGGCAAGCGTTCTTTATTTTCTTAATGGTCCAATTCATTAAAGGTATTCCCACCGATTTAGATGAAGCAGCGAAAATGGATGGATGTGGACGAGTAGGTATTTTTTTCAGAGTTATCCTACCACTAATCAAGCCTGCTTTAGCAACGTCAGCAATTTTTAGTTTTTATTGGAAATGGGACGAGTTGATCGGTCCAATGCTTTATTTAACTAAACCGGAAAAATATACAGTTTCTATTGCTTTAAAACAATTCTTAGATTCATCTAGTAGCTCGAACTGGGGAGCGATGTTCGCAATGTCGGTTGTTTCCTTAATTCCGGTACTTACTATCTTTTTCCTATTCCAAAAATACATCGTGGAAGGAATAAGCACAACTGGATTAAAATAGTTTTTGGATGAAAAGAAAGTTTCTCAACTGTTTAAAAAGTTCAAAAAGAACAACTTAATTAAATTATTAAAAAGAAGCATTTGATTTTCTCAAGTAGATTGTACTTTTACAATTGAAAAAGAAAATCAAATGCTTTTTGTATTAACGTTTTAGGATGCCACAGAGAACAACTTGGACAAATTTTTCCTATTGCGGAAATTTCATTTCTCCGTATAGTTAAAAATGAGGAGTGGTAAATAGACGTGGTTACACAAAAATAGGGCGGTGTAAAACCGCAAGAATAAAAGGAGAAAAAATGACAGCAATCATTGCCAACGGGATTCCTTGGTTTGACCAAACAGGTAATACCGTAAATGCTCATGGAGGGAGTTTATTGAAACAAGGAGACCATTATTATTTTTTTGGCGAATATAAAACAAATCAAAAAAATCATTTCACGGGTTTTTCTTGTTACTCTTCTGTAGACCTAGTTAATTGGAATTTTGAAGAAATGTCGCTCGTTCCCCAGAGTTCAGGTTACTTAGGCCCCAATCGAATTGGGGAGCGAGTAAAAGTTATCCAATGTCCGGAAACAAATCAATTTATCATGCTTATGCATACGGACTCTCTTTTGTACGATGATCCAGTCATTGGACTAGCAATTAGCGATGAAATTAGTGGGCCATATAACTTTTTAGGGGCATTGAAATTTCAGAATCAAGAGGTTCGTGCTTGGGATATGGGCGTTTTCGTGGATGACGATGGAGTGGGCTATCTTGTGTTGCATGAAGGAACAATTTATCAGCTAAGCAAAGATTTTAAATCAGGCGAGAAGAAAGTTTTGGAAAATTTAGCTCCTGGTGGGGAGTCGCCAGTATTATTTAAGCAGAATGAAGAATACTTCTTTATTTTTTCTCATAAGACGAGTTGGGAACGGAATGATAATTATTATTTCTATGCTGACAAATTAAGCGGTCCTTGGCATGAAGGTGGTCTATTTTGTCCGCCAAATACGTTAACGCATAATTCGCAGAGTACTTTTGTATTTAAGGAAAAAAGAAATGGGCAAGATTGTTTAATGTTTATGGGTGATCGGTGGTCATTTCCTAAACAAAAAGATGGCGCAACATACGTTTGGCTGCCATTAATTTGTGAAAAGCATTTTTTATCCATCCCACAGTTTTTTTCAGCGTGGGATTACCAAACAGGAAAAGAAGTTTCTATTGTCCCTCAGGAGAAAATTATTTTTCGAGAAAGTCAAAAAGGAAAACAATTCCAATTTCATTTTACTGGAAAATCGGTTGCCTTATTCGGTGAAACTAATCAGCACAGCGGGTATGCTGAAGTTTTAATTTTCAACGACGAAGAAAAGGTAGTCCATCAACAAATCATTGATTTTTATAGCTATTATCTACAAGATGGTCTCAGATATATTTCGCCAACACTATCAGAAGGAACCTATCAAGTGAAAATTATGGTGACGGGTGAATTTGGACAGTGGACAAATAAAGCAAAAAAAATTTTCGGTAGTTCAAACAGCGAAATCTGTTTGAACGGCTATACCGTATACAACTAGGAGTACTAAATGTTTCCCAATTATTTTAAGCTTAGCGTAGCCCCAGGGACTTTGGCCCATGATAGTGTGACTTTGATTTGGGATAAACCAACAGAGTATCATCAAGTTTTAGGTTATCAACTTTTTCAAAATGGTCAACCAATTATTTTTCGTCCCACAAATAAGACTCATTTCACAGTTAGAAATTTGCAACCAAAGACGCGCTACCAATTCACCCTCCAAATGCAAGGTGTCTCTCAAGAAAAACCAATGACACTCACAATTATCACAAAAGAGACACCCGTCGTTATTGATGTTACAAAGGACCCTTATGAAGTGGATTGTACGGGGAAAAAGTTAGCGACTAATTATTTGCAACAAGCAATTGATGATTGTCCTAAAGATGGTATCGTCTGGATTCCTTCTAAAACTAACGTGTTAAGTGGGGCATTACAACTGAAAAGTAATATGACGCTACAAGTGGACGGCGTATTACAAGGAAGTCTAAATCCAGCTGACTATATATCGACAAATTCAAATCAAGGCATGAAAAATGAAGACCAGTTAATTTTAAGCCGCTATGAAGGTTGGGAATTGTTTTGTTATCGAAGCTTACTAAACGCGGGCTTCATTATGCCAGAGAATCGTCAGCAAATAACTTGTGAAAATATCCGTATCTGCGGGCAAGGAAAAATTATTGGCGGCGGTAATGAATTAGCTACCGAAATGAAGAAAATTTACCAAGATAAAAAACTTTATCCTAAATACGTTTCCGATGGTCTAGGCGGGCGGCGAGTTCGTGGCAGGTTAATTTGTTTTAGCCAATGTAAAAATGTCCATCTTACTCAAGTTACTTTAGAAAAGCCATCGGGATGGACGGTACATTTGATATATTGTGATACGGTCACCACGCATGGCCTTGCTATCCATTCAAAAGGTATTGACAATGGTGACGGTTGGGATCCAGATTCCTCGAAAAATTGTTTGATTTTTGATACTACCTTTGATACTGGTGATGATTGTATTGCAATCAAATCCGGTAAAAATCCAGAAGGCAATCAAATTAATATTCCGGCTGAAAATATTCGTATTTTTGATTTACAAATGCAAGGTGGCAATGGAATGGCTATTGGAAGTGAGGAATCAGGCGGGATAAAAAACATTTATATTCGAGATTGTCATATTGAAAATACTCGCTACGGTCTGGAAGTGAAAGCACATTGTGATCGAGGGGGATATTTAGATAATTTACTTGTTCTTGATTGTCGGCTCGATCATTTTTTAGTTCATAGCGTAAAATACAATTCTGATGGTTTCCCAGCTGAAAATCTTCCTATTTTTAAAAACATCACCCTCAAAAATTCAGAAATTATCTCTCCACAAAAGGCAGTTGAACTGACAGGATTTTATAAAAATACTGAACAAAAAAGTTATTTAAAAAATATTGTGCTAGAAAATATTATTTTGCAGCAAAATAATAATCAATTACCTGAAGTTGCGGTTAATTTGTGCCAAGATGTTTATTTTAAAAATATAAAAACTATTCAAGGGACTAAGCTGCTATTAAATTTAGGTGAGGACAACAGGAATTTAGTCTTTAACTAGTAAATTCTTTGCTCTACCAAGAATGTGCTAAGATTCAACAAAATTGTTGACATATTTTAAGGTAATTCATCGGTAAGATAAGAACTGATAGCGTGTACACAAAATATTTGCAATTATCGGAGGAAAATCATGAGAAGAGATCATAATGTAGTCGAACATATTGTTGAAAAGGAAATTGTTACAAATAAAATTCAATTACTGTTAGATAATTTGACCACTATTAAAGATAGCGGAGAATTTTTGCTCCAGTTCGGTGACGTGGTAGTAGATGATAAAAGTTGGAATGTCTGGAACTGGCCACAAGGAGTAGGCTTGTATGGTATTTATAAATATTACCAGTTTACCGGCGATACTAAAGCTTTGAAAATTTGCCAAGATTGGTTTGAAAATCAATTAACTATTGGTGCACCGCCTAAAAATATTAATACGATGGCTCCCCTTTTGACGATGGCTTTTTTATATGAAGAATTTGGCGATTCTCGCTTTTTACCTTATTTAGAAAGTTGGAGCCAATGGGCGATGGAAACTTTGCCACGGACAGATGAAGGTGGTTTTGAACATTTAACATATGGAGAAGAAAATGTTCAGCAAATGTGGGACGATACGTTAATGATGACTGTATTGCCATTAGCAAAAATTGGTCAACTTTTAAATCGATCTGACTATTTAGAAGAAGCCAAACGACAATTTATGCTTCATACGAAATATTTAGCAGATCGAAAAACAGGTTTGTGGTTCCACGGCTGGAATTTTTCTGAAAAACATCACTATGCTGGAGCGCTATGGGGTCGAGGAAACTGCTGGATTACTATTGCGATTCCAGAAATTATCGATATTTTACACTTAGAAAAAAATGATGCTTTGTATTTATTTTTAGTGGAAACTTTGGAGGCGCAAGTAGCTACTTTAGCTAAAATTCAACATGAAAGTGGTTTGTGGTCCACTTTATTATTAGAACCGGAAAGTTATGAAGAAACCTCATGTACAGCGGGTTTTGCTTATGGAATTTTAAAATCTGTTCGGCTAGGGTATGTAGATGAAAAATATCGAATTGTCGGAGAAAAAGCCATTTTAGCGCTGTTGGAAAAAACTGATGAAAATGGAGACGTTCACGACGTATCCGTGGGAACTGGTTTAGAGGATAATTTGGATTACTACCGAAATATTGCAATTACCTCCATGCCATACGGTCCATCACTGAATGTTTTAGCTTTAACTGAATTTTTGCATGATTATATTTAAGGAGCTGTATAAATGAAAATTTTATTAGCAGGTGATTCGACAGTTGCGGATTATCAAAAAAAAGATTGGCCCATGATTGGTTGGGGCCAAGTCTTACGCGAAGTTATTGATGAACAATTTCCAAAAATAGAAGTTTTAAACTTTGCTAAAAACGGAGCTTCCACCAAATCTTTCATTGAAGAAAAATTATTCGAACAATTATTGGAAAAAATCGTCCCCGGTGATCTGGTACTTCTACAATTTGGTCATAATGATCAAACCGGTTCGAATGCTGTACCGATAAATGATTATTATTTGTTTTTACAAACGATGGTTGAACAGATAAAAGACAAGCAAGGCCAAGTAATTTTATGTACACCAGTGGAGCGAAGAAATTTTGTTAATGGGAATCAAATCCCCACCTTGCGAGAATTTACCCCGGTAATCCGCCAACTTGCACAATCGGCTGAGGTCCCTTATTTTGATTTAAATCGCTATACAAATCATTTATATCAACAAGAAGGGGAAAAGAAATCCAGTTCTCTTTTCGCACATTGGTCTAAAACTGAGAGTCAACGTTATCCTGTTGGACTAATGGATAACACACATTTTGCAAAAGCTGGTGCTAAGGCAATTGCTAGCTATGTAGCTATTCGGATTAAAGAATACCTTAGTCAAGATCCATTGTTTGAAAAATATTATTACGGCGCTTGTATGTATCCAGAACTTTGGGATTTAGAAACCATCCGCAAAGATGTTGTCCAAATGAAAACTTTAGGGATGAATTTTGTTCGTATTGGCGAATTTATTTGGAGTTCGCTAGAGCCAGTTGAAGGACAGTATGATTTTTCTCTACTACAACAGGCAATGGATATCTTTAGTGAAAACGATATTGATGTTTGCTTATGTATCCCAACACCGACACCTCCTATTTGGATGACGAAAAATCATCCAGAGCGCTTGATAAAAAATACTGATGGAACGGTGATGGTTCATGGATCGCGTCAACACGTATGTACTAATAATGAATATTTCCGAAAAAAAGCTTATCAATTGACTGAAAAAATTGGAGAATTTGCTCAACAATACAAAAATATTGTTGCTATTCAATTAGATAATGAATTTAAATGTCATGTAGATTTATGTTTTTGTGACACTTGCCAGAAGGAATGGGAACTCTGGTTACAAACTGAGTATCGAGAAATTTCCAATTTAAACCAAGCGTGGGGCACAAAAATTTGGAGTGAAGAATATAGTGATTTCTCCGAAGTGCCGATGCCATTGAGAACACCATTTATTCACAATTCATCTTTACAAAATGCATTCCGAAAATTTACCGCTGAAACAATTAATGATTTTGCGGCGGGGTTGTGTGATTATTTACGGATGCACACAGCAATTCCTATTACTCATAACACGGCATTTGGATTTAACTTATTAAATGAAGAGTTGTTCTCTGAATTGGATGTTGTTGGTTTTGATACGTATCCTTCTGCAGATAATTATCCAGCCTTTCTTTTTAACTTAGATACTTTCCGTAATACGCGCCGCAATCATACGGAGCTTTTATTATTAGAAACGAGCACTTCACATACGGGTCATTTGGAAAATTATGTCCAACCTCATCCGGCAGGTTTTTTAGAAACGGAAGTCTTTACCGGGTTTGCGGGCGGTTTGAAATCATTTAACTTTTGGCATTATCGAAACCATCAGTTTGGTGTTGAACAAACACATAGCACGGTGGTTACGACCTGGGGCGAGCCTGATCTTGGCTTTGAAGAAGTTAAAAAAAGCGGTGCTCTTTTAGAAAAAATGCGTCCATATCTACACGAAAGTAAACTTATGCCTTCATCGATTGCTATGATTTATTCTGATACGGCCAAACGTTTTTATAATATTGAAACGGGTGGAATATACAATCATCGCGCATTAACAAGTGATTTTCATGCAAGTTTAATTAAAGCGGGAATCAGTCCTGAACTTATACCAGAAAATGCTGATTTTTCTAGCTATAAAGTTTTATTGGTTCCGTTTGTTCGCTACATTTCACCTCAAGTATTGATAAAGCTGAAACAATTTGTAAATAATGGAGGTCAATTGATTTTAGGACCAATGACTGGTGATCGAACGAAAGAACTTACTTGGCCAGTAAAAAATGGTTTAGATGAAATCGGTGAGTGGTTAGAAATATCGCAAGTAAATCAATTTGTAGAACGTTTTTCTTCTTATGAAGTTTCGGGTCAAGAAAAATGGTTGCTCAATGGCTTAATTACAACTTTTAAAGTGGATGATACGTGGAAAATTTCACTTAAAACATCTGACGGCAAAGTAACTTGTGCCAAGAAAAATATCGGGGCGGGCAGTGTAACTTATTTAGGAGGCTTGCCAGCGGATTTTGCCAATGATTTAACATTGAAACATTATTTACAATCAGAGATTTTACCATTTGAACAAAGTCAAGATTTATTAGTGTTAGGAGAAAATGTTGTGAAGTATCGTCGTGAAACATCGAAAACGATCCAACTTTATTTAGCAAATATGACGTCATCTTCTAGTGATTTTACTTTAAAAAAATCAGCAATTGATCTTTTGCAACAGAAAACCTATACTGCTGAATCACACGAAATTTTACCATATAGTTATTTGATTTTGAGTATTGACAAATAAGAATAAAGGATATGAAAAAATGATGCGCTTAAAAAATATCACTAAAGAAAATGTCACCATCGAATGGCCGAAAACAGATGGAAACACAAAAGTTTTTTGGTCGGATAAAAACTTATCTAGCTCGCAATTTATTGAAGTTGGTGAAACTGAAGATAATTTTTTTACTTTAGAAAAATCTACTCATCTTCCTCATTATTTAAAAGTGAAAACTAGCCAAGAAATGAGTGAAATTTTTGAAACGCCAGTTTTTCATCATTTTGAGGAACAAATAGAGCAGTTAAATCGGGGGCTAGTTGCGGTGCCGACTAGTGATGGAGTTTTTCTTAGTTGGCGTTTACTGTTACCAGAAGTTATCAATTTCGATAATGCGGGTCAACGTTTAGTTAGCTTGCCCTTTAAAGTCTATAAAAATAAAAAACTTTTAGCTGAAGTTACTGACAGCACCAATTATTTGGATTCAGATGGGACAATTGGAGATTTTTATGCGGTACAACTTGGTGAAGAGGAAGCTTGTAAAGAAGTTCAGGCTTTTGAAAATAGTTATGTCGATATTCCTTTGCAACGTCCTAAAGATGGCGTGACTCCAGCCGGTCAAACTTATCAATATGTAGCCAATGATTTGTCGGTTGCTGATCTTGATGGTGACGGTGAATATGAATTCATTTTAAAATGGGATCCCACGAATGCTAAGGACGTTTCACAACGAGGATACACCGGTAATACTTATCTTGATGCTTTTAAACAAAATGGACAATTACTTTTTCGAGTAGATTTAGGAGTTAATATTCGTTCAGGAGCACATTATACGCAATTTATGTGTTTTGATTTTGACGGCGATGGACGAGGAGAATTGGCTTTTAAAACAGCTCCAGGCACAAAGGTTCAATTTTTTAATTCAGCTAATCAAGTGGTTAAAGAAAAATTTATTACTTTACCACCAACTGATTTAGTAAATGGAGTGAGCCACCAAGATAATTATGTTGCATCGGCTAATGATTACCGGAATCATCTAGTAGAAATGTTTCAACAATGGACAAATCAAACAGAAGTACAACAAGGAAACTGGCCTCAAACATTAGAAGAATGTTTTGATATAGAAAAAAAATATCAATATCCATTAAGTCTAGATGATGCGGAAAAATTGGTGGACTATTTTATTAATGATTTTGCTCCAAGTCGTAGTGAAAAAAACGTTCTAACTGAATTTGAAGGATTTATTTTCAAAGGACCTGAATACTTAACGGTCTTAGCTGGAGATGGAACTGAAATTGAAACAACGGAATTTCCATTTTTACGCGGTGATGATGGTCTTGCTTGGGGTGATTATGCGGGACGTAGAATAGAACCTTGCAATCGAGTCGATCGTTTCTTGTCAGGGGTGGCCTATTTAGATGGTAAACGTCCTTATTTAATTGTTTGTCGTGGCTATTACACACGCGCAGCAATTGCCGCATATGATTTATTTTCCGGTAAATTAAATTGCGTATTTAAAGCTGACAGTGGTCATGTTCCTATGAATAATCCTTTCAATAATACTAGCAATATTCGAGATGGAATCGATCCAATCTATGGGACAATTGCCGGACAAGGAGATCATTCATTATCATGTGCAGACGTTGATTTTGATGGAAAAATGGAAATTATTTACGGCGGTGTAACCATCGACCACGATGGATCAGTTCTCTATAGTTCTAAAGATTATTTGCCAGATGGAACTTTAGCAAAGCTAGGTCATGGGGATGCCATGCATGTAGCAGATATTGATCCTGATCGACCTGGTTATGAAATTTTTAATGTTTTTGAAGGCGCTAGTTCGGCCCCTTATGGTTATGCTTTGCGTAAAGCAGAGGATGGCACGGTAATATTTGGTGAGTACGAGCCCGTTCGTGATTTAGGTCGTTGCATGGTCGGCGATGTCAGAGAAGAACGAGGTTTACAAGCATGGGTCAACACGATTGGCACTTTTGATGTTTGTGGTCAGTTACTGGATCAAAAAACTTTAGGGACCAATATGTCCATTCGTTTTTTACCCGATTTTTCCACCCAAGTAATTGATGGCGCAGATTATTTAGCTAAAAACGGCACGGGTATTATTAATGACTTTACTCATGGAATTGTTATGACTCCAGAAGGTACTGCGGTAAATAACGGGACTAAAGGGAATCCTTGCTTAGTTGTTGATTTATTTGGTGATTATCGAGAAGAATTAATTTTACGTCATGCTGATAATTCAGCACTACGTATTTATACGAATACTGATTTGTCCGATCACAAATTATTTACTTTAATGCATGATACGCAATATCGATGTGGAATTGCTTGGCAAAATAATTGTTACAATCAACCAACTTATCCTAAATTTTATCTGGCTCATGATATGGAAATGTCTGAAGTTTTACCAGCTATGAAACGAAAACCAACATACTATTTGGCAGGAGATTCCACTGTTCAAACATACCCAAAAGAAAGTCGTCCGCAATTTGGCTGGGGAGAATTTTTATTAAACGAAAAAGATTCTAATTTCGCTCAGGTAAGTAATAAGGCAACAGATTTTGAGTTTGGACAAGTTACTATTTATGAAAATCAATTGTCGAAAGTCGCAAACTATAGTATGGGTGGGAGATCCACTAAAACATTTATGGAAGAAGGACGACTGGCGGCCATTGAGCAAAATATTTTGCCAGGAGATTACTTATTAATTCAATTTGGCCATAATGATGTAAATGCTGAAAAAGCTGAACGTTATGTAAGCGAAGAAAAATTTGCTGAAAACTTGGCCGAATTTGCTAGTGCGGCTACAGCACACCAAGCGTTTCCGATAATTCTTTCGCCAATTGCTATTTGCAAAAAAGCCTTCCTACAATCGGATAATAGTCTGAAAGACGTTGAAGAAAAATTATTAACTTATGGCAAGATTGCCCAAAAATTCGCTAAAGAAAATCATTTTCCTTTTATTGATGTACACCAACTAGCGCAAGAATATTTTTCTGATTTAAAAGACGAGCAAGTTGCTAGCTACTATATGCCAGATTTAGTTCATTTAAATGCTAAAGGAGCAAAATTGTACGCTCAGTTAATTGCCGAAAAGTTAATTTAAAAATAAGGAGTGTTCATCAAGAACACTCCTACTTTAGATACAAAAGATTTGAAAATTATAGAAATTTCACGAAGAGAAGCGAGAATAGGAGCTAAACTTATGAGCCTTACAATTCAAAAAGTGGAACCGTTAGATATAAAATTATTTCAAAATCCAACTGTAGAATACAGAGGAATCCCTTTTTGGGCTTGGAATTGCAAAGTGACCAAGGACCTCATTGATTGGCAGTTAGATTTTTTTGAAAAAATGGGGTTTGGCGGAGTAAATATCCATACGCGAGTAGGTCTAGATAATGAATATTTGGGAGAGAAATTTTTTCAACTAGTCAAGTATACTGTGGAGCAATGTAAGGAAAAGGGATTAATTTGTTGGCTTTACGACGATGATCGATTCCCCTCTGGTGCTGCTGGTGGAAAAGTTACTCGCAATATCAATTACAGAGCAAGGGATTTATTACTTACAGAAAAATATGAGACAAATAATACAAAGAAAAAATACTTATTAAATGGATTTTCTGAAGATAAGGCTAGTTTTGAAAAGGCGATAGCTTCAGGCGAAAAGCCAAAAGGATACTATCTAGGCGCGTATCACTTAGTATTTGAAGATAATATTTTAAAAAACTACTCAAATATTTGAGAAGATTTGGAAATAAAAAAATTAATAGACGAGCAAGAGATCGTTCGATTTGCATATGTAAAATTGATGGATGAAGAAGATTGGTTCCAGGGACAGACTTATGTAGATACGATGAATCCCGAAGCTATTGATTGTTTTATCAACGAAACCCACGAAGCATATTATCAAGCAATCGGTAATGAGTTTGGAAAAACGGTTCCGGCAATTTTTACTGATGAACCTCGAATTGGCAAGCAATTACAACTCACAACGGCACTATCCCATGAAGATATCTCAGTTCCTTATACAGAGAACTTTGCAAAACAAATGAATCAAAAATATGATATCGATCCGATAGATATTATTCCAGAATTTATTTGGGAAGTAAAAAAAGATGGCTTTAGTATTAATCGGTATCTGTACAGAAAAACGTTAACGGAATGTTTTGCGTCTACTTTTATGGATCGGCTTGGTAACTGGTGTAAATTACACAATATTAAATTGACTGGACATGTTTTAAGCGAATCACCCTTAACATCACAAGTTGTTTGCGTAGGTGATACTATGAGAAATTATAAAAAAATGGATATACCGGGCGTCGATATGTTAGTTGATCGACGCGAACTAGTTACCGTTAAACAAGCGACAAGTGTTACTAAACAATATGGTCGATCTGGGACTGTTAGTGAGCTTTATGGAGGAACACATTGGTATTGTGATTTCAAAACGTATAAGCTCCAAGGTGATTGGCAAGTTGCACTTGGAATCACGATTCGAGTTCCGCATCTGTCATTTATGTCTATGGCAGGGGAAGCAAAGCGAGATTGGCCAGCATCGATTTTTTATCAGTCTCCGTGGTATGAAGAATTTTCGAGTGTTGAAGATCACTTCGCGCGCTTGAATACCGTTTTAACTAGAGGACAAGCTGTTACAAAAATAGCAGTTGTTCATCCTGTAGAATCATGTTGGTTACATTTTGGACCAAACGATCAGACAGCTACCATCCGTAAAGAGATGGATAATGATTTTGAAAATCTTACGAATTGGCTATTATACGGAACCTTAGATTTTGATTATTTATCTGAATCACTATTATTTGAGCAATGTATGAACTTTATGAATCAGCCGACAAATAAATTATTCGTGGGAGAAATGGAGTACACAACAGTAATTGTCCCCAATATGGAAACTATTCGTTCCACTACACTAGATATTTTAGAGAAATTCCATGAATACGGTGGGAAAGTTTTATTTATAGGAAAAGTTCCCCACCTAGTTGATGCAAAAGAGTCTAAACGTGCAAAAAAAATGGCAGAAACTTGTCAATATATTAGTAAGAGTCAAGATGAATTGTATAAAGCACTAAATGATGAACGAGATTTAATGATAACAAAAAATGATGGAACCCGCGCAAATAATTTATTTTATCAATTGCGAAATGATCAGGACGTGCAATGGCTATATGTCTGCCATGTAAATCAAAGTAATAAAAAAGTATCAAAATCTGAGGCTTATACTTTTACAATTCGTGGGAGACATTCTGTGACCTATTTTGATACTTTCAGTGGAGAAACTAAAAAAATTCCAGTCCAATTCATTAAGAGAAATACTGTTATTCATTGGAAGTTATATAGCGAAGACAGTTTGTTACTCCAATTAGCTAGTCCCAAGCAAGCTCTTCTCACCAATAGCTACAGGGAGAATAGTGATTTTCCCAATTCATTAAAAATGGTTCAAAACCTTTACACGCCAGAAAGCTATACACTTTTAGAACCAAATATGTTGTTATTAGATTATGCTAGTTATAAGCTGGATGATGGAATGGTTAAGGAAAGAACAGAAATTTTAAGATTGGATAATTTAATTAGAAAACAGTTGAAATTTTTGATAAGAGAAGATCGGATGAGACAACCGTGGGCAACGGAAAAGAAAGAGTCACACAAAGTAACATTATATTATGAAATTCAATCAGAAATAGAGACGGTTGCTCAATTAGGCATAGAGAATCTAGCCGCTTCTAAAATTTATCTTAATGGAACAGAAGTAAATAAAACAAATAAAGGCTATTATGTTGATTGTTCTATATCAATTATTGACTTGCCAAAACTAAATATAGGATTGAATCTACTAAAAGTAGAAGTTGAGTATAATCAAAAAACAAATTTGGAAAATCTTTATCTTTTAGGAGACTTTTCTGTAGAAGTAGCGGGAATTGAAACGCGAATAAAAAAAAGAAGTAACCAAATGACAGTGGGAGATATTACCCAACAAGGATTACCATTTTATACCGGAAACTTGGAGTATAACTTTTTATTTTCAACTAATAATCCAAATGAAGAATATTTTGTGCACATTCCGCATTTTAATTCGCCAATTTTAAGAGTTTTCTTAGATGGAGTTGATCGAGGTGTGATTGCCTATCAACCACATTTGTTACGATTAGGCCAAATTTCGCAGGGGAAACATACATTAATCATTCGTTCATATGGTAATAGATTTAATGGTTTCGGCACATTGCATAATGCTAATAAAGACTTCACTTGGTATGGGAACTCTTCATATAGAACGGTAGGTGATCAGTGGACAGATACTTATTTAACTATGCCAATGGGTCTGCTGTCAGCGGTGGAGATTTTTTCAACAAAACATCAAGATATCGTTGACAAACTATAAATAAAGTTACAAGTGAGTTTTGGTCATGATCAACTTATACTAGTAGTTTTCAAAAATCAACATAAAATACTAAGAAAAAAATGATTATTTAAAGGAGAAACAGATGAAACACAAAACGTTTGACGCTGAAAATGAGAAGTTTTTTTCTAAAGAGGTCATTTCAGTTTATTTAGCGCCTTGCCTAGAGTCAGGACTTAAAATTGCTCAGCAGAATTTGCGAAATGATTTAGAAAAAATATTCACTAAAAAAGTAGAAGTCACGGATATAACATCAGCCGAGTTGGTAGTGGGAACTTTAGCTGACTTTCCAGATGAAAGTCTCAATTATCTTGATTGTGCACCACTTTTTGAACAACAAAAATTAATTTCAGAAGCTTATTTAATTGCCGAAAAAAGTGGTCAAATTTTTATTGTTGGCGCTGATTTTCGAGGGTCAATTTTTGGTATTTATGAATTTACAAAACGAATTGGTGTTTCGCCGTGGTATTTTTTTGCAGATGTTCCGCTAAAGAAAAAAGACTCTTTTGTTTTGCCTAAAGATTTTTATTTTACTGAGCATCCCTCTGTAAGTTATCGGGGTATCTTTATCAATGATGAAGAGGAACTCAATAATTGGGCTAAAGCGCATACCAAAGATGGGACGATTGGCCCGGAAACTTATGTAAAAATTTACGAATTATTACTACGTCTGAAAGCCAACTATCTTTGGCCGGCGATGCATGTAAATTATTTTAATGAAAACACCGAAAATGGTCGATTAGCTAATGAAATGGGTATTATTATCGGAACAAGTCATTGTGATATGTTGCTTCGTAGTAATCAAAATGAATGGGGACCATGGCTAGAAACTAAGAACTATTCCCCTAATGATGTTCAATATGATTATTCAATTTCAGGTAGGAACCGCGAAATATTACAAGAGTATTGGCAAGAAAGTGTCGAGCTAAATAAAGACTACGATGTCAGTTACACAGTAGGAATGCGGGGAATTCACGATTCGGGATTTATCACTAAAATGATTGACCAAGATGAAAAATTGTCACCAGATGAGAAAATTTTTCAAAAAAAAGAAATGCTCCAACAAATTATCAATGATCAACGAACTATTATCCAAGAAACTTTGGATAAAAAACCTTCAGAAGTACTCCAAACTTTTATTCCATACAAAGAGGTACTTAAGTATTACGATGAAGGTTTAAAAATTCCTGAAGATATTACGATTATTTGGACCAATGATAATTATGGAAATGTTCGGCGTTATCCAAGCCTAGAGGATCAAAAACGGCTAGGTGGCCATGGCTTGTATTATCATAGCTCGTACTGGGCGGCAACCACTATGCATTATTTATTTATTTCATCCACTCCGTTAGCAAAAATGAAAAATGAACTGAAAAAAGCTTGGCAAAATGGCATCCAAAAAATGTGGGTTTTAAATGTCGGCGCCTTAAAGCCTTTAGAACAAGATGTTGAATTTTTCTTACGCTATGCTTTTGAAGTTGGAAAAGAGAGAACCACACAATCGGTGGAAACTTTTTTAAATCAATGGATTGACGAAAATTTTTCGGGTCACTTAGGTAGCCAGGTCGGACCTTTGTTAAATGAATTTACTCAAGTTACTAATGTACGTAAAATTGAACAAATGGACGATGATACATTTACCCAGAATAAATATGGCGATGAGGGTTTCGACCGGTTGAATCGATTGCAAGAAATTTTTTCTTCTGTTAATCAATTAGCTCGTCAATTGCCAACAGAAGAACAAGCTGCTTTTTTCCAATTAGTTCAAATGAAAATTCATGCAGCTTATTACAAAAGTGGAGAATATTATTATGCCGATCGCTCTGCTTTATCTTTTAAGCAAGGAAAAATGCAATCAGCTACTGAATATCATCGACGTTCAGGAGAGTTTACTAATTATTTGCGGTGGATGATCCATTACTATAATAACGTCATGATGGACGGAAAATGGGCGCAAATTCTAACACCTGAACTTGCTCCGCCTCCAAATATGAGAATGTATCCCACTACAAAACCCGCGCTGAGCTTAAATGAGCCCAAATTAAACTTCACTTTATGGCATGAAACAGCCAAAAAAGCTTTAGAACTAGAAAAAAATTCTGCTAACTTGGCTTGGTTTGAAATTTTTAATGAAGGTTATGGAGAATTTACTTATCAAATCACTTGTCCAGATTGGTTAGTTCTATCAAAATATACCGGACAGTTAAGAAGTGAAGAAAGAATTTTTATCGAGAAAGTTTTTCCAACAGAAAAAAGTTTATCTGGATCGATTATAGTAACTACTTCAACGGCTGGTAGTGTTGAAATTCCGGTTCATTTGTTAGAGAAAACTTCTGATCGCCAGCTTACTTTGGGAACAGTGGTTGAAGCAGATAATTACTTAGCATTTTCAGCCACCGATTTTCAAAAAAATAGTTCGCAAAATAATAATCAATGGGAAATAGTGCCTAATCTAGGTCGCTATCAAGGTGCGGCCTTACAAGCGACAAGTCAAAAACAAACAGCTCTCTCTGTAGAACATGTGCAGCAAAATCCTAGTATCGAATATTCTTTGAATTTCAAAACAGCAGGGACGCATCTGATTGAGTTTTATCGCTTGCCTAGCTTAAACTCAGTTGGAAAAATTCGTTTTGCGATAGCTCTGGATGATCACCCAGTACAAATTATTAGTTCAGACGTTACAGATGAGCATCGGGGAAATTGGGAAAAGTCTGTTTTAAATGATGTGGACAAGCTTTATGCGCGATTACCTTTTGTTACGGCTGGCTCTCATACGTTAACTTTATATATGATAGATAGTTACGTAGCTTTAAGTAAGATAGTAATTTATACAGACAAGTTCTATCCAACGAATTTAGGACCAAGACTTAGTCACACGATAGGCCAAGTTTCAAAAATGACTCCGGAGTTGCAGCCAGCAAATAAAATAGACTATATTGAGCAGTTGACTCAAATGTACCATAGTTCATTTAATGAAGTGTCTCTGCCGGAAATTTTATATGTGGATCAACATTATTATCAACAACCACTTTTTAGCGCACATTTAGTACGAGAAAAACAGACAAAATTAGCTGATCCAGCGGAACAATTAAATGTAAATGAAAAAAACAGCTTAATTACTCAATTTCGTCAGCAAAAAATTGGTGAAAAAAATAATACACTGGCTTTTGAAGCAGAACTTGTTTTAGCAGAAAATGAAAATTATTACACGACAGAAAATTTACCTAACACTCCTACTGGTTGCTGGGAACATTTGGGAACACCTACTAATCGTGGAATGGGCCTTGGAATGTATATTCCCGGCTCAGATACTAGATGGCCAGAAGGAACTGGGGCGCCAGAGTTGCATTACACGTTACAAGTAACAAACCCCGGGAAATATGCTGTATGGATTTTACTTAAATACGAAGCAAAAGGTGGGGATAGCCTGCTAGTTGGTCTCGATGGTCAAGTCCAAAGTTTGACTCAACAAAACTCACCAAAAGGATTTTTCAGTTATTTAAATCAGCAAATTTGGCATTGGAATTTAGTTAGTGAAATAGAACTTCACGCAGGTATTAATGATTTTACAATTTATGGTCGTAGTGCGGGTGTGAAAATTGATCGCTTATTTTTAAATAGTGATGGGCAACGACCACCTCTTGATGCAGATTTTCAAATAACTAGGTTGTAACAAATTGCTCATCATTCAGGTGAAAACCTGAATAGATGAGTATTTTTTGAAGTAAAAAACGCGATTTTGCTCTTTACTTGTGGGAGTAAATGCACTAACATAAAAACGGATACATAAAAAGGAGGAGGACATGGAAAATCAAAGAAAATCAATTAGCGATGGCCAAACATTTTTAGGTATTGAATTTGGATCAACCCGCATTAAAGCTGTTCTAATAGATCAAAGTCAAAAAGTTTTAGCCAGTGGTGAATTTGAGTGGGAAAATCAATTTGTGGACCAATTCTGGACTTATAGTTTGGAAGATATTTGGTCGGGTTTAGCCACGTGTTATGAAAATTTAAGAGAAAACGTTTGGTCAAACTACCAAGTAAAACTAAAAAAAATTGGTGCCATTGGGATTTCAGCCATGATGCACGGTTATTTAGCTTTTGATCAGCAACAGCAATTATTAGTACCTTTTAGGACTTGGCGTAACACCAATACTACTCAAGCAGCGAAGGAGCTTTCTGAGCTGTTTGACTTTAATATTCCAGAACGTTGGAGTATTGCTCATCTTTATAAAGCCCATTTAAATCAAGAGAATCATCTCAAAAAATTATTCAGTATTAACACTTTGGCTGGCTATGTTCATCGGGAACTCACGGGAAGAAATGTTCTGGGCATTGGCGATGCGTCAGGGATGTTTCCAGTGGACTCACATACTAAAAATTATCGGCAAGATTTGCTGAATATTTTGCAAAAAAAAATGGATTCGTTTGCCTATCCTTTTAAAGTAGATGATTTATTACCAGAAATTTTAAGCGCTGGACAAATGGCGGGGAGTTTATCGGAACATGGAGCAAAATTATTAGATACAAGTGGACAACTTGTAGCTGGAATTCCCCTTTGTCCCCCTGAAGGTGACGTAGGAACAGGCATGGTAGCTACTAATTCCATCGCCGTTCATACGGGGAATGTTTCCGTTGGGACTTCAATTTTTGCGATGGTAGTTTTAGAAAGTCAGTTGAAACATCGTTATCCAGAAATTGATTTAGTAAAGACGCCAGTGGGTGAAGAAGTCGCAATGGTTCACGCTAATAACGGCACTTCAGAAATCAACGCTTGGTTAAAACTTTTCCAAGAGAATTTACAACTTTTTGGCACAAAGGTTTCTACTGAAGAACTTTATCGAAAACTTTTTGAATTGGCTTTGACTGGTGAAAAATCAGCTGGGAATTTATTGAGCTATGGCTATTTTTCTGGAGAGAGTATTACAAAAATTCCAGTAGGACGTTCATTATTTATCCGCCAAGAAAAAAGTGAATTTACTTTGGCTAATTTCATGCGAGCACAACTTTTTTCTACTTTTGCCACTTTGAAAATCGGAATGGATTTATTAACTAAAGTAGAAAAAGTACCATTAGAGAAAATTTACGGTCATGGCGGTATTTTTCAGACACCAAAAGTTGGACAAAAATTTTTAGCAGCTGCAATTAATGCGCCGATTACTGTACGCTCTACAGCCAATCTCGGTGGTGCTTATGGAATGGCGTTGTTAGCTGCCTTCACAAAAGAGAAAGGCTTATCTTTAGAACAATTTCTTAAAAAGAATGTTTTTGATGATGAAGATGAAGTAACTTTAGACCCTGATTTAATGGATGTTGTAGGTTTTCAAGAATATATGGATAAATTTAAAAAAGGGCTAGCAATTGAACAAACGGCAGCAGACTTTTTTTAGAAAGGAAATAAATTCATGCTAGAGCAATTAAAAGAGAAAGTCTTTCAAGCTAATTTAGAATTACCGAAACAAGGTTTAATTAAATATACTTGGGGCAACGTTTCTCAACTTGATGAGTCTAAGCAATATTTTGTCATTAAACCTAGTGGCGTTTCCTACGATAAAATGCAAGCTTCTGATATGGTAGTTTGTGATTTGTCCGGTCAAGTGGTTGAAGGGAATTATCGGCCCTCATCAGATACGCCAACGCATGCTTATTTATATCAGCATGTCAAAAATATCGGCGGGATCTGTCATACACATTCTACTTATGCAGTCGGATTTTCTCAGGCCGGTTTAGATCTTTTACCTCGAGGCACCACCCATGCAGATACTTTTTACGGAGCAGTTCCTTGTGCTCGCTTCTTAACGGAAGCCGAAATACAAGCAGGATATGAACAAAATACTGGGAAGGTTATTCTTGAAACCTTTCAAAAAAGACAAATCTCTTTTCAAGATATACCTGGTGTATTACTACAAGGACACGGACCTTTTACTTGGGGGAAAGATGCTTTTCAAGCAGTAGAACAGGCAACAATTTTAGAAGAAATCTGTAAAATGAATTTCATTACTCAATCATTAAATCCAAATGCGGAAATTTTACCACAACGGATTTTAGATAAACATTATCAAAGAAAACATGGAAAAGATGCTTATTACGGTCAAAAGTAAAAAAAATTAGGAGGAATTTAATTGAAAAAAGTTTTTTGGTTAGTCGTCGGCTCCCAACAATTATATGGTCCAGACGCTTTAGCAAAAGTGAAAGAAGACGCAGAAAAATTAGTCGCTGGTTTAAATGAGAGTAACAAATTTATTTATCCAATTGAGCTACAAGATTTAGCAATTTCAGCAGAAAAAATAACTGAAATTATGCAGGCAGCTAACTTTCAAGACGAGGTTCAAGGGATTATTACTTGGATGCATACTTTTTCACCAGCTAAAATGTGGATCCGAGGCACCCAACTTTTACAAAAGCCACTTCTTCATTTAGCTACCCAATTTAACGAAAGTATCCCTTGGGAAACGATTGATATGGATTTTATGAATTTAAATCAATCGGCTCATGGTGATCGAGAATATGGATTTATCAATGCTCGACTCAAAAAAAGTAATGAAATTGTCGTCGGGTATTGGAAAAATCCTGACGTTCAAGAAAAAATTGCCGCTTGGATGCAAGTTGCAGTAGCATACAATGCTAGCTACTCAATTAAAGTTGCACGATTTGGTGATAATATGCGTGATGTGGCAGTGACAGAAGGAGATAAAGTTGAAGCACAGATAAAATTTGGTTGGCAAGTTGATTATTTTGGTGTTGGAGATTTGGTTCAAGTAATCAACGAAGTAAGCGATGAAGAAGTGGAACAACTTTTTCTTGAATATCAAAAATTATATGATTTTGACTTAGGTTCCTATAACGAAGTCACTTTTTTAAATCATGTTAAAGTTCAAGTACGACAAGAAATTGGTTTAAAACGTTTC
Organism: Enterococcus timonensis; assembly: GCF_900104595.1. Classification (GTDB taxonomy): domain Bacteria; phylum Bacillota; class Bacilli; order Lactobacillales; family Enterococcaceae; genus Enterococcus_J; species Enterococcus_J timonensis. Next base: position 150,260 of record NZ_FNVY01000003.1, read on the forward strand.
TTGGATGCGGGGCATTACAATGCTTTTACTACGAATTTTGAAGATTTATATGGGTTAGAACAACTTCCAGGCTTAGCTGTCCAACGATTGATGATGCAAGGGTATGGATTTGCAGGTGAAGGAGATTGGAAAACAGCGGCGTTAGATCGTTTATTAAAAGTAATGGCTAATTTTGAAAGTACTGGTTTTATGGAAGACTATACTTATGAATTATCCAAGGGACATGAAGCCATATTAGGATCGCATATGTTGGAAGTTGATCCGACTTTAGGCGCCACCAAACCAAAAATTGTTGTTAATCCTCTGTCGATGGGAAATCTCGCTGATCCAGCGCGGTTGGTCTTTGATGGAAAAGAAGGTGCGGGTGTCGTTGTTTCTATGGCCGATTTTGGGACTGGATTTAAATTACTGATTAATAAAGTGAATGCTTTCACTCCGACAATATCAGCTCCAAAATTGCCGGTAGCTCGGGTCATGTGGGAAGTCCTTCCTAGTTTCAGCACAGGCGTCAATCAATGGCTAGAACATGGTGGCGGACATCATACTGTCCTTTCGTTAAATCTTTCTAGTCAACAAGTTGCTAGTTGGGCCAAACTAGTTCAATTAGATTATATTATTATTAAATAAAGGGGGAAAAAGATGACAATTCAAGTTTTTATTCCAAGTAAAAGTACAAAAATTAACAAAAACATTTATGGACAATTTTCAGAACATCTTGGACGATGTATTTATGAGGGATTATATGTGGGAGAAAATTCTCCAATTCCAAATGTAAATGGGCTACGTAGTGACGTTGTTTCTGCCTTAAAAGAAATTCAGGTGCCGGTTTTGCGATGGCCTGGAGGTTGTTTTGCTGATGAATATCATTGGAAAGATGGTATTGGGCCAAAAGAAGACCGTGTAGAAATGGTGAATACCCACTGGGGTGGTGTAACTGAAAATAATCATTTTGGAACCCATGAATTTTTTGAACTTGTTCGTCAATTAGATTGCGAGGCTTATATCAATGGAAATGTAGGCTCAGGGACAGTCCGAGAAATGCAAGAGTGGGTAGAATATATGACGATGCCAGGTATTTCTCCGATGGCTAATTTGCGTCGTAAAAATGGTCAAGAAAAGCCTTGGAAAGTTGGTTTCTTTGGCGTCGGTAATGAATCTTGGGGTTGCGGGGGAAACATGCGGCCAGAATATTATAGTGATTTATACCGTCAGTACCAGACCTATGTTCGTCAATATGGTGAAGACAAAATATATAAAATCGCTTGTGGTGCCAATGCACAAGACTATCATTGGACAGAAGTAGTGATGAAAAATGCTAGTCGGCTAATGGATGGATTAAGTCTCCATTATTACACAATACCTAAAGGCGATTGGCAAGATAAGGGCAACGCTACCGATTTCTCTGAAGAGGAATGGTATACTACTTTAGAAAAAACACTATTTATGGAAGAATTGATTACTAAACATTCAGCAATTATGGATCAATATGATCCCGAAAAACGTGTTGGTTTGCTTATTGATGAATGGGGCACTTGGTACAATGTAGAAAAGGGCACTTTACCAGGATTCTTGTATCAACAAAATTCTTTGCGGGATGCTATGGTAGCAGCTTTGAATTTTAATATTTTTCATCAACATGCCGATCGCGTACAAATGACGAATATTGCCCAAATGGTGAATGTCTTACAGGCGATGATTTTAACTGAGGGTGAAAAAATGATTAAAACCCCTACTTATTATGTCTTTGAGATGTACAAAAATCATCAAGAAGCAACTTTGGTTAATTTACTAGGAGAATTACCAGAACATGTTAGCGCAACTGCTAGTGTTAAAGATGATAAACTTACCATCAGTTTATGTAATTATGATTTGAAAACAGCACAAGAACTGAATTTTACAGGTTTAACAACAAATAAGCTAGTTTCTGGGAAAATTTTAACAGCTGAAAAAATTGACGCCCATAATACTTTTGAAAATCCAGAAGAAGTTGTGCTAGCTGATTTTTCAAAAGCTATGTTGACAGAAGGTAATTTGAAAGTTAATTTACCAAGCAAATCGATCGTAACTTTAGTCTTAGAGTAAAGTTAGATGGCTTGTCGATTTTGTGACCAAAATAATTTTTTGAATCAAACAGCAATAGATGCTGAAATTGCTGAACAATTAAGTTTCGAAACGCCAGATAATTTAGTGTCGGAAGAAAAAAGAAATCAGCGTCTGGATATTTGTGAAACATGTCCATTCTTTCAAAATCAGATTTGTACAAAATGTGGATGTTACGCTGAATTCCGAACTGCTTTAAAAATTAAAGCCTGTCCAATAAATAAGTGGGCAGCAGTAAAGTAAAAAATGGCGTGCAACAAAAGATAACTTTCTTTTGTTGCACGCTTTATTTTTTAGTAATTCATAAAGGAGAATGAAGATGCCAAAAACAAAAGAAGAGTTAGAAAATTTGAGTTTAAGTATCATTGATAAGACATTACAAATGGATTTGACTTGGGATTGGAGTTGCGGTGTTGCTTATTACGGTATTTGTCGATTATACGAAACTACCGGTGACAAAAATTATTTAACAGATTTGAAAGTGAGAGTAGATGAACTAATCGAATTTGGTTTTTCTGGAGATTGGACGGTTAATAAGTGTGCGATGGGCCATTGCTTATTGACTTTAATGGAGGTCTTCGGCGATGAAAAATATCAAGAATTGATTGATAGTAAAATTGATTATTTACAAAACCGCGCCTTACGATTTGGTGATGGTGTATTGCAACATACAGTTTCTAGCAATAATGATTTTCCTGAACAAGTTTGGGCCGATACTTTATTTATGGCAGCATTTTTTATGCTACGAGTTGGGGTGATAAATAATGATCAAGCATTAATTAAAGATGCTTTAAATCAATATGATTGGCATATCACTTATCTTCAAAATCCACAAACGGGGCTATTTTATCACGGCTATAACAATTTAGCTCACGATAATTTATCTAGTATCTATTGGGGACGGGCAAATGCTTGGGCCGCGTACACGATGGCTCAAGTTGGTCAACGGTTACCGCAAGCTTATTTGTATCCTGAATTTATGAATATTCAAGGATCGTTGAATGAGCAATTAGCAGCATTGAAATTTTTACAAACAGATAATGGATTGTGGCGGACCGTCTTGGACGACGCAACATCTTACGAAGAAATCTCAGCTTCTTGTGGCATTGCTGCGGCTATGAAGATTAATAACAATCCACTTCATCAAAAATTTGTCGAAAAAGCATTTGTAGGAATATTGGGAAATATTTCCGAAACTGGTCGAGTGGAAAATGTTTCGGCAGGAACAGCGGTGATGAGAGATGAACTGGGTTACCGAGAGATTACGAAAAAATGGTTGCAAGGGTGGGGTCAAGGACTTGCTTTAGCCTTTTTAGCCGAGTTTTTAAAATAGGAGAGAAAAATGATAACTTTTACTAAGTTTAATTCTAGCAAATCTAATGGAAGATCTCCGGAGATTTCAGATGGTTTTGATTATAAAAATGGTCAGGCTTATTCATTTGCTGAGTCTGCTTTACCTATCGCCCCCTTAGATCCGGTTAGTTGGTGGGCGCAAGGAGAGACAGGGCAAACATATCAAATCACAGTTGAAATTACAGCATTAGCTGATTGCAAAACAATTTTTTTGTTTTCTAGCCGGAAGCAACTGCGAGCATTATTTGCTTTGAAAAAAGGAAAAACGCGACAATTTCAATTTTTTCAGAGTTTATCGGCAATTATGCCTGATTTTTCTAATGAAAAGTTAGTGATGGATCAACTTTTTGTTAGTGTGGCCACTCAGAAACCGGAAAATTTACTTGTTGAAGTTTTTGCTGAGGTCCAAAATAGCCCACGTCTTTTTTTAGCCGGAGATTCAACTGTAACTGATCAAGTGGCGCCTCTCCCATATATTCCCGCTTTAGCGTATACTTCCTGGGGGCAAAGCTTACCACTTTTTTTAAATGGAACTTTAGCAATTGATAACCAAGCTCATTCTGGGTTAACAACCGAAAGTTTCATGCAACAAGGACATCTGTCAATTGTAGAAGAATATATTCGACCGGGCGATTGGTGTTTATTCCAATTTGGTCACAATGATCAAAAATTACCCCAGCTAAAAGCCGCCACTGGGTATCGAAAAAATTTACTGACGTTGATAGATATAGTGCGACAAAAAGGAGGACGACCAGTTCTAGTAACCCCACAAGCACGAAATACGTGGAAAAATCGGGAATATCTAGATCTTTTAGTTGATTATGCTAATGAAGTAAAACTGATAGGTCAAAAATTATCAGTTCCAGTGATTGATCTACATCGAGCTTCACTAGATTTTTGGCAAAAATTAGGACAAGTAGAAGCAACTAAGTATTTTCCGATTGGAGATTTAACCCATACGAATGAATATGGTTCGTGGGAAATGGCCCAAATCGTTGCTCGGCAATTAGTTTCTTATTTTGAAGAAGAATTAACTTTTATACCACCGGAGATTAATTTCTCGCCTGAAAACTTTACTTGGGAGAATTTTAAAAAAATCGCTCAAGAAAAAACCGAAACGCAGCAAAGTGATCAAATTTTGCATGACATGGAAGCTAATTTAACTCATTTGGAAGAAAGTTTAGAAAAAAATCAGTAATAAAAAAATTTCAAATTCAAAAATAAAAAAATTTCTAGCAGAATTTTTACTAAAAGCATTGAAAAGCCTTTCTAAAATTTGTACAATAAGTGGGTGACTAAAACTAAGGGAGCAAAAAATGAAAAAGGAACATAGTTTTAAACAAAGAATTAAGTTTTATAGTTTCTTGATTTGTATCCCCATCTTCTTAATTGCTATTATCATAAAAATTTACTTTAGTGGGCCCATTCAAGCGCAATATGTAAAAAAACATAATGAATCAGTTGCTCAAGAAGTTAGTTATCTGAATCAACAGCTAGGACAAGTGGAAGTTTTATCGGCCAACTGGGGACAAAATTTACAAAAACAATTTATGCTAGAGCCGATACGAGATTTGAGTTCATTTACGCAGTTAACCAACATTACTCGAGATCTGTTTTTTTTCCAAAATAGCAATAATTTAATTAAAGAATGTCGGATTTTTATTTTTGATGAGAATGAGCCATTTGTCATTGGTAGTTCAGGGACGTGGAAATTTACCACAACTGAAGATTATATTCAATATCAAATCTCCAATGGGAAAGATTTTCAGTGGCGGATGAACGACCAAGGCGAAGTGGTATTTATTCAAGATATTTCTGGCGTGTCATCTAGTGATTCAAAAGCCTATTTAACGACTGTTTTAAATAAAAATCGCATTTTAGATTTACTAAAAGTGAGTGCTACAAGTGAAGGGGCTACTGCTTTAACTATCGATGGGGAATTAATTGTGTCTACGGGTCAACTTTTTGATAGTTCTCGTGAGATGATTTCACCAAATGGAAGCGATACTTGGAAAAATCAAGTTGATGGCGCAACTTACAGCTTTATGCGTGCAGAGATGAGTCGACTTTCTCAAAAATGGCTATTTTACTCGGCAAGTCCGATTGCAGCTATTGCTGAACCAATTTTAAGATTTTCTAATATTCTATTTTTGATTGGCCTCGTTCTTTTTCTGTTTGCAGTTATTTTGGGACAAATTATTGCCCGGCGCCAGTATAAACCGATTGGGCAAATGATGGATTCCTTATTTGGCGATAATCGGAAAATTGGTGGGGATGAGTTTGAGTATTTAACCCGGCAGTGGAAATTGATTATCAAACGAAAAGATGAGCTAGAGAATCAACGGAGTAATACCCAAGAAAAATTGAGGCAATCAGTTTTATCGCAAATTTTGGAAGGAAAATATAGTTATTTAGAAGAAAAGGATTTGGTGCGCTTATTAAAGCGCAACGGGTGGCCAGATGTTATAACCTCATACACGTTGTTTTCAATTCGCCTAGGTGGAGAAGTGGAGCAGGATGCAATAGAGGTCAGTAGCAGTTCTGATATGTTTGTCTTAGAAAATTTGATTCATGACATCGGGAACCGACTTTTTGAAGATTCTTGTATTATTGAATATCGTTTGGATAGCTTATTACTTTTCGTTCCAAATTGTAATCAAGAAAGTACACAGCGATTTGTTGAAACTACTTTTGAATTTGTGAATCGGGTGATAAAAAAATTCGCTGTTGTGATTGTTTCTAAAACGGAAAGTGAGATTAGTCGGCTAACGATTTTAGGTAGTGAATTGGAGCGCCTGCGATATTATCAAAAAGTACTACCTGAAAATCAGATCATAAAAACAACCATTCTAGATAATGATGAGAAATATTTATATCCAGAACGAGTTGAAAATAAAATTATTGGAAAAATTGAACGGTCAGAAATCCAAGAATTAAGGCCTGAAGTGTTGGAGTTTGTGCGAATTTTATTAGGAGATCATTATGAACTAGGATTTTTGAAAGAAGGACTACGTCAACTTTACGATAAAGTCCATCTGCTGTTAGCGGCTCACCACATCAATGAATCTAACTATGTTAGTAAAGATATTTTGATTCGAAAAGTTGAAAAACTATATACTCCAGAAAAAATTTCTGAAGTTATTTGCGAGGATTTTTTGGAGTCTGTGACGCTCTTGATGCAAGAAACCAATCAAGGGACATTGCAAGAGGCTATTCAAAAGGCAGTACGTTTTATCCAACAAGAATATAAAAACCCTTCTCTTTCTTTAGAAGAGACGGCGGATTATGTCGGCTTAGAGGCGTCTTATCTGTCTAGGGAGTTTAAAAGAGCAATGAAGATTAATTTTATTGATTACTTGACGGATTATCGCTTGGAATTGTCTAAAGATTTATTAGCTAAGTCCAATTTGAAAATCAATGAGATCGCCGAAGAAATTGGCTATAATTCAAGTTACTTTAATCGTTTATTTAAGAAAAAATTTGATGTAACTCCCGGACAGTACCGGAAGAAATATTTGAACTTGTAAATTTCCAAAAGAAACATTTATGGGAAATTATTGTTTTTATTGAAAGGAACGCTGATTTATCAGCGTTCCTTTTTGTTTTACAAAAAAAGACTATTGTCGGAAATTTAAAAACCGTTTACATTTAGAGCGTTGAAGCCCTTGCAAAAGAGGAGATGATTTCTTGGAGGAACGTTTAATCTATCAAAATTTTCTTAGGGACCAAGAAGACATAAAAAAATGGATACCCGAAGGAAATATCAAAAAGACGTTTGAAAATGGATTGGTTTTAGAAAGTGCGGATGATTTAAGTTTATTAGATCATGCTCATTTCACCTACTGGTTGCCAGAAAAATTTCCAGCTAACATCAAAATTTCTTGGGAATTTTTACCATTGGAAGAACCTGGACTTTGTATGATGTTTTTTTCTGCTTTAGGAAAAAATGGCGAAAGTATTTTTGATACCCATTTAGCTAAAAGAGATGGCTATTATCCTCAGTACCATTCTGGCGACATCAATGCGTATCACATTTCCTATTTTAGACACAAGCAGCCCAATGAACTTGCTTTCCGTACATGTAATCTGAGAAAGAGTGCGGGTTTTAATTTTATTATACAAGGTGGCGATCCTTTGCCACCGGTAGAATTTGCTAATGATTTCTATCATTTGGAAATTTATAAATTCAACGGAGAAATTCGTTTTTTCATCAATGAGCTAGAGATTTTCTCTTGGAAAGACAATGGAAAAACTTTTGGTCCGGTATTAGAAGAAGGTTTTATCGGCTTGCGTCAAATGGCACCGATGAAAGCTAAATATCGCAATTTGCAAATTTATCATTTAAAGGAGTGATTAAATGGAATCAGGAACTTGGACGGCGAAAATGTATCGCGGTCTGTCTAGTGCATATATGTGTGCAATTTTCACTTTACTCTTTTGGTTTGGTTTTATTCTCGGCTTGGGAATCTTTGGTTTAGCTCCAAGTTTACGAAGCATCTTTCATCTAGCAAAGCTAAATCATCGCCATGAGCTTATCCATCCAGTGAGAACATTTTTTCACTACTATAAGAAAGTATTTTTTAAAGCAAACCAAATGTTATGGCCAATTTTTGGTCTTATCTTCTTTATTCTTTGGGATACGAAAATTATTTTATCCTTGGGGTTGGAACAAGAGCAATTTTTCGTTATTTTTTTTAGTATCTTACAAGTTATCTTACTTTTGATGATTACTTATAGTTGTAGCCTATCAGAATTTTATGAGTTAAAAGTGTTTGAAACATTGAAAAAATCTTTTCAATTTACTTTTTACAATTTAGCAGGTAGTGTTCTAACCTTGTTAATAACGGGTATTTGTTTTTATCTCTCGACTTTACTTCCTGGGTTAATACCATTTTTTTCTATCGGCTTTTGGATTAATTTGGTCGTCGGAATTCATTTACGACTCTTTGAAGTAAACGAAGAAAAATTAAAGGGAGGAGAAAAGAAAGAACATGAGTATCAAGTGGCTCAAGAAATCACCAAGCACTAAGCGTGGGTTGACGTTCGGATATCCGTTAACGCAGGGTCAATTGACCGTTGATCAAGTTCCAACTGTAGCCCAGATGGGAGCCGTTGCTTTACAGACGAAAATAATGGCATATTGGCCGGATAAATCAATTAAATGGTTGGCTCTTTCCGGTGTCGTTGAAAAAGATACTAAGATTTCCAAAATTTCTTTTAGCCAAAGAAAAGATGCTAAAAAAATTATTGCCGAAGATAAATATAACGGCGTCTACATTGATAATGGTCTATTTCAAGCGTATTTTCCAAAGCATGCAGGTAAAAATGTCGTTTTAGATTGGCTTAAATGCCAAAATGAGATCAAGCTCCAACGTTTATTCATCACCTCTAAAATGGCTGATAAGCAAACCATATCACAGGTTGAACAAGTTGAACTGGAAGAAAATGGGTCAATTAAAGCAGTAGTTAAAATTACTGGTGGATTATGGCTGAACGGGATTAAGGTACAAAAATTTTGTTTGCGCTTTAAATTCTTTAGAAATGCCCCCAACTTTGATGTTCAACACACGGTGACAATTTTAAGTGAGGAGTCAGTTTCTGATATCTTTTTACAAAGTGAAGTGCCCTTAGTCGGTAATGACTTTAATCGACGGATTTCTTTTGTCGGAGAAGAAGGTGTCTACACTGAACCAGCACGTTTGTTACTTTCGAGACGATTTTGGAAAAATAATCATTTATATCAAAAGCAGTTAGCAGGAGAAAATGTAGTATTTACAACTAGTGATGAACAATTATTAGAAAGCGCCGACGATAATGCGCTCTGGGACAATTTTTTTCTCACACAAACTAATGCCCGCGCCTTTCGGTTAGAAAAACAAACGAAATCCGGTTATACGCCAATAGATATCGGCTACGGAGATCATGCGCAAGGTACGGTTTATCTGGGTGGAGAGAAAGGAGGTGTAGCATTCGGTTTAGAAAAATTTTGGCAAAAAGCACCTCGCGCAATAGAAGTATCTGGATTGTCACAAAAAAATACGCAAATCAAAATGCATTTTTGGTCAGAAAAAGGCGGAACGATGAATTTTACCCATTATTCCGATACAGATCATATGTTTAGCGCATATGAAGGGATGGAAGAAATTCGTTCAACACCAGTAGGCATTGCTAATTCAGATAATTTGCGGATAGAAATCTTCACTGACAGCCCAAGTCAGGAAGAAATTTTAGATTTTGCTCAAGAAGTTGTTAACCCTAGTCACCTTGTTTTAGATCCAAAAGATTATCTTCAAACAAAAGTTTTTGGCAATTATTATTCACTCCCTGATGAAAAAAATGTTAATGCTTCTTTTTTAGAAAAACAAATGGTTACGCTTAGAAATTTTTATATTAACGAGGTCAAACAGCGTGATTGGTATGGATTTTGGAATTATGGAGATGTGATGCACACCTATGATGCCGATCGACACACTTGGCGCTATGATTTGGGAGGATTTGCTTGGCAAAATACCGAGCTTGTTCCTAACATTTGGCTGTGGTTAGATTTTTTACGCACCGGTTCAGCAGAAGTTTTTGAACTTGCAGAAGCTATGACGCGGCATACATCAGAAGTCGACCAGTATCATGAAGGACAATATCGTGGTTTAGGTTCACGACATAATGTCTTACATTGGGGATGTCAGTGTAAAGAAGCGCGTATTTCAATGGCCGGTCTGCATCGCTATTATTATTATTTAACCGGCGATGAACGGACGGGGGAAATTATGGAAAGTGTCAAAGATAATGAACAACAAATTTTTGACGAGTTGCCACCGTTACGGGAATTTTACCCACCACAAATTGAAAATAAATATCCGATTCGAGTTGGTCCAGATTGGGCTAGTTTAACAAGTAATTGGTTTACTCAATGGGAACGTACAGGAGATGTTACTTATTTAAACAAAATTCTTACCGGCATTCAGGATATTAAAAATGCACCTGATCACTTATTGTCCGGGCCAACCTATCTATTCGATAAGAAGAAAAAATCTCTAGAGTATATGGGCACGGGAAATGTTGGTGGGTATCATATGATTATTTCATTTGGAGCTCCTGAGGTTTGGTTAGAAATTGCCGAGAATATTCAAGATTCTGAATGGACAAAAGCGATTGCTGAGTTTGGACGTTTTTATGCTTTATCTGATGAAGAAATGATAACCCAATCAAAAGGGAAATTATCTAAGAAACATTTTTCTTGGCCGATGTTCGCTACAGGATTAATGGCGTATGCTGCGTCAACTGATCATGATGAAAATTTGGCACAAAAGGCATGGCAAATTTTGCTGACACCTAGTATATCTGGTGTACCTTTGCCCATTGAAGAGACGTTCCAAGATTCTTTAGCTTTTAAAAAAGTTACTGAATTGCCTTGGATATCCACCAATGTGGCTTCCCAATGGTGTTTAAACACCATTTTATGCTTACGGTTTATAGGTGGGAGTATTCCCGCATATGATAAAAACAAAATGGAGGAAAAAAGATGAAAAACAAAAAGATTTTAAGTTTACTAGGTGTAGGAGTAGCTGCAGCATTTATTCTTACTGCTTGTGGTGGGAAAGATAAAGAGGCTGAAGCAGCTAACGAAGCAGTGAGTGATGAAATTACCTTGATGGTACCATTTATCGAAACGACACCACCAGAAGCCGGCAATGCAATGCAAAAGGAAATTGAAAAATATACTGGTAAAGAAATAAATATTAACTGGGTACCAAACCCATCTTATATTGATAAAATGAATATCACTTTAGCATCGGACGATATTCCGCAAATTATTGTTGTCCAAGGAAAAGATGCCGGCTTTGTAAAATCCGCACAAAATGGAACTTTCTGGGATTTAACTGATAAGTTAAAAGATTATCCTAATTTAAGTCAAGCTGATCCTGAAGTGGTTCAAGCTTCTAGCTTAAATGGCACGGTTTATGGAGTTTATCGTAGTCGGGACCTAATGCGTTCCACAGTCATTATCCGAAAAGACTGGCTGGATAATGTTGGTTTAGAAGAACCAGAAAACTTTGAAGATCTTTATAATGTAGCGAAAGCATTTACTGAAGAAGATCCTGATGGTAATGGTAAAGATGATACAACAGGACTAATCATTCCAAACTTTGCCGCTGCTTTTGATATGATGACAATTGGCTTTGGTGCAGGAAACGCATGGACAGAAGTAGATGGTGAACTTGTTCCTGCTTTTGAAACTGATGAATATTTAGAAGGCATACAATACGCTAAAAAGATGGTTGAAGAAGGATTAATTAATAAAGACTTTGCAACTTTAGCATCTGATAAATGGGACGATCCATTTGTTGCCGGACAAGGTGGTATTATTATGGATACTTACTCTCGAGCTGCTTCAATCCGTAATAAAATGAAACAAGCCGATCCTGAAAATGGTGCCGCTAAGGTGGCGATTGTCGGAAATATTGCCGCTGATGATGGAACAATTTATGCTCAACCAACTGCTGGATACTCAGGTTTCTTAGCTGTCTCCAAAGCTTCTGTAAAAAATGAAGCTCAATTAGATGATGTTCTAACGTTCTTAGATAAAATGAACGATAAAGATATGCAAATGTTGTTAAATCATGGGATCGAAGGCGTGAACTACAATATTGTTGATGATAAATATACTGTAGCAGTTGAATCTGATGATCCTGAAGTAAAAGCAGTTTCTGATGCTCAAAAGAGTTATTCTCAAATGGCTACTGGACTTATTGATTTAGATCCATATGTTGCTAAACCTGAAACAGAAGCAGACCAAGAATTTGCAGATTTACGGGCATCTTTAGAAGATCGTGACACAGAAAACGCAGTCTTTAATCCAGCTGCTGCCTATGTGACAGACACTTACACATCTAAAGGGGCACAACTTGACCAAATTATTACTGATGCACGTGTCAAATTTATTGCTGGTCAAATTGACGAAGACGGTTGGCAAGATGCCATTGACTTATGGGCAAAGAGTGGTGGTTCTGATTTAATTAAAGAAACTAACGATTTGTTTAAAGCTGATAAAAAATAAATGAATTTGTGTAAGTTGTCAAGATTCTTCTTGACAACTTACATACATATTTAAAGGAGGACAGAACCAAATGAAACAGCCTGTTCAAACTGTACAAGCTATCCCAAGTGTGCCGATTCAAAATAAGAAGTTAACCAGATCCGAAAAGTATAACCATCTAAAAAATCACATTAAAAACAATAAATGGTTGTACATTTTAACAATTCCAGGGCTAGTCTATTTTCTAGTATTTAAGTACGCACCGATGTATGGAATTATTATTGCTTTTAAAGATTATGTGCCTATTCTAGGAATCAACGGAAGTGAATGGGTTGGTTTACAAAACTTTAGAGACTTTTTTATTAATCCTGATTTTTTTAGAATTATGGGTAATACCCTAATTTTATCTTTCTTAAATATTGTTTTAACCTTTCCAGCGCCAATCATTTTGGCATTATTACTGAACGAAATTCGTAGTAGTATTTATAAAAAGGTCGTTCAAACGATGGTTTATGTACCTCACTTTTTATCTTGGACAATTGTTGTTAGCTTGACTTTTGTCTTGTTCTCAATTAATGGTGGTGCAGTAACTGAATTGGTCCAACATCTAACTGGACGAGAAATTGATTTTCTTGCCGATCCAAATTGGTTCCGACCAATGATTATTTTACAAGAAATTTGGAAAGGTGTCGGTTGGGGTACGATTATTTATCTCGCTGCGCTTTCTGGTGTGGACCAAGAACAATACGAAGCTGCTATTATGGATGGTGCCGGTCGTTTCCAACGTGTTTGGCATATTACGTTACCTGCCATTCGTTCTACAGTTGTTATCATGTTAATTTTAAAAGTTGGATCCATCTTATCTACTGGTTTTGATCAAATTTACTTAATGACCAATGCCTTAAATCGACCTGTTGCTGATGTGTTTGATACTTATGTATATATGATGGGTATCACGCAAGGCGCCTACAGTTATTCTACTGCTGTTGGGCTATTTAAATCGGTAATTGGCATTATCTTGGTTCTTTCGACGAATAAAATTGCAAATAAACTCGGCGAAAGTGGCTTATATTAGGAGGAGAAAGAATGTCATTACATCAAATGCACAATACCAAACCAGGTAAAGTTTTTGACGTGGTCAACTTTATCTTCCTTGGTGCAACTGCCATCATCATGCTTTTACCATTTATTTATGTAATTGCGGGTTCATTTGCTACTGAAGCAGAACTTGCTATTCGGCCATTTTTCTTGTGGCCGCATCAAGTAACATTGGAGGCTTATAAGTTTATCTTATCAACTCCTGCGTTCATCCGTAGTTTGCTAGTAACCATTGGTGTGACCATTGGTGGAACATTGATCCAATTGATTTTTACTTTTACATTTGCTTACCCTTTATCTAGAAAATATTTAAAAGGCCGTAATGTCTTATTGAATATGGTAATCTTTTGTATGTTATTTTCTGGTGGGATGATTCCAACGTTCTTAATTATTAAAAATTTGGGGCTCTTAGATACTTACTGGGCTTTAATGTTGCCAGGAGCAATTAGTCCTTTTAACCTGATGATTATTAAAAACTTTTTCCAAGAAATCCCCATGGAATTGGAAGAATCAGCACGGATGGATGGTGCTTCAGAGCTAACGATTTTAACGAAAATTATGTTGCCGTTATCTAAACCAATTATCGCAACTTTTACTTTATTTTATGCAGTTGGAATTTGGAATGACTTTATGAGTGCCTTACTGTATATGAACGACTCAGCCAAATGGCCAATTCAATTATTGTTGCGTCAGATTACTATGTCTTCCAGTGCATTGAATAATTCTGCCATGATGGATCCAAACTATATTCCACCTGAACAAGGAATGAAATTAGCTGTAATTGTGGTGGCGACTTTGCCAATCTTAATTTTCTATCCTTTCTTACAAAAACATTTTGCTAAAGGAATGATGGTTGGATCGGTGAAAGGTTAAAAAAATTAGATCTGAGAAGATATTTTCTTTTCAGATCTTTTTTCTATGAAATGAAAATAGAAAGGAATGTTTCAAGTGCAACAATTTTGTATTACTTACCCCGAGGGAAAATTCAAAGCATTAACTTTAAGCTATGATGATGGACGAACTGAAGATCGAAGGTTGGTTGAAATTTTTAATCGTTATGGTTTAAAAGGAACTTTCCATTTAAATAGTGGACTATTTCCGGAAAATTTACCAGAGGGACAAAAAGAAATCTATGGGGCGCGCATTCCAGCTAGTGAGGTAAAACAATTATATGCAGGACATGAAGTAGCTAGTCACACATATACACACCCAACGATTGCCCGTTGCCCAATTGATAAAGTTATTCCAGAAGTACTGGAAGATCGCCGTTTTTTAGAAAATTTGGTTGGCTATCCAGTGCAAGGCTTATCATACCCAAATGGTTCCTATACCGAAGAAATAAAAGAAATACTTCCGAAGTTAGAAATTGAATATTCGCGGGTCGTAGGAAGTAGTCATAACTTTTCTTTGCCTAAGGATTGGTATCAGTGGCAAGCGACTTGTCATCATAATCAGCGCTTGTTGGAACATGGACAAGAATTTGTAGATTTGCATAAGAGTCAATATTTGTATTTAATGTACGTTTGGGGTCATAGTTTTGAATTTGGTCGAGATGACAATTTTGAATTGATGGAAAAATTTGGCCAACTCGTTGGTGGAAGAAAAGACACCTGGTACTGTACGAATCTTGAATTCAAACGGTATATGGATGCTAGTGCTAGATTGGTTTTTACAGTTGATGGTCAACAAGTATATAATCCAACCAATTTAGATATTTGGATAAATATCGACGGAACAGTGCAAAAAATTGCTCCAGGTCAAAATAAGCTGGATTAAAGGAGAAATTTGTGAAAACTCAAATTGGAGAATCATTTTATTTTCATCAAGACTGGCATTTTTTATTAGCAGATTGTTTTCCGCTGCAAAAGGCGCTAGACTGCTGGCAAGATGCTGCTGGAAATTACTTTTACCAAGCGAACTATCAAGAAGAAAACTGGCAAGAAATTACTATACCCCATACATTTAATGACGCAGATTTATTTAAAAATCGAATTCGTGACGCGGGTAGTTCACAGAAACGGACGATGGCTTTTTATCGAAATTGGTTAGAAGTTCCAGAAAATCGTCGAGATCAAAAAGTATTGTTGGAATTTTTCGGCGTGCGTCAAACTTGTTATTGTTATGTAAACGGCGAATTAGCGGGATTTTATGAAGCGGGTGTAGCACCGTTTGGTTTTGATATTAGTGAATTTATTATTGCTGGACAAAAAAATTTAATTGCCATCGCTACGGATAATACGACTACCAGAGAAATTCCATTTTGTATTGCTGAAACGCCAAATAATGCAGATGCTGTTCCGGGATCATATTTACAAAGTCAGGAAGAAACAGTTGATAAAAGTCGAGAAGGAGTTGGTTATTTCTGGAATTGTAATGATTTTAATCCGTCGTTGGGCGGGTTAAGCAAGCCTATTAAAGTGCATTTTAAACCAAATGTATACTTAACCTTGCCATTATATTCAAATTTGCAAACAAAAGGTTGTTACATTTATCCAGATAAAATCGATTTACAGACCGGTTTGACGACTTTATCTTTAACAGCTGAAATTCGAAATGAATCAACAGAAAATGTTTCGGCTTATTTACAAGTAGATGTTTGTGATTTAGATAATCGAGTATTATATACATTTTCTGGTCATCCAAAAAAAGTTAGTCCAGTAGGTAAAATTAAAGCTTCTAAAAGTATTATTCCAGAAGACGCCTATATTTGGGACAAACAAAAAAATGGATATCAAGCCATTGAAGATGAAGCAAAAATATTACCAACGAGAATTTCTTCTGAATTAATTAGCGAACTTACCGCACAGTCTGGTGATTTGCCTTTACGCTTGTGGTCAATCGTTGATCCATATTTGTACCGAGTAAAAATTAGTTTAATCGTTAATGATGAAAAATATGATGAAGCAATCATTGAAACGGGATTTCGTAAAATTGATTACGATCCGCAACAAGGAATTTTACTAAATGGTACTCCAATCTGGTTGCGCGGTTATGCACAACGTGCGACAAATGAATGGGCAGCTATTGGTCAAGGAACTCCCTGGCTTAGAGACTTTGATGCACAGTTGATCAAAGAAAGCAATGCTAATCATATCCGCTTTATGCATGTGGCAGGAAGTGTTGAAGATATCCAAGCATATGATCGGCACGGTGTGGTAGTTACTCAACCGGCAGGTGATAAGGAAAGAGAGAATTTTGGTCGACAATGGGACCAAAGAGTAGAGTTAATGCGGGATGTAATCATTGCCTTTCGTAACCATCCGGCAATTTTTTTCTGGGAAGCAGGAAATAATTCAATTTCTAAAGAACATATGCGAGAAATGCGCTTATTAAAAGAACAATTAGATTCAAATAATGATCGATTCATGGGATGCCGAACAATCAACACTGAAGAAGTACTTAATGAATCTGAATATGTAGGGACGATGTTAAATCGACATGCCGCTAAATTTTTAGCCCAACATGGTCCAATTATGGAAACTGAATATTCACGTGAGGAAGCTCCAAAACGGATTTGGGATGATTTTACTCCACCAGATTATGATTATCGCAATAAATATTTGGGTCAGGGGGGAAAAAAACAGCCGGGAATGGATTTTTATGATCTAACGAGTGAAGATTTAACAATTGCCACAGCTAGAGGATATAGTGAATTTTTTAATGATCGAATTACCGGGGCTTCAAACAAAGATTTATATGCTGGATGTGCAGCTCTTTGTTGGACTGATTCGGCGCAACATGGGCGCCAATCTTTTAGTGAAAATGCCCGGATGAGTGGACGGGTAGATCCTATTCGTTTGAAAAAACAAAATTTTTATGTCTTTCAAACAATGCAAAGTGATCAGTCCGCCGTGAAAATTGTTGGCCATTGGAATTATCCACCTTTAACTGATAAAACTTATTGGTACGAAGAAAAGAGATTTAATGGCTCCTTTTATGAAGGTACCGGAGAATTAAAACAACGGGATCCGCATAAAAAAACTTTATACGTCGTTGCTAGTTACAATATTAAAAAAGTAGAATTATTAATTAACGGGGAACTTGTTGGCCAATGTCAGAAACCTATCTCAACTTTTATTTTTCCGTTTGAAAATATTGACGTAACTCGTAATGGGAAAATTGAAGCATTAGCCTATGATTTTTCTGACCAACTAGTAGCTGAAGATATAATTGAAACGACCGGTAAACCAAGTCGACTCCGTTTAACACCAAAAACTAGTCCAATTGGCTGGACAGCAGATGGCTATGATTTAGCCTTAGTCGATGTAGAAGTCTTAGATGATCAGGGACGAGTTTGCGTTTTATCTAGTGATAAAATTGAATTTTCCACAACTGGGGCAGCTAATTTTTTAGGCGGATATAATAGTGGTCGCTTTGATGGATTTGATCATAATGATTCAGTGATTCATCAAAATCATGTTTATGCGGAGTGTGGAGTTAACCGAGTCTTTTTGCGAAGTGGCAAAAAAGGTGGAAATGTAAAACTGACGGCTGAAATGGCTGGTTTGCCAGTAGCAGAACTGACTTTGATGATGGAAAGCAAACCACTACTAAGTTTAGACAAAAGATATGCTGCAGTTAATTACGAAAATTATTTGTCGGTAGCGCCAATAGCAAAAAAAGAATTTACACCGATTCCAGCCGCAGACGCGCTTAAATATATTCCGGAAAAAGAAAATTACAGTAAAATTTTAATTGATGGACAAGAGCCCGATACCCGCGGCGTCCGGACTGTGAATGAAAATGGTCGGATTTGGGGAGCAGTTTTATGCATCTTAGACAGACTTCAACCAGTTGTGAAACCAAAATTCACTTATTCTTGGCAAATAGAAAGTGGGGAATTGACAGTTCTCTCGGGTAATATAACAATTACAGCTCAGGTTGGCAGAACCCACTTACTTGTAAATGGAGAGGAAAATTTGATGGATGGTCAGCCATATCTGTCAAAAACAGGTCAATTAGTAATGGAAGTTACCGCCTTGATTCCATTTATTCAAGGTTGCAGTGTACAATATGATGAAAAAGTAAATGTACTCAGAATTGAAACTGATTAAAAATAAAAAACCGGATGAAAGAATCATTTCATCCGGTTTTTTGGCATTAAATTAATTAACTCGCTTGCTTTCAATTCATCTTCCGATACTCAGTCGGGTTCAAGCCGCTTTTTTTCTTAAACAAACGAGAAAAATAGGCGGCATTTTCAATCCCACATTCTAAGGCGATGACTTGGACACTTTCATTAGTGTAGCGCAATAGGTCTTTGGCATAGGAAATCTTCTTGGAAATCACATAGTCAATGGGGGGAACACCCATATACAACGAGAATTCTTTGTTGAGTTGGAATTTATTAAAATGAAAAATCTTTTCCAAACCATCTAAAGTAACTACTTCTTGAAAATGAGTATCCAAATAATCTTTCATAGCTAAAACATAATGGGGAATATCTTCTTCTTTAAAATCTTGTTGAAATTTTTGTAATAAAAGTTCGTTTAATAGTTGGTGAATGAGGACTGAGGCTTGGTAATCGGATTTGGCATTGGGTTGTTCTTGGAGTTTTAATAATTGTTTCATCATGAGATGAATTGGATTTTCCAATGGAGCGCCTAACGTTTGAAAAACATTTTTGCCCGAACGCATAAATTCTTCATAAAAAGCAGCACTATTGGCGCCATAAAAATGAAGCCAGTCCATTTCCCAAGGTTCATTTTGACTGACGGTTTTGTAATATTGATAATTTTTGCAGTCAATAAAAAAAACTGAACCATTGTTTAAGGAAAAAGTTTCGTCTTGATAACGCAATTCACCGGTGCCACCTAACGTAAATTTCATTAAAAAACTAGGCAGACCGGCGCGCTCCGTGAAGTAAGGACGGCTAGCTTTAAAGTGGCCAATTTCTTGGACGAAGTAAAATAATTTTTGTGTTTTTTGGCTAGGAGTATGAATAAAACGAGTTGAATCTTTTGACCAAGAATAATCGGCATTTTCAAAATAATTCATCAGAAATCCTTCTTTCGAGGTGATTTTGGCTAAGTAAATATCGTTTGATTCGGCAAAAAAATGGAAGGCTAAAGTTCTTTCCAAAATCATTACCAAGATAGTGCAATTATACCGCAAAATTGTTGACGGTAAAAGTGTTTTTTTAAGTTTATACTCAATACATTAAGCGGATTCAATAAAAGAGGTGAAGATTTTGCATTATTTGGCCGTCGACATTGGTGCTTCCAGCGGACGCATCATGGCTAGCACATTGATTAATGAAAAAATTACATTAAATGAAATTCATCGGTTTAAAAATGGCGCCACGAAACAAGGAAAATATTACTGTTGGGATGTGGATCAACTATTAGCAGAAATTCTAATTGGTTTGCAAAAAGCAAAGCGCGCCGGAATTACTAAATGTTCATTAGGTATTGATACATGGGGTGTAGATTATTGTTTTTTAAATCAAGAAGGACAAAGAGTAGGGGATGCCATTGCTTATCGTGACTCGCGGACAGAACAAGCACCTGCACTTTTTGCTACAAAAATGCCTTTAACAAAACTTTATGCCAAAACAGGGATTCAAATTCAACCTTTTAATACAATTTTTCAATTATTGGTGGAAGAGCCTGAACGTGTAGACCAAGCAGCAACTTTATTATTTATGCCGGATTACTTAAATTATTGTTTGACCGGCCAGAAATTTACCGAACGAACGATTGCCTCCACCTCCCAGCTCCTTAATCTAGAAACGAAAACTTGGGATGAAGAAATTTTACAGATTCTTGGTCTAACAAAAGATATTTTTGCCCCCTTAATTGAACCGGGAACTTCAGTCGGATCGATACAGATAGAAAAATTTTCTGATTTTGATTTGCCAGAAGTAGAAGTAGTAGCTGTTGCTAGTCATGATACGGCTTCAGCGGTTTTAGCAACTCCGGGGAAATCAACAGAAAACTGGGCCTATTTATCTAGTGGAACTTGGTCGCTATTAGGATTAGAAAAGTCAAATCCGCTAGCAAGTCCCCAAGCCTTTGCCCAAAATTATACGAATGAAGCGGGAATTAATGATACAACGCGCTTTTTAAAAAACATTATGGGCATGTGGTTAATTCAAGAAGTGGCCCGCAACTTCAACCAGCAATATTCTTTTGCAGAGTTTGTGACTTTAGCACAACAAGAGCCGGCCTTTGCCCAATTTATCGATGTCAATGACTTAGTATTTTTACATCCGGATAATATGATAGAGGCCTTGAAAAACTATACTGTAATGACTCAACAAAAAATTCCCGCAACACCCGGTCAATTGGCTCGGGCCATCTATGATAATTTGGCGCTATGTTATGCCCATGAATTAGAGCAACTTCAGCATTTAACTAATATGCCGATAGATATTTTGTATATTGTTGGTGGCGGCAGCCAAAATGAATTTTTAAATCAATTAACGGCTGATTGTAGTCAAATTAAAATTTCAGCTGGACCGATTGAAGCCACAGCAATTGGCAATGTTGTGATGCAAATGTTAGCCAAAAAAATATTTAAAAATTTACAAGAAGCACGAAATATTATTCAACAATCTTTTCCAAGCAAAGTGTTCACTCCAAGTGAAACGAAAGTGCCACTTGTTCAATATAAAAATTTTTTAAAGGAGCAGATCAAATGACCGATATTACAAAAGCCTACCAACTGGCCCAAGAAAAATACGCTAAAATTGGTGTCGATACCGAAGCAGTCCTACAAGCTCTTGATCAAATTAAAATTTCCATGCACGTTTGGCAAGGGGATGACGTTCAAGGGTTTTTAAGTGACGAAGCATTATCTGGAGGGATCTCAGTTACGGGGAACTATCCTGGTAAAGCCACCAACCCGGAACAACTCCGTCAAGATTTACATGAAGCTTACTCTCTTATTCCAGGGCATCATAAATTAAATCTACATGCTATTTATTTAGATACTGATGAAAAAGTAGATTTAAATGAAATTGAACCTCGCCACTTTGCTTCATGGGTTGATTGGGCCAAAAAAGAAGGTTTAGGTTTAGATTTCAATCCGACTTTCTTTTCTCATCCAATGTTTAAAGATGGTTTTACTTTAGCCTCTCCTGATAAAGAGGTACGAGATTTCTGGATTGAACATGGTAAACGTTCACGGAAAATTGCCGAATATTTTGGTCGGGAATTGGGCGAAGTTTGTGTTAATAATTTTTGGGTGCCAGATGGTTATAAAGACAATCCCATTGATCGCTTAACTCCACGGAAACGTTTAGCTGAATCCCTCGATGAAATTTTTGCTGAAAAACTAGACGAAAATTACACGTTAGATGCAGTGGAAAGTAAATTATTCGGATTAGGTGCGGAAGCTTATACAGTAGGATCTCATGAATTTTACATGGGCTATGGCTTAACGCGAGATAAATTAATTTGTTTAGATGCTGGACATTTTCATCCAACAGAAGTTATTTCTAATAAATTATCTTCACTAGCTTTATTTAGTAAAGGTGTGTTCTTACACGTTTCGCGCCCCGTGCGTTGGGACAGTGATCATGTAGTAATTATGGACGATGAATTGCAAGAAATTGCCAAAGAATTGGTTCGTAATCAGTTATTAGATCAAGCTCATATCGGCTTAGACTTTTTTGATGCCACAATTAATCGGGTGGCCGCTTGGGTAGTAGGAACGCGCAATACGCAAAAAGCGTTGCTAAAAGCATTATTAGAACCAACTGACTTTTTAAAAGAAAAAGAATTGGCCGGCGATTTTACCGCGCGCTTAGTTTGGACTGAAGAGTTAAAAGATTTTCCATTCGCAGATGTTTGGAATTATTATTGCCAACAACATAACGTACCAGTTGGCCTAGATTGGTATCAAGAAGTTTTAACTTATGAAAAAGAAGTTTTAGCAAAAAGAGGAGAATAATTTTGAAAAAATTAGATATATTAAGTGCACCATATGTAGAAGAAATGATTGAAGTGACTAGCAATTTATATCGTCTTGGTTGGGATGAACGGAATGGCGGGAATGTTTCTTATTTATTAGATGAAAAAGAAGTTGAGCCATTTTTAGATTTAAATGATGTTCAACGGAAAATTCCGATGATTTTTGATGCTAGTGGTCTTAAAGGTCGTTACTTTATTGTCACTGGTTCAGGGAAATATTTTAAAAATGTTCAAAAAGCACCAAGTGAAAATATGGGAATTATCCGGATTGCTGAAGACGGCAAAACTTTAGATCTTTTATGGGGTTTAGAAAACGACGCTGTACCGACTAGTGAATTGCCAAGTCATTTTATGAGTCATTTGTCTCGTTTATCGGTTAATCCTAAAAACAGAATCATTATGCACAATCATGCGAGCCATTTGTTAGCGATGACCTTTACTCATGAACTTGACGAACGTGCTTTTACGCGGACTTTATGGCAAATGTGTACCGAATGTTTAGTCGTTTTTCCAGAAGGGATTTCCATTATTCCATGGCTTGTTCCAGGAACGAATGAAATTGGGATCGCCACTGCTGAAAAAATGAAAGAAACGCGTCTTGTTTTATGGCCACAACATGGAGTTTATGGCGCTGGCGAAACAATGGACGAAGCATTTGGCTTAATTGAAACCGCCGAAAAAGCAGCGCAAGTCTTCACTTATGTCAAAGCTCAAGGTCCAATTTTGCAAACTTTGACTGATGAAAACTTATGGAAATTAGCCCATGCTTTTGGAATTACTCCTCATCCTGGCTACTTAGAGGATGAAAAATGATTCGCAAAGCCTTTGTAATGACAGTCAATCCGAAAGATCACGCGGAATATCAACGACGCCATGAAGCATTATGGCCGGAAATGAAAACAGAGTTAAAAAATCATGGTGTTTTATCCTATTCAATTTTTTTACAAAAAGAAACGAATCAGTTATTTGGCTATTTAGAAATTGAAGATGAAGAACTGTGGGCTAAAATGGCTGACACAAAAATTAATCGTAAGTGGTGGGATTATATGGAAGATATTATGGAAACAAATCCTGATCATTCACCAGTTTCGGTTGATTTAAAAAATGTTTTTACTTTGGATTTTAAAGATTCACTACTATAAAGGAGGAAGTAACATGGCAAATCGAATGATTTTAAATGAAACATCGTATTTTGGAAAAGGAGCGATTCAAGAAATTGTTCCGGAAATTGCACGCCGGGGCTTTAAAAAAGTTGTGGTGGTCACCGATAAAGATTTAATTAAATTTGGTGTCGCAACAAAAGTCACTGATTTATTAAAAGCGGCCAATGTAGATTTCACCATTTATGACGGAATTGTTCCTAATCCAACTATTCAAAATGTGAAAGACGGCGTGGCGTTTGTTAAATCAGCAGGAGCTGATGCCTTAGTAGCTATCGGTGGAGGATCTCCGCAAGATACTGCTAAAGCAATCGGAATTATTATTGCTAATCCGGAATTTTCTGATGTCTTGAGTTTAGAAGGCGTAGCTGAAACTAAAAATCCATCCTTACCAATTTTGGCCGTGCCAACTACTTCTGGAACAGCTGCTGAAGTAACGATTAATTATGTAATTACCGATGCAGAGCACCATCGTAAATTTGTTTGTGTGGATCCTCATGATATTCCGCTTGTCGCTTTTGTCGATTCAGATATGATGATGGGCATGCCAGCAAAACTTGCCGCTTCAACGGGAATGGACGCCATGACGCACGCTATCGAAGGCTACATTACACCTGGCGCTTGGGAAATGTCTGACATGTTACACATTAAAGCCATTGAAATTATTGGCAAATCTTTAGAAGCTTCTGTAAAAGGTGATCAAAAAGCTCGGGAAGAAATGGCTTTAGGTCAATATATTGCCGGAATGGGTTTTTCAAATGTTGGCCTAGGTTTAGTTCACGGCATGGCGCATCCATTAAGTGCTTGGTACAATATCCCTCATGGCGTGGCTTGTGCTTCGTTGTTACCAACGATTATGAAATACAACAAAGAATACACCGGCGAAAAATATCGCAACATCGCTGTAGCTTTAAATATTCCTGGTGCTAAAGAAATGACTATTGAAGAAGCTCGTGAAGCAGCTTGTGGAGAAATTGATCGCTTAAGTAAATCTGTAGGTATTCCAGCAACTATTTCAGAACTTGGCGTTAAAGAAAGTGATATGGCTGCAATTGCTGAAGATGCCTTAAAAGACGTCTGCACCCCAGGGAATCCGCGGGAAACTTCTGTACCAGAAATTATTGCGTTGTATAAAAGCTTGTTATAATCTAACGCTAGAAAAAATTTAGAGATTTTGGCGGATAAATTTTTTTAAAATAAATTACTTATTTAAGGAAAATTAGCGTGACTTAATCACCATTTGAGTCACGCTTCATTTCTTTTCAAGTGAATTTTATTGTTATATAATAGTCACTAAGAACTTACATATAATAAACCCTAACAACGTATCAGAAAGGACTCTCTTATGAGCGTTTATCTAGAAATTCCCCGTTGGTCTGAAAAGATGGCCTTTCGTACTTTTGTCAATGATGGTACGGTAGCCACTTATCCTCATTGGCATAAGGAAATTGAAATCATTCAAGGACTCAAAGGTGTGACCAAAATTGGTGTGGCTGACGAAATTATTGAACTTTCGGCTGGAGAAATACATTTCTTTTCTAGCGGGGAGCCTCATTATTTTTTGCCTTCTGCTAATAGCTTGCGGAGTGTTTTTCAGTTTGATTTGAATTTATTTGATCTGCAACTTTTAAATATGTCGGCTAGCGAATTGGTGCTAATTTTTGAAGATAAAGTGCGCTACTCTCATCATTGGCCCCAAGCGACAGAAAAAAAATTGAACGATTTATTAGCGGATATTTTTATTAGTTGGCAAAAAGAATCGTCAAACTTGCCCACGGTTGCTTTATTATATCAACTGCTCTGGTTTTTCAAGCAGCAGTTGCCGGTGACAGAAGATCGTCCTGTTTTGCAGAAAAATTTTTCTAAAGGTCGTTACAAAGATACAATTCAGCAGCTCAATAAAGTCTATGACTATATTGAAAATCATTATTATGAGACGATTACCTTGCCAGATGTGGCGGATGAAGTGGGTTTTAATCCGCAATATTTTACCCGCTTTTTTAAAGAAAATACGGGCACCACTTTTATTACTTTTCTCAATGAGTATCGTTTAATGAAGGCTAGTTTTTTATTAAGCGAAGAAAAAAAACCGATGGCCGATGTGGCGGAGATGTCTGGATTTTCCAGCACGAAAAACTTTCAGCATACGTTTAAAGAACATTTTGGTGTTTCACCATTAAAATATCGCAAGCAACTAGAAGACTTAGAATAGTAAGTCGTGCTTATGTTTCTAGACTTTAATTTAAATTCTCGCCAACGTTGGCGGGAATTTTTTTTGTTTTTAAATGTCATTATTCGGGAACTTTTCATACTAGAATATGGGAGAAAACGCTATGATTTTCACCTATAATAAAAGCGAATTCAAAATAGAAAGAAGGAATTTAAATGACCTTAAAAATTGGAATTATCGGTTGTGGTGGCATTGCTAATGGCAAACATTTGCCAGCTTTATCAAAAATAAAAGAAGTCGAAGTCGTTGCTTTTTGTGATTTAAATGAAGAACGGGCGATAAAAGATGCCAAAGAATTTGGTAGCGCTGATGCTAAAGTGTTTACTGATTATCAAGAAATGTTAAAAGAAGACTTGGATATTGTTCATGTCTGTACGCCGAACTCTTCTCACGCGCCATTGACGATTGCAGCTCTTGAAGCGGGCAATCACGTGATGTGTGAAAAACCCATGGCTAAAACTGCGGCCGAAGCACGGGCGATGATTGCCGCAGCGAAAAAATCTGGCAAAAAATTAACAATTGGTTATCAAAATCGTTTCCGCAAAGATTCTCAATATTTGCATGAAGTTTGTTCACAAGGAGAACTCGGGGAAATTTATTTTGCCAAAGCGCACGCTATTCGTCGTCGGGCAGTACCTACTTGGGGTGTTTTTCTTGATGAAGAGGCGCAAGGTGGCGGTCCGTTAATTGATATTGGGACGCACGCGCTGGATTTAACTTTGTGGATGACGAATAATTATCGGCCAAAATATGTAGTGGGCAATGCTTATCGCAAATTAGCTGATCAAGAAAATGCGGCTAACGCATTTGGTCCATGGGATCCGAAAAAATATACGGTGGAAGATTCGGCTTTTGGTTATATCGTCATGGAAGACGGATCGACGATTTTTCTTGAGTCTAGTTGGGCGCTGAATTCACTTGATGTCAAAGAGGCCAAAACGACATTATGCGGCACACTTGGCGGAGCGGATATGAATCACGGATTGACTATTAATGGGGAAGATCATCAAATGCTTTACCAAAAAGAAATTGATTTATCAATTGGCGGAGCTGATTTTTTTGAAGGCGATAATGGCAACGACTCGTCTTTAAATGAAGCCCATAGTTGGATCAATGCGATTTTAAATGATACTGATCCTGTCGTTTTGCCGGAACAAGCATTAGTGGTAACAGAAATTTTAGAGGCGATTTACAAATCTTCTAAAGAAAATCAGCCAATCTTCTTTAATCAAGGAGGAAAAAAATAATGCACGTTACCGTTTGGAATGAGTATCGTCATGAATTATCTGAAGAAAAAGTGCGAGCCGTTTATCCTGAAGGGATTCACCAACAAATTGCTTCTTTTATAGAAACGCCTGAAATCTCTGTGGGCACGGCGACTTTAGATGAAGCAGAACATGGGTTAACTACAGACGTTTTGGCGAAAACCGATGTCCTGATTTGGTGGGGACATATGGCCCACGACGAGGTGAAGGATGAAATTGTTGAGCGCGTGTATCAACGCGTGTTAGATGGCATGGGCTTAATTGTTTTACATTCGGGTCACTTTTCAAAAATTTTTAGAAAACTAATGGGCACTAGTTGTGATTTAAAATGGCGGGAAGATGGTCAGCATGCGCGGATTTGGAATGTCAATCCAGCCCATCCGATTGCCGATGGAATTAGCGATTGCATCGAGTTAGAGCAAGAAGAAATGTACGGCGAACATTTTGATATTCCGGCTCCCGATGAATTAGTTTTTGTCAGTTGGTTTCCAAAGGGCGAAGTATTTCGTTCCGGCGTAACGTATCACCGTGGCAATGGGCGAATTTTTTATTTCCAACCAGGGCATGAAACGTATCCAAGTTATTACAATCAAGAAGTGCAAAAAGTGATTCAAAATGCGGTTCGTTGGTGCGCTCCAAAAAATTCTCGGCCGCGCGTTTACGGACATTTCCAACCATTGGAGGATTAATCAATATGAAATCAGCACTGCAATTATGGAGCATTAAAGATGAAATGCAAAAAGATTTAGCAGCCACCTTGGAAAAAGTCAGCGAAATGGGCTATCAAGCCGTGGAGTTTACGGGTTACTTTGGTCATAGCGCCAAAGAAGTTAAAGCGATGTTAGATAAATTTCACTTGTCCGTTGCCGGTAGTCATTTAAGTTATGAATTAGTTACCGAGCATTTTGATGAAATGTTGGCTTTTGAAGAAGAGATTGGCAACAAGCGTGTTATTATTCCTTGGCTAAATTTTGAAACGATTCCTGAATGGGAAAATGCTTTTGCAACTTTGGAAGAAATCGGCGCAAAACTTGCAAAAAAAAATTGTCAGCTGATTTATCACAATCATGGGCATGAATTTTTAAATTTTCCGGGAATTGATATTTTAGACAAGATGGCGCGCGAAACAACGCAAGTGAGCTTTGAAGTGGATGTTTACTGGTTAGCTTTTGCTGGCAAAAATATTTCCGCTTGGCTTGTTGAGCATCAGGAAAAAGTTGCCTTGATTCATATGAAAGATTTGACCGAAAAATTTGGCGAAAAAGAAAGTTGTGAACTAGGGACAGGAATTTTACCATTAAAAGAAATTGCCATCTTCGCCCAGCATAAAAAAATTCCTTATCTCGTAGTAGAGCAAGAACAATTTTCTAATCGGCAACCGTTAGCAGCGGCTCAGTACAACGCTGAAATCATTAATCAATTGATTCAGGAGGTAGGAAAATGAAATTAGGTGTTTTTACCCCCGTTTTTAATAATTTAACTTTTCCTGAAATGCTAGACCGCGCTGAAAAACTTGGCTTAGAAGCAGTGGAAATTGGCACCGGTGGCAATCCTGGCGATGCGCATTTAAATCTTGATGAACTTTTGGCAAGTAGCCAAAAACGGCATGAATATTTGGCGCAAGTTGAAAATCACGGCTTAATTATTTCGGCTTTTAGTTGTCATAATAATCCTATTTCACCTTTAGTTGATGTGGCTCAAAAAGCTGACGAGACTTTGCGCAAAACAATTCGTTTAGCAGAATTAATGAATGTGCCAGTGGTGAATGAATTTTCCGGAATTTCAGGGGGAAATGCTACCGATACGCAAATTAATTGGCCAACTTTACCGTGGCCGCTTGAATACAATGATAATTACAATTTTCAATGGGAGAAACGATTGATTCCTTATTGGAAAGATATTAATCATATTGCCGTTGATGCTGGTGTGAAAATCGGAATTGAATTACATGGTGGTTTTTTGTGTCACACGCCTTACACGATGTTGAAATTGCGAGAAGCTACCGGTAAAGCGATTGGTTGTAATTTGGATCCTTCGCATATGTGGTGGCAGGGAATTGATCCGGTCGCGGCGATAAAAATTCTAGGAGAAGCTGGCGCACTTCATCATTTTCATGCTAAAGATACGTATTTGGATCAAGATAATATTAATTTATATGGATTAACCGATATGCAGCCTTATGACAAAGTGAAAAGTCGGGCTTGGAGTTTTCGGTCGGTGGGTTATGGTCATGATATGAAAACTTGGAGCGATATGATGTCGGCTTTGCGTTTGTATGGTTACGATTATGTCGTGTCCATTGAGCATGAAGATCCGTTAATGTCAGTCGATGAAGGCTTAGGACAAGCGGTGAAAAATTTGCAGAGCGTGTTAATTAAAGATTCGCCAGGGACAATGTGGTGGACTGGCGATACGATTTAAAGTGAATTTTAAAGTAGATTTCAAATTGAGCAAAGGAAGTTAATCATGAAAAAAATAACTATGGGAATCGTCGGATACGGTGGGATGGGCAGTTATCATGTGCGTGAACTAATTAAAAATGAAGAAAAATTTCAATTAAAAGGTGGATTTGATATTTTGCCCCAGCGGCAAAGTGCTTTAAAAGAAGCGGGATATCTGGCTTACGAAAGTTATCAGGCGCTGTTAGATGATCCGGAGATTGAATTAATTTTGATTGCTACACCTAATGATACCCATAAAGAATTGGCTGTGACAGCTTTAAATAGCAAAAAGCATGTCTTGACGGAAAAACCGGCCATGATGAATGCCACTGAACTAGAAGAAGTCTTAGCCATTGCTGAAAAAAATCAGCGGGAATTTTTTGTTCATCAAAATCGGCGCTGGGATGAAGATTTTCGGATAATTAGTGAAATTTTCAATCAACAAGAGATTGGCGCTATTTTTAAAATCGAATCTCGTGTTCACGGAGCCAACGGAATTCCTGGCGACTGGCGCCATTACAAAGCGCAAGGTGGCGGGATGGTGCTGGACTGGGGCGTTCATTTGCTAGATCAGATGTTATTTTTAGTCCCTGGCAAAATCGAAAAAGTCCAAGCGGATTTGAGTTATGTTTTAGGCAATGATGTGGATGACGGTTTTAACACAACTTTGTATTTTGAAAATGGTTTGACGGTTTTAGTGGAAGTGGGGACGAGTAATTATTTGAAACTTCCGCGCTGGTATTTAAAAGGATTAAAAGGAACGGCAGAAATTATTGATTGGGATTTAACTGGTGAAATGGTGCAAGCAACCGGTATTGATACCGCAGCGCCTAAACCCATTCAAGCAGGAGTTGGTCTGACCAAAACGATGGCGCCCCCTACTGAAGGAGCTATGCGGCGCTTGCCATTACCAAAAGGCGAGGCGCTACCGGTAAGTATTTATGAAAATATTTATGAAGTTATCGAAAATAAGGGCCAACGAATTGTAAAAAATGAAGAAGTGTTGCGGGTTTTACATTTAATGGAAATTATTTTTGAAGCCGGTAGCCGGCAGGAAATTCTCCCTTTTGAATAAAATAAAAAAAATCCGCGAGAAAATTTTTTCTCGTGGATTTTTTATTTTATTCGACAATTAAAACGCCGCGGTCGATTTTAAATGGCGCATCGGTGTTAATGTGATCGTAAAACATTACGCCGTTTAAATGATCGATTTCGTGTTGAACAACGATTGCTTCGTAGCCTTTGAGTTTAATTTTTTGATTTTGACCTTTCGCATCGACATAAGTTACGGTAACGCGGGCGTGGCGCACCACGTAACCGGGCACCTCGCGATCAACAGATAAACAGCCCTCGCCATCAGCCATAGCGGCATCTTGAACGGAATGGCTAATAATTTTTGGATTGTACATCACGGTACTTAAAGTTGGCGCTTGCCCTTCTTCTCCTGGCACATGTAAAGCTGTAAAACGTTTGGAAATATTAATTTGAGGGGCGGCAAGTCCAACGCCACCGCGCAAATTTAATTTTTCAGCGAGCTCAGGATCTTGGGAATTTTTTAAAAAAGTCAGCATCTCTTCGCCAGTTTGAATTTCTTCGTCACTTAAGGGGAAAGTCACTTCATCAGCGACGCGGCGCAGCGTGGGGTGACCTTCGCGAATAATGTCATCCATAGTAATCATATGTAAGTCCTCCTTGAACATTGTAATGTAGTTCATTGTATAAATTAAAAAATTTGAACGCGTAAATCAGCTGAAAAAACAGTTTTTGCTTTTGTTTCCGCGGTTTTATTGTAGCATAATTTTGAGGCGCAGGGGGTTATTTTGCAAAATTGGCGCCAGGCATGCTAAAATTTTATTAAGAGAGAAGGTGAGCGCTTGCGCTATTTAATTGTTCGCAAAACCTTATTGGGCCATAGTTATACCTTAAAAAAAGAAGGGCGAGTGTTATTAACGGCGGAAGGCCACCATTTTTTGCCGATTTTAAATCGTAGTCTAGCGGGGTTTATTATTTTTCCTCACCAGTTTGTTTTTAGTGATGGAAAAAATATTTTATATCAAAAAGCCGGTGTTGGAAAAGAAAAATTTGTTTTAAAAGGCGATTTGGGACGGATTTTATTTTGGCAAGAGGCGATTCATTCGTATCATATGACGGTAAATGGTGGTAATTTTTTAGGCGAACTTTTGCCGCAGTTAACGATGCGGAAGATGGAATTATTTTCCGGGCAAGTTTTGGTGGCGGTGATTGAAAAAGTGCAAGATGATCCGGAAGTGACTTTTACGGTGACAACCTTGACCGCACTTGAAGAACCATTTATTTTAGCGCTGGCGATTGTGATGGATTGCTTGATTCATATTGCGTATTAAGGGAGTATTTTAATAAACGAAAAAAATCAGCGTTTGTGAGCGCTGATTTTTTGCTGTAAATTTAGCTGTTGGCTTGTAAGAAATGATAAACTTTTTCTAACCAAGCCAGCGTTTGATTGTTGACATCATTGGCGACATTGAATTCGACAATGTCGGCATTAGACAATGTATAATTTTTGGTGAAAAATTCTAACATCGCCATCGTTTCGTCCCAAGTAAAACCGCGAGGCACAGCAGTTGTTACCCCGGGTACCAAAGCGGGATCGGCGGAATCTAAGTCGTAAGATAAGTGAATCGTTGTGACATTTTGTTTTTTAAAATGTTCTTCAACTTGTTTTAACACATTAGACATACCTAGTTGGCGAATTTTTTCAGCTGGAAAATTTAAAATATTTAGTTGATCTAATAAATTTTGTTCTTCGGGTTCCACATCTCGCAAACCAAGATAAACAATATTTTCCGGTTTTAATTGACGACCAGCTGGTACAAAATCAGTCAGTTTTTTTTCACCTAGTCCTAATAAACTAGCAACGGGCATCCCATGAATATGACCAGAGTTGGTGATTTTGTCAGTATTAATATCAGCGTGCGCATCAATCCAGACGACACCCAAATTATCGACGCGCTTCAAAGAATCAGCGACAGTCGGAATGCCTAGCGCGTGATCGCCGGCAACGAGTAATTTTTGGCCGGGGAATTTTTCATAAAGATCTGCTACTTGTTGCAAGTGTTCCAATACGTCGGCTTCATTTTTCAAATGGGGATTGTCGCCGAGACCGTGAAGATGCTCAGAGACTAAAGCGGTGGGAACGTCATTTTCAATGAGACCCTCTTTTTTTAAGACGCTAATGCAATCTTTAATCCCCGGATCGCAGGCTCCAAGATATAAATTTGACGCAATTGTTTGCATGATGAATCTCCCTTGTTAATTTGACTTCATCACTAATTATGAAACAATCGATGCTAATGGTCAATTCTTATGAAAAATGTTTAGAAAAAATGAATTAAAAGGAAAACTTTGTGAAAAATTGGCGACTATTATGGGCCTTCAGTAACGCATTGCCGGGTTTTGCCAGCAGTTCTTGTTGGGCGTAAGTGTCAGGCCGACCATAAAAAGGCTCGATGCAAATAAAAGTAGCAGCTGGATCTGTTTTGGTCCAAATGCAACATTCGGGATAATTTCCTAAATCAACCGTCACTTGATAATCACTTTTATCTGATTTGAGTGTCACTTGAGTCAAATGATTTTCCGCAGCTAAAATAATTAAGCCGTCGTTAAAAAGTGGGCGAGTTAAAGGCAGACGGTCGTTAGTAAATTCGGCGACATTTTTTAATTGGCCTGAGCGATAAGGAAAATTATCGTGAAAAGCAATTTCATGGTAGCTTAGTTTTTCTTGTGTTGGTGCGAATGTCAAATAAAAATCTTCAAAAGAAATGTCGTCGCTCACTGGCAAGGCAAATCCAGGATGGGCGCCAAGGGAAAAAGAAAAATCTTTATTGTCTTGATTAATAACATGGGAGGTTAAAGACAAATCGCGGCCGCTAAGTTCATAAGTTAAAGAGAGTTTAAAAGCAAAAGGGAAAAAGGCGCGTGTCCGGTCGTTGGCACTAGTGCTCATGGTAACGGCATTTTCGGAATTTTTTTCAGCGCTAAAAACTTCTTCAGCTACAAAACCGTGATGAGGCATTTCGTAAGTTTTCCCGTTATACAAATAGTGATCGTTAAAAGTTTTACCAATCGATGGAAATAAATTTGGTGCTTGTTTTGGCCAAACATCAGGATTGCCATCCCATAAATATTGTTGGCCGGTTTTTTTATCGGTAATCGCATGGAGTTGGGCGCCAGTTTCGGCAATTTCGACAGTTAGAAATTCGTTTTCAATGGTTTGCATGATTAAACTTCCTTTCGTGAATTACAAAACTAGTATATCACTTTTAACCGTGGAATTTGCACAAAAAAAGGGACGGAAAAAATTTCCGTCTCTTTTTTTAAATCATTGATAGGCAATCAGGTCGCCCGGTTGACAGTCAAGCGCGGCACATAATGCAGCCAAAGTAGAAAAGCGAATCGCTTTAGCTTTGCCGGTTTTTAAAATCGACAAATTGGCCATAGTGATGCCGACAATATCTGAGAGCTCAGTTAAAGTCATGGCGCGTTTTTCCAGCATTTGATCTAAATTAATTATAATTTCCATCGTCCACCTCAGACCGTTAAGTCATTTTCTACTTGCAAAAAAAGGGCGCGTTGCAATAATTTTTCCAAAATGCCGATAAAAGTGGCCACCACTAAGGGCAGTCCCACTAATAAGCCAAACATTAAAATAATTCCTGGCGCATCTTCTTGATCGCCCACCACAAAAATGGCTGGTAAAAAACAAGCGTAAGCAGCGGCCATTCCTAAAATAAATAATTTTAAGCGCCGTAAATCAACAAGAGCTGCTGCGGAAAAAGTATTTTCTTGATCGACTAAATTTAAAATTTTCCAAGCATAAAAAACCGCCCCGAAAAATAATAAAGCCGAAACATAGATCGCAACGCCAAATACAATAGCGGCCCAACCAATGCCAGGATAAATTTGCAGCATTTTTTTAACAATTTGCCAAAACCAAAAAATACCTAACAAGCTGACGGCCGCCACTAAAAATAGTAAAGCTGCCCGCAAAAATAATGTTTTAAATTTCATCATCGAACCTCCATTTATTGTTTATCGATAAAAGCTTAACAGAAAATTTATCGATAAACAATAAAACTTCGGCTAAAATATTTTTCTTTACTGATTTTTAAGTTATACTGGAAAAAAACGAGGAGGAATGTTTATGTGGGGTGTAATTGCAACTTGGGAAATGGCTGCAGAAGGTGTGCATTTGGCCAGCGAAAAATTAAAAAATGGCGCCAGTGCCGCTGATGCATTGCAAGTAGCGATCGAAGATGTGGAAAATAATCCGGAATTTCAAAGCGTGGGCTTTGGCGGATTACCCAATGAAGCAGGCATTGTAGAAATGGACGCCGCATTTATGAATGGCAATACGTTTGCAGTTGGCGCGGTCGCCGGGATCACCGACGGTAAAAATCCCATCGCCGTGGCCCGCAAATTAAGCAGCGAAACATTTAATAGTTTTTTAGTAGGCGCCGGAGCTACCGCATATGCCAAAAATAATAATTTCAAAATGCAAAACATGTTAACTGATGACGCGGCAAAAAAATGGCAAGAACGAGTCAAAGAAGTAGCAAAAAATAATTTGTCCCCTTACGATGGCCACGACACAGTGGGCGTGGTGACTTTAAGTGGCGATGCCATGACGTGCGGCACGTCAACGTCAGGATTATTTATGAAAAAACCAGGACGCGTGGGCGATTCACCGCTGGCCGGTTCCGGATTTTATGTCGATAGCCAGGTCGGCGGCGCATGTGCCACCGGTTTAGGGGAAGATTTGATGAAAGGCGTTTTGTCTTTTGCGATTGTTGAAAAAATGCGCGCCGGTTTAACACCGCAAGAAGCATGCGATACTGTCGTGTATGATTTTTCCGAAAAATTAGCAAAAGCGTATGGCAAATCCGGCGCCATGTCGTTAATTGCTATGGATCATCAGGGCAATTGGGGTGTGGCCACCAATGTTGAATTTACTTTTTGTGTGGCCACAAAAAATTTGGCGCCGACTGTTTATCTAGCAAATCCGGGCGCAAACGGCACAACGGTGATTCAAGCAATAACCACGAAATAGTTGAAAACGATATGTTAAAAGCATGAACTTAAGAAGCATTTCGGTGCTTCTTTTTTATTTTTTCGCAAAAAAAGTGTTGATGCTTATTGTAAGCATCAACACTAAAGTTCAGCAACTTCAAAATTTTTTTCTAGATTTTTTTAAGACAATCTTTTCTTTAGATAAATAATGATCATATTGCCAAATTTTTACTAGCGCTAAAGTCATGGCCAGGCACAAACTGGCGCCGGTGACAATTTTTAACAGCAATAAGATTTCGTACGCGGTATCGATCTCTAAAAAAAACAAACGCAAAAAACTAGCGAAAAAAATACTTATCACTACAAACAAGCCCCACCAAAGTTTCATCAGCCACCTCCGCCATATCATTTGTTTATTCGTTACTTTAATTTTAACAAAGATAAAAGCGTTCTCCTAGCGAAAACTGAGGATTTTTAAAGATCATCATGAAATTTTGGCAGATTGTCTGTAATTTTTAATATCCCGACTTAAAATTTAATACCAAGAAGGTTTATCGCCATCGGTATTTGGTTTATTGACGCCTAAAGATTCGTGGATTTCTTCTTGCGGGTGATTCAACAAATGAACCACAAGATCGGCGACACTAGCGCGACTGACTTCGGTTCCTTTGAAATTTTCCATCCGAGTGGTAGTTTCATAAGCGATTTCTGGTTGATCCGATAGCCAAGCGGGGCGAATAATGGTCCAGTCCAAATGACTTTTTTCAATCACATCAGCGGCGGCCGCATAAGTTTCTAGATAACCGCCGTCTAACATTTCGTGATTCCATTGGCCAAATTTTCCGGGGACCTCGTCATAAATTCCTAAAGTTGAAATCCAGATTAAACGTTTGACTTGCGCTTCTTGCATGGCTTCCACCACATTTTTTGCAAGTTGTTCAATATTTTTGCCGGCCAAATTAGCATAAACCGTAGATACACCTGTCATAGCTTTTTTCAAATCTTCCACATAAGCGGCGTCGCCTTCAAATAGTGTAAATTTTTTCTCTTGGGCCAGAGTTGCTAAGCGGTTGGATTTTCGTAAAAATAAAACAGCTTGCCAAGGTTCTTTTTTTAAATTTTCCGCTACAATTCGAGCAATTTTCCCATTGGCGCCTAATATTAAAACAGTTTCCATCAGACATCTTCCTTTCTATTTACTTTCACTGTAAAAAAGATCAGTAAAATCGTCCAGTAAAGACAATTTCTTCTAAAACTTTTTTTGACACAATGGAAATTCTGTCGTTTTTGCCTTGCAAGGGTTAACAGTTTCCTTTTGGCGCTAAATTTAGTAATATTCTAGTAGGTACCCAAACTTTTTGGATATTGTTTGGAAAGCATAGAAATGGGAGTGACAAAGTGGCTAGCAAAGAAAAAGAAAAAGAACCACTCTTGACTAAAGAAGAAGAGGAACACGAAAAAAAAGTTCGCAATGTGCATATGATTACGATTCGTAAAGAAATGTTGCGACTAATGAACTCAGATGATGATTGGTATAAAAATGAAGATTCGCTACTATTTAAGAAAATTCAACTTTTAGCTAAGCAACTGGAAAATGATGCTAAACCGCGCAAGAAAAAAGGCGACGGCAATGACGACGATGAAGATGGCAAAAAAAGTAAACGAAAAAAAGATAGTTCAAGTAAAGCCGAGTAGTAAAAAGGGAAATAAAAAAGTACGAACTTGATGAAAGGAGCCAGCGACTGTGTTAAAAAAAATAAGTGGCGCGCTTATTTTGGTGACCTTACTTTTAGCTGGGTGCAGTCAAGTTGGCCAACAGACAAATTCCGGAAAATTACCGACAGCGACATTTTCCATTGGCGATGAAACTTTAAAAGCTGAGGCCGCCGGTTATCAGTGGCGAGGCACTGTTGCTGATGCGGTTAATCCAGACGAAGCGGAGTTAGAAAATAATGTTGTGGCAGCTGGCAGTGAAGTGACGGTAGTTTTTTCTGAAAGGCCACAAGAAGTTATTTGGCAGCAGTGGCCCCTTGAAGAACAAATTTTGGTAAATGCGCCTTTAACTATGCCCAATGTGGCGGGGATTTATCGTTATCTAGTGGAGGGGCGCTATGAAGATAATGAGTACGTCGATTATTATTTTCAAGTAGAAATTAAATAAAAAAGACAGGGGCTGGTGCCAGAAATGACGCCAACCCCTGTCTGACGAAACGGTTTAGGTGGGAAATTGGCAGAATTTGTGGAGAATGTGTTTAAAGGATTTTTGGTACAAGCCGACGTGTTGGAGGCGTGGCGTTATTTGGTACGGACCGATCAGATTCAACAGGCGGATGAATTATTGAAAAAAATTAATGTGCCGCGGACGTTTGACACGCCGCATCCGTGGTTGAACGAAAGTTTGACGGCTTACTACGAGTATTTAAGAGATTGTTTGGCGCCGCTTTTGAAAAATCAATCTTCCGATATTAAAGAAGCGGAATTGTTGGAACTAGTGGCCCGAGAAACATTAACGAAAAAATTACAAGAAATTCTAGCGCCTAATGAAGAAGATTTAGTTGAACTGACAGAAATTTTTCAAAATCGCGTCGCGCAAATCGGTT
Source organism: Enterococcus timonensis (assembly GCF_900104595.1). GTDB lineage: Bacteria > Bacillota > Bacilli > Lactobacillales > Enterococcaceae > Enterococcus_J > Enterococcus_J timonensis. The sequence goes on from NZ_FNVY01000003.1 coordinate 188,501, forward strand.
GGTATTCTAAAGTTTCAAAAAGTGGCCGCTATTTATCGCCTTTTGTTTGGAAAAATGAAACAGTGGAAGATTATCAAGTGGCGATGCCTCATTCCACTGAAAAAGTGCGGGTTCATTTTATGACGGAATTTTTGGCGAAAGGTTGGTTGGATTTTTTGTCCAACTCCACTATTAGTGTCGGCGGCTGGGTGCAAGATCAGGAAATTTATTGTTTAAAAGAAGTGTATCAAGATGTTTTGACGCAACCGAAGTTTCAAATTTCTTTATTAAAGCATGAAACCCAGCATCAAATCGATGCTTATTATCATGATTTAACGCCAGTTCATTTGGAATATCGGGCGAAATTAGTGGAGCTCTTTTATTATTCAGATATTTCATTTTTAGATTTTTTGCTAAAAGCGCAAAGTTTTGAAGATCCGATAAATATTGAAGCTTATGCCGCCGCGCAATTATTGGCGGATTTAAAAGAATATTTATTGGAAACGGGCACTGTCGATCCGGAAGAATTCTTAAAAATGCTCACTGAAAAACCATTAGAGTGGATGTTTTATCGGGGTCAGATTTCACAAGCGGCGCTGGTTTTACTTGATCGGGACACGAAAAAAATTCTAGGGCAAAAAGGGGACTAACTTATGACAACTTTTACAACGACCATTGAAAAAGAGCAGCTAAATATAACTAGCGATAATTTAAAAATGACAATTAGCGGAGTTGGCAGTGAAACGGGGGATATTTTTCTTTATTTTAAAGAGAAAAAGATTCAAGAAGCCCGCTTTACCCCCACGGAAACAGACGGCGATTATGATCAAGTTGCCGCCATTACCGTACCGTTTGAAATTGAAAAAAATTATTTGGCGGCCCAATTTCAAAAAATCTGGACCAAAAATAAATTAACCGTAGAAGTTCCGGCTACGATTGTCGATTTGGAAATTCCAAAATCGCAACAAAAAGACCTGGCCAAAGCACAAAAAAATCTTTTTGCAATTTTGATTTTATTTGGCTATCCGATGGCAAAAGTTCAAAAAAAACCAGCCAAAGCCGCGCACCGCTGGAATCAAGAGGTGGCTAAAGTTGAATTTTCGATTGATTGGAATGGTTCGACGGGCACAGCCATTTGGGAAAAACGCGATCAGTTGCGTTTATTAAAAGGGGCCAAGTTGACGCGCGAGATGCCTTTAAACAAAGACGGTTCGGTGGGTTATTCGGCGAAATTTACCGAAATGATGCGGGAAAAAGAAAAAGACGCCATTGAAGACTTCACCACCACACAGGATTTAGTCTTTAAAAGCGTCAACGAATTGGGAATTTTTCTCTATTATGCCAACACTAATGGCTGGCTAGTTTTAAAAGATGCTGATGGCAAAACAATTGACGAATACACAGTCGTTAAATAATTCAAGAAAATTTGGCGACGTACTTAAAATTCCCACAAATTAACTAAGCGATTGTTGGTGCAATTTGTCTAACGTTTCTTCCAAATGACTAAAATCCTCACCAATCGAAGTATAGTTGTAAACATAAAGCGGCCCATTATAATCTTCCGGCACTAAAAAAGCGTGCTGCACAATGAGCAAATCGCACTGATTTCTTTGAGGAACGATTTCTACAAAGGGCAGACTATTTAAAAATTGCTCCACGGCTTGCGATAAATTAAAGTTGGCATCGAGTAAGAGGCTGACTTTAATTTTTTTTGTTTGCAAAAAGCTGTAGTAAGTCGGCCACAAGCAATAAGCGAAATTTTTGGCCAGAGATGGAACGGCCGCAGCTAAAAAATTCAGCTCTTTGCGCCGCACAATTTTTTGGAAAAATCGTTGGCAAAAATAAAGTAAATCACTAAAAGCCGTCGCCGGATTTTCCAAATACCCTCCGACAAAAGTAGAAAGGGTCGGTGGCGTATCATTTAAAAGAAAAGCGGTATTGAACATCCCTAAAAAATTAGCGCAAATTAGCGGAAAGTTGGCCGGTTCCTGCCCGTAAAAAAGATTGGCCACCATTGATTTACTAAATTCAGCGACCACTTTTTCTTGCAAAGTATTGCCAGTCCGCCATTGTTGCAAATAGTTAAAATTATCAGCGGCCAGATCGGTGTAAATCGCCCCTGAATAAATTAAAAAACAACTAAAGCGCAACTCGCTTAAAAAAAATCTTTCTGGCGTGTTATTTAAAAAAGGACTTAGTTGTTCTTGCCACGTGTCTTGAACTGCTTGAGGGAGCAAGATTTCTGCGGCAGGTAATAATTCTGCTACATAAAAGCCGGCTTCTCGCCGTAAATGGCTAATTACTAAGGCCATCGTTAATTTTTCGTCCATGCTCCACTGGGTGCTAAGCGGAAATGTTCGGGAAAATTGGTGGGCCAACTGGGCTAATTGGGGAAATCCGGCCACGACTCTGGCAAACTCCCCCGAACTTAAATACCACAAAACATTACATAGAAAATAACGAATCGACTGCTCAGAACCGGTTAAAGTAAGTTTCGACGGTTGAAAATAAATATGATAAGGCGCTAAAATTTTTTCCATCGGTACCAGACGGCGGAAAACTGTCGCTCGAGAAAGGAAATTTTCCTGACAAAAGTCGTGGATATTTTTTTTAGGGTGCGTCAGAGAATATTCCAGCACGCGAATCAATAAAGAATGCTCCACTAAATATTGCCGGTAGCGATCCAGCGTTGGCAGCTGGTCATTCAAGGTCAATTTGCCACGAGAATCCACCAAAGAATAACCAGTCATTTTCTTCAAATCGCCGTGAAGTTCAGTAACGATTTTTTGAATTTTAGCGTAACTTGCCGCCAAATTTTTTTCAAACGAATGAATGGAATATGACCCAGGTGGCGAGCTGGCCAATTGTTGAAAAAAATCCAACTTGGTTTTTCCGCCGGCTCCAAAAATAATTCTAAAAACAAAAAATCCCCTCCCAACCGATTTTAAATGAAATCTTTCTTCATTAATTATACCATGGCGCAGCAAAATGCAGGCTTTGGTCCTTGGTCTTTTTATTAGTTTGATTTTTTATATTTCTGAATCTGATTTTAATAAAAATCAATTTCAATCGACGTCCTTTAATAAAAAGAGGTATGCGCCCGTTTGAATAACAATTTTAAAAAGTGTAAAATTAAAAGATAAAGTATATCTGTGAGATAAAAAAATTAAACAGGAAAGGAATTATCATGAAATTTGATGAAAGACCTTATGAAATTGATGAAACTGAATTGCCTTATCAAACAAAATTAGATCTTTGGCAAACTGCTTTTGGTTTACAAGCTGTTGATGGTTTAAAACCGTCAAAATATATGGTTGGCTTAGCAAAAGAACAGGCGCAAGGTAAAAAAACTTATCAAGAAGTAGAAACGGCGATTAAAAAATACTATGCCACGGATGAAATGAGCAACGATACTAAAGAAGCCGATATAGTGTCCTTGCGAATCAACGAATTGCTATCAGACGATTACTTTTCCTTAAGTCCGGCTACGTTATTAGCTATTCACGGGCATTTATTTAAAGACGTCTTCACTAATATCCCAGTAGGAAAATTCAGGGATCAGAACATCACCAAAAAAGAAGACGTGTTAAATGGCGAAACGGTTCAATACGCCAGTCACTTTATGATTAAAGAGACTTTAAAATATGATTTTGATCTGGAAAAAGAATTTCATGTTGAAAATTTGAGCAAAACGCAAAAAGGGGAACACGTGATGGATTTTGTTTCTAACATATGGCAAATCCATCCATTTCGGGAAGGTAATACAAGAACAATGGCGGTATTTGCTATCAAATATTTGAGATCGTTAGGGTTTGAATTAGATAATGAAGTTTTTAAAAGTCATTCCGAGTTTTTTAGGGATGCATTAATTCTGGCCAATGTATCAGCACCTGTAAAGACAAAAAAATATTTGCTTCAGTTCACTGACAATCTGTTATTTGAAGGTAAGCACAAATTGTCGAAAAAAATAATGATGGAACGGACAGCGAAAATCTTGTCAGAAGAAAATCTGAAAAATAGCTAAAGAAAATAAAAAGAGGCCGCCAATTTAATTTGGTGGTCTCTTTTGGTTTTGAATATCATTTTCAGACAAATTTTTTATTGAGAATAACTATCATTGTCGTTTAAGTCGCTTTAGTTTAAAAATTTTTTTAAAACGATTAGTCTTGAGGCAAGGAGGAGTTCCTATGAAAAATTTCACCAAATTTGTCTTGACTATGGTAGTCGGCATTATCGCTCTTATTTTAAGATTTATTTTGCATTTAGATAATTGGTCGGCAGGATTAATTATTGTCGCCGGCTCGATTATTGCCCTTTCGATGTTTGTCGATATGATTAAAACGCTAAGAAACGGACAATACGGGGTGGACCTCTTGGCCATCACCGCCATTGTCGCCACTTTAGCGGTGGGAGAATATTTTGCTTCATTAATTATTTTAATTATGCTCACCGGTGGCGACTCGCTAGAAGATTACGCCCGCACCAAAGCCAGCGGCGACTTAACGGAATTATTAAACAACGCCCCGCAAATGGCCCACAAAATCGTCGGCGAAGAAATTCAAGATTTGCCCGTGGAAAAAATTATTGTCGGTGATATTGTTTCGGTGCGCCCGTTAGAAGTGGTGCCAGTGGATGGCGTGGTCTTCAGCGGCGAATCGACCTTTGATGAAAGTTCTTTAACTGGTGAAGCGCGCCCGATTGAAAAAAAAGTCGGCGATGAATTATTATCAGGCACTTTAAATGGGGAAGCCGCCGTCACTATGAAAGTCACCGCCACTAGCGACAATTCCCAATATCAATCGATTGTTAAACTGGTGAAAGAAGCCAACAGTCAGCCGGCGCATTTTGTCCGGATGGCCGATCGTTACGCGGTGCCTTTTACAATAGTAAGTTTTTTAATTGCCGGACTTGCTTGGGCAATTTCTGGCGACCCGACTCGTTTCGCCCAAGTTTTAGTGGTGGCCTCGCCTTGTCCGCTGATTTTAGCTGCCCCGATTGCTTTGGTGGCCGGATTATCTAGAGCTAGCCGCAATCAGATCGTCATTAAAAATGGCACCGCGCTAGAAAAATTAGCGCAAAGTAAAACGATGGCCTTTGATAAAACGGGCACCTTAACTAAAGGCGTCTTGCAAGTGGCGGAAATAATTCCAGTCTCGCCAGTCACTGAAGAAGAATTACTTTGTTATGCCGCCAGTGCGGAGCAAAATTCTAATCATGTTCTAGCTCACTCGTTGCTAAATCATTTTTCACGGGTTGTCCCAGCGGAAAATGTTTCAGAAATTCCTGGCGTCGGCGTTGAGGCGACTGTCTTAGATAAAAAAGTCAAAGTTGGCAAAGCAAGCTTTACTAATGCCCCAAAACAAGAAGACGCCACGGCGATTTATATTTCTTTTGATGATCAATTTGTCGGAGCGATTACTTTTTCCGATGAACTGCGCCCAGAAGCCGCGGGAGTTTTGAAAAATATTCACGAGGCTGGACTAGAAACGGTGATGCTTACCGGCGACCATCAAGCCCAAGCAGAACTAATTGCCGGGAAAATTGGCTTGGCACCAGAAAATGTTCACGCCCAATTATTACCGCAAGAAAAATTAAATTTCTTGAAAAATTTGCCGGCCGAAAAACATCCAGTGGCGATGGTAGGAGACGGCATCAATGATGCGCCGGCTTTAGCTTTAGCCGATGTGGGAATCGCCATGGGCAAACACGGCGCCACCGCCGCCTCGGAATCCGCCGATGCTGTTGTCTTAGCTGACAGTCTAGAACCCGTCGCTGAAGCGGTAAAAATTTCTAAACGAACCATGGTTATCGCCCGCCAATCGGTTTTAATCGGCATTGCCATTTGTATTATCTTAGAAATTATTGCCGCATTTGGCTTCATCCCGACTTTAGTGGGCGCCTTTTTACAAGAAGGTATCGACACGATTTCTATTTTGTCCGCCTTGCGCGCCCTCTACGATAAAAAAACAAAATAAAAGCTCCTTTAAGATCCGCCCAAAATTTTTGGGCGGATTTTTTGCGTGGAGAAAAATCGATGAACAATTCCGAGCAATAGAGCCTCTCTTTTGTCTCAATTTCCACAGAAATATTTTTTATTTGTGAGATATTTTCTAGCAGACAGAAAAAAAATTCACGCAAATCCTGTCTTATCAACGTTTGAAAAAAATTAAATTTGTTTTCAATGATAAAGAGATTAGATTTGCCTTATAATCTCAACCGTAAGAAACTTGAATTAAGAGCGGGGAACCTATGCTCAAAAATAAAGGAGGGAAAAGATTTGAATACTACGAGAAACAAAAAAGGCCTAGCCTTGCTGATGCTCCTCGGTATTTTAATTCCGTACTTGACCGGAATGATCCCGGCCATTGAAGTTACCGCCAAGACAGCACCGGTAACCGTCATGGAAAATATTGTGGACGCAGAAGAAGTGAAAGCTGACGTTTCATATGAAGTTTCCGAATATGAAATCCAATGGGAAATCTCATATGAGAAAAAAGCGAGCAGTCAGATCAATCCACGACGTTTGAAAGTACAAATTGACGTCGCCGGCACTGGTCTAGGAAGTGTTCGCAATTTAAATTATGACGGCGAAGGAGAAAGCGACGGTTGGTATGTATTAGGAAATACATATTCATCCGAAGTTGAAGAAGGTGTGATCACTTTTGCCACCGACCTAGTTAATTATGAGGTTGGCGAGCAAAAAGTCCACGTGACTTTCCAAGTGGATGAAAAAATTATTGAAGAAGTTGTCGTACCAGCAGAGTTGGAAACGCAACTTATTGATGAAGTAGCCGTTGAAGTCGAAGTTGTACCAGAATCTTTGACAGTAAACGAAACGGAAAACTTCGACATCTTAGCTGAAGAAGTTGCCGGACCCCACGAGATTGCTTTAGATGAAGCAACATTGAACGTGGTAGCACCAGGAGAAGTAGAAGAAGCGCCAGTGGTAGAAACACCAGCAGAAGAAGTAACTACTGAATCTTCATCTGTAGAAGCAATTGAAGAAGAAAATATTGAAGACTCTGCTTCAGAGGATGGATTCTTTAATAATGGCTCTTTACTATCAGAGCCATTTGAAAATGATTCAGGAGATGTTACGGTAAAAACTTTTAAAAAAGATGCTTATCTCACCGACTGGGACAAGCGTGAATATCGAATTGATATCGAAGCTGAAGTAGATGGTCTAGCCCAAGCTGGTGGAGCAAATGTCATCTTGGTGATGGATGTCTCAGGGAGTATGGCATATGATCTCGAGCATGATAGGAATCCTACTGGAGAAGATCCAAGTAGACTAGACATTTTGAAAATCACGGCAACAGAATTCATCGCCGATGTACAAAAAAAAGCACCCAGTAGTCAAGTGAGCTTAGTCAGTTATGCAGATAGTTCAACACTAGTAAGCGACTTTTTATCATTAAATGACGATAATGTTACTAGTTTAAATAGAAGTATTGCTGGCTTAGTAGCTGATGGAGCTACGCGCTCTGATTTAGGAATGGAGTTAGCTTATAAGCAAGCTAAAACTCTCCAAAGTGATGATGGGCGACCACTATTTGTTATCTTTTTATCAGATGGAGTTCCAACTACTTCTAATTCATTTTCTGAAAATGTCGCCGCGGGGGCGCAGAGCTGGAGTTCGATGATTAAAGGAAATATTGCATCAGAAACTACTGGTGATCTTGTTGACGGTTCGTTTTATACAAGGACTGATACCTGGGCAGGAAATGGCACATGGAGTTCAAATTCAACCACTCCTACAACTGCTCAGCTAGGACGTTTGCGATATCAGCTGGATCTAAGTAGCGAGGAACTTACTCAAAATGTAGAATTTTCAGAACCTTTTTCTTGGTTTACTCGACTTACTTACAAAGGGAGCTTTACTAATGTGAAAACTCAAGAAATTTCCTATGGGGCCTGGAACAAAGATTATGGACCGTCTGTCGATGTCGCGAGCCATATAGCTGCAATAACAGAAGTTAATCCACTATTAAATGTAGATGAGCGGATTTACGCTATTCAGCAAGCTAAGAGTTATGCAACGAGCGCTGAATCCTTTATGGAAGGCTTAGCGAGTAGTGCGGATCATTCTCTTTTAGCAAGTGATCCAGATGACTTAAAGAAAATTTTTGATGATATTGCGAGCCAAATTAGTTCAGTTGCTATTCAAGATACGATTGATGCTCGATTTGAGTTAACTGCAGACGAAATAAAGCGGCTAAGAGATGAAGGTTTGACAGTTGATGTTAATAATGACGGAACAACAACTCTCGTTTGGCCAACAAAAAAAGTTGATGGAACGGTGAAATATACAACATCAATTAACGTTCGGGCTAAAGACAAGTTCGCCGGCGGAAATGTTGTGCCAACAAATGTAGCTGATAAATCAGGAATCATGATTGATGGCGTAACCACCAAAAACTTTCCAACTCCTTACGTAAATGTTCGCTTACTTCCTTTTAAAGTTACAGATACAAGGGAAGAAATTTATTGGGGCGAAAGTGCTCAAGATGAACCGACTATAATCACTAATTGGACAAACAAAGTTGAAAAACCAACTGTATCACCTGTAGATAGCTATCCAGAAATTGGGTTTGTAGCTGGTAGCTTTGAGGGGGATGTCGAAGCTTATCCAGAGGAATCAGTTGAAAATAAAAACACAGGAACTTTCAGAGCTTCCGCAGAAACAATTACTATTGATGATGCAGACGGCAAAGCAAAAGAGTATGCTGATGATTCTGAACGAGGAAGTGAAGTAGAAAACATTCTTGGTGTAGATAATGTTGTTGAAAAAGACGTCAACCATAGTTTAGATGTTAACAAAGCAGCTGCGACATTGACTAAATTGTTAAACGGAGCTCCGTTACCTACTGGATTTTCTCCAACGTTTGATTTAGCATACACAGGTACAGTATCTGATGATAGAAGTGATCTTACTTTAAGCGATAAGGACCAATTAAAGCTAGAAGGTCTAGCTGTCGGTTCTTACAAAACCACGGAAGATACTGGTAACCCATTAGTAGCTGCTGGCACGTGGGATTTAGTCGTTGGTCGTAACGCACAGAATAGCGTGGTTGCTACGATTACAGGTCAAGATGATTTGGATTTGCTTAACAAGACCTTACCATTAAATCTAGAAATTAAAAAAATCGATCGTGATAGTCAGTTACCACTAGCTGGAGCAACATTTACTTTAAGTGATTCTAACGCTTTTAATGGCACAGTTCTTGAAAGTCTACCAACTGATAAAGACGGTCAAATTAAATTTGAAACCGAACTAGAAATTGGTAAAACGTATTATCTTAAAGAAACAAGCGCACCAACCGGATATATCGCTAGTGATGAAGTCTATCAGTTCACAGTAGGTATTGACGGGAAAATAGTTTGGGTTGGAACTGAACCTAATTATGCGTTCAATCCAGATGGAAATGACGTTTCTCTTGCAATAACTATCGATAACACAGCCATGAGCCCTCTCCCATCAACCGGAGGATCAGGGATCTATCAGTACCTTATCATCGGTGCGTTAGTTCTGACGGGTACTTTTGGTATTGTTATCTTCGAGAAAAATCGCAATCGGAAGGGGGCATACTAATATGACTAAGAAGAAAATCACAGGAATTCTCTTTAGCATCTTGCTAGTGGTTCCCTTACTGTTGAGTTTAGTTACCGGAGTACAAACTATTTTTTCCCAAACAGCACCAATAGATATCCAAGATATTGTCCTTCACAAACGAATTTTCCGCGATCGCGAGTATGTGGAAGAGTTCAAAGGAGCGCAATTTCAAAATGACGGTAAAATTGTTACTGGCGCTTCTAACCCGGATTTTCTAGGACTTTCTGATGGGTTAAATGGTGCGAAATTCGTCTTGGTAGATGTTACGGCGTTTTATCATGACGGACGATATGAAGTTGGCTTAGAACAAGTAACACAAGATTTACAAGATATTCCCCGATCTGTTTATGATGCTGAAAAAGATAGCGATGTTGTTTTGGACAACGGAAGAACAGTAGGTACTGTTATCGACGTACAAACAACTAGCACGCAGAAAATTGGTGAACTCGAAGAAGATAAAGGTTTGGCGCTATTTGAAAGTGTGCCAAAGTATAGCGATGGTCAAAATGCAGTTTACATGATTGTAGAAACGAATATCGCTGACGGAATGAACGTTGACCTCACTAAATGGGCAGAAAAAATGCTAGTGGCTTTCCCAATCGTTAATGACGATGGAGGATTGTTCGATGATTCTTATCTTCACTTATATCCGAAAAATCTCGGTTACGCACGTGACCCATGGTTTGTAAAAATCGGACGTGAGTTAACAGGAGATTCAGTGCCACTAGCTGGTTCAGAATTTGCTCTATATCGTATGAATGGCGATATGAAGGAATATGTTTATATTGCAGATCCAACACAGATGCCGAGTGAACATAGCTGGAAACAAGTTATCCAAAATGATTTAGGTCATGCCGACTATGATGATTTAATCAGACAAGAGCGCTCCATTTATGAATCGCAAGAAAATGGCGTAGTGTCCATGGATGGTGGGCTACTCATTCCAGGAACGTATTACTTTGAAGAAGTTAAAGCAACACCAGAATATTTAATTAGTGGCGAAAGTCGCGCAGTCGAAGTATTCATTCCAGATACATGGGATTATTCGGTTACGGTCAACGGACAGGAAATGCTTGAACCCGAACCTGATTGGACCGCAATCACTTTGGATTATGCTAATTTGCAAAGTCCATCTTGGGAAGGTATTCCGATTGTTACCAATGATCGGATGTTAATTCTTGATAAAATTCTCGCTGAAGATCGCGAAGACTTTGCTTATGGTGAGTCCATTCAGTACGAATTGTCGCTAATTTTGCCACAGTTTCCAGAATTTTTCACGGAGATGACGGTGAGTGATACAGCCAATGAGTATCTTTCCTTCATTCCAGGTTCAATGCAAGTTAGTGTTGATGGCAACGTCTTAACGGAAGCACAACAAGATGCTTTGATGAGTGTTACTGTTGCAGCAAATAATTCTAGTTGGCAAGCAAGTATCGATATTGACTTTTTAAAGGCGAATATGGCAGAATTTGCCGGTCAAGAATTAGTATTCGCTTATCAAATGAAGATCGACGAAGGTGCACCAGCTGATGTTGCTTTAGAAAACGTCGCTCAACTGATTTACAAACACGCCGACTACGATTATACCGTAGACACCGATGAAGAAATTGTTTATACCGGTGGCCGTCGTTTTGTAAAAGTTGATATGGAACGCCCAAGTTCTCTATTAGCTAACGCTGAGTTTGCTATTCAAAATGCAAACGGCGAATTTTTACAAATCGTTGAAGGTGAAACGATTTGGACGACTAATGTAAATCAAGCGAAAAAAGTTGTTTCAGCTGCTGATGGCACATTTGCTATCGAAGGTTTAGCATACGGTGATTATTTCTTACAAGAAATTATCGCACCAGCAGGCTACCAATTATTAAGTGAGCCCGTAGCATTTAGTGTTAGCGCCGGAAGTTTCTCAGTAGGCGGTCAACCCGCAGCCGGACTCGTTATTGGTAACCGCAAATTAAGTGATCCACCAGTAGATCCAGGAAAACCTGGAAGATTCCCAAGTACTGGTGAAGCTAGCATGAATTGGCTCTTAGGACTCGGCTTATTCTTCATCCTAGTCGGAGTGAGCACATACTCTTTTAAAACTTTGAAACAAAGAAAATAAATGGCTGAGAGTAACCAAAAAAATGAAAAGGAGATTAATTATGAATTTTAAGAAAAAAGCTTATCAAGCAGCAGCACTATCTCTACTCTTAGCCCCCATGGCTTTGGGCGTTGTTAGTGGTGTTCAACAAGTATCAGCAGAAGTAGCCGTGGAAACAGTAACGGTTAATTTGCATAAATTACAGATGGAGAATTTACCATCTAGTTTAGTTCAAAATACTGGTAATATCATGGGAAATAACCTTTTTGGAACAACAGCTAAACCATTAGGCGGAGTAAGTTTTAATATCTGGGATATCTCAGCCGCTTATTATGATTTGCGAGCCGAGCTGTCAGTTGATGAGATTAAAAATGTGGTTCAATCCGGTGAACTTACTGTAGACGACGAAGGCGATGTTAGGCTATATGAAGCCTCTGTTGGAACAGCAACTTTAGTGGTAAATGCTGGCCCAACAGACATAAATGGATTGTCTACAGTTGATCTTCCTAAAGAGGTTGACTTGGTAACTGGGACTGATGAAGGTGAGGGCATTACTGTTAAGCGTGGTGCCATCTACTTGATTTTAGAAGATGAAGACTCATTACCAGCCAACGTCATTACAACTGCCATCCCAATGCTGCTCGCTTTACCAGCTTATGAGTATAATACTGCCACTGGCAAGTATACAGATAAGGAATTAGATGTAATTCACCTTTATCCAAAAAATGAAACTGGTTTAGGTACAGTAGAAATTGAAAAGAGATTACAAGCAGTCGCCGGTGAACAAGCTACCGTCGCTGGAGCAGAATTTGTTATTTATCGTTTGAACGGTACTACAAAAGAATATTTAACTGATCCAGCCGCTAATGGAAATCGTTCATGGGTTACTTCTACTAATCCATCAGAAGATGGTACTCTTGCTAAAATGAAAACTGGCGAAAACGGAAAAGATAGTTTCTCCGGAATTCCGCGATCTTCTGATGAACCAACAATTTTGTATTTAGAAGAGGTTGCAACTGGAGATATATTAGATGGTGATATCCCAGAAGGAAATAGAAGTATTCCATTCACATTGAATGAAGAAAATGAGTATAAAGCAAGTCTAACGGCTGCAAACTCAATTATCAATAATGAGTTAGGTCCAATTAAAACAGTTGAAGACGTTGTAAATGAGTTTGGTGAAATTAACTATACGGTAGAGTTTAATGTACCAATAGATATCGCCTATGAAGATGCCGAGGGTTATAAATATACAGACTTCTTTATCCTAGATGAACATAATCCAGCGTTAAGTTTCATTGATGAAGATTCAATTTCGTTTGAAACAGTAGCGTATGATCCAATAACTAATGATCGTACGGCATCAGCTATAACTAGTACTAGTTTGAATCAAATACCAGTAGTAGTTTCCTTTGATAGAGGGGCAGCAATTCAAAGTATGTATCAAAAAATTCATAATGCACCTTTAACAACGGACGTAACTGATAACTTCTTAGGAGTACAATTCACAAATCCTGCTGAAAACTTAGCTCATTACGCTGGTGCAACAATCGCGATGAGTTATACTCTGGTTTTAAGTGAAACTACTGATGTAGCAGACGTAGAGTTACTTAATACCGCAAATATTGATACTGGTTATGAAAAAGATAAGGACAGTGAAACAGTTCTTACTGGTGGACGTAAATTTAAAAAAGTCGATGTTGACTCTAATGAAACTTTAAGTGGTGCTGAATTTTATGTTGAAGATGACGGATTAGTTCTTTACCGCATAGATGGAGTAAATCATTGGTTGCCGTTAGCAATCTTGGAGTTAGAAAATGGAATGCCACCAGAAGAAGTCGGTCACGCTGTAGGTGGCAACGCTCCAGTTATTTATCATCTTGCTAAATTTGTTTCCGATGATAATGGCTTATTCCAAGTAGAAGGTTTAGATTACGATGAAGATGCAGACGGCGAAGAGGTTCCGTATACAACTTATACTCTACAAGAGTTCGCAGCACCTAGTGATCGCTATATCTTACCAGATACAGGATTTGATTTCCCAGTCTATTATGGTTCATTTTCAAATGAAGATAATCTAATGGATATTGACAATATCGCCAAAGGTTCACTACCTTCAACTGGTGGTATCGGAACACTTATCTTCTACCTAATCGGTGGACTAGCTATGGCTGGAGTGGTAATGGTTACTAAGAACAAGAAAAAAGCAGCATAAATATTTTAAATTAGGGCGCCGACCAGCGCCCTAATTTTACATAGTAGAAAATTGAATCGGGAGGTTGCTATGAAATTTTTAAAACGACATTACAAAAACATTATCTTATCAGTAGTCTTTTTGATTGGCTTGGGGATTTTCACCTATCCTTTTTATCAAGATGCGCTGCAAAAAGCCTATGATCAATATTTAATCAGCCAATTCCAAAAGGAAAATGCTCAGCGCAACGAAGAAGAACTAGTGGCACTCCAGGAAAAATTTGCCGAGGAAAATAAAAGAATTGCCGAAGAAAACGCCAGACCAGCCGATACAGAATTTTTAGCGGAAGAAACGGTGGTTGACGTCGAGCCAACGCTGGATTTTTTCGAGGAGCGGACGCTGGCGATTTTAACCATTCCTTCTATTAAAGGAGAGATGCCCGTGTTTGACACCGGCACCGATGCATTCTTGAATCGGGGGGCGGCGCATCTTTACGGATCTTCGCTGCCGACTGGGGGCCTTGGCAACCATGCGGTGATCATGGCCCATCGCGGAATGCCGGAAGCTGAACTTTTTTCCAAATTGCCACAAGTTGAAGAAGATGATGTCTTTTTCTTAGAAGTAGCGGGTGAGAAGTTGGCTTATCAAGTCGATCAAATAAAAATAATTGAACCAACAGACGTGGACGACCTATTGCGAGTGGAAGGAAAAGATTACGTCACCTTGATGACCTGCACTCCGTACATGGTAAATTCCCATCGCCTGTTAGTGCGGGGCGTGCGGATTCCCTACACCGAAGAGCATGAAATCTTGCAAGCGGGAATGGGCAATCACAAACTGTGGGTGATTATTTTAACTATTGTGGGAATTCTGGCGGCCATTTCGCTAGGTTTATGGTGGATTAACAAGAAAAATAAAAATAATAAAAATGGGGGACGTAAAAATGTTCACGTATAAAAAAATTATGGTGGCCATGGATGGCTCCAACCAGGCGCATGAAGCTTATAAAAAAGGAGTGGCAATAGCCCAACGAAATCACGGGACTTTACTGCTGGTTTTTGTAGTCGATGCCCGACCGTTTCAGCAAATGGAAAAATTGGATGACGTTTTAATTGAAGAAAGCAATAGCAGCGCCTCGGCTTATTTAAAACCGCTAGTGGCCGAAGCCGTGGCTGCCGGTGTGGCTTGCGAGATTAATATTTCTTACGGGTCGCCCAAGCAACTCATCGCTACCGACATTCCTGAAAAATACGGGATCGACTTATTGCTGTTAGGTGCCAGCGGCTTAAACGCCATCGAGCGGATGTTATTAGGATCCATCTCCGAATACGTCGTCCGCCACGCCAAATGCGACGTACTAATCTGTCGATAAAAAAAGGTTGTAAAAATTGTGTTATGGAGTGTAGAAAATAAATTCAAAAAAGCTGAGCCGGATTTTTTGGTACAGCTTTTTTGTGAAACATAAAAGTATTCAAAAAAATGTTTTTCTGCTAATCTGGAGACTCATTCAGCATACTCATCAAAATATTACAAAACCGTTACAAAACTCTTTACTTTGTAATATAAATGACTTAAACTGAACTCAAGAAAATATTATAGGATGAAAAATAATGACAGAAAATAAATTCCCCAAAAAATCTCGGCGTATTTTAGGATTGGCGGGTTATCAAAGTATTGCGGTGCTCGGTGTTATTTTGTATCATTTGCTGCCCAATCATGTGGTGGGCGGTTACTTAGGTGTTGTGCTGTTTTTTGTGTCCAGCGGTTATTTGTTGACCGATCATTTGCACAAAGAGCAAGTAGAAAATGGCAAAATAAATTGGCTGCGCTATGCCGCTCATCGTGTGAAACGATTGTATCCGATGTTGCTGTTGATGTTTGGCTCAAGTCTGACTTATATGTACTTTTTTCAAAAAAATTTATTGCTTGCGGCTCGCGGGGCAGTGGCTTCCACTTTACTGATGTACAACAACTGGTGGCAAATTTTAAATGGCTCCTCGTATTTCGATCGTTTTTCCAATCAATCGCCGTATACCCACTTGTGGTTTCTAGGAGTCCAAGCGCAACTTTATATTTTAGTACCACTAACTTTTATTTTGCTTAGGAAAATTTTCAAAAATCACAACGGGAAAAAATTTCTAACACTGCTAGGACTTAGCGTTCTTTCGGCAGTTTTGCTGGCGATTTTTTTCCGACCAGAAAATGCTAATCGGGCTTATTATGGCACCGACACGCGGGCTTTTTCTTTTGTGATTGGTGCCATGGTGGCGATGATTTGGCCGCAAGTGCGCTTGAAAGAAAAAATTCCGCTTAAAACTAAAAAAGTTTTAAATCTAACTGGAATATTGACTTTAGTTTTAGTCATTGTAGGGATGTTTATTTTTTCTGATCAGCACGCATTTATTTATTATGGCGGGATGTACGGCTATAGTTTGCTGGCCGGTGTTTTGCTAATGATGGTGGTTCATCCGGAATCGAATTTTAAAAAATGGTTCAACGGTCCGGTCATTCGCTGGCTGGGGAGTCGTAGTTACGCGATTTATTTATTTCAGTATCCGGTGATGATTTTTTATGAAGCAAAATTCAATGTCGCCGAGCACGCGTACTGGCACGCTTTGATTGAATTTGTAATTGTCTTAGTTGTTTCAGAAATGGCCACTCGACTGCTAAATGTTTTGGTGAAGCGACCAAAAAAACCGGTGCTAGTGGCAGCTTTGTTAGCAGTTGTTTTATTTTTCGGCGTGTCGGTGGCAGGTCTAGTCCGTACGCCTAAAGCAGAAGTTAAAGACGACAGCGCAATATTAAAAGAACAGCTGGAACAAAATCAAGCATTGATCGACAAAACGCAGCAGACTGCAGAAAGTTCGGCCGCCACAGAAACCACGACATCTGAAGGAGCAACAACAGAAACAACCGCTCACTCGGTAACTGACACAAGTGAGGAAACAACAAGTTCCACAACAACAGATGCTTCAACAAAGGTTCCCGATAACAGCGGAACAACAGAAGACGCCACCGTCACCGCCCTAGCAGAAAAATATCAAGTGACAGCTGACGAAATTCATTTTGCGAAAAATTTATCTTTAACGGCCGTTGGTGATTCAGTCTTGTTAGCCTCGGCACCCGATTTATTAGAAATTTCTCCGAATCTAGTGATCGACGGAAAAATCTCTCGCCAAGTTTATCGCACCGTGCCAGTTCTCCAAGAACTCAACGCGCAAGGGAAATTAGCCGATAATATCGTGATGGCCCTTGGGACAAATGGACCTTTTTCGGATGAACGATTTAAAGAAGTGATGGATGTCATCGGGACCAATCGAAAGGTTTTTTGGATCAATGTCAAAGCTTCGATTCGTTGGCAAGACGAGGTAAATAATACTTTGAATCGGTTGGCCGCTGATTATCCTAATTTGACCATTTTGAATTGGCATGATTATAGTATTAATTCTCCCGCTTGGTTTTATGATGATTTAACTCATCCAAATCCAGAAGGCAGCATTCAATATACGAAATTTTTATTAGATCAACTTTATGCTAATTTAAATTAAAAATCGCCGAGTCCTTTTTAGGATTCGACGATTTTTTTGTAATTATTTTAAAACCCGTTGAAGAAATTCTTGCGTTCGTTCTTCTTTTGGTTGTGTAAAGATATCTTCTGGGCGGCCTTCTTCGGCAATTACGCCTTGATCCATAAAGATAACCCGATCGGAAACTTCTTTGGCAAACGCCATTTCGTGAGTCACAACAATCATGGTCAGTCCGGTGTGGGCTAGAGATTTCATAGTTTCTAACACTTCGCCTACCATTTCAGGATCTAGCGCTGAAGTGGGTTCGTCAAAAAGCATCACGGATGCATCCATGGATAACGCGCGGGCGATGGCCACCCGTTGTTTTTGGCCACCAGATAATTGGCTAGGGCGCGCTTGGATAAATGGTGTCATGCCGACTTTTTCCAAATTTTCTAAGGCAATTTTTTTAGCTTCTTCTTCGGAACGTTTCAAAACAACCGTTTGGCCTGCGGTGCAATTTTCCAAGACATTTAAATTAGCGAACAAATTAAATTGTTGGAAAACCATCCCCACGTGAGTTCGGTATTGTGGCAAATTAAAATCAGCGGCCAAAATGCTTTCGTCTTTATATAAAATATCGCCGGCACTAGGTTTTTCCAGTAAATTAATGCAACGCAGCAAGGTGGATTTCCCAGAACCGGAGGAGCCAATAATGGTAACCACTTCGCCTTTTTCAACCGTTAAATTAATATCTTTCAGCACTTCATTTTCGCCGAATTTTTTTTGTAAATGTTCAATTGCAATAATATTTTCCATCAAAGGTTCCTCCTATTTTTTAATGTGCGTGACTTGATCTTGGTTGGCATAAGGAATGTAGTTATTTTGGCCGTCTAGTTTTCGTTCAACCAAGCGCAAAATTTGCGTAATGCTCAAAGTTAAAATCAAATAAATAGCGCTAATAATCAAGAAAGTTTCATAAAAATTTAAATTAAAACCGGTAATCGTCCGGCCGGCGAAAAATAATTCCGAAACAGAAATCACACTCAAAACAGAAGTATCTTTAATATTAATTACAAATTCATTCCCGGTAACTGGCAAAATATTGCGAATCACTTGAGGCATAATGACTTTGCGCATCGATTGACCGTGCGTCATCCCAATGGCTTCGGCCCCTTCAAACTGGCCTTCGTCAATGGAAAAAATTCCACCGCGGACAATTTCAGACATGTAAGCCCCAGTATTAATAGAAACAATAATTAGCGCGGCGATAATTCGATTCAGATCGATTCCGGCAAATTGGGCCAGCCCGTAATAAATAACCATTGCTTGCACCATCATGGGCGTCCCGCGGAAAACTTCAATATAAACAATTAATATTTTTTCAAATAATTTGTGGAAGAAACGGCGGAAACCATTATCAGGTGTCGGCGCTGAACGGAAGACCCCGATTAAAAGTCCAATCAATAAACCAACCACAGTACCTACCATAGCAATTAAAACAGTGTAGCCAGTGCCGCGCAAAAGCATTTGCCAGTTGTCTTGTAAGATGGCGACAAAAGTGTTGCGGTTTTTAGTTTCTTGACCAGTACTGTCCTCGGTTGCTTCGGCTTCTTGACCAGGTTGATCGGCAATCATTTGATCCATTAATGCTTTTTGATCGTTTTCAGAAATACCGGCAATTACTTGATTAATGGTCGCTAAGTTGGGATCGTTTTTTCTAAGGCCGACTGAAATTTGGGTATCTTCAGGATTGGTGACAAAGCCGGCGCCGTCTGGAAATTCAATCATTTTATATTGAGCATCTTTAGCCTCAACGGTGACCCCTTCAGGACGTTCCGCCACGTAGCCGTCAATGACACCGGAAGCTAGTGCCACGCGCATCGTATTAAAATCTTCCATCGCGGTTTGTTTTTTAACATTGGAAATCTGATCGATGACTGAATAATGGAATGTATTTAATTGGGCAGTAATTTTTGCATCGGCAAAATCATCTAATGAAGTTGCTGAGGCGTACGGCCCGTCAGCTTCCACCACCACAATTAAATCGCTAGTCCAGTAGCTATCGGAAAAGTCGATTTCTTTTTCCCGTTCAGCAGTGGGACTCATGCCGGCGATAATCGCGTCAATTTTTTTAGAAGTTAAACTAGGAACGAGACCGTCCCAAGAACTTTTGACAATCACCAATTTTTTATCTAGAGCATCGGCAATTTTTTGGGCGATTTGCACGTCGTAACCATTGGCAAAATCCGGCTCGCCAGAAATTTGGACGCCACCATTTTCAGCCGTTTTTTGCGTCCAGTTAAAAGGCGCATACGCAGCCTCCAGTCCTACCCGAAACTCGTCGTTATTTTCAGCGGCAGAAACATGGGTACCATTTAGACTTGTTAGCGGCAAAATAACGCCCACCACTAAAGTAAATAATAGAAAAATAAAACTTTTTTTACGCATATAAACTCCTCCTGTTATCTATTAGACAACAAAAAACAGCCCTTGGGAAAAAACAAAGGCTGCAAAACTGATTCATTCGAATGAATGGATTCTAGATTAGCGCCCCTTAGTTGTTTAGACTAAGACAGTGTAAAAGATATTCTCCTTTACCCCAACAAATTACGTTAGTGACCGCAACTCATTTCGGCAAGTTCCCCTCTGCTAGTTTCACCGCGCACACTGACGCTCCACTAGTTTCATGGTCCCTGCAACCTCTACCTTGAAATTCCAAGCTATTTAGTTATCATGGTCACTACGATAAACCAGATGATGATAAATGTCAAATGATTTTAGAAAATCATTTTTCGTGTTTATTTTCCGATTAAAAAAGTGCCCATATGTGTTAAAAAGTATACATTTGAACGCAAAAGAGATAAAATAAAGTCAGAGGTGAGAGAAATGTCTAATATTAGAGTCGATGATGATTTAAAACAAGAAGCCGATCAAATGTTTGAAGCTGTGGGAATGAATACCGCTACGGCAGTAAAAATATTTTTAACGCGCTTTGTTCAAACGGGTGAATTTCCTTTCGAAATCAAAATTATTAAAAAAGAGTTTAACGAAGAAAGCTTGCAGGCATTTTCAGAAACGGCCAAAATAATCCAAGAAAAACCAGCTGCAAATACGGAAAGTCTAGATGATTATTTTGCAAAAATGAAAACTCAAACACTTGGACAAGAAGATGCTGGATTATAGGACAACTTCACAAACGAACTGGATCGCATGCCGATCTTTTTAAATGATACTTGACTAAGATAATAAAAAAAGCTCGTAAAAGTTGAAATGACAATTAACTTTTGCGAGTTTTTTCGTTGGGTTTATTTAAAGAATATTAACTTTTTCTGCTATACTAATAGGTAAGTCATTGCAAAAATGAAGGGAGTTTTTTTCGTGAGAATTAATCAATTTGCTCAAAAAAATGAAACATTAGATACGGTTAAAAAAGAACTAAGTGAGCTTGGTTTTTTAACAAATGAAACCAGTGACACAATCGACGGGAAAAAATTGTTTCGGGAATTTTTAGAGAAAAGTTTCCCTCAATTTCAAAATAAAAGTAGTATTGAAGATTATTTCACCCGGATGTTAGCTAGCACAGAAGAAACTTTGGCTGATTTTTTCGCCGGTGATGCCAATTTATCAGAGGAAGTTTTTTATTGTGTAGCTTTGCAACTGTTAGAGTTTTATGAAGATAATTTTTTAACAGTCAAAGATTTCTTGAAGGCCGCTAAAGATTCTGGTGTGTCGGTTATCGATGGTGATTTTACAAAAAGCGAAACGGTCTTAACAGCTTGGTATCAGCTACTTACTACCCATAACACGAAAGGATTAACTTTCTTAGATGAGTTAGCCAGTCGCGGATTTTTGGCGGGGAAAAATTTACCGCAGCCGTACTTTTTTAATGGCAAAAGCCAAGCCGTTTTTGATATGACTGGGGTGATTCGGGAAGTCGTTTATGTGGAGTCTAGTTTGGATTCTGATGAAGACGGCGTGCGGGATTTATTAAAAGTAGAAATCATTCGCCCGAAAGAATCGGATATTAGTCCAGTGCCCGTACTTTTTACTGCTAGTCCTTATGACCAAGGAATTAATCATTTGACTGGGGATACGAAAATGCACGAGGTCAATGTACCTTTAACACGCAAAACGCCGCAGAAAGTTTCTTACGAAGAGATTGCATTTGGAAAAGTGCCAGTAGAACTTCCGGCAGAACGTGAAGTTTTAGGAACCGCTGAAAAGGCGACGGAAACTTTCTTTGAAGAAAAAGTCTACAGCTTGAATGATTATTTGTTGGCCCGCGGATTTGCTAGCGTGTATGCGGCTGGAATTGGCACCAAAGATTCTGACGGAATTCAAACTTGCGGATCGGTGGAACAAACGGAAAGCATGAAAAATATTGTTGAGTGGCTAGCCGGCAATCGGCGGGCATTTACTAATCGGGTGGATCAAATTGAAATTGCGGCTACTTGGTCAAATGGAAAAGTTGCCATGACCGGTCGTTCTTACTTAGGAACATTAGCAACGGCTGTGGCGACAACTGGCGTACAAGGACTGGAAACAATTATTTCAGAAGCGGCGATTTCCAATTGGTACCAATATTATCGCGACAATGGTTTGGTGGTGGCCCCCGGTGGATTTCCCGGCGAAGATTGCGACGTATTAGCCGAAGAAACTTTCTCTCGCTCTATGCAAGCAGGCGATTATTTGAAAATGAAAAACTTTTTTGACGAGAAACAACTAGCAATGGCACGTGCTCAAGATCGCATTACCGGCAATTACAATACATTTTGGGATGAACGGAATTATTTGCCACACGTGAAAAATATCAAATGCGACGTGCTTTTAGTTCACGGTTTAAATGACTGGAATGTCAAACCTCGGCAAGTTTATCAACTGTGGAACGCCTTAGAAAAAGCACATGTCGCCAAAAAAATTATTTTGCATCAAGGGCAACATATTTATATTAACGGGATGCCGTCGTTTGATTTTCATGATGTGGTAAATCTCTGGCTCAGCGAAAAATTGTACGATTGCCAAAATCAAGCAACAGAAATTTTACCGCCAGTGATTTTTGAAGATAATTTAGAAGTTGAAAAATGGCAAGGACTAGATAATTGGGAAAATGAACACAAAAAAAATTGGTACCTTGGGGCCGATCAATTACAAACCGCGCCTTTAGCACCAGCGAAAGTGACATTTAAAGACCATTTGCCAGCGAAAGTTTTTGAAAAATATGCCAAAAACAACCAGCTTTGGGCCACTGAATTATTGGAAGCTGCCTCGCCCATGACTGAAAATCGCTTTTTAGTTCAGTCCGCGACTTTAACGGAAGATTTATTTTTAAGCGGGGCACCAGAACTCAGCCTAAAAGTTTCTTCAAGCGAAAACATCGGATTATTAAGTGTGCAATTGGTAGATTATGGTGAGAAAAAACGTTTAGGCGTCACACCCGCAATGCTTTCTTCTAAAGGTCTGCATCTCGGCTATCAATGGCGCAGCGATGCGCTAAGAGAATTTCAACTGGCAGAAAAAACACCTTTTAAAATGATTACTAAAGGACATCTGAATTTGCAAAATCGTCATAATGCTTATCAAGTGGATGATTTAAAAGCAAATGAAATGGTAGAAATTTCTTTACAACTGCAACCGACCATTTATAAAGTGCCGAAAGGTCATAAATTGGGCTTAGTGGTTTACGCCACGGACTTTGGCATGACTGTTCGCGGCAATCAGGAAATTGTTTATACGTTAGACCTTGATCAAGCCCAGTTAAAATTACCTTTGCAAAAATAAATTCAAAAATTATTAAAATTTTTACAATAAAAAAGCCCGAAAAATGATGTGAATTCATTTTTCGGGATTTTTTTGAGTAGAAATTTTATTTTAGTTTATCTTGAATATTTTCAATCATCTTAGTATAGGCGATTGGCCCGTTATAAAGCCAACTCGTTTCAGGTCCAAATGTCCACAAATTATTATTTTTCACAGCCGGAATATTTTGCCAAATTTGATCATCAAACATGCTAGCACCGCTGTCGCTATTTACTAAAATCAGATAATCGGCATTAAGTTGAGCAAGTTTTTCTAAGGAGACTGCCGACCAATCGGAAGTGGCCGACGCACTGATTTCTTTAGTCAGATTAGGCACTTCAAAGCCTAGTTGTTCATAAAGTAAATTTCCGCTGGAGCGATTTTCAGCCACCATAAAAGCAGAATTATTAGTCACCCATAAAACAGCCGCCGATTTGCCAGCAATTTTATCTGCTAAGTTTTCTTTGGCTTCTTTGACAAGTGCTTCGTAATCAGCAATGACTTGTTCTCCTTTTTTATCTTTATCTAAGACATTAGCAATATCTGTTAATTTTTCTTGCCAAGAGACATCGTCGCCGTTTTTCACTACATAAGTTGGCGCGATTTTATTGTATTCAGCATATTTTCCGCCTTCAACCATGGAATTGGAGTCAATCAGCAGCAAATCTGGCTCAAAACCTAAGACGTCTTCATAAGGCAAATCAAAGTTGATGGTGGGGACATCTTTTAATCCTTCTTGCAAATAAGTTTGGATCGATCCACTGCCAACGGTCCATTGCGCCACTGGTTTAACATCAAGAGCCACCAGATAATCTTCGAGGTAGCTGGCGATGATTCGTTTTGGATTAGCAGGAACGCTCACTTCATGATCTAAGGCGTCTGTTTTTGTTTCACTTTCACCAGCAGAATTATTATTTTGCGAACTACAGCCGGCAAATAAAAACGTGCTTAACAAAAGGAGCGGGAAAATCATCGTTCTAGTCATTTTTTTCATCGTAAATTCCTTTCCTAATTGAAAATCATTCTCAATTACCAGTATTAACAAACTCAGTGGTAAAGTCAACCTAAAATTTTTGCAGCAGCCAGCGAAATTCATTTTCCACTTAAGCCTATTGACGAATGAAAAGATTAAAGGGATAATTGAGAATGGTTATCAGTAGCGGTTGTCAATAATACATAGGAGAGACTCATGACGGAATTAAAAGCGATTGATTTATCAGTCGGTTATCAAAAACAAATGATCATCAAAAATTTAACGCTGAAAATTCCCCAAGGGCAAATCATTGGCTTAATTGGACCTAACGGCAGCGGAAAATCTACTTTATTAAAAGCTTTAGCCCGCATTATCTTGCCTCATGAAGGCAATGTTTTTTTAGATGATCAAGCCATTCAAACGATTGAAACTAAGGAAGTGGCCAAAAAAATCGCCATGCTTTCTCAAAGCAGCGACAGTTCAATGGGTTTAACGATTGAAGAAATCATCTCTTACGGGCGCTTTCCGTATCAAAAAGGTTTTGGGCAACTTTCTAGTGCGGATTACGAAGCGATTCACTGGGCGATTGAAGCTACGGGATTGGAAAATTTAGCCGATAAAACCATCAAAACACTTTCTGGTGGACAAAAGCAACGGGTTTGGATTGCCATGGCCTTAGCGCAAGATACAGATATCGTTATTTTAGATGAGCCCACGACGTTTTTAGATCCTGCTCATCAATTGGAAATTTTACAATTACTTCAAAAAATTAATCGCAAATATGGAAAAACGATTGTCATGTCCATTCACGATATGAATTTAGCTTCTCGGTTTTGTGATTATTTATACGCTTTAAAAGAGGGCGATATTCTGACTTGCGGAACGCCAGGACAGGTGTTAACCAATGAATGGTTGCAACAATTATTCGACATTGATGCTTGTTTGGGGACTTTTCCTGACAGCGCTAAGCCGTTAATTATAAGTTATGAACTGCGAGGCACTGCCGATGAAACGAAATAAAATGTTCCTCATTACTGGCGGATTATTGTTGGCTTGTCTTATTTTATTTTATTTCTCGTTGACCAATGGCGCTGTAAATATTTCTCGAGCGACGATTTACAATGCGCTTTTCCAATTTGATCCTCAAGATCAAACGCAGCAAATTATTCGAAATTTACGCCTGCCAAGAGTATTGGCAGCTTTCTTGATTGGCGCAGCTTTTGCTGTTAGCGGGGCTTTAATGCAGGCCATCACCAAAAATCCTTTGGCTGATTCAGGTTTGTTAGGAATTAATAGTGGCGCTTCTTTAGGTTTAGCTATTAGTTTTGCATTTTTTCCTACCCAAGAAAACAGCTCAATCGTTTTTTCTTTTTTAGGTGCAGCGGGTGCGGCGGGGATTATTTTTTTACTGACTCGTTTTTCAAGAGCTAGAATTTCACCAGTGCGTTTAGTTTTATCAGGAGTAGCTATTAGTTCTTTGTTTACAGCCTTGAGTCAATCTTTATCGCTCGTTTTTGACTTGCAGCAAGATTTAGCTTTTTGGTTTGTAGGTGGTGTAGCGGCAATTACTTG
The DNA here is from genome assembly GCF_900104595.1 of Enterococcus timonensis. Taxonomy (GTDB): domain Bacteria; phylum Bacillota; class Bacilli; order Lactobacillales; family Enterococcaceae; genus Enterococcus_J; species Enterococcus_J timonensis. Next base: position 214,220 of record NZ_FNVY01000003.1, read on the forward strand.
GGATCGATTTTTTAATTTATTGCCTTTTTTTATTGTGGCGATCATGGGGAGTATTTTTTTGGCTGCCCAATTGAATGTTTTAACATTGGGGGACGAAACGGCTATTGGACTTGGAAAAAATCCAACTTTTATTCGCGGGATTTCTTTATTTTTTGTTGTGTTACTAGCAGGAACGGCTGTGACTATGGTGGGCCCGATTAGTTTTATCGGCTTAATGATTCCTCACTTGGCGCGTTATTTTTCGGAAAGTTATCGCAAAATTGTCCCGTTAAGTCTTTTGCTAGGTGGTTTTTTAGTAATGCTGGCAGATTTTTGTTCCCGCATGATTAATCCACCCTTTGAAACGCCGTTAGGATTATTGATTTCAGCGATTGGCGTGCCATTCTTACTGTACAAAGTAAGGAGGACGACATGATGAAGAAAAAAATAATTGGTGTTGCGGGTCTTTTGATTATTGTTTTTTGTGCCAGTTTAATGATTGGTAAAACGAGTTTAAGTTTTTCAGATATCGCAGCGATTTTTACTAATGAAGGGACAGCCTCACAACAATTGGTTTTTTGGAATTTTCGTTTTCCGAGAAGTTTAATGGGATTAATTGGCGGTTGTGGGTTAGCATTTTCCGGCTTTTTATTGCAAGGAACGATTCGAAATGACTTAGCAGATGGCAGCATTCTTGGGATTAATAGTGGCGCGGGATTTTTCGTGATGTTGTATCTCGGGTTTTTGGCTCAAGGATCGCTTTTGATCTTACCAATTGTTGCCATGGCCGGAGGAATTGTCGCGGCTATTTTAGTATTTGGTATCGCCTTTAAACGAAAAGAATTTTTATCGATGGAAAAAATTCTGTTAGCAGGTATCGCCGTTAATGCCGGCTTTGGCGCCTTGACGTTGCTTGTCACGATTAAAATTTCTAAAGGCAGCTATTCATTTGTAAACTCGTGGCTTGCCGGTTCGATTTGGGGAACGACTTGGACGGCGGTTTTAACTTTAGTACCATTTATTTTGTTATTTACAATCCTTGCTTACCGAAAAATCCCGATGCTAGCGATTTTAGGTTTTGGCGAAGAACAGGCCATGAGTCTTGGGGTAAAAGTCAATCGGCAACGAATTATTTTATTAAGCTTAGCAGTCGGACTTGGAGCAAGTAGTGTGGCCTTTACTGGAAGCCTTGGTTTTGTTGGGCTAATGGCGCCTCATATTAGTAAATCGTGGCTAAAACAAGAAACCCGCACAAGTTTTTTAGTAAGCGGCGCGATTGGTAGTTTGTTAGTGATAATTGCCGATATTATCGGGCGAATTTCTTTAACTTCAGGAGAGATTCCAGCGGGGATTATTATCGCGATTATCGGCGCACCGTATTTTTTATTTTTGTTACTGAAAAATCGATTTTAGAAAAAGAAAATTTTACAACAAAAAACGCGTCAGTGTGTCGACTTCAAGTCAACACACTGACGCGCATTTTTTTTATAAATTATTTTGCTGCAACTACTTTTTTCTCGCGGCCTAAAATGGCTTGGATAACTGTTAAGACAAGCAACACGCCTAAAACAAGATAAATTAAAGACGAATATTGGGTGATGCCCCAACCCCAAGTGCGATAAATGGCTAAAGTAATCGCTAGAACGATAGCCGCAATTACGTTAAATAAGGCGAAGGCCCATAAGTTTCCATTTTCACTCCGTACATAATAAAAAATAGAGATGCCTAAGCTAAATACGGCCCACACGATGCAGACTAAAATAATTGCCCAATAAATAAAGAAGGGTACCAATTTTTTCACCTCACTTTTGATATACGTGAATAGTTTAACAGAAATCAGGAGTTTTGTCATTTTTTGACTGCATTATTTCACAAATATTTTTCAGGAAAAGTGTTGACGAATTCCCTCGACTCAAGTAGACTTTGAAGAAAAAATAAACAGAAAAGAAGGATTTGTTATGTGGTTTTTACCAGCATTAATTACATTGGTCGCTTGGGGGGCGGCGGATTTATTTTATAAAAAAGGAAATAATGAACGCGATCGATACTCCGCTCTAAAAACAGTTATGATGGTCGGACTGGTGATGGGACTGCACGCGATTATTTATTATGGATTGATTGAAAAAATTGACTATGATTTTAAAAATTTGCTCGTGTACTTACCAGTGTCGTCCATGTACATTTTATCCATGGCGGTAGGTTATGTGGGCTTGCGCTATATTGAATTATCAGTATCCTCACCGATTAGCAATTCGTCAGGTGCGGTGGTGGTGTTATTAAGTTTTTTCATTATGAAAGAAAATATGGCGCCGTTACAGTGGGTAGCTGTAGGCATGATTGTGTTGGGATTATTCTTCCTTTCTTTTTTTGAAAAACAACAAGCCAATGCCGAATTAAAACAAAGCGGCGCGGTGATTGAAAAAAAATACCGAATTGGCGCAGTGGCGATTATTTTTCCGCTCCTTTATTGTGTGATTGACGGGCTGGGTACTTTCTTTGATGGCATTTATCTCGACTACCGGCAAATTTTACCAGAAGATCAAGCGAATATGAGTTATGAGCTGACTTTTTTCATTGTGGCAATGCTAGTTTATCTTTACCTGACTTTTGTTAAAAAAGAAAAAATCCAAATTTTTAAAGAGCGGGACAAAGGGATGGCGGCAATTTTTGAAACGTTGGGGCAATTTTTCTATGTTTATGCCATGAGTGGTAACGCCATTGTGGCTGCACCACTGATTTCCTCGTATTCCGTTGTTTCGATTATCTTCGCCCGGATTTTCTTAAAAGAAAAATTAAGTGCTAAGCAATATACCGCCGTCTTCTTCGTTTTAATCGCCATTGCGATTTTAGGATTTTATGACGGCTAAATAAGACTTGCTAAAAACAGCAATTGTTCATCAGAAAGTGATGAGCAGCTGCTGTTTTTTTGTGTTTTTAAATAAAAAATAGTTGTAAAGAAAATAGCGTCAAAAAAAATCATTATTTTTTATTTTTGAAGAAAAATTGACAATTTTTTATCTTTTTTATGAATTATAATCTGTGTGTCTAGAAAAACCTGAGAATTTTTTTCAGTTTGAAAATTATTTCTCGGCGTAAGGAGATGATTAAAATTTTTAAAAATAAAAAAAATCAACCCCCAAAAGAGGTGAAAAATACAAAGAGAAGTTTAACTGAGGATTTACTCAATTTGGTCTTAAAAATTTTGGGAAGTTTTATTATCGTTTGGTTTTTATTTATAGTTATTTTTGGAATTGGTAAAGTACAAGACAATGATATGTCCCCAAACTTTAAGGCAGAAGATTTAATTATGTATTATCGCTTGGACAAAAAGTATCGCGTTTTAGATGCTGTAGCGCTAAAGGTCAACGGTAAGCTGCAAGTCAGGCGTGTCCTTGCTTTACCTGGAGATGTAGTGGATCTAACTAGTGCCGGCTTAGTTGTTAATGGAGCGTTGCAAACTGGAATTGAAAGTCCCTATACAATCGGCGAAACTTTGCCATTTAAAGGAGAAATTCAGTTTCCTCTCACTTTAAAAAAAGATGAAGTTTTTCTTCTTGGAGATAATCGACAAAAAGCTGAAGATTCTCGTGCTTATGGACCAGTCAAAATCAAAGATACCGCTGGTCAACTATTCTTAAGTTTGCGAAAAACTGGGCTTTAGACGTCAGAAAGGAGGAGCTATGAAAAAAATAAAGTTTTGGCTTATTTTTGGTGTGAGTTTCCTTTTTTTATTAAGCTTTTGGGTAGCCACGCCGAAAAGTTTTGCAGCTAGTTTTACAGGATCACAAAAAATGTCAGCAATTTTTCCTGATATCGCCGTGCGACGAGCAGTAAACCGCGCCCTAGGAAAAAATATAAATTCAGATGACTCAGTAACGCAAACAATGCTAAACAACATTAGTGGAACGCCGCCAACGGTATATATTGACCCGACTGAACAAGCGTCGTTTGGGATTGCCAGTAACTTGCAAGGGATTCAATACTTAAATAATATTGAAAAAATTAGTTTCCAAAATGCTAATATTTCTTCTTTAGCACCATTAGCTGAAGCCAATATGCCGAAATTAAAACAAGTTTATTTAAAAGATAACCCACTCACGCAACAAGCGCTTAATGATTTTGGCAAAGGAACTTTCCCAGTTTTGGAAGAATTGTATGTTGAAGAAAATAAAGCAACAGGTTTTACGGATTTATCGCCATTAGTAAAATTTACTACTTTGAAGAAATTGAGTCTCATAAAAGATAATATTAACGATGCCAACATGCAATATATTGCAAAATTAGTTAATCTCAATGAGCTATGGCTTAACACAAATAATATTTACAATGTTGATCCTTTAAAAACGCTGACCAAGTTAACTACTTTCCAATTTTCTCAAAATCATATCACCACTTTGTTTCCAATAGGAAGTCTACCTATATTTATAAATGGGGGATGGATAGGTACTGGGCAAACAATTACTGGCGCACCTCAGAAATATTCTTTATTGAGAACGTTGCGGGTCCAAAGTATTGGCCGAACTTTTACGAATGCCATTACAAAAATTAGATTACCAGCTTCTAATGTCGGTCAAGATAATACGAGTATTGATGCTGCAGATAATACAATTGCTATTTGGGATTGGCAGATTAAGGCGCCAAGCGAGGTAATTCCTCGATACAGTTGGGATAATTATCCGTTTGGGGGCATCGTTGATTTTTCTTTAATTCCCTTGGAGCAAAAAAAATTAACGGTTAACAATTATGTTTACGGAGCACCTCTTGGACAAAGTAAACCCAATTTTTCTTACAATATGCAAACAGTAGATGAAAAAGGAAATCTTTTAGAACCAAAACGTCTGAATCCCGTATTAGACACAAGTGGTAATTTTTCACTTACTAATCAAGGCCAAATAATAGTCCCAACCGTTTTTGATCAAACATTAACACCTAGTGTTGGTGGCGGGTTTGTTACTAAGGTGACACAAATTAATGGATACAAAACAGAATATCAACTAGACGGTGGTCTATGGCAAACATACAGCCCAAGTAATCCACCTACGCTAAGCAATGTCCAAACCGATCATATTTTAAATTTTCGGCATGTTTATCAGTACCCGCAAGCACCTTTTAAATTAGAGGTAACTGATATTAGTAACTATCCGACTTCTGATGGCTTTGACTTTGTTTTGAGTTTTAAAATTCCTGCGGGCATGGAACTACCTAGCACAACAATCAATGGGATAGTTTCTAACGGACAAGTCGTTGCCATTGCTTTAGATGGAACTTCAATTCAGTTAACGATGAAGGAATTTGAAACATTATCGATTGAAAATCTTCCGGTGGGAACAACTTTTACAATTACTCAAAAATATGAAACAAGTTATCTCACCTCGGGACCGAAACCGCCAAATGCAACAGATAATCAAATTACCTTTCCGCCAGAAATTAAAGGAGATTATACAGTAACTGGAACTCAAATTTCAGCTGGAAGAAGTATTCAAATTCAAAATAGAATGGAAAGTCCTGCACCACCAATTACTGGAGTGACGACTCCACTGAAATCTGCTTTATTTTTAACAATAGTCATGAGCGCGTTACTTATTAGTTTTATTACGATTTATTTTATTAAAAAAAGAAAAGAGGAAAACTTATGAACACGAAAATGAAATCTTTAGGGGCCGCAATTATTATTTTAGCGTCTGCCTCATTTGCTTTGACAACTTTTGCCGCAGAAGGTGATACGCATTACACGGATGATATTCGCCTTACGAAAACTTTTATTGGACCAGATCCGGCCTTGGCAACTTATCCAACCAATATTAAATTTACTTTTGAATTTACTACCCCGGAATTTTTCCTAAGTAACGGAACTCAACAAACGGGCGATTATACGAAATATGAAATTCCTGACCAAACTCTCACTTTCACGACTGATCAAGGGACGGTCACGAATGGTGCCTTAACGATTCATCAACAAACAGAAAATTTACTAAAATTAGTTGACTGGACTGGTGCTCCAGCTGGTATTTATATGTATCGTGTAAAAGAAACACTGGACACCGTAGCTTTACCAGCTGATCATAAAACGAATCTGACTTATGATACGCAAGAATATACTTTACGTGTTTATGTTGGTCGCGACGGCGTTGGCGGTGGTACGGTTGAAGAAGATGTAACTGGCACAGTGACTGATCCTACTGGAGATAAAGTTGATCCAAATCCAGTTGATCCAACAAATCCTGGTGGACCTGGAGAAGTAGAGTCGCCAAATGGCTTTAACTTTAAAAATATTTATACAGTTGATGCGGGTACTGATCCAACCGATCCGACTGACCCAGTCGATCCAACCGACCCAACCGATCCTGCTGATCCCGATGCAAGTTGGAAAGTCACCAAAGTAGTTAGTGGTTCTCTTTCAGCTAAAACTGATGAATTTAAATTTACTGTAACTTTGAATGATTCAGATTTAATTGTTGATAAAGCACATGAATACCAAATCGTAACGAAAAATACAAATTCAGCAAATGCAAAAACAATTAAAGTCGGAGAAGTAGTTACTCTATACTTGAAAGGCGATGAAGATGCATATATTAAAAACTTGCCAACAGGTGTTAATGTTTCTGTTGTGGAAAGTGAAATTGGTGAATATACACCGTCTTTAGCACAAAAATATCATGGTATTGCTGGAGCTGCAGGTACAACTAGTGCTTCTGGAATTTTAGGAGAAAAAGCAAACATTGTTGATTACACGAATAAATGGGATCAAACTACACCTACTGGGATTATTATGAATAACTTGCCTTATGTCTTGATGATTGTCGTTGGTTTAGGTGGGATTGCTTTTTATGTAATTAACAAACGTCGGCACGCATAATTTTGAATAAATGAAAAAGGAGGAGAGTACATTGAATGACCATTCTAGTAGCACAAAAAAAGTTGGAAAATTACTGATTTGTGTATTTGATAAAGCAGTCAATTTACTCATTCTCCTTTTTTTGATGATTTTCTTTACGTATGGTATTTACAGTATTTGGGACGGGCAGCAAGTATTGACTAGCGCACAATCTAGTCAGTATGAAACGTATAAACCCCAAGAGGAGAATTCACTTTCTTTTCAAGAGCTCCAAAAAATAAACCCCGAAGTCTTTTCCTGGCTCAGTGTTTATGGTACAGGTATTGATTTGCCAGTAGCTCAAGGTGAAGATAACGAAAAATACGTGAATACTAATGTAACTGGGAATTACTCCATGTCGGGTAGTTTGTTTCTAGATTATCGGAATAAAAATAATTTTTCTGATTTTAGTTCAATTATTTATGGGCATCACATGGCTGAATCAGCGATGTTTGGTGATTTAGATAAGTTTCAAGAGGAAAGTTTTTTTGAAGATCATCGCTATGGGAATTTATTTTTCCAAGGACGTGATTATGGACTAGAATTTTATGCCTTTTTGCAAGTCGATGCGTTAGATCAATCTGTCTATTCCACGCCAATTATTGGTACTGAAAATCAAGAGAAATATTTAACCAATATTAAAGAAAAAGCAAAATATTATCGAGAAACATCAATAAGTAGTGAGGATAGAATTATTTTGCTAAGTACGTGTGCAGAGGATTCTACAAGTGGTCGTTATATTTTAGTGGGTGTCTTAAGAGAGCAACCATTTTCAATTCCGGAAGCTTTAAAAGAATCTAACTTAAAAAATGGCCAACAATTTACCACGCAAGCAGCATCTTTTATTCAAGAAATAAAATTTTCACAACTACAACGTTTTGGACTTTTAGTTGCCACTTTTTTACTGCTTCTTTCTTGGTATCTCTTTTTAATTTATCAACGGCAACACCCGAAGAAGGGAGGGCCTTATGCTAAAAAATAAATCATGGCTTGCATTTACTTTCTTTATTTTTGCCTTACTTTTTTTCCCAGGAAATAAAATCTTCGCTGCTGAAAATCAATCGGAAATATCCATAAACGTACAACAAATTCTGGAAAAACAGCAAAGTTTCACGGTTAGTTATCATGTAGAGTCATTTTCTAAAGGAGTTCTGCCTACTGGATTAAACAATGAGGGAGATTTTCAATTAACGGGAAATTCTAGTCAAGGTTTACATTTTACATTTGAACAGGTGGGTAATTATATTTATGAATTAACGCCAAAAGAAAATAGTTTCACGGTGTTTCCAAAAGATGAAGTAAAGATTACGTTAGCATTTACCACTTATTATAATCGAGAAGGTAATTTAGAAACGATGACAATCATTGAGGATTCTACCGGCTTTAAGCTCCCACAACTTCTCTTTCATCCGACTCGAATTAATTTACCATCAACCGGAACTAGTCAACCGCCAAAAAAACCTGGACATGGATCATTGCCACAAACTGGAGAAACGATAACCTTTTTTACTAGCATTCTAGGCTTATTTCTTTTAGTTTCAGCTAGTTTTTTAAAAAAACGGCAGCGGTGAAATAAATAATGTATTAGAAAAGCTAATTGTGGTATATCCCAATTAGCTTTTTTTAGCTAGGGCTGTTTTTTTTCGCCAGTATTTACCGTATGAATTAACTACAATCCCCCTATGACTTATGGTAAAATAAATGAAAGAAAAAGGAAAAGTTTACTATAATTTTTGATTAAATAATTGGAGGTTGTTAGGACCCATGACTCAAACTGAAAAGGAAAAAATGATTGCTGGCCAATTTTATTTTGCCCAAGATACTGAACTGGTGGCTTCTCGTAAAGAAGCTCGGCGCCAAATGAAAAAAATTAATGCCCAAGAAGACGATCAACTGCGGCAACAACTAGTCCAAGAAGTTTTCGGCACATCTGGAAACCATCTATATGTAGAACCCAACATTACGTTTGACTATGGTTTTAACATTCATGTGGGAGAAAATTTTTACTGTAACTTTAATAATATTTTTCTCGATACTTGTCCGATTATTATTGGCGACAATGTTATGTTTGGCCCTAATGTTCAACTTTATACCGCCACGCATCCCTTGGAACCAGTGAAACGTAATTCTGGTTTGGAATACGGCAAGCCGATTCAAATTGGCGATAATGCGTGGTTTGGTGGTGGCGTGGTGATTTTGCCAGGGGTCACGCTTGGCGATAATGTGGTGGTAGGTTCCGGCAGTGTCGTTACTAAATCATTTGGCGACAACGTAGTTTTAGGCGGCAATCCAGCGCGCGTCATTAAAAAAATTACTGAAAATGAACCTAGCAATCCGTTAGACGGACTTCGTGCCAAAATCGATCACATTGATGATCAACTGCTAGAATTACTCACTAAACGTTTGCAAATTGTTGGCGATGTGGCTCAATATAAAGCTGAACACAAATTGCCAATTTTAAACAAAGGGCGAGAAGAGGAAATTTTGGCGCGTCTAGTACCTAGTAACGATGCTGCGCTGACGCCTTTTTTGAAAGAAAATTTTGAACAGATTTTGCGACTTTCTAAAGAATATCAAGCGAAAATCATTAAGGATCCTCACCATGAAAAATAAATTAACCGGTGATACGCGCCGCGAAAAAATTTTAACAGCTTTACGGGAAAATGAAACAGCCACTTCGGCCACCGCTCTTGCTAAAAAACTAGAAGTCAGTCGGCAAATTATTGTTGGCGACGTGGCGTTACTTAGAGCTAGCGGCGAAAAAATTATTGCCACCGGTCGTGGTTATTTGCTAGAAACTAACTCGGACGGACTTGTCAGCCAAATTGCTTGTCGGCATACTTTTGATCAGACCGCTTTAGAATTACAAGTGATTATCCAACACGGGGGAACGGTCCAAGATGTTTTAGTGGAGCACCCGTTGTATGGCGAGCTGAAAGGTGGATTATATCTGTCAACGCTAGAAGATGTGGATCATTTTATTAGCGAAATTAAAAAAAAGCCGCAGCTCCTACTTTCAACTTTAACTGGCGGCGTTCATTTGCACACAATCGTCACCCCTAGTGTTAAAGAGTTAAATGAAATTAAAAAAGCTCTAGACCAAGTAGGAATTTTATACAAAGATTAAAAATTAGTACGCTAGTGAAAAATCGCCAAAAATCTGCGACAGAGCAAATCTTTGACGATTTTTATTTTTTTTAAATAAAATAAAAAAAACCAGAATAGCGACGGCTACTCTGGTTTCATTATTTCTAAAAATTTTAAAATACTAAAACGGGTGTATCGGAACTAACGGCTTCGTACAATTTTTTCATAACATCGGGCGGTGTGTTGATACAGCCATGGGAACCGTGAGCCAAATACCAATCGCCACCGTAAGTCGGTTGCCAGCTGGAATCATGAATCCCGACGCCAGTCCAATCAATTGGCATCCAATAATTCACTGGTGTTTCATAATTTGTCCCATCACCATTTGCCCCGCGCAAAACAGAAGGCGACTCTTTATTCCAAATATAAAAGAGTCCAGCGGGTGTAGCTGAAGTAGGTTTACCGGTAACAACATCAGTTTCTAGAACCAAAGCGCCATCTTTATAAAACCACATATGTTGATTTTGCATATCCACTTCGATATACGTATTGCCCACTCTAGCACCAGTGGCTGATCCTGATCCTTTAACGACGGGCGTGCGGGTAAAATCTTCACCAGTTAAAATAGCTTCCGTCAATGCTTGCGTTTCAGTTTCTACTTGGATCGACCAGCCGTAAGAACCGGCGGGCACTGAAACTTGGCCGCGTTTTGTCGAATTGAAAGTGTAAGGAACGGATGAAGTATTATATTGAGTAGCGATGTTTTGTAAATAAGATTTTACTTTTTCTTGATCAAGATTCACAGCACCATCGGAAAATGTCAGCCACGATTGAATGGTTTCAGTTGGAATGGTGAAAGAATTTTCGTTAATAGTATAGTTCGCAGAAATACCAGCGATTTTTTCAGCGGAGGCTAATTGGGTTTGCAAAGTAGTATCGTCTTTAGTGACAGTAGGCTTCGTTGTGTAATCAGCCATTTCTAAAGTGGTTTGCCCATCTTTGATGCTCGTGGTGAAATCAGTCAAAATTTTTGTAGTGTCGATCTTTGTCCCTTGAACTTCTGGCTGAATAGTAAAAGTGCCGTCTGCAAAAACCAAAGTAGCGTCAGTCGTGTCGGTCCGTCCTTCATTTAAAGCAGTGAACTCAGGCGTCACGGTTTCTACATAAGCAGCCAATTCTTCATCGGTGGCCGTCAGATCACCGACAGATGTCGAATGGTTTTGGAAAAATGCTAAAGGAAATGACCAAGCATTTTGTTTTTTCATTAATTTATTTAATTCACTGGTGAAATCAGGCGTTTTGCCAAGGTCAGCTAAAGTAACGGTTTTAAAAGTTTGCCCATTTTCAGTGAAAGTAAATAACTCGGTGGGGATACTTTTTTTAATTTGCTCATTGGCAGTAGCGATTTCTTCATTACCGATTTCTTGACTCTTGACGCTAGTATTTGGTAAAAATCGATTTTGATAATGAAAGACGCCATAACCATAAGCTGCCACGATTAGTCCTAGTGCAATCAGCAGAGTGAAAAGTAATGTTTTCTTTTTTTTCTTGCGATGTCTTGTCGTCATGAATAACTCCTCTTTATGTAATAATGCATAGCGAATAAATGCATAAAGTAAATGCAACAAATGTTCTTTCACATTGTAGCACATTTCAAAAAAAAATAAAGATAGAAAGATTTTTGTTGGTAAAATTTTAAAAACTGTGAAAAAGCGGCGTAAAATCAACCTATTGTTTTCAAAAAACGTACGAGAAAATAAATATTCAAAAGAAAAAACAGCTCGTTCCAGAAAGACAGTTGGAACGAGCTGTTTTGATTTTTTTGAGCGAAACTTTAGCGGTGTCTCAAGTGCAAGGACTAGGAAAAAAGATAATTCTTTTAGCGAATGAGCCATTCGCCTTCAGAATTCCTATTTTTCTACGTCCTTAAACGCACTTTCGACATCCTTAGTTTAGCGGTGGCTCACGTGCAAGGATTAGGAAAAAAGATAATTCTTTTAGCGAATGAGCCATTCGCCTTCAGAATTCCCATTTTTCTACGTCCTTAAACGCACTTTCGACAACCTTAGTTTGACGGTGTCTCGAAGGTTGTGATTAGGAGAATAGATAAAATTTTTGAAAATCCAAAATCGGGATTTCCGAAAAATTTTCCTAATTCTCTACATCACAGCCCACCTTCTCTACATCCTTAGTTTGACGGTGTGTTTTGACCAGCAGTTAGGAAAATAGATGAAATGTCTTCTGAACGCAAGCGTTCATTTGCCAGTTCCCTAATTTTCTACACTGCTTAACGGTCAAAACACATCCTTAGTCTTCTTCTAATTTTTTGAAGGCGGATTCTAGGACTTCTTTTAACTGAGCGGCGGAAGCATCCATCCGGTCGCGTTCGGAATCACTTAAAGGAATTTCGATTACTTCACGGATACCTTCGCGATTGAGAATTGCAGGTGCGCCGATAAAAATTCCTTCTTGGCCGTATTGTCCGTCTAAATAAACTGAGAGCGGCAAAACAGAATTTTCATCATTTAAAATGGCTTTAGTAATCCGAGCTAGAGCCACGGCGATGCCGTAAAAAGTGGCGCCTTTTTTTTCGATAATTGTATAAGCGGCATCTCGCACGCCAAAGAACAAATTAACGAGTTGCTCTTGGTCAACTTCGGGACGATCTTTCACCCATTCATAAATCTGTAGGCCGGCCACATTAGCGTGACTCCAAACTGGAAATTCGGTATCGCCGTGTTCGCCTAAAATATAAGCATGGACATTACGAGCGTCGGCGCCAACTAATTCGGCAATCGCTTGGCGGAAACGAGCGGAATCTAACGATGTTCCTGAGCCAATAACTCTTTCTTTTGGAAAGCCGGAAAATTTCCAGACAGCATAAGTTAAAATATCTACGGGGTTGGCCGCTACTAAAAAGATGCCGTTAAAGCCAGAAGCAACGACTTCTTCTACGATACTTTTAATAATTTTTAAATTTTTATTGACTAAGTCTAAACGAGTTTCACCGGGTTTTTGTGGAGCGCCGGCGGTAATTACTACAAGGTCAGCATCTTTAGCATCTGAGTATTCGGCTGAGTAAATCTTTTTCGGGGTGGTAAAAGCTAACGCATGGGATAAATCTTGAGCGTCACCTTCTGTTTTCTTCTTATTAATATCAACAATTCCGATTTCCTGGGCGATATCTTGGGTCACCAGCGCAAAGGCATAACTCGAGCCGACTGCCCCGTCGCCAATTAAAATAACTTTTTGATGTTTAATGGATTTGGTTGTCATAATTTACCCCCTATAAATAGTTTTTTCAAAATAATGCTATCACTTTAATAACTCGCTGTCACTTAATATGCTAACGATTGAGCAAATGAAAATCCTGAAGAAACCACCTAGAGGCAATTCGCCAAATTTTTTTCGATTTATGCTATAATTAAGAGGAATTTAGTCATTTAAGAGTATTTTTTTTTCGTATATCCTGGGGGTTTTTTAAAACCGCCAGTAATTTTGCGTGGAAAAACATCTCATGAGATTGAGAAAAAATATTTGTAAGGAGATTTTAACGTGCGGGCAATTATTGGCCTGGGTAATCCAGGGAAAAAATATGAAAAAACAAAACACAATGTCGGTTTTATGGTAGTGGATGCCATTGCCAAAGAATTTAATGTCACTATGAAACGACACACTTTTGAAGCTGAGGTGGGCGATTTTTTTTACGAAGGGGAAAAGATTTTACTCATTAAACCACTGACGTTTATGAATGATTCTGGTCGAGCAGCCGGACCGCTTTTGACTTATTATAATTTGACACCGCAAGAGGCAATTATTGTCTGTGACGATTTAGATATGCAAATGGGGAAAGTTCGTTTGCGAGAACATGGCTCAGCTGGGGGTCACAATGGTTTGAAAAGTTTGATTGCTCATTTTAAAACGACGGATTTCCCGCGGATTAAAGTCGGCATCGGTCGGCCAAAAAAAGAAGGTCAAACCCAAGTGGTCCATCATGTGTTGGCTCCATTTTCTGTGGATGAACAAATCGATATTGATCCTGCGTTAAAAAAAGCCCAACACACCGCATTATATTTTGCCAGCGGGCACACCTTTAATGAAACAATGAATTTTGCTGCTAAGGAGTAAGGAGTTTGTATGAATCTTTTAGAAACATTTGCCAAAAGTGATAGTTTAAAAAAATGGCTCCGTGATCCTGCTGGGCGCCAATTAATTGTCGGGGTCTCAGGCTCTGCTAAGGCGTTGGCGATGGCTAGTTTTTTTGTGGCGCACCCAGGACAAATTTTAGTCGTCACGCCTAATTTATATTATGCTAACCAATTAATAGAAGACTTGCAAAATATTCTTGATCCGGCTTTAGTTCACGGATTCCCTGTGGATGAAGTATTGGCTGCGGAAATGGCTTTTGCTTCTCCGGAAGCGCGGGCTGAACGAGTGGCAACTTTGAATTTTTTAATTAGCGGAAGTCCTGGTATTGTTGTGACCAGTGTTGCCGGGGTGAAAAAATTTCTGCCAAACCCTGCGTTATGGCACGCTGCACAATTAGAAATAACCGTCGGAGGCGAGCTAGATTTAGCGAATTTGCCGAGTCAGTTAGTGATGGCCGGCTACACTCGCGAAGGGTTAGTTAGCAATCCTGGTGAATTTGCCATTCGCGGCAGCATTGTCGATATTTTTCCTTTGAATGCTGAAAATCCGGTGCGTTTAGAATTATTTGATACGGAAATTGATTCATTGCGGACCTTTGATCCAGCAACACAACGCTCAGTAGAAAAAATTGAAACTTTTTCCATCGCGCCGATTACCGAAATGATTGCCGATTTGCCGACGCTGCAAAAAGCCGCTGAAAAATTACGGCAAGCGCTAGCTGCTCGTTTAAAAGTAACCCATCAAAAAGAGAAAAAACCTTTGATGGAACGCTTTGAAGCACTGGCAACTTCTTGGGATAATGGCGAGTTGACTGAAGAAGTAAAATTATTTCCAGACTTTTTATACGGCGAGCAAACAACGATCGCCAATTATTTAAAAGAGCCGATGATTTTTGTTGATGACCTCGGACGGATTTCCGAAACCGAAAGTCAAATGGAACAAGAGAGCGCCGAATGGTTCACCCAAAAGCTATCGGAAAATGCTGTCTTTCCTCAACAAGTTATGCACGCTGATTTCCGGTCATTTTTGAAAAGAACGCGGGAAGCCCAAACATTTTTTGCTCTTTTTCAAAAGGGAATGGGAAATTTACAATTTGAAGCCATTCACCCGGTGCAAATGCGGGCGATGCAACAATTTTTCGGCCAACTCCCACTTTTAAAAACCGAAATGGAACGCTGGCACAAACAAAAACAAACAACAATTATTCTTGTGCCCACTAAAGAACGACTTGCTAAAGTCGAAGCACTCTTACGAGAAGTAGAAATCCCCGCACTGGTCACCGACACCGTCTTGCCCCAACAAATACAAATCCAAGAAGGTACGTTAGCTAATGGGTTTGAAATGTTGGAAGACCGTTTAGTAGTGTTAACAGAAAAAGAAATTTTCCATACGATTACAAAACGACGGCGCCGCCCAACGCAAATGACCAATGCGGAGCGGATTAAAGATTATTCTGATTTAAAACCTGGCGATTATGTAGTCCATGCCAATCACGGGATTGGTCAATATATTGGCATGCAAACGTTAGAAGTTGACGGCGTCCATCAAGATTACATTACTATTTTGTATCAAAATGCCGATAAATTATTTATTCCCGTCACGCAATTAAATTTAATTCAGAAATATGTTGCCGCCGAGGCTAAACAACCAAAAATCAATAAACTTGGTGGCAGTGAATGGCATAAAACAAAAGCCAAAATCTCCGCCAAAATTGAAGATATCGCCGATGAATTAATCGAATTATATGCCAAACGGGAAGCAGAAATTGGTTATGCATTTTCACCGGATGATGCGTATCAAAAACAATTTGAAGCAGATTTTCCATATCCAGAAACTGAAGATCAACTGCGAAGTATTAAAGAAATTAAAAAAGATATGGAACGCACTCGCCCCATGGATCGCCTGTTAGTCGGCGATGTTGGTTTTGGGAAAACGGAAGTCGCCTTAAGAGCAGCCTTTAAAGCAATTGAAGATCATAAACAAGTGGCTTTTTTGGTGCCAACAACCATTTTAGCGCAGCAACATTTTGACACTATGACGGAACGGTTCCATGATTATCCAGTGCAAATCGATATGCTCAGTCGTTTTAGAACGAAAAAACAGCAAAAAGTTACGTTGGAAAAAATAAAAACCGGTCAAGTCGATATTGTAGTAGGGACGCATCGTTTATTATCTAAAGATCTAGAATTTGCGGATCTCGGCTTATTAATTGTCGACGAAGAGCAACGTTTTGGCGTGAAACATAAAGAGCGCCTGAAACAATTGCGGGCGCAAGTCGATGTCTTAACGTTAACGGCCACCCCAATTCCCAGAACTTTGCATATGTCCATGTTAGGCGTGCGTGATTTATCGGTGATTGAAACGCCACCGGAAAATCGTTACCCCGTCCAAACGTATGTCATGGAAAAAAATCCTGGCGCGATTCGCGAGGCGATTCAACGAGAATTAGCGCGCGGCGGTCAAGTTTTTTATTTATATAATCGCGTCGAAACCATTGACCAAAAAGTCGCTGAAATTCAAGAACTCGTCCCACAAGCCCGGATTGCTTTTGCTCATGGTCAAATGAGTGAAGTTCAACTGGAAAATGTTTTGGTCGATTTTATTGATGGTGTTTATGATGTTTTAGTCACCACGACGATTATTGAAACAGGCGTTAATATTCCTAATGTTAACACGCTTTTTGTAGAGAACGCTGACTATATGGGGCTGTCTACTTTGTATCAATTGCGCGGTCGAGTGGGCCGGACCAATCGTGTCGCTTATGCGTACTTTATGTATCAGCCGCAAAAAGTTTTGAATGAAGTTTCCGAAAAAAGATTACAAGCGATTAAAGATTTCACCGAATTAGGTTCTGGTTTTAAAATTGCTATGCGAGATTTGTCGATTCGTGGCGCCGGGAATTTATTAGGCAGCCAACAACACGGCTTTATTGATGCTGTCGGTTTTGATATGTATACGCAAATGCTAGAAGATGCCGTGGGTCGCAAGACGGGTCAAGCTGAAAAAGAAGTGAAATCTACGGTGGAAATTGATTTGGGCATTGATGCCTACTTACCAGATACGTATATTAGTGATCAACGACAAAAAATTGAAATTTACAAACGGATTCGCCAATTGGAATCAGTGGAAATGCTCCATGAGTTGCAAGATGATTTGATTGATCGATTCGGTGATTATCCAGAAGAAGTCAATCAATTATTGATGATTGGCCAGATAAAAATGGATGGCGATCGTGCGCTAGTTGAAAAAATTTCCAAAAATGATTTGAAAGTTGATTTGCATTTGACTAAAATGGGGACCAAGAGTTATTCTGTTGAACAATTATTCGAAGCGCTCAGTCATACAAAACTCAAAGCTTCATTAGGTGTGGAAGACGACAAGATGCATCTGCATTTCCAATTACCTAAAAAAGTGGACGTGGATGTTTGGCTGCAAGAGTTGGTGAACTTCACGCAAGCTTTACGGGCGGAGAAAAACTAAGCAGGAGGCAAGGCGATGGCAAAAAACGAAATGCAAGAAATGCTTAGAGCAGCAGCGATTTTGTCAGCAGCCTCACTGCTAGTCAAAATATTATCGGCTGTCTATCGGGTCCCTTATCAAAATTTAGTCGGCGATGTGGGCTTTTATGTCTATCAACAAGTTTATCCGTTTTACGGCTTAGCAATGACTTTAAGTTTAACAAGTTTGCCCGTTTTTTTATCAAAAATTACCCAAGAAGAACCAGATCTAGCTAAAAAACAAAAACTGCTAGATCAACTATTTCCTTTGATTTTTTATGTCAGTTTATTTTTGTTTGCTAGTATTTTTTTAAGCAGCACGTTATTAGCACGAGCTATGGGAGACGTCCAATTGGCCGGCTCCATTCGCACCGTGTCATTTCTCTTTTTGCTAACACCGGCCCTGTCTTTTTTGCGGGGGAATTTTCAAGGAATTCCGTGGATGACCCCGACAGCCAAATCACAAATCGCCGAACAAAGTTTACGAGTCTTTGTAATTATCGGCGCTGCTCTTTTATTTCGGCAAGGATTCGGATCCGTCTATCAAACAGCTAGCATTGGGTTTTTCGGTGGCTTACTAGGTGGCGTGTTAGCGTTAATTATTTTACTCCATGAAAATCAGCGGATGACGCATTTTCGCTTTCATTTGGCGGCTAAGTTTTGGATTTTACCTTCATTAAAAGAAATCAAACCTTTGCTCCACCGCTTAACAATTGAAGGCGGCTTAATTTTTATTTATAGCGGCCTATTATTATTGTATCAATTAGTCGACTCCTTCACTGTAAAATCAGGACTCATCTCATCTGGACTAAGCGATGAGGCAGCTAAAGTTGCTAAAGGAATTTTCGATCGCGGGCAACCATTTGTGCAATTAGGTTTAGTAGTCGGCTTGGCTCTTTCTTCGATTTTTTTACCAATGTTAACGCGGGCTTTCAGTCAACATCAAGATTCCAAATTCAAACAATATACGTTGATGTTTCTTAGACTCACTGCGACCATTGCAGCAGCCAGCAGCGTCGGCTTGATGTTACTAATGCCTTGGCTTAATTTCGCCTTGTTTAAAGATCAAGCAGGACTAGTTCCTTTGACGATATTTATGGCCGGCATTTTCCTACTGAGCGTGGCCCAAGCTTTGGTCAATGTATTGCAAAGTCAAAATAAATACCGCCTCGCTTTAAAATCTGCGCTCTTAGGATTGGCCTTCAAGTTAGGGACAACTTATTTTTTGACCCAAATGTTTGGCACAACCGGCGCCAGTCTTTCCACTGTATTGGGACTTTTAGTTATGAATCTTTATTTATTACCACAAACAGGTGTCGTTAAACATTTTTATCGCCCAAATTATTTTGCCTGGAAACTTTTGGAAAGTTTATTATGGATGAGTGGGGCATTATTCATTTTTCGCGTTATTTTTGCGGATTTTGCTTTACAAAGTCGAACAAACGCTTTACTTTTAAGTGTAGTAGGCGTTTTTCTAGGGATTGTTGTTTTTTTGAAAATGGCAGTCAGCTTTCAATTATTAACAGTGCGGGAGTGGCTCTTAATTCCCCACGGCAAATATTTATGGCGTTTTTTCAGTGGCCGGCATTAAAGCCGACAGCAAATAGGAGGATATTATGCGTTTAGATAAATTTTTAAAAGTATCACGAATTATTAAACGACGGACAGTCGCTAAAGAAGTGGCGGATAAAAAAAGAATATCAGTCAATGATCGCGAAGCAAAAAGTTCTACTGATGTAAAAGTCGGCGATGTTTTAGTGATTCAATTTGGCAATAAAACCCTTAAAATCAAGGTTTTGTCCGTAGCCGAAACGGTAAAAAAAGAAATGGCTGCACTAATGTATGAAATTTTAGAAGAAACTTCCCCCAAATAGCTGAAATTAACATTAGACAAGGCGTTTACAAGTTGATATAATGGGGCAAGAAATATCTCTGGAGGTTTTTTATGAATAATCAGCCAAACAATAAAATTGCACCTCTCAAAAATGAGTTTCACAAAGAACAACTTGTCAAACTTCACCAGGTGCAAAGAGAGATCATCTTTAAACGCCGGCGCTTGACGGTCATTTTTGTCTTGGCGATTATTCTAGTAGCGACTTTCGGAGCTAAATTAATTGCGGACGGACAAAAATTGCAAAGTTTGCGTCAGCAAGAAACCGCAATGATTTCCCAAGAAGAACAACTTGCACAACAAGAACAGGATTTAAAAGATGATGTAGCCTTACTTCATGATGAAGAATATGTAGCTAAACTTGCCAGAAGTCGCTACTTATTGTCCAAAGATGGCGAGCAAGTCTATACCATTCCTAACGAACAGTCATCAAGTACGACTGAAAATAAATAATAATGAAACGAACCGCTTTCAAGGAGGAGCAATTTTTTTATGGCAATTGAAGTAGGAGCAAAGTTACAAGGAAAAGTTTCCGGTATCACAAATTTTGGGGCTTTTATTGATTTAGGCGAAGGCAAAACTGGCCTCGTTCATATTAGTGAAGTATCTAATGGCTATGTCAAAGATATTCACGATGTTTTAAAAGTCAATGATGAAGTGACTGTTAAAGTTACTACAGTCGGAAACGATGGGAAAATTGGTTTGTCGATTCGTAAAGCCGATGACACACAACCAGAACGACCAAAAAGAGAATTTCCAAGTAACAGAGACAATCATCACAGCGCCAAACCGCACGATAATCGCGACAATCGTAGCAGTGCTCCAAGAAACAGTGCTCCAAGAAAAACGAATCTTCCACCACAAAAAGAAGATTTCGATAGTTTAATGAGTTCCTTTTTGAAAGACTCTGACGATCGCTTAACAAGCCTTAAACGCAACACAGAAGGCAAACGCGGCGGACGCGGTGGCCGAAGAAATTAGTAAATAAAAACGAAGGCTGGGACAAAAAGAATTTCTTTTTGTTCCAGCCTCTTTTCCTAATTTTCTACGGCAATTAAATTCACATTTTACATGGGGGTAGAAGTATGCTTACTGGTAAAACTTTTTTGGGTCATTGGCCACAGGAGCTGTTGGAGCGTCCCATTTTTTTGGCGGTGTCTGGTGGTGTGGATTCGATGGTTTTACTAGATTTGTTGCAAAAAGCATTTCCCACACAAAGCTTAACCTTGCTCCATGTCAATTATGGTTTGCGAAAAGAAGCCGACAGTGAGACCGAATATTTAAAAAAGTGGGCCGAAAAAAATCAGCGGGAGCTTAAAATAAAATATTTCCCCAAAAATGAAAAATTCACTGAAGAAATAGGGCGCACTTTTCGTTATTCTTTTTTTAAAAACGAATTGACTGAAGAGGCGATTTTAGTCACGGCGCATCATTTAGATGATTTAACCGAAACTTTATTGATGAAAATCACGCGGGGAACGAATCTCGATCATTTGGCAGTGGACGCCCAACAAATTTTTGGCGCGGGTCTTTTATTTAGACCATTATTGTCTTTTTCGAAAGATGAAATCCAGCAGTATGCCGATTATCACCAGCTGACTTTTTTTATTGATAAAAGTAATTTTGATTTGCGTTTTACTAGAAATCGCTATCGTCACCAAATTATTCCGCTTTTGCAAAAGGAAAATCCCCGCTTGAACACGCAAATGTTTAAACTTAATCAATCCTTAATTCCGCTAAAACAAAAGCCAGCACCGCAAAAAAAAGAGTCACCGGAAACTACCGCACCACAAGTTATCCCACAAGTAAAATATCCTTTAGCCAAAAACACTTGGCTGCAACTTTCTCCAACAGAAAAAATCGGCTTGTTTGATCCTAATTTACCGCCAGCTTGGCCGAATAGCGGTGCAGCAACGATCGTCCCTTTTTATCAGGAAATTCCTGATAATTTGATCGTTCGTCATCCGGAAGCTGGGGACCTTTTAGCTTTAAAAAAAGAAAATTACACAAAAAAGTTGCGGCGTTATTTAATTGATGCCAAGGTTCCTTTAGAAAAGCGCCCTGAAGTCTGGGTTGTGGCCGATAATCTTAAAAATATCTTATGGTCGCAGCCAAATGGAAAATCTTATTTGAGTTCTTATTTGGAAACTGATAAAATACTTTACATACTCATTTATGTAAAGGAAAACAAAGGAGACGAGCATGTTAATTAATGATATTGAAGAAGTGCTGATTACCCAAGAGCAAATTCATGAAAAAACAGTGGAGCTGGGAAAAATTCTCGCCGCTGAATATCAAGACAAAAACCCTTTAGTGATTGGTATCTTAAAAGGGGCCGTTCCCTTTATGGCGGATATTATTCGCGCTTGCGATATGCAAATGGAGATGGATTTTATGGACGTGTCTAGTTATGGCCGCGAAACCCATTCCTCTGGTGAAGTAAAAATTTTGAAAGATTTAGATACTAACGTTGCTGGGCGTGATGTGTTAATCGTCGAAGATATTATCGACACCGGCTTAACTTTATCTTATTTGGTTGATTTATTTAAATACCGCCAAGCCAAATCTGTAAAAATCGTCACCTTGTTAGATAAACCTTCAGGACGCACCAAAGCCATTGAAGCAGATTACGTTGGTTTTTCCGTACCAGGAGAATTTGTGGTAGGTTATGGTCTAGATTATTTAGAACAATATCGCAATTTACCTTTTGTAGGTATCCTGAAACCAGCAATTTACGAAAAAGACGCAAATTAAGCAGTAGACCTTAATAAATGTGTTAAAATAATTAAGGAAACAAAATTCTAGGAGGTCAGCAATGAAGAATAAAAATGGCGGAATGAAAAACGGCCTGTATTATGTACTGCTGCTTTTATTATTAGCCTTGGCGGCCTATTTCTTTTTAGGAAATACGGGAGAACAATCGCCAGACATTGAATATTCCACCTTTACGCAACAATTAGAAGATGGAAAAATTTCCGAAGTAACGATGCAACCGTCTAACGGCGTGCTAACGATTACTGGGGAATATGAAGAGGAACAAGAAATCGAAAACACCGGTGGCCTTCCATTATGGGGCAGCTCCAGTGTAGCAACAAAAAGTTTTACCACAATTATTTTAGCTAATGATTCATCGATTGCTAAAATTCAAGAACTATCCGCTAATAGTGATACTGAGGTCAAAATTAAAGAAGAGTCTACTTCTGGCGTTTGGCTATCATTGCTCTTTAGCTTCTTACCAATTATTATTATGGTTTTCTTCTTATATATGATGATGGGTCAAGGTCAACAAGGCGGTGGCGGCGGTGGCCGTGGCGTGATGAACTTTGGTAAATCAAAAGCCAAAGAATCAGACAAAAAAGCCAACAAAGTTCGTTTCTCTGATGTCGCTGGTGCGGAAGAAGAAAAACAAGAACTTGTTGAAGTTGTTGAATTTCTGAAAGATCCACGTCGTTTTGTCGAACTCGGCGCTCGAATTCCAGCGGGTGTTCTTTTAGAAGGACCTCCCGGAACTGGTAAAACTTTGCTAGCTAAAGCTGTTGCTGGTGAAGCTGGCGTACCATTTTACTCGATCTCTGGTTCTGACTTTGTAGAAATGTTTGTCGGAGTCGGTGCTAGTCGGGTACGTGATTTATTTGAAAATGCTAAGAAAACTGCTCCAGCGATTATTTTCATCGATGAAATTGATGCTGTTGGTCGTCAACGTGGCGCTGGTATGGGTGGCGGTCATGATGAACGTGAACAAACTTTAAACCAATTGCTTGTTGAAATGGATGGATTTAATGGTAACGAAGGAGTTATCGTTATTGCCGCTACAAACAGAAGCGACGTCTTAGATCCAGCGTTATTACGTCCAGGCCGTTTTGACCGTCAAATTTTAGTTGGCCGTCCAGATGTCAAAGGTCGGGAAGCTATTTTGAAAGTCCATGCTCGTAACAAACCTTTAGCTGATGATGTTGACTTAAAAGTTGTCGCTCAACAAACACCAGGTTTTGCTGGTGCTGATTTAGAAAATGTTTTAAATGAAGCAGCTTTAGTTGCTGCTCGTCGGAACAAGAAAAAAATCGATGCTTCTGATATTGATGAAGCAGAAGATCGTGTGATTGCCGGACCTGCTAAAAAAGACCGGGTTATTTCCAAAAAAGAACGTTCAATGGTGGCCTTCCACGAAGCTGGACATACGATTGTTGGCTTGATTTTATCCAACGCACGTGTCGTTCACAAAGTAACCATTATCCCTCGTGGCCGCGCAGGTGGTTACATGATTGCACTTCCTAAAGAAGATCAATTCTTAATGACTAAAGACGATATGTTTGAACAAATTGTTGGCCTATTAGGTGGACGGGTTGCTGAAGAAGTTGTCTTCGGCGTTCAATCTACTGGGGCTTCCAATGACTTCGAACAAGCAACATCTTTAGCTCGTTCTATGGTGACTGAATACGGGATGAGTGAAAAACTTGGACCCATTCAATATGAAGGCAATCACCAAGTCTTTGTTGGCCGCGATTATGGTCAAACAAAAGCTTACTCTGAACAAATTGCTTATGAAATCGATAGCGAAGTACGCCGGATTATGAATGAAGGTCATGCCAAAGCTGTAGAAATCATTGAAGGCAACCGCGAGAAACATAAATTAATCGCTGAAAAATTGTTAGAATTTGAAACCTTAGATGCGAAAGCTATCAAGTCATTATTTGAAGATGGCGTGATGCCTCAAGATAAAAAAGGCGACGATTTCCCTAGCGAAAAAGACGGCGGAGCAACTTTTGAAGAAGCTAAACGCGCTTTAGAAGCAAAAGATGCTGAAAAACAAGCTCAAGAGAAAAAAGACTTAGATGAAATCAAAGCAGATATTGATCGACAACATCTCGAAGATGTTCCCGTTCAAGAAAAACAAGATCTTGAAGAAGTGAAGGATGAATTGGCAAAACAAAGCCAACAAGATGCTCCATTTTCAAAAGAACCTAAAGAGGTTAAAGAAGATACTGTCGAAGATGCTAAGACTGAAGAAAAACAAGCTGATTCAGAAGAACCAGAATTTCCAAGCGAAAAAGATTTGAAAGATTAAAAAGATGGAAAAGCAACGATTCTAGGATCGTTGCTTTTTTGCTGCACAAAAAAACGGCTGCGCCGGAAGGACAGGTTGGCGGGATGTTAAAGACAATCTTGATAGGTGATGTCTTTAAGGTAGTGACTAGGAGAAAAGATGGAGTGATCAAAAATCCAAAAACGGGATTTTGGTTCACTCCCCTATTTCTCTACGTCCCTAATCACCTTAAAGACAATCTTGATAATCGATGTCTTTTGAGCAAGGGTTAGACAAATAGATAAAAATTAATAAAATCCAAAAACGGGATTTTTTAATTTTTCCTAATTTGTTACACCCTTAACCGCTCAAAAGACAATCTGTTGTTTTGCATATTCTTTGGGAAAATGTTACTCTTATGCAAGAATTTTTTGAAACAATTTTTTTAAGGAGGATATAATGAAAGATTATTTAATAAAGGCATTAGCACTTAATGATGAAATTCGGGCGTATGGCATTTGTGCCACAGCGGCGGTTCAAGAGGCAGTGAAGCGTCACGATACATATTCAGGTTCAACTTTAGCATTAGGAAAAACCATGATAGGTGCACTTTTACTAGGTGCAACTTTAAAAGGTGAAGATAAAATCACGGTAAAAATTTTAGGTGACGGGCCAACAGGTTCCATTGTTGTAGATAGCAATGGTCACGGGACTGTCAAAGGATATATTCAACAACCGCATGTCTATTTGCAACCAGACGAAAATAATCAACCATCTTTGCCAGCAACAATTGGGCGAAATGGTGTGCTTTCAGTGATTAAAGATCTCGGCTTGAAGGAACCATTTTCCGGGCAAGTGCCTTTGACTGCCGGTGATATTAGTCAAGATTTCACTTATTATATGGCGCTCTCTGAGCAAGTACCTTCTGCCATTGGTTTGTCAGTTATTCTTGATGAAGACGGCGGTGTAACGGCGGCTGGGGGCTTTATGATTCAAGTACTGCCAGGAGCTAAAGAAAGTACCATCGCTCAAGTGGAAAATGGTTTAGCTGAAGCTAACAACTTCGGTCAAAAAATATTAGCCGAGGCAAGCCCTGAGGAATTGTTAAATGATCTAATTGGTAGCCCCGTTTCTGTTTTAAAAAAAATGCAAGTAAGTTTTGCATGTGATTGCTCCAAGGAAAAATTTGGCGATGCGATGATTTCTCTAGGCGAAAAAGAAATTTTAGCTATGATTGAAGAAGACCACGGCGCAGAAGCTGTTTGCCGTTTTTGTAATAATCATTACCAATATAGTGAAGATGATTTGCTAGAGTTAGCCGCTGCTGCACGGCAAAAAAAGGGGGAATAGACGATGGAATGGAAAATTGGGGAGATCGTTATTCCTAATCAAGTAGTCGTAGCTCCCATGGCGGGAATTACCAACGCTGCTTTTCGGGTAACCGTTAAAGAATTTGGTGCCGGACTTGTAGTGTGTGAAATGATTTCTGATCAAGGGATTCATTTTCGCAATAAAAAAACGTTAGAAATGCTCTACATTGATGAAACAGAACATCCGCTAAGTGTGCAAATTTTTGGTGGCACTAAAGAATCTTTGGTGGAAGCTGCGGTCTTTGTGGCAGAAAATACGGCCGCTGACATTATTGATATAAATATGGGCTGTCCAGTGAACAAGGTCATTAAAGCCGACGCTGGTGCCAAATGGTTACTAGATCCTAATAAAGTGTACGAAATGGTTTCTGCAGTAACTGCTGCGGTGAAAAAACCTGTTACGGTAAAAATGCGTATTGGTTGGGATGATAAACACGTCTTTGCAGTAGAAAATGCCAAAGCTGCCCAAGCTGGTGGAGCTAGTGCATTGGCAATGCATGGTAGAACGCGGGTGCAAATGTATGAAGGTCTTGCCAACTGGGATGTTTTACGTGAAGTGAAAAAAAATATCACGATTCCATTTATGGGAAATGGCGATGTGAAAACTCCAGAAGATGCCAAACGGATGTTAGACGAAGTAGGCTGCGATGCAGTAATGATTGGGCGCGCCGCTTTAGGAAATCCGTGGATGATTCATCGGACTGAACATTATTTAGCAACCGGCGAACTAATCGCCGAACCAACGCCAACTGAAAAAATCGAGGTGGCGGAAAAACATTTGGAACGTCTGATTGACTTAAAAGGCGAAAAAGTTGCCGCCCACGAATTTCGTCAACACGCGGCTTATTATTTAAAAGGGATTCCTAGAGCTGCCAAAGTGAAAGCCGCCATTAATCAAGCAGATACCCAAGCTGAAATTATCGACATTTTCAGTGACTTTTTAGAAAAAATAGCAGGCAACGCTGTTTATCAACGGGTTAGCCACTAGAAAATTAATTTTAGTCGCGTCTTAAGCTAAAAATTTATGAAAAATGATTGAGAAGACGACTAATTTGTGGCATGATAATCATAATCATGCAGTTTTGAAGGAGGAAATAGATTGGCAGCAGAAGATAACGGACAAAATTTGCAAAATGACCAAATGCAAGTCCGCCGCGAAAAATTAGATCATTTAAGAGAAGAAGGTATCGATCCTTTTGGCACGCGTTTTGAACGGACGCATTTAGCTAGTGAGCTTCATGCCTTATTTAACGATAAAACTAAAGAAGAATTAGCTGAAATGAATTTGACCGCCACTGTAGCAGGGCGGATGATGACGAAACGTGGCAAAGGAAAAGTTGGCTTTGCTCATTTGCAAGATCGCACCGGGCAAGTGCAGATTTATGTCCGTAAAGATAACGTAGGAGAAGAAGCTTACGATTTATTTAAGCATGCTGATCTTGGGGATTTTATCGGCGTAACTGGTGAAATTATGAAAACTGATACAGGTGAAGTAACGATTAAACCTGCCGAATTAACTTTTTTGACCAAAGCATTGCGCCCGCTACCAGATAAATTTCACGGCTTAACCAATGTGGAGCAACGATATCGCCAACGGTATTTAGATTTAATTTCTAATCGGGAAAGTTTTGACCGTTTTGTTCATCGTAGTCAAATTATTTCATCGATTCGTGAATATTTAAATGGCCAAGGTTACCTTGAAGTAGAAACGCCAACGTTACACAACGAAGCAGGTGGCGCAACGGCGAAACCTTTTATTACGCATCATAATGCGCTGGATCTTGATTTGTATTTGCGGATTGCTTTGGAATTGCATTTGAAACGACTAATTGTCGGTGGGATGGAGAAAGTCTATGAAATCGGCCGGGTCTTTCGTAATGAAGGAATCGACACCACGCACAATCCTGAGTTCACTATGCTAGAAGCATACACTGCTTATACCGATTTTAAAGACGTTATGAAGCTAACGGAGGGAATCATTCGCCACGCCAATCAAAAGGTGAACGGAACTCCTGATTTAACTTATGCTGACCAAATCATTCACCTAGGAGAAAAATTTGCCGAAGTCCATATGGCGGATGCGGTAAAAGAAGTAACTGGTGTAGATTTTTGGCAAAAATTAACTATTGACCAAGCCCGCACGCTTGCCAAAGAGCATCATGTGGAAATCACTGAGCACATGAGTGTAGGACATATTCTAAATGAATTTTTCGAAACCTTTGTAGAAGAAACTTTAATTCAACCGACATTTGTTTATGGACATCCAGTAGAAGTTTCTCCGCTAGCCAAAAAAAATGCTGACGATCCTCGTTTTACCGATCGTTTTGAATTATTTATTGTCGGAAAAGAATTTGCCAATGCCTTTACCGAATTAAATGATCCTGACGACCAACGCTCTCGCTTTGAAGGGCAACAAAAAGAACGTGATCAAGGAAATGATGAAGCTCACGGGATTGATGAAGACTTTTTAGAAGCGCTAGAATATGGTATGCCACCAACGGGAGGATTAGGAATTGGTATCGACCGTTTGGTGATGCTATTAACTGATGTCCAATCGATTCGAGACGTGCTATTATTTCCAACAATGCGCTAAAATAAAAAGGCGAAAGAAAATTCATTTTCTTTCGCCTTTCTTCTTTTTTTTACAAGGAATCCGAAAGATATTTTCGAATCAAACATCATTGAACGCCTTTTGAAAAAAACTTAAAAAAATGTAATTTAATTGTTGCTTTTTTGACAAACTCTTGGTATATTTAAATACGTCGCTTGAGTAATTAACTAACTTATCTCAACCTTTGCAACGCTTCATAATTTTTTTTAAAAAAATTAAAAAAAGTCGTTGACAGAGAATTATTGTTATGTTAAATTATTAAAGTCGCTGAAATAACTTTTCAACTTCCTTCAAAAATAAAATAAAAAAGTTCTTGACTTTCACTTTTACTTTTGATAAGATATAAAAGTTGCTAACGCGACAAATAAGTGAATGTAGACCTTTGAAAACTGAACAAAGTGAAAACGAACCAAATTGTGTAAGGGCGTTTTGATTAGTCAAAACAACCAAAAAGCAACAAAATTTTTAAGCGAGCAATCGCTAGTGTAACAAATGAGCTTAACGGAGCAATCCGTTCAAACACTTTTAATGAGAGTTTGATCCT
This sequence comes from Enterococcus timonensis, assembly GCF_900104595.1. Classification (GTDB taxonomy): domain Bacteria; phylum Bacillota; class Bacilli; order Lactobacillales; family Enterococcaceae; genus Enterococcus_J; species Enterococcus_J timonensis. Next base: position 243,245 of record NZ_FNVY01000003.1, read on the forward strand.
GGCTCAGGACGAACGCTGGCGGCGTGCCTAATACATGCAAGTCGAACGCAACAAAGTCACCGGAGCTTGCTCCACGACTTTGTTGAGTGGCGGACGGGTGAGTAACACGTGGGTAACCTGCCCTTTAGTGGGGGATAACATTTGGAAACAGATGCTAATACCGCATAACAATTTTTTCCGCATGGAAAGAATTTGAAAGACGCTTTACGGTGTCACTAAAGGATGGACCCGCGGTGCATTAGCTAGTTGGTGAGGTAACGGCTCACCAAGGCTGTGATGCATAGCCGACCTGAGAGGGTGATCGGCCACACTGGGACTGAGACACGGCCCAGACTCCTACGGGAGGCAGCAGTAGGGAATCTTCGGCAATGGACGAAAGTCTGACCGAGCAACGCCGCGTGAGTGAAGAAGGTTTTCGGATCGTAAAACTCTGTTGTTAGAGAAGAACAAGGATAAGAGTAACTGTTTATCCCTTGACGGTATCTAACCAGAAAGCCACGGCTAACTACGTGCCAGCAGCCGCGGTAATACGTAGGTGGCAAGCGTTGTCCGGATTTATTGGGCGTAAAGCGAGCGCAGGCGGTTTCTTAAGTCTGATGTGAAAGCCCCCGGCTTAACCGGGGAGGGTCATTGGAAACTGGGGAACTTGAGTGCAGAAGAGGAGAGTGGAATTCCATGTGTAGCGGTGAAATGCGTAGATATATGGAGGAACACCAGTGGCGAAGGCGGCTCTCTGGTCTGTAACTGACGCTGAGGCTCGAAAGCGTGGGGAGCAAACAGGATTAGATACCCTGGTAGTCCACGCCGTAAACGATGAGTGCTAAGTGTTGGAGGGTTTCCGCCCTTCAGTGCTGCAGCTAACGCATTAAGCACTCCGCCTGGGGAGTACGACCGCAAGGTTGAAACTCAAAGGAATTGACGGGGGCCCGCACAAGCGGTGGAGCATGTGGTTTAATTCGAAGCAACGCGAAGAACCTTACCAGGTCTTGACATCCTTTGACCGCTCTAGAGATAGAGTTTTCCCTTCGGGGACAAAGTGACAGGTGGTGCATGGTTGTCGTCAGCTCGTGTCGTGAGATGTTGGGTTAAGTCCCGCAACGAGCGCAACCCCTATTGTTAGTTGCCATCATTAAGTTGGGCACTCTAGCGAGACTGCCGGTGACAAACCGGAGGAAGGTGGGGATGACGTCAAATCATCATGCCCCTTATGACCTGGGCTACACACGTGCTACAATGGGAAGTACAACGAGTCGCGAAGTCGCAAGGCTAAGCTAATCTCTTAAAGCTTCTCTCAGTTCGGATTGTAGGCTGCAACTCGCCTACATGAAGCCGGAATCGCTAGTAATCGCGGATCAGCACGCCGCGGTGAATACGTTCCCGGGCCTTGTACACACCGCCCGTCACACCACGAGAGTTTGTAACACCCGAAGTCGGTGAGGTAACCTTTTAGGAGCCAGCCGCCTAAGGTGGGATAGATGATTGGGGTGAAGTCGTAACAAGGTAGCCGTATCGGAAGGTGCGGCTGGATCACCTCCTTTCTAAGGAATATTACGGAAATACACAATTCGATTTCACTTTGTTCAGTTTTGAGAGGTTTACCCTCGGGGCCTTAGCTCAGCTGGGAGAGCGCCTGCTTTGCACGCAGGAGGTCAGCGGTTCGATCCCGCTAGGCTCCATTGAGAGGATTTCTCTCATACTTTGTTCATTGAAAACTGGATACTGAATTAATAAAGCAAAACAAACCGAGAACAACGTGTTGAATGAGTTGAAAGACGAATTCAATTACTTATTTGAATACGAAACACAATCGCTTGTGCGTAGTATTAAACCGTCGACGAAAGTCGATTTGAAGGTTAAGTGAATAAGGGCGCACGGTGGATGCCTTGGCACTAGGAGCCGATGAAGGACGGGACTAACACCGATATGCTTTGGGGAGCTGTAAGTAAGCTGTGATCCAGAGATTTCCGAATGGGGAAACCCAACATTTGTCATAGAATGTTACGTTTATATGAATACATAGTATAAACGAGGTACACGCAGAGAACTGAAACATCTAAGTACCTGCAGGAAGAGAAAGAAAATTCGATTCCCTGAGTAGCGGCGAGCGAAAAGGGAAAAGCCCAAACCAAAGAGCTTGCTCTTTGGGGTTGTAGGACTCCAATATGGTAGTTTGTTAGAATAGTCGAAGGACCTGGAAAGGTCTGTCAAAGAGGGTAAAAACCCCGTAGATGAAATTTTAACAACACCTAGGAGTATCCTGAGTACGGCGGAACACGAGGAATTCCGTCGGAATCCGGGAGGACCATCTCCCAAGGCTAAATACTACCTAGTGACCGATAGTGAACCAGTACCGTGAGGGAAAGGTGAAAAGCACCCCGGAAGGGGAGTGAAATAGAACCTGAAACCGTGTGCCTACAACAAGTCAAAGCCCGTTAATGGGTGATGGCGTGCCTTTTGTAGAATGAACCGGCGAGTTACGATTGCTTGCGAGGTTAAGTTGAAGAGACGGAGCCGTAGCGAAAGCGAGTCTGAATAGGGCGCATCAGTAAGTAGTCGTAGACCCGAAACCATGTGATCTACCCATGTCCAGGTTGAAGGTGTGGTAAAACGCACTGGAGGACCGAACCCACGTACGTTGAAAAGTGCGGGGATGAGGTGTGGGTAGCGGAGAAATTCCAATCGAACTTGGAGATAGCTGGTTCTCTCCGAAATAGCTTTAGGGCTAGCCTCAGAGTAAGAGTCGTGGAGGTAGAGCACTGTTTGGACTAGGGGCCCGTCTCGGGTTACCGAATTCAGATAAACTCCGAATGCCATCGACTTATCTCTGGGAGTCAGACTGCGAGTGATAAGATCCGTAGTCGAAAGGGAAACAGCCCAGACCACCAGCTAAGGTCCCAAAATATGTGTTAAGTGGAAAAGGATGTGGGGTTGCTTAAACAACTAGGATGTTGGCTCAGAAGCAGCCACCATTTAAAGAGTGCGTAATAGCTCACTAGTCGAGTGACCCTGCGCCGAAAATGTACCGGGGCTAAACACATTACCGAAGCTGTGGATAACACGTAAGTGTTATGGTAGGAGAGCGTTCTAAGGGCGTTGAAGGTAGATCGTAAGGACTACTGGAGCGCTTAGAAGTGAGAATGCCGGTATGAGTAGCGAAAGACGGGTGAGAATCCCGTCCACCGAATGACTAAGGTTTCCTGGGGAAGGCTCGTCCGCCCAGGGTTAGTCGGGACCTAAGCTGAGGCCGAAAGGCGTAGGCGATGGATAACAGGTTGATATTCCTGTACTTGTTGTTTTTGTTTGAACAATGGAGGGACGCAGGAGGATAAGAAAAGCAGACGACTGGAAGTGTCTGCCCAAGCAATAAGTCTGAAGAGGAGTCAAATGCTTCTTTTTAAGGATGAGTTGTGATGGGGAGGGAAATTATAGTACCGAAGTTTCTGAGTCCACACTGTCAAGAAAAGCTTCTAGTTAGAAAACAACAACCCGTACCGCAAACCGACACAGGTAGTCGAGGAGAGGATCCTAAGGTGAGCGAGAGAACTCTCGTTAAGGAACTCGGCAAAATGACCCCGTAACTTCGGGAGAAGGGGTGCTGACCGCAAGGTCAGCCGCAGTGAATAGGCCCAAGCGACTGTTTATCAAAAACACAGCTCTCTGCAAAATCGAAAGATGACGTATAGGGGGTGACGCCTGCCCGGTGCTGGAAGGTTAAGAGGAGTGCTTAGCGTAAGCGAAGGTACGAATTGAAGCCCCAGTAAACGGCGGCCGTAACTATAACGGTCCTAAGGTAGCGAAATTCCTTGTCGGGTAAGTTCCGACCCGCACGAAAGGCGTAACGATTTGGGCACTGTCTCAACGAGAGACTCGGTGAAATTTTAGTACCTGTGAAGATGCAGGTTACCCGCGACAGGACGGAAAGACCCCATGGAGCTTTACTGCAATTTGATATTGAGTGTTTGTAACACACGTACAGGATAGGTAGGAGCCAAGGAAGTCGGGACGCTAGTCTCGATGGAGGCGTTGGTGGGATACTACCCTTGTGTTATGACCACTCTAACCCGCATCACTCATCGTGGTGGGAGACAGTGTCAGATGGGCAGTTTGACTGGGGCGGTCGCCTCCTAAAGTGTAACGGAGGCGCCCAAAGGTTCCCTCAGAATGGTTGGAAATCATTCGCAGAGTGTAAAGGCACAAGGGAGCTTGACTGCGAGACCTACAAGTCGAGCAGGGACGAAAGTCGGGCTTAGTGATCCGGTGGTTCCGCATGGAAGGGCCATCGCTCAACGGATAAAAGCTACCCTGGGGATAACAGGCTTATCTCCCCCAAGAGTCCACATCGACGGGGAGGTTTGGCACCTCGATGTCGGCTCGTCGCATCCTGGGGCTGTAGTCGGTCCCAAGGGTTGGGCTGTTCGCCCATTAAAGCGGCACGCGAGCTGGGTTCAGAACGTCGTGAGACAGTTCGGTCCCTATCCGTCGCGGGCGTTGGAAATTTGAGAGGAGCTGTCCTTAGTACGAGAGGACCGGGATGGACTTACCGCTGGTGTACCAGTTGTCTTGCCAAAGGCATCGCTGGGTAGCTATGTAGGGAAGGGATAAACGCTGAAAGCATCTAAGTGTGAAGCCCACCTCAAGATAAGATTTCCCATTTCTTTAAGAAAGTAAGATCCCTGAAAGATGATCAGGTAGATAGGTCAGAAGTGGAAGTATAGTGATATATGGAGCGGACTGATACTAATCGATCGAGGACTTAACCAAAAGGTTTAGGTTTGTCAGTAAGTTAATTCAGATCCAGTTTTGAATGAAGAAAGTTCATTCAAAAAAAACACCAAGTGTGGTGGCGATAGCAAGAAGGATACACCTGTTCCCATGCCGAACACAGTAGTTAAGCTTCTTAGCGCCGATTGTAGTGAGGGGTTTCCCCTTGTGAGAGTAGGACGTCGCCACGCTTAAGTTTTTTATTTTTTTAATATTTATGGGGGCTTAGCTCAGCTGGGAGAGCGTCTGCCTTACAAGCAGAATGTCAGCGGTTCGATCCCGTTAGCCCCCATTTTTTTGAGCCGTTAGCTCAGTTGGTAGAGCATCTGACTTTTAATCAGAGGGTCACAGGTTCGAGCCCTGTACGGCTCATAAAAATATGCGGGTGTGGCGGAATTGGCAGACGCACTAGATTTAGGATCTAGCGCTTAACGGCGTGGGGGTTCGAGTCCCTTCACCCGCATTTTAAAAAAGAATAACCACATAAGGCCGGCTTAGCTCAGTTGGTAGAGCATCTGATTTGTAATCAGAGGGTCGAGGGTTCAAATCCTTTAGCCGGCATTAAAAATGCGGAAGTAGTTCAGTGGTAGAACATCACCTTGCCAAGGTGGGGGTCGCGGGTTCGAACCCCGTCTTCCGCTTTTCTCTATTATAGAGGAAAAGCCAGATTTCAGAGATGCCGGGGTGGCGGAACTGGCAGACGCACAGGACTTAAAATCCTGCGGTGAGTGATCACCGTATCGGTTCGATTCCGATTCTCGGCACTATTTATGCGCCCATAGCTCAATTGGATAGAGTGTTTGACTACGGATCAAAAGGTTGAGGGTTCGACTCCTTCTGGGCGCGCTTGTTTTATTTTCGGGAAGTAGCTCAGCTTGGTAGAGCACCTGGTTTGGGACCAGGGGGTCGCAGGTTCGAATCCTGTCTTCCCGATTGATATTGATGGGGGTTTAGCTCAGCAGGGAGAGCGCTTGCATGGCATGCAAGAGGTCAGCGGTTCGATCCCGCTAATCTCCATTTAATATATTTTGGCGGTGTAGCTCAGCTGGCTAGAGCGTCCGGTTCATACCCGGGAGGTCGGGGGTTCGATCCCCTTCGCCGCTATTTTTTTGAAAAAAGCCTGGACCTTTAGCTCAGTTGGTTAGAGCAGACGGCTCATAACCGTCCGGTCGTAGGTTCGAGTCCTACAAGGTCCATTGAGTGATCAATGGCTTTAAGGGCATTATTTTATGGAGGATTACCCAAGTCCGGCTGAAGGGAACGGTCTTGAAAACCGTCAGGTGTGTAAAAGCACGCAAGGGTTCGAATCCCTTATCCTCCTTTTTTTTAATATTATCGCGGGGTGGAGCAGTCAGGTAGCTCGTCGGGCTCATAACCCGAAGGTCACAGGTTCAAATCCTGTCCCCGCAATTGGTTCCGTGGTGTAGGGGTTAACATGCCTGCCTGTCACGCAGGAGATCGCGGGTTCGATTCCCGTCGGAACCGTCATTTCAAATTTTTAGGGAAGAAATTTCCTGCGGGTGTAGTTTAGTGGTAAAACCACAGCCTTCCAAGCTGTTGTCGCGAGTTCGATTCTCGTCACCCGCTTTTCCATTTTTATTATGGGCCCATAGCTCAGCTGGTTAGAGCGCACGCCTGATAAGCGTGAGGTCGATGGTTCGAGTCCATTTGGGCCCATAAAGTAATGGGGAAGTACTCAAGTGGCTGAAGAGGCGCCCCTGCTAAGGGTGTAGGTCGGGAAACTGGCGCGAGGGTTCAAATCCCTCCTTCTCCGTTTTACATTGTTTTAAATGGCCCGTTGGTCAAGCGGTTAAGACACCGCCCTTTCACGGCGGTATCACGGGTTCGATTCCCGTACGGGTCATGTTTCATTTATATTATCGCGGGGTGGAGCAGTCAGGTAGCTCGTCGGGCTCATAACCCGAAGGCCACAGGTTCAAATCCTGTCCCCGCAATTAAAGTAAAGGTTCCGTGGTGTAGGGGTTAACATGCCTGCCTGTCACGCAGGAGATCGCGGGTTCGATTCCCGTCGGAACCGCTTTTTGGCGCGGTAGCTCAGTTGGTAGAGCAACGGATTGAAGCTCCGTGTGTCGGCAGTTCGATTCTGTCCCGCGCCACTTCACTAAATTTTGCGGGTGTAGTTTAGTGGTAAAACCACAGCCTTCCAAGCTGTTGTCGCGAGTTCGATTCTCGTCACCCGCTCTTGTAACATTTGGGCCCATAGCTCAGCTGGTTAGAGCGCACGCCTGATAAGCGTGAGGTCGATGGTTCGAGTCCATTTGGGCCCATTAAAATTGAATTTTGAATTCTTGTTGGCCCGTTGGTCAAGCGGTTAAGACACCGCCCTTTCACGGCGGTAACACGGGTTCGATTCCCGTACGGGTCATCTAAAGGAATGCTTGTGGCATTCCTTTTTTTGTACCATTAAATATAAATTATCTAGGAAATCTGCTAAAAATAGGTATAATGAACTTCAAGGAGTGTGAGTAAAATGGTGGAGTATTTTGATATGGAAATAAATGATCGACTGATTCAACTAGCTATGTTTTTACCTGAGCAGCCGAAAGGAATTGTGCAAATCATTCACGGAGCCTTGGAGTACAAGGAACGGTATTTTCCTTTTGCGAAATTTCTAGAAGAGAATGGTTATGCAGTAGTTTTATCAGATAATCGTGGCCATGGTGGCTCAATTAATGAAAACCAGCCGGTGGGATTGATGGAAAGTTATCAAGAATTAATCGCCGATCAACTGGCAGTTTGTCATTTTGCTAAAGAAAAGGTTGCGGAAGTGCCACTTTATTTATTTGGTCATTCCTTTGGTTCGATTTTGGCGCGGTTATTTTTGCAGGAGCATGATGATGAAATTGAAAAACTGATTTTAACGGGAACAGTGAATTATATTCCGGTGGTGGCTGTTGGCCGCAAGTTATCGAAAATGTTTCTGAAAATATATGGAGCGCAAGGGCATTCTGCCTTGCTAGCTAAACTAACGGGAGATTTAGAAGCCAAAGATAATAGTTGGTTGTCTAATAATCCGGAGAACAACTTGAAAGCTAAAACGGATGAAAAAATGTTGAAGCAATATCCGGTGCAAACAAGTTTAACGATTTGGGAAAGTAATTATCAACTGAAACAAGTGCAAAATTTCCAATGTAAAAATCCTAATTTAGCTATTTTATCAATTGCTGGTGCTGAAGATAAAAAAATTACTGGTGGGACTAAAGGCCTCAATGATACAGTGGCCACTTTAAAGAAAATTGGTTATCAAAATGTGGAAAGTATCATTATGAGTGGGATGAAACACGAAGTATTAAATGAAATTGACAGTAAAACTGTCTTTGATCTCATTTTAAAATTTTTACAAAAGGCGGGAACTGATGGAAGAGTTGATTGAGCGCGTTAATTATCAAGGAAAAGAAATTATAATAGTGGGAACCAATCATGCCCAAGCGTCGTCTGCTGAAGTGGTGAAAGAAGTTATAGCTAAAGAGCTACCGGAAACCGTCTGTGTTGAACTGGATGAAAAACGTTATGCGGCTCGCTCAAATCAAAAAAATTGGGAAGAAACCGACATTATTCAAATTATTCGCCAAAAACAAACGATTCTTTTCTTTGTGCAACTTCTTTATGGAGCTTTACAAAAAAAGATGGCCCAAAAAATGGGTAGTCAAAAAGCCGGTGGTGATATGGAAGCGGCTCTTGCTAGTGCAAAAGAAATTGGCGCTAGCATTGAATTAGTAGATCGCGATATTCAAGTGACTTTTAAAAAAATGTGGCGTTCGCTATCTTTTTGGCAAAAAATTCGCCTGCCATTTATGGCCTTTGATAGCATTGATGAAGAAAAATTAACTGGAACGACACTAGAGGATTTTTATGAATCGGATTTAGTAGACTCAACTTTTTTAAGTTTGAAAGAGCAATTGCCGGGACCATATGAGGAACTCATTGAAAATCGGGATAGCTATTTATCTATGAAAATAAAAAATGCCCCCGGGAAAAAAATCGTCGCCGTGGTGGGTCGAGCTCATGTGCCAGGAATTATTGAAAAATTGCCGGAAAATATTGATTTGGTAGCGATGGACATCATTCCGAAAAAGAAATGGACGAGTAAGGTGATTAACTGGATCATTCCCGCATTACTGGTGGGTCTAGTTGCCTGGAGTTTTGTTGCTAGCGCTGAAACTGGTTGGAGACAGCTTTCTATCTGGTTGTTGTGGAATTCCGGCTTAGCGGCGCTTTTTACGGCTTTTACACTCCCTCATCCCCTGACAATACTGGTGGCCTTTGTCACAGCTCCCATTGGCACCTTGTCGCCAGTCTTAGCGGTGGGCTTTTTTACCGCCATCTCGGAAGCTTTCTTGAGAAAACCACGGGTGAAAGATTTTAATCATCTGCAAGAAGATGTGTTGCATGTAAAAAGTTTTTATAAAAATCGCGCCCTAAAAATTTTATTGATCTTTTTTGTTTCATCATTAGGTGGCGCTTTAGGAAATTTTATTGGCGGCTTACAAATGATTCGCAATTTATTTTAAATAAAAAATGATCCAACCTGATTTAAGCAAATCGGCGGGGTCATTTTTATTTTGAAATATTTTCTAAAGGTAGCAGAACTTCGGTGACAAAAAATCCTTCTTCGTATTGTCGATTAATCAGGCCGTGAAAATTTGCTACAAGAGTATTGACACGGCGAATTCCTAGTCCCCGTTTGTCATTTTTAGTAGAAGCGAAATCTGGCTTGATTGCTTGAGATAGCGGTCGGGCATTGGTGACGGAAATATATAATTGCTGTTCCAAAATGCCGATGTAAACCCGCAATAGGCGCTCTTTTAGCACGGGGATTTCGGCGTTTGCTTCAATGGCGTTGTCTAATAAATTGCCTAAAATCACCACCAAATCCACTTCATGAGCTAATGTTTGACTGCCGACAAAAACTTTGACGTTTTGGGGAATATTTAAACGGGTGGCAATCGTTAGCTTCGAGTTAACCACGGCGTCTAACATCGTGTTGCCGGATTTAACGATTTGATCAATCTCGCCTAAACTTTCGGCTAGTTCCGCTAAGTAATTTTGCGCTTGATTGACTTGGCCTGCTTGGAGTTGGGCGGATAAAGTTTGCAAATGATTATGATAATCATGGCGCCAACCGCGAATTTGGGCATACAAGTCATTAAGTTCCTGGACGTAATTAGCCATCATTTGATCCAGCGAGCGAGCGTAAATCATATCCGTTTCTTGATATAAAAAATGAACCAAAGAACGGGTCAAAGCTAGCAATAGAAAATAAATAAAAATTAAAAAAATTTGGACGACAGCTGTACTCAGGTAGAAAGTAACTAGAAGCGCGAGTGCTAGCGTGTAAAATAGAATTTGTGATTTGAGATTGAGGCGCGAAATGATTTCTTTGAAAAAAATCGCAATTAAAAGCCAGAGGTAAAGCGGAATAAATTGTGGCCAGAAAAATGTTAATCCGCCGCATAAAAAAGTGCCACCGATAAAAAGCCAATTGGCCGTAGAATAAATTTTTTTAAAAATCAGCGAAAAAAGGCCCAACACAATAAAACTTAAAGCTGGCCAGACAGTCCATAAAAAAATAAAAGATAGAAGGCTGGCTAGAGTTTGGACAAGTTTTCCTTTTTTAGCGATAAAATAAATAGTTACCGCCAGAAACAGGACGAATAAACTATTGATTATCATCAGCAATCCTCCGATAGTGGGCTAAAAGCTTCATTTTCACGTTTTGCTTTTGACTACGAGCAACTGGGATTTTGTCGCCATTTTGCATCACCAAGTCATTATCTAAAAAGCGCACCACATGCGCTAAATTCACTTTAAAACTGCGATGAACTTGCAGAAAGTTGTCGCTTAATTTGTCGTCAAAAGTTGATAACTTACTGTTGGTGGAAAATTCACCACGTTGGGTCACGATATGTAACGTGTGGCCGGTAATTTCTAAATACATAATTTCAAAAAGGGGTAAGTTGACCAGACCTTGAGTCAACGTTTGGATAGCAAGAGTAGGTTTTTTGGTACTTTTTTGAATTTTTAGCAAAAGAGCGGTTAGTTTTTCAGCCGAGATGGGCTTCATCACATAACCTGTGGCCCCCACGTCATAACCGTCAAAGACGTAATCGTCATAGTTAGATAAAAAAACGAGCGGCAAATGAGGATCCGTTTGGCGAATTTTTTTGGCAGTGTCCATCCCGGATAGCCCTGCGCCCAATTTAATATCTAGAAAAATAGCCGTAAAAATCGTTTGCTCTAAGGCAACAAGCAATTGCTCGCCGCTATTAAAAATAGTCAGCTCAAGGGTGAAATCAACAGGGAGTTCTTTTAAAAGTGTTTGAAATTGTTGCTGATAAATGGGATCGTCTTCAACGAGGGCAAGTTGCATAAAGGCTCCTTTCTTAAATTCGTTTTTGTATTTATTTTTAGTCTGACTTTAGTATAATACAAATGAGGTGAGGAAATGGAAAATCAGCGAAAAAAAGAATTGAAGCAAGCTTTTAAAATGCAGCCGACGTTTTATGGTGTCGTTCAAATTAAAAATAACGTCAATGGAAAAATTTTTATTGATGCGGTGGCGAACTTGAAAAATCGGTGGCAGTTTTATCAGCTGAATTTAAATTCAGGAAATTTTGGAAATCGGGCGCTGTTAGCTGACTGGCAAGAACAAAAAGGTGAAAATTTTTCTTACGAAGTGTTATGGGAAAAAGAAAATGCCGAAGTGAAAAATATGAAAGACGAGTTGCGACATTTAAAGAAATCTTGGCTGGAACAATTACAACCATTTGAAGAAGCCGGTTATCATCAACGGCGAGAACTCGATAAATAAAATAACGACTGCCAAAAATTTGGCAGTCGTTATTTTTTAAATTGTTTAGTCTAATTTTTTCCAAAAAACTTTTTCGTAATGCGTCGCAGCAATGAAAGCAGCTAAAACAATCCCTATAAGGACCAATAAATTGCCGACAATAGGCCAAATATTTGATAGTAAAGCGAGTAAAACAATGGCTAAGATGCCGACAAATGTCCCTACTAGTAAAACGAGCATTCGGGAGAAATTTCCGCCGCCACGAGAATACAATTGGGTAATATTTGTCCAATTTAAAGTTAGCAGACGATAATCACGGTAAAAAGCGTACCAAGAAAAGATAATGGTGCCAAGAAGATTACCAGCGACTAGACCAACAGTTAAAAACCACGGCAAATGTAAAGCAATCCCGCCAATCAGCATAATAACGCCCGTCAGCAGCCCTTGAAAACTAGCGGCAAACCAATATTTTATTTTTAAATAGTGGCGTAGTGAAAAGGGCAGACTTTTAATAAAATTAAAATTTTCCCGATCCAATGAAATAATCACCGAGACAATCGAAGCATTTCCAGTAGCTAGATAGGCAAATACTGCACCTACTAATACCGAGACGCCGGTGAATTTCCAGTCTAGTTGGCCTAAACCAAGGCCAGACGAAATGGCAAAGGGCATAATGAACGCCGCGGGGATAATAATACTTGAAGAAAAAAATTGCATCAGTAAGGTCGGATCTTTAATCAAATTAAAATTATACGTCAACAATTGGCGGCTAATTGTTTGTGGGGTGGTGTTTTCTTTGATTTTGTGGGCTTTTTTAGCCGGTGTAATGTTCGCTTGTAAATAAAATTTGGGAATGACTATTTTAACAATTAAAAATAAAAGTAAAGCTAGTAACGCCAGACAAGCGACGAAAATTAACAGACTAGTCAAAGTGGCTGGATGAACAGCTAATTGATGGAACGGGGCAAAAATCAAGAGCGTCGGTTGATCTTTTAAGACCAGCACACCTTGCGCGTCCGTTGTGTATTCCGAGGCATTATTAATATAAAAGATACCAGCGATCATTCCCAGGGAAGACAAAAACATCATAGCTGTGGAAAAAATAGATTTATGGCGCAAAAAAACTTTAGTTTGCGTTAGGCTGGCCACAACGAGCAAATAAAAAGAAAACATCAGCGCAAAAAAGAGGAAGAATAAAACTAGCGACCACAAGACAGCCACGGGTAGTAAAATATTACTTCTTAAAGTAGTGACAAGAAAAATAGCTAGAATCGGTAAAACAAATGGAAAAATAGTCACCGCCACAATACCGAATTTGGCAAAAAATACTTCGCTTTGTTTAAATGGTAACGGTAAATAATCTTCTAAATCGTGACTTTCGTAAAAGACATTATAAATCACCGAAACGCTTTGGGCAAAGGCCATTAAAGCAAAAAGCGCGAGATACATTGTGAAAAATCCGGGATAATTTGCCAAATCAATACTAATAAACATGACGGAGTAAGACAGGACAAAAATCACCGACAAAAGAATATATTGATTAAGAAGACTGCGGAATAATTTCCGACCTTTTTTACCTTTTTTCCGTTGTTGGTCCGTGGTTTGAGGATTGGCGTAAAGAAGATTAACATTAAAGAGAATCGCCAATTTTTTACGATTCATGGCTTTCCTCCACGTCTTCTAGCAAATGTCCTTCTTGCGATAATCGGCCGGCCATTTTCAAATAAATCGTTTCTAGTGATTCATTGGGAGATTGGGCCAGTAAATCATCCACGGAGCCGTTATATAATAGTTCGCCTTTTTTTAAAATCGCCAGTTCATCGCATAATTGTTGCGCGGTGTCTAAGACATGAGTCGAAAAAATAACGGTTTTTCCTTTTTCAACGTGTTGTTTCATGAGTGCTTTAAGATCAAAAGCCGCTTGCGGATCTAGTCCTTGCATTGGTTCGTCAAGAATCCAAACTTCCGGATCAGCTAATAAAGCGCCGATAATAATCACTTTTTGCCGCATCCCGTGGGAAAAACTGTTCAGCGTTTCATCTACATGATCATTCATATCAAACAAGGCGATCAATTCTTTTTGGTGATTAATCACTTGCACCGAATCAATTTCGTAAGCAGCTCTAATCAGTTGCCAGTATTCATTTGCCGACAATTGTAAAAATAAATCCGGCGTATCTGGCACATAGCCAATCATTTTTTTAATTTCGTGGCGATGTTCTTTTAGCGATAAATCATTGAAAAAAATCTCACCAGAAGTAGGTTCAATAATCGAAGTTAAACATTTTAAAGTGGTCGATTTTCCAGCGCCGTTATGGCCGAGAAAGCCAAAAATTTTACCAGCAGGAATTTCTAAAGTGAGATCTTTTAACGCGGTTGTTTGTTCATATTGTTTGGAAATATACTGAATTTGAATCATGAAAGAGCCTCCTTTTTAAATCTAGCTTGAGCCTACACTAAAAGTAGCGCGGGTGCAAGTACAATTTGCGCCTGTGCTATCTGTAATTTGGACGGTAAAATTTTTAAGCAGCAAGCTATAATGGGCGTTTGTTAAAATGAATCACTAATAAACAAGATAAAAAGCTGTCGGCTAATAATAAAAATCCAGCCACCCGGCCCCAAAAGTCATTCGCCGCGCCACTTGCCAATAACGCTACCCCGAAAATAAGGGAAGTAAAAGTATAAATTTTATTTGATTGTAAGATAAATTGTTCGGCGGGCACTTTCTTTTTTAACCAGCCGTTGACCAACAGACGCACGAGAAAATAACCGATAAATACAATGATTGTCATAAAAAATCCTCCTGCATTCAGTATACTTGTTTTTTCAAAAAGGGGAAATGTGCAAATCAGCTGGCGCCGAAAATAAAAAAAATCGTTGCAGTTTGAAATAGCCGCAACGATTTTTTTTATTTTTTTAAGGCGCGCAAGGCGTTTAAAACGGCGATTAAAGTTACACCGACATCAGCAAAGACGGCCAGACCCATGGAGACAATTCCAAAAGCCCCTAAAATCAGCACGATAAATTTCACGACTAAAGCAAAAATAATATTTTCCTTAACGATGCGCATCGTTTTTTGGGCAATTTGAATAGCTACCGGCAACCGGGTCAATTGATCTTCCATTAAGACTACATCCGAGGCTTCAATCGCCGCGTCACTGCCAAGACCCCCCATGGAAATACCCACATCGGCCCGGGCTAAAACCGGCGCATCATTTAAACCGTCCCCGACAAAAGCGACACTAGTATCGCTCTTAGCTAAAGTTTCTTCAAGGACCGCCACTTTATCTTGAGGCAACAGTTGACTATGAATTTCATCTAGTGGGACTTGTTTTTGAATGGATTCAGCCACTTGTTGCGTGTCGCCAGTTAGTAAAATTATTTTTTTGATACCCATTTTTTTAAGTTCGGAAAGAGCGGCGTTAGCTTCAGGTTTGATTTCATCTTGAATGACGAAATACCCTTGATAAATATTATCTTGGGCTACAAAAATAATGGTTCCTGTTTGATCAACAGTCGGTGTTTCGATTTTTCGATCAGTTAATAAGGCTTGTTTGCCGACTAAAATTTCCGTTCCTTGATAATTGGCAGTTAATCCAAAACCAATTTTTTCTTCAACTTCGGTCATGGGCAAAAGCGGCGCTTTATTTTCAGCTACTAGCACTTTACCAACCGGATGAGTAGAATGGACTTCCAAACTAGCGGCAAGTTGCAATAATTTTTCTGGTTCAGAGCTGACGATTTTTGTTAAAGCAAAATTACCTTTCGTCAAGGTCCCCGTTTTATCAAATAAAATTGTTTTAGTTTGCGCTAAATTTTCCAGAAAATGACTTCCTTTAATGAGGACACCATTTTTTGAAGCAGCGCCAATCCCGGCAAAAAAACTAAGCGGCACGGAAATAACTAGTGCACAAGGACAAGAAATGACTAGAAAAGTCAAAGCGCGATAAATCCATTCTGACCATGGTTGAGCGAAAAATAAGGGGGGAACGATACCGAGAATTGCTGCAAAAGCCACCACAATCGGCGTATAAATTCGAGCAAACTTAGTAATAAATTTTTCCGCCGGCGCTTTTTGACTGGTGGCATTTTCCACCAATTCTAAAATTTTACTAGCAGTGGAATGTTGATCATCTTTGGTGACTTCCATAGAAAATGGCGCATTGGTATTGACCATACCGGCTAAAACTTCGTCGCCTGCTTGAAAAAAGCGGGGGACAGATTCACCAGTTAAAGGGGCCGTATCAATTAGCGCGCCTGCTGCAATAATTTTTCCATCTAAAGGAATTTTTTCTCCCGGCAAAACTTTTAATTGTTGGCCGACTAAGATATTTTCTGGTTTGACATCAGATAGTTGACCATTATTTTGCAAATGGGCAATTTCTGGCCGCAATTGTAAAGCCGCTTGAATGGATTTGCGGGAATTATCAACGGCCAAATCTTGAAAATATTCTCCTAGTTCGTAAAAAAGCATCACGGCCACAGCTTCGGGGAACTCTTGAATAGAAAAGGCACCCAGTGTGGCGATGGACATCAGAAAATTTTCGTCAAAAACTTGTCCGCGGCGCAAATTAGAAAAAGCTTTTGCTAAAACGGGCCAGCCAATGACTAGATATAAAATGGCGTACAAAACAATCGTTACTATTTTCGGCAAGGCGATAAAATGCATAATGACTAGCGCCAAAAAAATGCCAATGATTTTAATCAGCGGTGATGTCGCCGATTTTTCATCAGTCGATGTACTGTTAGCCGCACTGCTGGATTTAGTAGCGGCATTTTTATTGATCAAGGTGACATCAGGCTCTACTTGGGTAATTTTTTCTTCAACGGCAATTAATTTTTCAGGACTAGTGGCAAATTGGATGGAACTTTGCGCAAAATTCACTGAGACGTTAGTGACGTCGGGCATTTTTTCAACAGCGCGCTCAATTTTTTCAGCACAACTAGCACAATCCAGACCTTTTAAATGAAATGAATAGTTCATACGATAGCCTCCTAAGTGAAACATATGAATCACTTTTCATTCTTAGTATATATGATAATTCATTCATATGTCAAGAGAAACCGATTTTATGCTACACTAAAAAGAAAAGGGGTGGATCAAATGAAAGTTGTATTTCATGTAGATGAGGCCGACAAGTGGCGGGAAGCCGAAAAAAATATTAAAAATTTATTGAGTGCCGCACCAGATTGCGAAATTATTTTACTGATTAATGGCGTCGCAGTGGAAGGATTTTATTTACCTTTTCATCAACAATTTATCGCCGAATTTCCTGGGGTAGAAATTCACGCCTGCCACAATGCGCTAAGTACGTATCATGTGAAGTTGGAAAATTTCCCGAAAAATGTTTCGATCGTACCAGCCGGCGTTCTTGATTTAATTGCACTTCAAGAAAAAGGTTTTGCTTATTTGAAACCATAAAAAAAGACCTGCCAAAATTAAATTTTTGACAGGTCTTTTTTTTATATACCAAAAGCCGGGTCATAGCCAACGATTGTTTTTTCATTTAATGTAAATGGGCGGAAAACTTTCACCATAAATGCCTCTGCCGGTACTTCAAACGGCGGGAAAATTTGCAAAGCATCGGCTGGTTGATAACCAAATTTTGGATAATAGTTGGCGTGACCTAAGACAATGCTACAGTCAAAATTAGTTTGGGCAATTTTGGCGTGGGCGGCTTCAATTAATTGACTGCCAATACCATGATGTTGCCACGCAGGTAAAACAGCTAGCGGTGCTAAAGCACAAGCATTTAAGTTTCCTACAGTTAGACGACTAAATTGAATAAAACCTGCCAGTTGTTTATTTTGTTGGAAATTTAATTGAGGGTCTCTGGAATTTTCTGTCGGGAGATCTAGTTTATGATCGCTTTCGGCTACTAAAGTAAATTGGGGCAAAGCTGAGGGGCTCGTCCATAAACGTTTGACTAGATTGTGTTCATCGTGATCGGTAAAAACTTCATCTGCAAAACTTTTTTGAACTAAGCGGATAATTTCTGGTAAATCTTCAGTAGTTGCTGGTCGAATATTCATCGTCATAACTCCTTGTTTTTTTAAAGTTAATGTAGAAAATTAATTAAAAAGCCATCCGTCAGTTGACAGATGGTTTTCATTTTAAAAATAGAGCAGTCCTAAACCAACTAAATAAAATAAATTCAGCGCGATTTCAGCTTTAAGAAAATGATTTTGGCGAAACGTAAAAAAGGTGGCAATCACTAAAAAGACAGCGAAACTCACCACGCGCCATAAATCAAAAAAGTCATAACTATAATGTAAGTAAAAAATACCGACTAAACTTAATAGCGTGCTAAGAGCAAAACCAATTACAAAAATTGACTTGCGATTGCGCTGGGAAACTTGTCCTTGCTGGAATAGCGTTAAAGTCAGGCTAGCTAAAAGGGCAGGCAATAAGGCGGTGATTTGATGAATATCAAAAAAAATCGGTGCCTTCATTAAAAACAATAAATTTAGCACAAGCCCTTTAAAAATCGGATTAAGCAACGTGTAATAAAAACTATCTAAATAAAAATATTGTTTCGAGTTGGCTAATGTTTGAAAGAGTTCATAGCCAAATAAAATCAGGGCAAATTGCCATTGCGTTTGGCTAGCAAAGAAAATAATTAAGACGGAACAGATTAAAAGTTTAATTCCGTAAGCTACCATAGGAAATCTAGTTTGTTTTTTATATTGCATTCGGACAGTAAGCTCGCTGAAATTAGAGACGAATAAATAAAAAATCAATAAGGCAGCGCCTTGCCAATTTTCGCCGTCTTGTTGGTGGTACAGTAAAACGCCAGGCAAAATGCTGAGTGCGGTTTGTAATAAGACGAGTAAGAAAAGAATGGAGACGGAAATGTTTTTTTTGGCAGGTAGACTTTCTTGCATGGGCGGCCCTCCTTTTTATCAATTATCTTCTATGTTAAGGAAAAAAAAGTTCCCCGTCAATGCTTTTTAAACTTAGGAGCGGATTTTTTAAAATCTTCAAGCATTTTTAAGCAACTTCTGTTATACTTTAGCTCGTTACAAAGTTCCCGAGAGGATGCTTATTGCAGCTGCCTTGTAACCGGAAAATTATTAAGGGGGAATACCAAATGTCCGAAAAAAAATTATTTACTTCTGAATCGGTGTCAGAAGGTCATCCAGACAAAGTCGCCGATCAAATTTCTGATGCTATTTTAGATGCTATTTTAACCGAGGATCCCATGGCGCGCGTCGCCTGTGAAACTTCGGTGACCACCGGAATGGTTTTAGTTTTTGGAGAAATTTCTACCACAGCTAAAATTGATTTGCAAAAAATTGTGCGCCAAACGATTAAAGAAATCGGTTATACGCGAGCAAAATTTGGTTTCGATGGGGATTCAGTAGCCGTCTTGTCCGCTTTAGATGAACAAAGCCCAGATATTGCTCAAGGTGTTGACGCTGCAATAGAGACTCGCGGGGAAGATGCGGAAAATCTTGGCGCCGGCGATCAAGGTTTAATGTTTGGTTTTGCTGTTGATGAAACGCCAGAACTGATGCCTTTACCGATTGCTTTAAGTCATCGACTAGTGCGACGTCTTGCTTATTTAAGAAAAATTCAGCACGTTTCTTTTCTACGTCCCGATGCCAAAAGCCAAGTGACAGTAGAATATGATGAAAATCAACAACCAGTCCGCGTGGATACGGTAGTGATTTCAACTCAACACGATCCAGATATCGATTACGAAACGTTGAAAAAATTTGTGATGGAAGAAGTCATTCAAAATGAAATTCCAGCAGATTTACTCGATGATCAAACAAAATATTTTATTAATCCAACTGGCCGTTTTGTCATTGGCGGACCTCAAGGCGATGCCGGTTTAACTGGTCGGAAAATTATTGTCGACACGTACGGCGGATATGCTCGCCACGGCGGCGGTGCGTTTTCTGGAAAAGATGCGACTAAAGTTGATCGCTCAGCAAGTTATGCTGCCCGGTACATTGCTAAAAATATTGTCGCAGCAGACCTCGCTCGTAAAGTTGAAATTCAACTAGCCTATGCCATTGGTGTGGCGGAACCAGTTTCTATTAATATTGATACATTTGGTACTGGTGAAGTAAGCGAAGAAGCTTTAGTTAAAGCCGTTCGCAAAAATTTTGACTTGCGTCCTTCTGGCATTATTAAAATGCTGGATTTACGTCGTCCAATTTATCGCCAAACAGCTGCTTACGGTCATTTTGGTCGGACAGATGTCGATTTACCTTGGGAACATTTAGATAAAGTCGAAGATTTACTGCATAGTCTAGGCAAATAAAAAAATCTCCAACACGCAACTTCAGTAGAAGGACGTGTTGGAGATTTTTTTTAAAAATTAGGATGGTTCTGTTTTTGTTCTTTTAATAGAGGTAAAAGTTGACTAGCTTTTATTTCTTCTGATTTTTCTACCCCGAAGCCTGCCGGTTGTTTTTCAGCCGGGTCATTTTTGAAGCGATAATCAGTGTATAATTTTTTGCCGTCTTTTTCTTCATAGAAGGCCCAAATGTTTTCATTCCCAATATCGGCGATATCCGCAATCAGTTCAACAATCAATTCTTGTAAATCATCATAGAAACGCATTTTTTTCTCCTTTATAGTCCTATTTTTAAATTGTAAATTAGTAAAATAAAAAAACTACAAATTCTTATTACTAAGAACTTTGTAGTCTTAAAGAAAAGCGGGTGACGAGAATCGAACTCGCGACGTGAGCTTGGGAAGCTCATGTTTTACCACTAAACTACACCCGCAACAACGAAATTAATTATACCTTACGAAAAAATCTTTAGCAAGAGATATTTTTTCGAAACTTTTTTAAAGAAATTGAAAATATTTTTGAAATCGTTATAAATTTAGCGATTTTTGTTTGTGGTTTCCACCGCTTTCTTGTATGATAGACTTGTGAAAGAAATAGAGGTGGAAAAGATGGGTTATACAGACGAAACAGTACGCTTTGATTTTGATGATAGCAAAAAACGGGAAATTTCCGAAACGTTAACTACCGTTTACCAAGCATTGGCTGAAAAAGGGTACAATCCAATTAATCAAATTGTCGGCTATCTTTTATCAGGAGACCCGGCTTACATTCCTCGTTACCAAGACGCGCGGAACTTAATTCGCCGTCATGAACGCGATGAAGTAATGGAAGTGCTAGTTAAATCATATTTAGAAAATCATGGAGTGAATGTCAAATGAGGATCATGGGACTAGATGTCGGCTCAAAAACAGTCGGCGTTGCTGTCAGTGATCCTTTGGGCTGGACCGCTCAAGGATTAGAAATTGTCCGGATTGATGAGGCAACCGAAAAATTTGGCTTTGAACGAGTAGCGGAGTTAGCTGCCCAATACGAAGTCGAACTTTTTGTTGTCGGACTGCCGAAAAATATGAATAACACCATCGGACCACGAGCCGAAGCATCCCAAAGATATGGCGCGGCCTTAGAAAAATTAACAGGTCTTCCGATTTTTTATCAAGATGAACGTCTAACCACCGTTCAAGCGGAAAAAATGTTAATTAATGAAGGAAATGTTTCCCGCCAAAAACGCAAGAAAGTTATCGACAAGTTGGCTGCTGTGATGATTTTGCAAAATTATTTAGACGGCCACCAACAATAAAGGAAATTAAAGGAGAGATAATAATGAGCCACGAACACGAAGGGCACGACCACAATCACGATCACGAAGGACATGACCATAATCATGAAGAAAAAGAATTCATCACTTTAGTCGACGACGAAGGAAATGAATCACTATACGAAATTTTATTGACTGTTGACGGTCAAGAAGAATTCCAAAAAAATTATGTTTTAGTTTATCCAGCAGGAATTGACGAAGACGACGATACTGAAATTGAGTTGCAAGCTTATGCCTACACTGAAAACGACGACGGCACTGAAGGCGAACTTGAAGAAATCGAAACCGATGCTGAATGGGACATGATTGAAGAAGTTTTCAACACCTTTATGGCTGACGAAGACGAAGAATAAACTTTTGAAAGTAAACTCTGGGTGACCAGGGTTTATTTTTTTTGGAGAAAACTAGGATAGGAGCAAGTTGTTATACATTGTCTGATGAAGCTTCTGCATTAAATAACTTTGTAGATTATTCAGGTTCTAAATTCAATTATTCATAAAAATCACTACTTTTGAAAGTAATGTTCAAAAATGTAAGCGGTTGACCAAACTTTTTTTTTTCAGTATCTTGGAAGTATCAGAAAGGGTGGTTTATATGTATCATGAAGAATTAAAAAAATTTCCGGAAAATTTTTTGTGGGGAGCTGCATCGGCAGCCTATCAAATTGAAGGAGCAGCAACACTAGATGGTAAGGGTCCATCAATTTGGGATGAATTTTCTAAAATTCCTGGTAAAACTTTTGCCGGGACTAATGGTGATGTAGCTATTGACCATTATCATCACTACAAAGAAGATGTAGCTTTAATGAAAGAATTAGAGTTAAAAACGTATCGATTTAGTGTGAGTTGGAGCAGAATTTTGCCAAATGGTAGTGGAGAAGTTAATGCAGCTGGATTGAAGTTTTATGAAAACTTGATTGATGAGTTGTTGGAAAATAAAATTGAACCTGTTCTAACGCTTTATCATTGGGATTTACCGCAAACATTGCAGGATAATTATAATGGCTGGGAAGGTCGTGAAACAATTACGGCTTTTCTTGAATACTGTGAGATTTTATTTGATTCTTTTGGTAAGAAAGTAAAATATTGGGTCACTTTTAACGAACAAAATGTATTTACTTCTTTAGGTTATCGTTGGGCCGGTCATCCGCCAATGGTGACAAATTTGAAAAGAATGTACGCGGCCAATCACCTGGTTAACTTGGCAAATGCACGAGCTATTAAATTATTCCATCAGAAAGTACCTCAAGGATTCATTGGCCCAAGTTTTGGTTATGGGCCGATATATCCTGCCACAAGTAATCCAGAAGATGTTCTGGCTGCGGAAAATGCAGATAGTTTTAATAATCGTTGGTGGATGGATGTTTATTGTCACGGTCGTTACCCTAAATTTGCTTTGAATACGCTGAAAAAATTTCAAATAGCTCCAACTATTACCGCTGAAGACGAACTCGTTTTGCAAGATAAGGATAGTCATCCAGATTTTTTAGGTATCAATTATTATCACGGCGGAACAGTTGCCCAAAATCGAATTGAGAAACCAACAGCTAATCAACGCGAATTTTCTAAAACAGATCCGTACTTAATGCAAGAAAAAGATTTACAAAGTCAAAATCCAGAGACATTGATGTTCCAAAATGTTGAAAATCCTTATTTAAAAAAAACGGATTGGGGCTGGGAAATTGATCCTGTCGGTTTTAGAGTAGCTTTGCGACGGGTTTACGCTGAATATAATTTGCCATTATTTATTACTGAAAATGGTTTGGGTGCTAAAGATGAATTAACTGAAGATAAGAAAGTACACGATTCTTATCGGATAAATTATTTACAAACACACTTAGTTGAAGTACAAAAGGCAATAAGTGATGGGGTAGATATAATCGGTTATTGCGCTTGGTCATTTTCTGATTTGCTAAGTTGGTTGAATGGTTATCAAAAACGATATGGTTTTGTTTATGTTGATCGTAACGATCAAGAAGAAAAAAATTTGGAACGTATCAAAAAAGACAGTTTCTATTGGTATCAACAAGTCATTCAAGCTAATGGAATTGATTTTAAATAGTAGATGAAAAATAAAGCTAGAGGAAAGTAGGAGAATACATGTGGAATGAATTTGTTAATAATTTAATTCAACAGTTGACTGTAAATGAAAAAGTAAGGCTTCTTTCCACCAAACAGCGAGCAGTACCGCGGTTGCATATTAGAGAATATAATATCGGCGGTGAAGCAGCTCATGGAGTGGTCGACCGATCTGGCGAGCCAACCACAAGTTTTCCATTGCCTTTAGGACTAGCACAAACGTGGAATCCACAACTTTTACAAAAAATTGGTAACGCCATTGGTCAAGAAGCACGTATTAAATATTTACAAAGTGATCGAAAAAGTTGGTTGACTCTATGGGCTCCAACTATCGATTTGGAACGGGATCCACGTTGGGGTCGCAATGAAGAGGGCTATGGAGAAGATCCTTTCTTAACAGGCGAGTTATCTCAACAACTAATCATCGGTATGCAAGGTACAGATGAAAAATATATCCAAATGGCTGCTGCTCCCAAACATTTTTTTGCAAATAATAATGAAGATGGACGAGTAGATACGAGTAATTTCGTGCCACTGAAAGTTCAGGAAGAATTTTATTTAAAATCATTTGAAAAAGCCATCACTAAAGGAAGAGCGCGCTCATTGATGACAGCTTACAACGGGGTTAATGGTGTTCCAGCTATGCAGATGCCGGAAATACAAACTATTTTACGAGATCGGTGGGATTTTCCTGGTTTCATTGTTAGTGATGGAGGAGCATTAACCTTAAATGTAGAAAACTATCATTATTTTGACGATTATCCACATGCGGTAGCGGCAGCTCTAAAAGCTGGAATAGATTGTTTCGTAGATGACTCTGAAAAAGTAGAAGAAGCTGCTACAAAAGCCTTATCAAAAGGATTGATCAATGAAGTCGATTTAAATCGGGCGGTTGGTCGAATCTTAACTGTTCGAGCTGAACTAGGTCATTTTACTAGTGACAATCCTTACGATAAAGTTGATCGGCAATTATTAAATAGTTCAGTTCATAATGATTTAGCTAAACAAGCTACCCAAGAAGGCACGGTGTTATTAAAAAATCAGAACAACTTTTTACCTTTATCTACTAAAGAAAAAGTCGCTGTATTAGGACCTTTGGCTGACGATTTTACACGAGATTGGTACGGAGGAACACCTGCCAAATTTACGACGATAGCTCAGGGGGTTTCCAAACTTTGGAAAGAGCAATTTATTGGTAGTAAATCTGGTCATGACCAAGTAGAGATTTCTATTGATGGTCTAAGTTTGGCGATGAAAGAGGGAAAACTACAAAGCGGCAATGCACAAACTTTTTTAAAAGAAAGTTGGACGAGTGATTCATTCGTTTTAAAAGATCAAAAAAATAATCGCTACTTAGCTTTTGATGACGAAGAACAAAAAGCTTTTGTCCATCATCAAAGTGAATTATATGATTGGTTTATGAAGGAAACGTGGCAAGAAAAAGGCGGTCATTTTGTTAATTGGTCGGGTCAAGATATAGGTTTAGTCGATAATGTAGTTCGATGCGGAAAAACGCAAGGCGTAATTTCTCAAAAAGTTGTGGTTTCCGGACAATCCGAAACCGTTCAATTAGCTCAGCAAGCAGATAAAGTAATTCTGGTACTGGGAAATCATCCGATGTTTGGCGCTAAAGAAGAAATTGATCGGAAAAACTTATCATTACCTAAACATCAACAAGAACTTTTAGAAGCTATTTATGCGGTCAATCCAAACATCGTTTTAATTATTATGGGAGGTTATCCGTTTGATTTAAGCTGGGCCATAGAGCACGTACCGGCTATTTTATTTACAACTCACGGCAGTCAAGCCATTGGAGATGCAATAGCGGAAATTTTAGCTGGGGAAAGTGCACCTACAGGAAAATTAACGCAAACTTGGGTGAAAAATATCGAAGATTTACCAGCAATCACTAATTATGATTTACTCAAATTTCCTCATACTTATCATCAGTTTTCTAAATCTGTTTTATTCCCATTTGGTTTTGGGAAAACATATGGTTCTTTAAAGATACTTCAATTAGAAAACTGGCAAGAAGCACCTAAAAATTGGCAAGTAACTTTTGTTTTAGAAAACAAAGAGCTATATCCAGTCACAGAGACGGTTCAAATCTATTTGACGAATCAAGAGCAGTCATTCTTACCACAAAAAAAATTGATTTCATTTGAAAAAGTAAAAATATCAGGACAACAAAAGAAACGAGTGACCTTAACTATTTCCAAGGACGATCTCACCTATTATGAACTACACAAGATGAGCTTTGAACCTTTAAGCGGTACGCTGCATTTATTTGCAGGATTCTCGAGTATAGACCAACAAGTTAGCTGGGAATTTACAAACGGACTAGCTGTCAAACGTCCGATTAGAATTAGTTCGAAAGAGCTTTCAATTTTTACTTTTGATAGCTATAATAAGTGTACGATTGAAACCGATGACAAGTATCAACGAACGGTTTTAATTCAGGCGAAAGGATCGATTTTATATAATGGGCTTGAAGAAAATCTAGGAAACTTTCAACTAACCGCTCACAGTTTAGTCCATCAGAAAATTTGGATTAACGAGGAAGAATTTGTTCTCCAACCTGGATTGAACCAAGTGAAATTCACTTTAAAATCTAGTGTTTTAAAAATATCGGTCAGTCGCGAGTTGAGATTAGAAAAAATTTCAAAAAAATAAATTGGAGGTAAAAACAATGCGAGTCTTTAAACCAAAAACAATTAAACAACGGTTTTTGATTATTTTTACTCTCATTGTTTTACCGCTTGTTTTAGTAGGTCTAAGTTTTACTTTCAGTATTAAAAATGAAATCCTTGAAGCCAAAGAAAAAGACGGGCTCGTGGAGATGGAACGGATAAAAGTTAATTTAGAAGAGAAACTTAATTCAGTCATTCAAATTTCTAACTGGATTTATCAAGATGCTGATCTAACGGATTTGATTTTAACTCATTATAACAACCCGCAAGAAATGATTTTCGGATATGAAGAGTTTGACTCTTTTGATGTTTATCTACGTTATTACAATGTTATTTCCAATATTCGGTTTTTTATTAATAATGATTCGATGCTTAGTAATTCTAACTTTGTCTTATCGACTTCAAATATTCTGGAGCAGACTTGGTATCAAAATGCCGTTAGTGATCATGGACGAATTCGTTGGGCAAAGATTCAAGATCCAATCACTAAATTGGAAGAACTAGCTTTAATTCGTTCAGTCTGGAATAAAGAAGGGGTTTTTCTTGGTGTAGTAACACTTTTTATCAATCAATTAGAAATCAGAGATATTGTGTCACCTTCTTCCGTAGAAAATTTTGTGACCTTGGATCAAATTTCACTCGACTTTCAACAAAAGTCACTTTTTAATAAATCAGAAATTCAACAAGTTAGAAATCTTTCTTTTGAGACTGACTCTTCATCTTCAGATGTAATTATTAATAAAAGTGATAGCGAACGCCATTACTTTAAAGTAAACATTGAGTTGCAACAATCATTTTTAACAAATTTTTCTTTATACGGTATAGTCGAACAGCGCCAACTAATTCGCGAGGTAAATCAAACGATGACAAAAAGTTACGGCATCATTTTAGCTGTATTAGTCATTGTTTTAGGTGTCATCTTTTTTTTCACCCATACTTTTAACCAACGAGTATTAATGCTCAAAAATTCAATGGATAAAGTAGCGGCGGGTAACTTTATTATTCCTGAAAAGATTACCGGTTCTGATGAAATTACTGATATTTATCAAAAGTTATATGCCACGATGAAAAGCATGCAAGATTTGCTAGAAGAGCACTATGAATATCAATTACAGGAAAAGAATTGGCAAATTATGCAAAAAGACTCTGAATTTAAAGTATTGGCTAGTCAAATTAACCCGCATTTTTTATACAATACGCTAGAGATGATTAGAATGAAAGCTGTTATTAATCAAGATTTAGAAGTAGCTACTAGCGTGAAATTACTCAGCAAATTATTACGTCGCTCGTTAGAAACAAATTTGGCTGATACAATTACAATCGCTGAAGAGCTGACTGGTGCTCGTTTATATTTGGAAATTCAAAAAATCCGTTATCAGGATAAGTTGATTTACGAAATTTCTAGCAATGTTAATGAAGAAGAATACCTCACTTTACCTTTAATTTTGCAACCATTGGTGGAGAATTCATTTTCCCATGGTATCGAATTAAAGAATGGTCCAGCGTTTGTAGGAATTCATATTTTGGATGTAAAAGACAAAATACTTATTAAAGTTGTTGACACAGGGAGTGGTATGACGCCAGAAAAATTATTCGAAGTAATGGAAAATTTAAATGAAAAAAACCGAACAAAACACTTCGGAATGGCTAATGTCCATCAAAGACTGACTTATCGTTTTGGTCCGGCATATGGTTTACGGATTGAAAGTATTTTACATGAAGGAACAATTATTGAAATTTGGTTGCCAAAAATCAAAAAGGGGGCAGAATAATGAAGCAAGTATTAATTGTTGATGATGAGCCAGCAATCCAAGAAGGTCTTCCGCTATTAATTGATTGGAAAAGTCTGGGTTATGAAATTTGTGCTGTTGCTCCTAATGGAAAAGAAGGGTTGGCGGCGATTAAAAAGTTTCAACCTGATGTAGTAATTACTGATATTCGGATGCCAATCTTAACTGGCTTAGAAATGTTGAAAGAAGCTCAAAAGCAAGGGCACACTGACTTTTATGCTATTATCTTGTCGGGTTATTCTGATTTTTCTTATGCTAAAGAAGCAATTCATATAGGTGCGGCTAGTTATTTATTAAAACCAATCGATGAAGACGAGCTAATCGAGATTTTAAAAAAAATTAGTCAAGAAAATCGTGATTTTTCTCCAAAAAATGACACCCAAATTTTATTCGCCAAAATTTTTGGCAATGATCAAAGTGGCTACTTACGTTTTGGATTTATTCGCAATTTCCGGGTTCAAAGCCAAGAAGTCGCTCAACAGTTAAAAACAATTGGTGAATCCGAGGGTTTTTCAGTAGTCATATTAGGACATGTAGAATTTTTCCATGTGCTTTTTTTAAGTAAAGAAGAACCGAACGATTTACGACTCCCAATGCAAATTCAAAAAATTGACCACCAAGAAATATTAATTTCAAATTGGCTGACAACAGATAAAAATTTACAAGAGGTATATGATCAAATTCGTTTTTTGGGAAATTATACTTTTTTGTACCCTAATCAACACCTAGTTTATGATCAAGTTTTACGTCGCCAAAAAAATTCAATATTCAATTTTTCAATGAAAAAAATAGCTGAAGCACTGGTAATTGATAAGAGTCTAAGTACGATACTTGCAACATATTGGGAGCATTTTACTTTAGTACCCGTCACTAGCCAAGAAATTTGTTGGCAGGTTCAAAAAGATTATGAGCAAGTTGAGAAGTATTTGCAAAGTGAAAAAGGAATGAGCATTCAAGAAGTTAATTTTTACAATGAAATAAAAAGCTTAGCTAGCATTGATCAAGTGAAAGAAGTTGTGAATGAAAAATATTTCTTGCTATTGGCACAAGTTCAAGCCGAACTAAATAGCTCTAATATCGTAGCCCGCATTCAAAAATATTCTGCTGAACATTTAAGTGAAGATCTTAGCCTAAAAAAAATGGCCGAGCTGTTCAATTACAATCGGGCTTACTTGGGGAAAAAATTTACCCGCCAAGTGGGACAAAACTATTTGGATTATCTTGAAGAAGTAAGAATGGAAAAAGCACAACAACTTTTACAAACGAGTAACTTGATGGTTTATGAAATTGCAGAAATGGTAGGAATTCCAAACGTTGATTATTTTTACAAGAAATTCAAAGCTTTTTTTCATGCCTCTCCCAATGATTTTCGTGGAGGTCAAATATGAAAGTAAGTAATTTATATACATTATTAACAAAACTAGGAAGTCTGTTTATTTTAAATCTCTTGTTTTTAATCAGCAATTTACCACTTTTTATCCTCTTTTTACTGATTCCTTTTTCGTTAGAACATATTTTATTCTTTTTTTTAGCTTCACTAACATTAGGCCCTAGCATTACTGCATTACAAGCTACAGTGGGGCGGTATTTGCGAGAGCAAGATTGGACTATTTGGAAAACATACTTCAACGATTATCGGCAAAATTTCCGCCAAGCCTTTTTACTTGGTCTGATTTTTCTCACTTTATTTACCGTGATTTTTGTGGATATACTATTCCATTTGGAAAAAGGAAATGGAATTATGATGTTAGGAATGGGCCTTTTATTAATTTTGGTCATGATGGTTTACTTGGGACAAAGTGCAGTTTTAGGCCGTTTTGAAATGAAGTTTATCAATTTAATGAAAATTGCACCTTATATAATGTATCGTCATTTTCCACGACTATTTTTAAGTGCTTCAAGTTTAATGATTCTTCTAGCTGCCTTATATTATCTACCTAGTATTGCAGTTCTAGTGGGTTTTGCCCTTTGTGGTTATCTAATGATGAAAGAGTTGAACAAGATGTTAAAAAATTTAGCAAAGGAGTTTCAAATCGAATGAAAAAATATCTTTTGGTTTTTCTAGCATTCCTTTGTTTAGCAGGTTGCGCGAAAAATAATCAAAGTGCCGCCTCAGACTCGGAGGTAATTTTGAATACTGAGTCATTAACAAAACTTTCGATTATAAAAAATGGATCGACGATTAATTTACAAAAAGGATCTAGTTGGGAAGTAGAACAAGTAGCAGATTCTGTAGCAGATTACTTCGTTGAAAAATTAGGTAAAGTCCGAGGCAAGAAAGTATCCGAAGTAAAAGATTATCAATCCTTGTACTCTGTGAGAACGCCAGAAATTGAAGGCCAAATTTTAAAAAAAGATACAAGCTACTTTTTTAAAAAAGGCCGACAATTTTATGAACTAGCAAATGTTGCCCCAATTCTTGCAAATTATGATGAAATTCTATTTACTGGTCAGCCAATTCAAAGTGTTATGATGGAAGGCCTCAGTCAAATGACTTTTGAACAGGGAACAGATGAAGAGTTTACCTTAGCTAAAGAAAGTAAATTATCCAAAATTGAATCTGCTCCTTTTATTGGAGGCTGGTTTTTAGTTAATCATTATACGCAAGATTTTTCTGTGGCTTATGATCAAGGAGAGGAATTACTGATTAATGTTACAAATTTTCGGGGAAAAGTGATTACCGATTCTCTACCAGAAGAAAATTTACAGCAACAGTTTTCCATGAATGAGCAGATTTTTAAATTATACCAAGTAGACGGGAAATATTATCTAAAAGATGCTTTAAATCGAGTTTGGCAACTACCAGACTATCAAGGGAAACTATTAGAGATGCATCCATTCAACTTAATCGATCGCTTCTTAGCATTGATTATGGCTGATGCATTAGATAAATTAACTATTCAAACAGAAGATCAAACCTGGAAAATTTCTAGTACACATACTTTAAACGCCGATCAAACGAAAATTCAGTCGGAATTTTTTGTTGGTGATCAAAAAATAAATGAAGAATCGTTTAGAAAAGTCTATCAATATATCGGTGTTTTAAGTGCTGATTTTGAATATCAAGGAGAAACTTATCAAAAAGATCCCCAGTATAGTCTCACTTATGATTTTACAAGTGAGGGCCAAAGTCAGCAGCGAAACTTAAAATTTTTCCCGCTTACTGACGATGAGGACCGGTTAGCTGTTGAAAAGGACGGTGTGATTGACTTTATTTGCAATCAAAGTCAAGTAGCAGAAATGATTAAGCAAATACAAACGTTAGTAAAAAAATAATTTTCAAAGAGCAGGTCTGGCTGATCTAGCCAAAACTGTTTTTATTTCCAGAAAGAATGAATCCGCTACCGTAATTTGACTACTTTTGACTACTTCGACCTCTATTATTTGCGGTAGCGCTATCAGTTCTAAATGTCTATACTTATACCTGTAAGCGGATTCGGATAGGAGGAGTTTTTATGGAGAAAGCCGCGCTAACAAATACAGAGCTTGCTCGAAAAAAAGTACGTCATAGAAATATCACGTGGAAAAAGATTAAAGATCAAAAAGTTTTAATTTTGATGTCATTGCCGTTAGTAATTTGGTTGTTGGTTTTTGCTTATGCACCACTAGTTGGTTGGTTGATGGCTTTTCAAGATTACAAACCAGCGTTAGGATATTTAAAATCTCCATGGGTAGGTTTAAAACATTTTATTGCACTTTTTAAAGATGATTTATTTTATCAATCCTTAAAAAACACTTTAGGGATGGGCGGCTTAGGAATTACATTTGGGACAGTCAGCTCAATTGCTTTTGCATTATTACTTAATGAGTTGCGCTTTACTAGATTTAAAAAATTCACCCAAACGGTTTCTTATTTACCTCACTTTGTATCCTGGGTTATTGTGGCTAATATTGTCACTTCTATGTTGTCAACTAATGGTATTGTGAATCAAATTCTGATGGCAGTGAATTTTGTTGATGCTCCCATTCAATTTATGAGTGATCCAAGTAAATTTTGGTATATCGTTACTTTATCTGATGTTTGGAAAGAAATGGGTTGGAACGCCATTATTTATTTAGCGGCGATGGTAAGTATCGATAAAGAAATGTACGAAGCCGCTGAAATTGACGGAGCAAATCGTTGGCAAAAAATGACGCGCATTACTTTGCCGTCAATTCGACCAATCATTATGGTTCTGCTGATCATGAGTATCGGAAATTTAATTAATATCGGTTTTGAAAAGCAAATGCTTTTAGGCAATAATATTGTAGCTGACAAAGCATTAGTGCTTGATAAATACGCATTGGATTATGGGATTGGGATGTTTCGGTATTCATACGGAACAGCCATTGGTATTTTTAAATCCGTAGTTAGTGTGGTTTTAATTTTCACTTTTAATCAGATTGCGAAAAAAACAGGCGAAGGACAAATTATTTAGGGGGTGTCAAAAATGAAAAGTAAAAAATATACAAAAACGGATTTTGTCATCGCCTTGTTTATGCTCGCAGTTATTGTCGTTACTTTATATCCATTTTTAAATGTTCTGGCTGTGTCTTTAAATGAATCTGTGGATACTGCTAAGGGGGGGCTGCATATTTTACCGCGAAAGTTTACTTGGAATAACTACGCGGAAATTTTTTCTAACAATTCACAATTGTTAAGGGCGTTTTTTAATTCAGTATTGCGGACGGTACTTGGAACTGCTGCTGGCGTTTTTTGTACTAGCGTCATGGCTTATGTATTGAGTCGCCGCGATTTTATTTTTAGAAAGCCAGTTTCTATTTTACTCATTTTAACGATGTATATCAGCGGAGGTCTCATTCCATCTTATATTTTGATTCGGAACTTAGGCTTGATTAATAACTTTGCGGTTTACATTTTGCCAAGTTTGTTATCGGCATTTAACGTCATCGTCATTCGCTCATTCATTGACGGACTGCCAGACGCTTTAGAAGAGTCTGCCAAAATAGATGGCGCAAATGATTTTGTAATTTTTTTCAAAATTATTATGCCGTTATGTATTCCTGCGATTGCAACAGTAGCCCTGTTCATTGCTGTTGGTCAGTGGAACAGTTGGTTTGATACTTATTTGTATGCCAGAAGTAATCCAAAAATGACGACTTTGCAATATGAGTTAATGAAAATTCTCGATAATACGTCGCAGTCGGCATCAAGTGTAGCTGGAGCAGGAAGTTCTTTAGAACAAATGCAAAACGCTAAAAAGACCACACCAGAATCAATTAAAATGGCGATAACAATTATTGCTACTGTGCCTATTTTAATCGTCTATCCTTTTTTACAGAAATATTTTGTTACGGGTTTAACTCTTGGCGCCGTCAAGAGCTAGAAAAAATAAAAATTTGGAGGATTGAAAATGAAGAAAAGAAATATGTTAATTGGCGGATTATTATTTGCCACTGTATTGATGGGGGCTTGCTCATCAGGATCTGCTGATAACAAGGAAACGACTAAAGAAAGTTCTGGAGGAAAAGAACCAATTACTTTGAGCTTCTTTTCAGCAGACTTAACAGAAGATGATAAATTTGATAACCCTGTTGCCAAAGAAATCACTAAAAGAACGGGTGTGACTTTAGAAATATCACATCCAGTCGGCGGCGATGAACAAGCTGTGCCTTTGATGATTGCCTCTGGAGATTATCCAGATATGTTATTTGCTAAAGGTGATTTGAACAAATTAATTGAAGCTGGTGGTGCTTTAGCTTTAGATGATTTGATTGAAGAAAAAGGCGAAAATATTAAAAAATTGTATGAAGGTAATTTAGATCGTTTGAAAAATAGTTTAGAAGATCCTCAAATTTATCATCTAGGAACTGGGGGCGTTGAAACTGTTTATAACGCAACTAGTGGGACCTTCCAAATTCAATTAGATGTCTTGAAACAATTAGGATATCCAACGATTCGCACTTTGGAAGATTTCGAAAGTGCACTAAAAGATTATATTGCTAAAAATCCTGAGATTGACGGTCAAAAAACAGTTGGGATGTCCTTACTTGGTAGTGATTGGCGCTGGTTGATTACTGTCGGAAATCCTTCTGGATTTGCAGCTGGATATCAAGATGATGGCCAATGGATTGTAGATTTAGAATCTGGAGAAACAACTTATAAATTCCAAGATGAAAAAATTAAAGACTACTTTAAATGGTTGAACCATATGTATGCAGAAGGTTTGATTGACCCAGAATCTTTCACTCAAAAATACGATACTTATATTGCTAAACTTTCCGCTGGGAATGTTTTAGCAGTAGCAGACCAAGACTGGGATATTTCCTCAGCTGTAGCTGCACTTAAAGGTGACGGTAAAAATTGGCGGACATTTGCTCCACTTCCAGTTACTTTATCTGAGGATATTTTATCTCCAAGTACGAAAGATTATGGATTCACCGGAACGACAGGTATTTCCATTTCCTCAACTAGCGAACATCCAGAAGAAGCTTTTGAATTCTTAGATTGGATGGCCTCAGAGGAAGCTCAAATTTTGGTTAACTGGGGACTTGAAGGAGTCAACTACGAAATTAAAGACGGTAAACGGGTAGCAACTGACTTGGATGAAGCCCAAACCGATCCACAATACAAAAATAAAACCGGTATTGGTAGTTATATTTGGCCTTTCCCACAATGGGGTAACGGAGCTGAAGACTCTACTGGTCAACCAATTGCTCGTGATTCAACAAAAGAATTAAAAGAAGCTACTTATACGGCTGAAGAAAAAGAAGTATTAAAAGCTTATGATGCACAGCTTTGGGTTGATTTATTCCCAAGCGCTGAAGAACTTGGTGGCACTAAGCACGGCCGGGCTTATGAAATTGCTATTCCTGCAGACAGTGATCTAACTGTGACGCAACAAAGAGCAGATGATTATACTACTCAAGCCATTACTGACATTATTATCTCTAGCCCAGATGATTTTGAAACAAAATGGTCTGCTATGCAAGATGAGTTATCTAAATTAAATATTGAAGATGCTGATAAAGAAATGACAAAATTAGTTCAAGACCGCATGGAATTGTGGAGTGAATAATAACTAAAAATTTTAAAAAGGGCGAGAAATTTCTCGTCCTTTTTTATTACATGATGAGGATAGAAGATGATTTTTTGTTTAGATGTAGGGGGCACCTTTATTAAACTAGGCATTTTCGATAAAGAAGGGAATTTTGTTGTCAAAGAAAAATTTCCTACCCCTAAAAATAGTCAAGTGGCATTTTTTCAAGTAATTAAAGAAAAATTTCAAGAGTATCAAAAAAAATATTTCTTTCAAGGAATCGGCGTTAGTTTTCCTGGTATTTTTGACCCAGCAACTGGAGAAACTATTTATGCAGGAGCCTTACCCATCTTTAATCAAACAAATCTTTTGAATTTATTTAAAGAAAATGTAGATAACTCAATTCCTATTGTCATTGAAAATGATGGGAATTGCGCTGGATACGCTGAATACATGGCTGGAAATGGCCAAAGTGTTTCTGAATTATGCCTAATTACAATAGGTACAGGCATCGGTGGGGCGTTGATACGTAATGGAGAAATTTTTTACGGACATAAATTTAAAGGTGGAGAACTTGGGATGATGATGATTGATATTGAAAATGGTTATCATACACTTCATGATTTGGCGGCCACTAGTTCCTTAGTAAACGGATATCGAAAAACATTTAATATTCCAGAGAGTGTAGAGGTGACTGGAGAAATGATTTTTCAAGATCAGCGTATTGAGGCCAAAACTGTATTAAAAAAATGGGCGGAGAAAGTTGCGGTGATGATTTTTAATGTAGCGGTTACTTTGTCACCAGATAAAATTTTAATTGGTGGTGGAATAAGTCAAAATTCCCAATTACTTCCGCTAATTAAAGATGCTTTAGTTCAGAACCCTTTTTGGGAAGATTTTCAAGTTCCAATTGAGCCTTGTCAGTTCCATAATGATTCGGGCTTGTTGGGTGCTTATTATTTATGTAGAAAGAAGTTGAGCGAATGAAATTTTCAGATGGTGGCTGGTTAGTAAAAGAAGGATATCAAGTTAAATATGCAGTTCATGTATATGAGTCGCAAATAAGCCCAGACAAATTAATTTTGTATTTACCGTACAGTTATATTTCCAATAAAGGGGCAACCTTAGATGGTGGACTAATGACTGTGAAAATTTCTAGTCCATTAAAAGATGTAATTGGCATTACGATGGATAATTTTAAAGGTAGTAATCAAAAAATTCCTCAAATTCCTTTATCCGTTCAAGAAGTAGTTCCAAATATTAGTGAAAATGAGTCGGAGTTAACTTTTCAAACAGGGGATTTAAGAGTTGAAATTACTAAAGATGAAAATATGACGATGCGTTTTTGGTATAAAAATCATTTTTTAACTGCTAGTAAACCTCGTAGCAAAGCCTACGTTACCGACGCTAATGATTGTTCCTATTTAAGTGAGCAGTTAACGTTAGACGTTGGAGAAAACATTTATGGATTGGGCGAACGATTTACAAACTTTGTTAAAAATGGACAAACGGTTGATATTTGGAATGAAGATGGTGGCACAGGAACGGAGCAAGCCTATAAAAATATTCCTTTTTATTTGAGTAATAAAGGATATGGGATTTATCTTCATACCACAAATAAAGCAAGTTTTGAAGTCGGCAGTGAAAAAGTTGCGCGGGTTCAATTTAGTGTTCCTGGTGAACATTTAGAATATTATTTGTTCGCGGGAGAAAAATTACCCGATGTCTTGAAACGCTATACAGATTTAACAGGAAAACCAGCTTTGCCGCCGATTTGGTCTTTTGGTTTATGGCTGAGCACTTCTTTTTTAACTAGTTATGATGAAGAAACAGTCAGTTCATTTGTTGATGGGATGATTGAGCGAGATATTCCTTTAGAAGTATTCCATTTTGATTGTTTATGGATGAAAGAATATGAATGGTGTAATTTCACTTGGGATGAGCGAACTTTTCCGCAACCAGAAAAAATGTTGGCGCGTTTAAAAGCTAAAGGATTAAAAATTTGTGTTTGGATTAATCCGTATATTGGTCAAAAATCACCACTTTTTGCTGAAGGTCATGCACAAGGATATTTTTTAAAACGGCCAAATGGAGATACTTGGCAGTGGGATCGTTGGCAAGCAGGAATGGCGATTGTTGACTTTACAAATCCAAAAGCTGCGGCTTGGTACACTGGTAAACTAAAAACATTGTTAGATATGGGTGTCGATAGCTTTAAAACAGATTTTGGCGAACGAATTCCTACTGATGCAGTATATTTTGATGGCAGTGACCCGGTTTATATGCACAATTATTACGCTTATTTATATAATCAAACAGTCTATAATTTTTTGGTGGAAGAAAAAGGAGCGAAAGATGCTGTAGTTTTTGCACGAGCAGCTTTTACAGGATCACAAAAATTCCCTGTTCATTGGGGAGGAGATTCAACTTCTGATTATCCATCCATGGCTGAATCTTTAAGAGCTGGATTGTCTTTTGGTTTATCAGGATTTGGTTATTGGAGCCATGACATTTCTGGTTTTGAAGCAGGTGCTACTCCGGATTTATATAAACGGTGGACCCAATTCGGATTATTGTCTTCTCATTCTAGATATCACGGATCTTGGGAGTATAAGGTGCCTTGGTTATATGGTGAAGAAGCGGTAGATGTCACTCGTAGTTTTACGAAATTAAAATTATCCTTAATGCCTTATTTATATACTCAAGCGGTGAAGACTAGTCAGACAGGTTTGCCAATGATGAGAGCGATGGTTTTAGACTATACAAATGATCCCACTTGTCAGTCTTTAGATCGGCAATATATGTTAGGAGAAAATCTATTAGTTGCCCCTATTTTTAATGAAGAAGGATTGGGAGATTTCTATGTACCCCATACTTCAGGAATTTGGACAGATTTTCTTACAGGAAAAACATATTCAAGTGGTCAATGGTATCAAGAAAAATACGATTACTTCCATTTGCCACTATTGGTAGCACCAAATTCAATTCTCATCGTCGGAAAAGAAAGTCAAAAAGCTGAATATGCTTTTAATGAAGGTGTAACCATTCATGTTTATGAATTAGCTGACGAGGGAACGTGCAGCAGCGTGATTTATAATGATGATAAAGAAATCATTGCTGAAGTTTTAGTAAAACGACATGGTTCAGAGTTTACCGTTGAACAAAAAGGATTTGTTGATGCAAAAATTTTGGTTCATGATCACCAATTAGGAGAATTAAATATTTTTTAGAAAATCATATTGATAAAAGGAAAGGCTGATTTTTCTAATATGGAAAAATCAGTCTTTTTTAGAAAGGAAATTTTTTTATGATTGAAGTGAATCAAGCGTTAGAGTTTCACATAAAAAATAGTAAGGTCAGTTATATATTTCGAGTAATGGAAAAAACCGGAATCTTAGAACATTTATATTTTGGAGCAGCTATTGCTTCAGAGAAAAGTTATTTGTATTTAGTTGAGCGAGAATTACGTACGGGAAATAATCTACTGACAGGGGATTATACGTCGTCGTTGGAACATATTAAACAGGAATTTCCAGTCTATGGCACTACTGATTTTCGTTATCCGGCGATTTCCGTTAAATATCCTGCTGGTGACACAATTAGTCATTTTCGTTATCAAAGTCATCGCATTATAGCAGGTAAAGAAAAAATTTCTGGTCTTCCACAAACATTTGGAAAAAAAGAAAATTGTGAAACGCTGATTGTCCAATTGCAAGATCAATACTCAAAGCTAGTATTGGAACTTTTTTATACTATTTTTACTGATAGTGCAAGTATTATTCGCTCGGCACAGATTAAAAATAACGGCAGTGAAACTTTTCAAATAGAACAGCTAGCTAGTGCTTCGTTTGATTTACCGGATAATGATTATGAGCTTGTTCATTTAACAGGAGCCTGGGCTCGAGAAACACACATTGAAAGGAAACAACTTTTTACTGGAAGGCAAGAAATTTCTTCTACAAGAGGTGCTTCCAGTCATATTCACAATCCGTTTATGGCTTTGTGTCGTCCAAATACGACTGAACTATTAGGAGAAGTATATGGATTTAGTTTAATTTATAGTGGGAATTTTTCGGCTCAAGTTGAAGTAGATACATACCATGTATCTCGCTGTCAAATTGGAATAAATCCTTTTCAATTTCAATGGCAGTTAGCTCCAGGGACAAGTTTTCATAGTCCGGAAGCTGTTTTGACTTTTACAAAAAAAGGTTTAAATGGCATGAGTCAAAACTTCCATGATTTATTTCGCAATCATCTCATCAATCAAAAATGGGTAAAGAAGGAGCGACCAATTCTAGTGAATAATTGGGAAGCAACCTACTTTGATTTTACGGAAGAAAAAATTCTTCGACTAGCACAATCCGCTAAAGAATGCGGGATAGAAATGTTAGTTTTAGACGACGGATGGTTTAAAGGACGCAATAATGATGAGACTAGTTTAGGAAACTGGCAAGTTGATGAAAAAAAAATCCCCAATGGATTGCCTAATCTCTCGGAAAAAATTCATCAGGTCGGTTTGAAGTTCGGATTATGGTTCGAACCGGAAATGATTTCTAGTGATACACCGCTTTTTCAAAAAAATCCTGAGTATCGTCTAGGACAAAGTCAAAAAAATATTTCTCACGGCCGTAACCAATATGTTTTAGATTTTAGTAATCCTGAAGTTGTGGAAACTATTTTTCAACAAATGGCTGCAATTTTATCAACGGTTGAAATTGAATATGTGAAATGGGATATGAATCGTTATATCTCAGAAGCTTACTCCTCGTTTTTGTCAAAAGAACAACAAGGCGAAGTGTTTCACCGGTATATTTTAGGTGTGTATAATCTTTACGAAAAAATTTTGACAAAATTTCCTGATTTACTTATTGAATCTTGCGCTGGTGGTGGGGGACGGTTTGATCCGGGTCTTTTATATTATGCACCGCAGACTTGGGCTAGCGATGATACGGATGCTGTTGAACGGTTGAAAATTCAAAGTGGCGCTTCAATGGTTTATCCTCTGTCAACGATTGGCGGTCATATTTCGGCAGTTCCTAATCATCAAGTAGGCCGAACGACTACTTTAAAAATGCGCGGGGACGTAGCTTTATTTTCAACATTTGGCTATGAATTGGATTTGAATCAATTAAACGCTGCAGAAAAACAAGAAATTGCCCAACAAATTCAAACCTATCATAAATATTCTTCGTTGATCCAAACGGGAGATTTCTACCAATTAGCTTGCGAAACTAACCAAGTTGCTTGGTTAGTAGTCTCTAAAAATAAGCAAGAAGCGCTTGTAGGATTCTATCAAATATTAGCCCAACCTAATCAACCCTATGTCCGCTTAAAATTAACTGGGTTGGCTAAGGATACATCCTATCAAGTAAATGGCGAAAAATTGCGCACAAGTAGTAGTTTAGAAAACATCGGACTAATTTTGAACGAAAATTATACCGATCGAACGAAAGAATATTGGACGCGCCAACAACAACATGATTTTTCCAGTCGTATTTTTCATCTTCAACAAATGCAACCTGAATAGGAGAACAAAATGCTTTCAATTAATGAAATAAAAAAAATTGCGCAAGCAGGTCCTTTTCAACCAAATTGGTCGAGTTTGCAACAATTTCAAATGCCAATCTGGTTTCAACAAGCAAAATTCGGTATTTTTGTTCATTGGGGCTTGTACAGTGTGCCAGCCTTTAACAACGAATGGTACTCAAGAAATATGTATATCAAAGATTCTCCAGAATATCTTCATCATCGCCAAACGTTTGGAATGCAAGATGAGTTTGGCTATCAAGATTTTATTCCTTTATTTACAGCAGAAAAATTTAACGCTGACGCATGGGGGAAGCTGTTTAAAGAAACTGGAGCTGAATATGTTTTTCCGGTAGCCGAACATCATGATGGATTTCAAATGTATCAAAGTGAGCTTTCAGATTTTAATAGTTTTAAAATGGGGCCAAAAAAAGATATTTTAGGTGAACTAAAAACAGCTTTTCAAAAGTTAGATTTACATTTTTGTACTTCTTCACATCGAGCGGAACATTGGTTTTTTATGGGCCATGGCAAAGAATTTCCTAGCGATGTTCACGAGCCGCTAAAAAAAGGAGATTTTTACTGGCCTGCTCAAACAGAACCGGATAATCAAGATTTATTTAGTCATCCCTATCCTACCCAAGAATATTTGGACGATTGGCTACAGCGTACGGTAGAAATAATTGAAAACTATCAACCAGAAATTTTATATTTTGACTGGTGGATTCAGCATGATGCTTTTAAAGAATACCTACAAATTTTAACAGCCTTTTACTATAATCGTGGATTATCTTGGGGAAAAAAGGTAGCCATTTGTTACAAGCATGATGCTTTGATGTTTGGCTGCGGTATTGTAGAAATAGAACGGGGAAAATTTAAAGATGCCCAACCTTTCTATTGGCAAACTGATACGGCAATCGCTCATAATTCTTGGTCTTACACAACGAATTTACAGTACAAAACGCCTAAAGAAATTATTCAAACTTTAATTGAAGCTGTTAGTAAGAATGGCAACTTATTATTGAATGTGGGACCTAAAGCCGATGGGAGTTTCGCTACTGAAGATTTACAAATTATGAAAACAATTGGTGAGTGGCTAAAAATAAATGGTAGTGGGATTTATCACAGCAAATGCTGGCGGAAAGCAGGAGAAGGACCTACCGAAATTCTTGAGGGAAAATTTTCAGAAGGTCAAGGAGAATATGTCGTTGGAGATATTCGCTATACGGTCGCTGAAGAGTGTATTTTTGCTTTTGTAATGGCTCCATTTTTAGAAAATCATTTTATTTTAAAGAATCTGCGCGTTATGCAAAATCCAAATAGCGCTACTTTTCACGGTATTATTGAAGAAGTTGTTTCCTTAGATTCGCAAGTAGAAATTTTGCGCTGGGATAATCAGGAGGATGGTCTTCATATTGAAACAAAAAAAATTACCCAAGATTTACCAATTACATTTAAAATTAAGGTGAAATAAAAATGATATATAAAAAAATTACTTTACCAAAATCTAGCGGGCAACTCACTTTTTACGGATTAGATAACTCAGCCGAAATTGATAATCAGCGGATTCGACCACTGATTATCATTTGTCCTGGTGGTGGTTATGCGTATCTTTCTGACCGGGAAGCCGAGCCGGTGGCAATAAAAATGTTGAGTCTAGGTTTTCAAACCGCGGTTTTACAGTATAGCATCAAGCCAGAAATTTTTCCGACATCCTTGCGCCAGTTGGCAGAGGCTGTCATGTTTTTGCGAGAAAAAGGTTCAGCGTGGCATATTGATTCTCAAAAAATCGTCGTTGCAGGTTTTTCCGCGGGGGGACACTTGGCAGCAAGCCTTGGCGTTTTTTGGCAAGAAAAAATATTAGCGGATATGGGTGAGGCTAAATTAATGCGGCCAGATGGTTTATTACTAGCTTATCCTGTTATCACAGCGCATGAATTTGCCCACCGAGAATCAATCGAGAATGTTTCCGGAAAGTCTTTAGAATCAGCGGAAAATCAATTTTCTTTAGAAGATTTTGTTACTTCAAGCACACCGAAAAGTTTTATTTGGCATACGATAGAAGATGATCTTGTACCGCCAGAAAATTCTTTGCTTTTTGCTCAGGCGTTGCAAAAGGTGAAAGTTCCTTACGAATTACATCTTTTTCCTCGCGGAGGTCATGGATTGAGCCTAGCTAGTCAAGAAACACAAATTAACGGCGGATACGGATTAGTGGACGAAGTTTCAATTTGGCCGGAACTTTTTGCTCGTTGGGTGGAAAATAATCTTTAAAACTACAGGAAACTAGTTATTCCAATTCACTTCTTTAAAAAAATATCCGCCGACGCTCCATCTTCAGGCGGATATTTTTTTGCTAGTAACTATGATAGAATGGGTAGTATTAAAGGAGGAGAGAAAATGTTTTTAGATTTTTTGCAGCTGACGTTTTTATTTGGAATTGGGATAATAGTCACTAGTGTTATTGGATTTATTTTTTTCAAAGGGAAAAATAAAAAAGATGTTGTGATTTTAACGGTGATTGAATTACTGGTTTTAGCTATTGTTTGTTATTTTATTTTACCGGATAAAACTTTGTCAGGCTTATTACAGACAAATTTAATTGGTGCGATGATTAATGCCGGCTTGTTATTGTTGATTTGGCAAGCAACGGCTAACCGTCAGGAAAAAAGTATTACTCGCAATGTACCGGCTCTGATGTTGGGCGCAACGGTGGTGGCGTTTTTGGGATTGCTTTTGGTAAGCTTTATTATGAGTTTTACTAGTGTTGATGAAGTATATAGCACGATTCCTTTAAAAACTTCTGAAAAAAGTGAAGTCTTGGCCTCGACGGATGAAACGCCAATCGCCATTGCGCCAGACACGGCGAAACGCAAAATGCTTCAACAATTTTCAGTCATTGAAAATTCTAATATGTTCTCACTTGACGGCATCACCGCCCAATTAATCGATGGGAAATATGTGTACGTGGCTACGGTTGAGTTCAATGGATTTTTCAAATGGTTAAAATTAAAAGAAGTGCCAGGTTATTTTATGATTTCGGCAACCGACGTAAACGCCCAGCCAGAATTTATTAAAAAACCAATCAAATATTCTCCTAATGCTTACTTTAGCCAAGATGCTGGGCGGAAAATTTATGCGGCATTTCCGAACTTTGCTTCCACCGGCACGATTAATTTAGAAATCGATGACGAGGGCAATCCGTTTTACGTCCAAACATTGTATAAAGAATACGGTGTGTCCGGCAAAATGCATTATGATGAATTTAAAACGGCTGTCTTAAATGCGCAAACCGGTGAAGTGAAATTATACGACGCCAAAGATGCGCCAGAATTTATTTCAGCGCCAATTACTAGCTCAGCGGCCGATAGTATGAATACGTATTTTGGTCGTTACAGTGAAGGTTGGTGGAATCAATCGCTTTTTGGTTCCAAGAAAAATGTTAAATTCCCCACAGAAAATGGCGTATACGCATCTGGCCGAATTACGCCACTCCTTTCTAAAGCCGGCGAATTATTATATTTCACCGATTTTACTTCAGAAGATGATAATCAAGATTCAGCACTAGGATATTCTCTGATGAACGCCCGGACTGGTGAATTGACTTACTATCGGGACGAAGGTGTTGGTTTGATGGATTCAGATGGCGCCATTTCTATTGCAGAAAAAATTTATCCTGAGAAAAAATGGGAAGCCGAGATGCCGATTTTATATAATATTGACGGCGTGCCGACTTGGATTATTTCTCTTTTAGATAGTAAAGGGATTTTCAAAAAATATGTCTACGTGAACGCGGTTAATAATGATATGGTGATTGACGGCGACACCGCCCAGGCGACGCTAGATAGTTATCGGGTGGAGTTGGCCACAAGCGGCAGCAACAATGAAAATACCGAGACGGCTGACTTAACGGATATTACGGGCACGGTTTTGCGGGTGCAAGTTTTGAGTGATAGTAAAACTACCACGGCTAGCTTTATTTTGGAAAATGATCAAATGATTTACACGATCAATGTCACGAATAATCCCATGGCGCTATTTTTACAAGTTGGCGATCAGGTAAGTTTCCAGGCGAACCTTAGCCAAAATCAAAAAATTACTACGGTCCAACAGTTAACGATTGAAGGACTTGATAATATGGAAAGTCCCGCTGAATAAATTGTTTTAAAAATAAAAAAACGTTTCTCGGGTTTTCCGAGAAACGTTTTTTTATTTAAATGAATTTTTCTGATAAACACATAAATTCAGCGACATCTTTTTTCACTTGATCAATGCCAGCTTGCCAAAAATCTGGTTGGCTTAAATCAACGCCGAGATGTTTTTGAACTAAATCTTCTGTCGTCATGGCGGCCGTGTCTTGTAACAACGCAATGTAATCATCTTCAAAGCCGGCGCCTTTTTCATTTGCTAAACTGTAAATCCCTTGTGAGAACAAGTAACCAAAAGTGTAGGGGAAATTATAAAAAGCAACATCATCAATATAAAAATGTAATTTCGAACACCA
Organism: Enterococcus timonensis; assembly: GCF_900104595.1. Taxonomy (GTDB): domain Bacteria; phylum Bacillota; class Bacilli; order Lactobacillales; family Enterococcaceae; genus Enterococcus_J; species Enterococcus_J timonensis. The sequence continues at coordinate 288,009 of NZ_FNVY01000003.1, forward strand.
GAAATGCGGATGGTTAGATTTTAATGCACCCGCGTAAGCTTCTTCTTGGGCATCGGTCATCATTTTTGTAATTTGAGAAGCCGGAACGAGGCCTTTTTGGCGCGCGGCATAAAAATTATTTTCAAAAATAAAACGGGCGTGAATATTCATAAACATGGCGATGGCATTTTGCATTTTAGTATCTAGTAAATTGATTTTTTCTTCGTCAGTTGCAGCCGTTTTTAAAGCGGCATCGCCAACAATTAATTCAGCAAAAGTCGAAGCCGTTTCCGCGACATTCATGGCATAATTACGGTTCAAACTTGGCAAATCCCACATGACACTAGAGTGAAAGGCGTGGCCTAATTCATGAGCCAAAGTGGCCACTTCATTAATGGAACCACCGTATGTCATAAAAATCCGCGACTCATGGGTTTCAGGCAAACTCGTGCAATAACCGCCGGGCCGTTTGCCAGGGCGATCTTCAGCTTCAATCCAACTTTTTTCAAAAGCGACTTGAGCAAAGTCGGCCATTTTTGGAGAAAATTTACGGAAATTCTCTAAAATAAACGCAGCACCTTCATCAAATGAATAGCGTTTTTCACTTAAATCGCCTAAAATAATTGGCGCATCTTGGTCGAACCAGTCGATTTTTTCTTTTCCTAATAATTGAGCTTTGCGATTTAAAAAGTCGACAAAAGGCCGCTTGTTGTCAGAAATCACTTGCCACATTGTTTTTAAAGTTTCTCCTTGCAGGCGATTGCCCTCCAAAGCAGCATCTAAAAAATGTTTCCGGTCATGAAATTGGTAATCAGTTAAACGAAATCCGTCCAAGTGATTCAACGTATCGGCAAATAAACTTTCTTTTTCCCCCCAGATTTTTTCCCAGCTAGCAAAAAGAGTTGCTCGAACCTTTTCATCAGGATCTGACATCATCCGATTGAACGCTTGACCGGCTGATAATTTTTCGCCGTCAAAAGGAATTTCAATTGTGGAAACTAACGTGTCGTAGTGCTCACTCCAAGCATTTAGACCGTCAATCGTTAAATGACTAAGTAAATTTTCTTCGTCTTCTGATAATAAACGATTTCCGTCTCGGCGTTTTTCATTTAAAGCAAAAGCTACCGGCGCAAATGAATCTTCAGCCATTAATTTTCCCCAAGCGGCATCATTCATGGCGGCGAGTTTTTTTCCAAGTAAAGTATCAGGTACGGAAAGTAACGGAATCAAAGTCATCAGCTGCCCTTGGAGCGCCTTAGCTTTTTCATCATAAATATTGTCAGAATTTAAAGCCGTAATAAAACTACTTGCTTGGCTTAAACCATTATCAATTGTTTCTTGTAAATCTAAAATTTTCGAAAGTTCTTCTGGCTGATTTTCTTGATCGTAATTGTCGACTAACGTTTTAAAATCTGTAATTTGTTTTTTCAAAGTGGCTAATTTTTCTTGGAGGGTTGGAGAATCGGCTCCTCCTGTAAAAATAGTTGTTAAATCCCAATTTCCACTGTAAGTCATTTCATCACACCTTTTCTTTTTTTTAATTAGTATAGCAAAGTCTTGTGTATTAAGCGAAATTTCGGTAGGATATCGATAGGATAAATGAAGGAAAGTGAGGTAGATATGAAAAAACATTTAAGAAGTGGTAATTTTTATTTAGGGTTAGCAATCGTTATGATGGCGATTTTGTTTTACTCTAGCTCGCAAACTTATCAGCAACAATCGCAAATCGGCTTATTAGAAAAACTCTTGCACAGTCAACCTTTTAAAGAAAGTTTGTCAAAAATCTCTTTTGATTACGCCGGTTCGGAAGTTTCCATCGCTAGCCAAGGATACTTTTCTTTTATCGAATTTTTTATTCGTAAATTAGCCCATTTCGGAACCTATTTTATTTTAGGCGCTAGTTTTTTTCTCGGATTTATTCCCAGGTCGAAAATTTATTTTTTTACCGGACTATTATCGTGGCTGGCCGCTGCCGGTTACGCCGGGTTAGACGAGTTTCATCAAATGCTCACGGGCGGTCGAACGCCGCTATTTCAAGATGTTGCCTTAGACGCAGTTGGCGCATTGACAGGCGTTTTCATTGTAGCGCTCTTTCGATTTTTTTTCCGGCGCAAAAAGTAGTACACTATAGTTAGATTATTTTAAGGAGGAGTAAAAATGTCAGGACATTCAAAATGGAATAATATTCAAGGACGTAAAAATGCACAAGATGCTAAGCGAGGGAAAATTTTCCAAAAATTATCGCGGGAAATTTATATGGCGGCTAAAGCCGGCGGACCCGATTTGGCCACGAATCCAGCATTACGACTTGTAGTAGATAAAGCCAAAGCGCAAAATATGCCCAATGATAATGTTGATCGGGCGATTAAAAAAGCCAGTTCAGCAGCCAACACAGAAAATTATGATGAAGTAGTTTACGAAGGATACGGACCAAACGGGGTGGCGATTTTAGTCCACGCCTTAACTGATAATCGCAATCGGACATCGACTAACGTCCACGTGGCTTTTTCAAGAAACGGCGGCGCACTAGGAGCAACTGGATCCGTAAGTTACATGTTCGATCGTAAAGGTTATATCGCTATTGAACGTGAAGGTTTGGATAAATCCGAAGACGACATGTTTGAAGAAGTTTTAGAAGCCGGCGCGGAAGATTTACAAACCACACCAGAAGTTTTTGAAATTTACACCGAACCAGGCGACTTCACAGCCGTTCGCGATAAATTAGAAGAAGACGGCTATACTTTGGCCAACGCCGAACTTACGATGGTGCCACAAAATACAGTAGCAGTTCCTGAGGACAAACAAGAACAATTAGAACGTCTAATTGAAAAATTAGAAGACGACGATGATATCTCAGAAGTCTATACCTCAGCAGAATAAGGATGTCTTTACGGTGGTTAACGACGTAGAGAAATAGGAAAATTTAAAAAATCCCGTTTTTGGATTTTGAAAAATTTTATCTTTTCTCCTAGTCGTTACCGAAAAGACACCGTCAAAAAAAAGGATGTCTTTGGGATTGATTAGCCTCGTAGAAAATTAGAAAAATGGCATAAGCACGCTTGCGGGCTGAAGGCATTTTATCTATTTTCCTAGAGGATAGCCCAAAGACACCGTCAAATAAGGATGTCGTAAAAACTCATACCAAAAAAATCTTACTGGAAATTTTTCCGGTAAGATTTTTTTTGCGTATTTTTTTACAAGGGGGGCAGAGGATGGATGTGAGTGGGTTTGCCCAAAAGTTATTGCACAGCAGCTGGCAAGAAAAAGTTTCTGACGTTTATCTTTTGCCACGAAAAAAATCATTTGAGATTTTTTTCCGCAGACAAAATAGGCGTTGGCTCCACGAAACGCTGCCAGAAGAAGATGGTCGCCAACTGGTCCGCCATTTTAAATTTTTAGCCAATATGGATATTGCGGAAAAGCGCAAGCCACAACTGGGTGCTTTTACGAGTCAAATGAATGATTTGCAAATTCGTTTACGCTTGTCTAGCGTGGGGGATTATTTAGGGGCGGAAAGTTTAGTGCTGCGATTTTTTCAAGAGGATGAGTCAATTACCAATCGTTATTTGTTGTACCCGCAAAATTATTTAGAGAGCCAAACTAAAAAGCGCGGACTACATCTTTTTGTGGGACCAACTGGTTCAGGAAAAACAACTTTAATGTATCGTCTTGCCAAAAATCATCCGCATTTTCAACAAGTGATTACTATTGAAGATCCAGTAGAAATTGAGGAGCAAAGTTTTTTACAACTACAAACTAATGCGCAAATTGGTTTGACCTATGAAGCGTTGATTAAAGTTTGTCTTAGGCATCGCCCCGATTGTTTAATCATCGGAGAAATTCGTGATGGAGAAACGGCGATGATGGTTTTGCGAGCAGCTTTGACAGGTCACGTGGTATTTGCCACATTACACGCAAAAAATTTAGCAGAAACGTATACACGATTGGAAGAGTTGGGACTAAAGAAAGCCCAAGTGGAAAGTGTCATGCAGTCGGTGACGTTTCAGCGGATGGTGGAAATTATTTGTCCGGTGTGTGGAAATACAAAAAATCTCGATTGCCAAAAAATACATGATGCTTGTCTAGTATCGGTGCATCCGGCGCAAAAATGGTCGCAACAATTAAGAAAGGCGTGGGCGTATGGCTTCATTAATGCAGACACGTATTTACAAGAAAAAGATTAAAACGACATTATTTCGCCAAAAAGTTTGTCAAATGATTGCCCAAATGTTGGAAAATGGTTTTTCATTACAAGAAATCATGCAATTTTTCAGCAAACTACCCCATGAGTTTGGTTATTTTGGCGAAAAAATATTAGCAGAGCTTGGACAAGGTGCCAGTGTGCCGGTGGCTTTTCAAGCGGTGGATTTTTCGCAAAATTTATTATTACAGCTGCAACTGGCTGAAATTCACGGCGACTTAGCGGAAACCTTAAGCGTCATGGCAGAAACTTTAGCTTTACAACAAAAACAAAGCCAAGCACTGAAAAAAGTATTGGCCTATCCACTTTTACTGGTAGGATTTTTAGTAGTGATTTTACTCGTGCTGAAATTTTTCTTGCTGCCGCAATTAATGTCCTCAGGCGATTTAGATTCACCATTGCTACAAGTGGTGGAACAATTACCAAATATTGTGCTAGCTGTTGTAGCCGGACTGGCTTTAGTTTTTTTAATTGGAAAATTTATTTTACAGAAAAAAACGGCGATTGTTCGGACGAACTTTTTAGCCCGCTTACCTTTTGCCGGCCAACTTTATCAAATATATATTACGGCCCTTTTCAGTCGGGAATTTGGAAAATTATTTAAATTCGGGATTGATTTGCGCCAAATTTATGAGTTAATGGCCCAACAAGATCTGCACCCCTTAATGCAAGAACTAGCTTTAAAAGGACAACTTGCTGCCACTAATGGCGAAGAATTAATTACCACTTTAGCTAGCGAAAAATTTTTCCAACCAGAATTAGTGATGATGATCCAAACAGGAGAAATGAAAGGTAAATTAGGCGATGAGTTACTATATTTTAGCCGCTATTTGTGGCAACGATTAGTCGAAAAAATTGAAGGCAGTCTAAAATGGATTCAGCCAATCGTTTTTTTAAGTGTGGCCCTAATGATTGTCTTCTTATACGCAGCCTTGTTACTGCCAATGTATGGCAATGGTTTGGAGGGGTTTTAAATGAAAAAAAGAAAATTAAAAGCTTTTACCTTAATGGAAATGCTAGTAGTTTTACTAATTATCGGCGTGTTACTTTTACTATTCATCCCGAATTTGTCGAGCCAACGGGAAAGGATTAATGATACAGGCGATGAGTCAATCGTTAAAGTAGTGGAAACACAGCTGGAACTATATCGTTTGGATTATCCTGATAGAGATCCTTCCCCAGAAGACCTTGTGGGTGACTATTTAACTCAAGAACAGTATGAGAGATACAGAGCTGCCACTGGTACTGTTGATGAACCATAATGGGAAAATATACACTAATACAAAACACTAAAAAAATATTCTGTGGAAAGTTCAAAAAAAAATTATCCGGCTTTACTTTACTTGAAAGTTTAATTGTTTTAGTAGCAGTTAGCGTATTGCTTTTAGTAGGAAACGTTAACTTTACACGCGCTAGAAATCGTCTAGCGGAAGAACAATTTATAAAGACTTTTGAGACCCATTATTTGTATACGCAAAAAATGGCGATGATTACCGGTCGACAAGCGCAAATTAACGCCAGTCAAGATCGACGTTCCTTATCTTTTGCTAATCAGACGACCGGCGTTTGGAAAAATCAATTTGTTCTAGAAGTTCCAGAAACAATTATTAGTCAATCAGTGCCGAAGACTATTTTTTTTCAAGGTATTTCTGGACGTAACGGATCGTTGAAAAGCTATATTTGGCGCTGCGAAACGTTACGACTAGAAATCACCTATCAAATTCAAATGAGTAACGGTCGTTACACTAAAAGAGAAGTGAAAATTTAAAGGAGGACCCGATGGCTAAAATCCGCGGCTTTTTGTTTTTAGAAGGACTGGTGGCACTTTTAGCCATGACGGTGGTCTTGAGTTTGCTGATTCCTCAATTTGTTTTTTTAGAAAACCAAAGTCGGGCTGCCCAAGAAAAAGTAGTGGCAGCTCGATTATTAATGGAAGAAACCGAAAAATATGTAAATGGAATCAACACTTCAGAAAAAATTCGCGATGGTGTGAGTTATACTGTCAACGTTCACTCTAACGGTATTCAAGTGAAACGAGGTGAGGTGACAATTGGTTTTCAAGAAAATTAAAGCATTTACTTTAGTTGAAGCTATTTGCGCGCTCCTGATTCTCAGTGTTGTCCTCTTATTATTTCAAGTGGGCGTTAGCCAATTACGACGTGTTCAACAAATTTCTTTTAGGGAGTATCAAGATGATTTTCAAGTGTTTTTGCTGCAAATAGAATATGAGATGCGGGGGTTTACTTACCGGCAGCAAAATTATTTCCCCAAGGAACTCTATTTTCAGGATGAATTGTTACTTGATAGTGTCTTTCAGCTGTACGCCAACACGGGAGATCCCAGTTTCATGATTCGCAAGCATTATAAAGGGGGACACCAGCCGCTACTAATGAACGTCAGAGATTGGCAATTGAAACCTGATAAATTCGGTTCAAAAATTGAGGTGACTTTTAGAAATGGTGAAACGTATAAAGGATATGTGGTCTTCCCGGAATAAAAAAATCGGCGGCGGCATTTTATTTAGTGTCTTAAGTTTATTGTTGCTGCTGGCTTTTTTACTATTGCTTTTTTTACAAGATTACCGGGTGAAGATGAATTTCCAACAACGCCTCGCAAATTATTATGTAGCGGCCAGTTTGAAAACGTGGAGCCAACATTCTCTAAAAGAAAATCCGCACCAAACTATTTTTTATTTTCAAGAAGGAGCTGTTCAAATTCAATTCTTTGAAAATCTTCAAAGGATGGAGTATCTAGTTCAAATTAATGGACAAGAATTTTTCTTTTATGACGGAATTTTACCAGAACCGGATCCAGATCCAGAAGAAACAGAAGAAACAGAAGAAACAGAAGAAACCACTACAGAATCCCAAAAGTAAAATTTGCGTCAAATGAGTCGATTTTTTACCCGCAAATGACAAAGTTAAAGTTTTTTCAGGGGAAACCGTTGCATGTGCAACGGTTTTTTTCTATACTTACTCTATACTTAGATGAATCAAAAAAAAGGAGCGATCGCCGTGGAACATTTTACGCGCTACATTAATCGCATTGCGCGACTTTCTAATTTATATCGAGGAGAAAAGTTGGCGCCTTATCATTTGAACGGGCAACATCATACTTACATAATAAATATTTGTCGAAATCCCGGTCTCACCCAAGAGCAATTGGCGCAGATGATTTCTGTTAGCAAATCCAATGTCACGCGCCAACTGGCATTTTTAGAAAAAGAAAATTATATTACCCGCAGCGTCTCACCAACTGATAAACGAAAAATGCTAGTTTATCCTACCGAAAAAGCTTTGGCGATTCGTCCGGTGATTCATGAGATGTTAACAGATTTAAATGGTCAATTTTTAGCAGAAATTCCTGCCGATCAGCAAGAACTTTTACTAAGTCAACTGAAAATTATTTTAGACAAAGCACAAAAAATTGTTTCAGAACAGGAGGCCAATAAATGAAACTTTTTTTGAAATATTTAAAGCCTTTAGTCGGGCGGATTACGCTAGGAATGAGTTTTAAATTCGTGGGTTCAATTATGGATTTACTTTTGCCGTGGATTTTAGCTTACATCATTGATTCGGTGATTCCGCAAAAAAGAATCACGCCGATCATTTGGTGGGGCGTGGTGATGGTGATTTGTTCGATTTTGGCGATGTTGACTAATATTATTGCCAATCGCATGGCCTCCCGGGTGGCTCGCGATACGACTGGACGAGTACGGCATGATTTATTTGAAAAAATTGGCAGTCTATCGACGGCGCAATTTGATCGTTTCGGCGTGTCTTCTTTAGTTTCCCGCCTCACCACCGACACTTATAATATTCATCAAACAATCGGCATGAGTCAGCGGATTGGCATTCGCGCGCCGATTTTATTAATTGGTGGAATTATTATCACCGCCACGCTAGATCCGGTGTTGACATTGGTTTTAGTTGCCGTTTTGCCCTTTACTTTAATAACGATCTACATCGTTTCTAAAAAAGGAATTCCCAAATTCGCCCAGTTGCAAAAGCAAATTGATGCTTTAGTCACAGTTGTACGGGAAAATGTGACCGGCGCGCGCGTGATTAAAGCATTATCTAAAACGCCTTATGAGGTGAATCGTTTTAAAGGCGTCAATCAAGATTTAGTAGCGGCCGAAACTTCCGCCAATCAAACGATGGCCATCACGCCAGCTTTTATGAATTTCTTTTTAAATGGCGGTTTAACATTAGTCATTTTAGTGGCGGCTTTTCGCGTCAACAGCAATTTGACGCAACCAGGTGTAATTGTCGCTTTTTTAACTTATTTTACAATTATTTTAAATGCCATGATGAGTATCACGCGAATTTTTGTCGCCTTTTCCCGCGGATTAGCTTCCGCCAATCGAATTGAAGCAGTCTTAGTCATGCCCGCAGATTTAAAAACACAGAGCGCTTTGCCAATTTTAAATGAAGAACCGCAATCTCCCTTGATTTCTTTTCAACAAGTGAATTTTCATTATCCAGATGGCGCTTCGGTGCTAGAAGATATTTCTTTGGCGATTCCGGCTGGTTCCACCATTGGCATTATTGGCGGCACCGGCAGCGGAAAAACTACTTTAATGAAATTATTATTGCGACTTTACGATCCTGACTCTGGCGAAATTTATTTCAAAGATCGACCTTTAGTCACGGTGCTTAAAGAAGAATTGTACGACGCATTTGGTGTTGTTTTACAAAAAGACATTTTGTTTGCCGATACGATTGAAGAAAATATCCGCCTCGGTCGCAATCTTTCAGATAGTCAGGTTGAAAAAGCTATCGATCAAGCACAAGCGAGAGAATTTATTGAAAAATTACCTGAAAAAAGGCAGTTCCAATTAGAAGCAAAAGGGAGCAATTTATCTGGCGGACAAAAACAAAGAGTTCTCTTAGCAAGGGCACTAGCCGGCCCACCAGAAATTTTGGTGCTAGATGATTCTTCGTCGGCGCTAGATTATAAAACCGATGCCCAATTACGAAAAAATTTAAAACAACTTACCCAAACGACTAAAATTTTAATTGCCCAACGCATCAGCTCCATTGCTTTTGCTGATCAAATTATCGTTTTAGACCATGGAAAAATTGTTGGTCACTGAACAAATGAATCGTTACTCGCTGAAAATTCTTTTTACCAAAAAATATTTATTTCCCAAGGAGGACAAATCGATGGCTCGCAGTCGCTCAGTGAATGAAAAACCTAAAAATCGCCGGCAAGCGCTGGTTCGTCTTTGGCAATATTTATATAAATTCAAATGGCTCCTTTTGTTATGTTTAATTTTAACGATAACAAGTAATTTTTTCGCTTTAATCGGGCCTCTCCTTTCTGGATACGCCATAGATGCTATTCAACCGGGGCCGGGGAAAGTGATTTTTGCTAAAGTCTTTTATTATTGTGGTTGGATGCTGTTCTTTTATTTTGTGTCCAGTATTTTTAATTATGTGATTTCTATTTTAATGATTCGTCTTAGTCAAAAAGTGGTGGCGAACTTGCGCAAAGAAGTTTTTGAAAAACTGTCCCAATTGCCGGTAGGTTTTTATGATAAGCATCAAACCGGCGACATCATTTCCCGGATGACCTATGATATTGACAATATTAATACGTCACTTTCCAATGATACAGTGCAAATTCTAAGTTCGGTTATTACGGTCATTGGTTCTTTAATCATGATGATCATCATTTCACCGCGACTTGTTTTAGTTTTTTTAATTACTGTTCCAGCAGCGATTTTTCTAACAAAATTTTTAACTAGTCGTTTCCAACCATTATTTGCCAAACGCTCCCGACTTTTAGGGGATCTTAATGGTTTTGTGGAGGAATTGGTTTCAGGAAATCAAACAATTAAAATTTATCATCAAGAAGAACATACTTTAGAACGCTTTGATGTGAAAAACCAAGAAGCCGTGGATGCTTATTACAACGCCGAATATTATGGTAGCATGACGGGTCCTTCTGTTAATTTTATTAATAATTTATCTTTGTCGTTGATTTCCGTTTTTGGCGCAGTATTATTTTTGCAAAATGCGCTCACTTTAGGAAATTTATCTTCTTTTGTTTTATATTCCCGCAAATTTTCTGGACCTATTAATGAGTTTGCCAATATTTTTTCTGATTTGCAATCGGCACTCGCCGCTGCTGAACGGGTTTTTCGTTTGCTAGATGAACCTTCTGAAGTTCAAGATGCCCCAGATGCGTTCGTTTTTGAAAAAGTTTCTGGAACGGTAGAATTTTCACATGTTGATTTTAGTTATGATGCAGCTCGTCCGACGATTCAAGATTTAAATCTCACCGCTAAAGCCGGGAGTGTCACCGCGATTGTGGGACCCACCGGTGCGGGAAAAACAACGATTGTCAATCTTCTCATGCGTTTTTACGATCCTGATGCGGGGGCAATTTTCCTTGATGGTCATGATATTAAAAAAGCTACCCGCAAAAGTTTGCGCCAGGCGTATGCTATGGTTTTACAAGATACATGGCTGTTTACTGGAACTATTTGGGAAAATTTAACGTATGGCAAAACTTCGGCGACCAAAGAGGAAGTAGAGGCCGCTTGTCAGGCCGCCTGTTGTCACGAATTTATTATGCAACTGCCAAGAAATTATGATACTAAGCTTGATGAAGATGGCGGCAGTTTATCGCAAGGACAAAAACAATTATTGACCATCGCCCGGGCCTTTTTACTAGAAGCTGATTTATTAATTTTAGACGAAGCTACGAGCAACGTAGATACGCAAACCGAGGCTTTAATTGCTGAAGCGATGAAAAATTTAATGATCGGTAAAACAAGTTTCGTCATCGCCCATCGTCTGTCGACAATTATTAACGCCGACCATATTTTGGTCGTCGATCAAGGGCGTATTATTGAACAAGGGCGACATCAGGAACTACTGGACCAAAATGGAATGTATGCTAATTTATATGCCGCCCAATTTGAGAAGTAACCACGTTTAGTATATAGTAGGATTAAGATGAGTTAGCAGATATGATTTGGGAAAGTTTATGTTTTCTTTTTAATATGTAAGATGATGATTGCTTGCTTTAATATTTTATTAAACGATAATAAAACCGGATCAATGAAACCGGATCAATGAAACCGGATCAATGAAACCGGATCAGTTACTATGTTTAAAATAAAGAACAGTCGAAATGATTACAACAAAATAGATTTAAAAAGCCGTACTCCAATTTTATTGTTTATAGAGGCCATTTAATTAAAGGAGATGATGTCATGATTTGGCTGGAAATTTCTTTTGGGATTCTTCTATTCATTATTTTTTTGTGGCGAGCAAATGTGATGACCAAAATTTTAAAAGGTTGGGCCAAAAAGAAATAGAATCTCATATGCATAACTAAAGACCAAGCTTACTAACCATAAGATTGGCCTTTTTGCTTTCTGTTTGTTAAAGCTTGCTAAATTTTTAAAATTTCCCCACCTAAAAAGCACTTGTTTTCCCAGACAAGTTTCGTTAAAATAAAACAGTATGCGTTGGTGTTTGATAATAAGGAGGGAATCAATGACAAGCGGCAAAATTGAAACGGCCTATGATCTTTTACAAAAAAGTATCGACCTTCTCGCGGGCGTTTTAGATATCCCATTTTTAGAAGGGTATTTAGAAAGTTTTGGCAATTTGATTGATGGACAGGTAAAAGTGCAAGATGGACTGCCTAATGAAGCTGATACAAAGCAGTTAAACGACTGGTACCAAGAACTAGCGGCTCTTGATTTAAGTGACGGAGAAAAACGGCAAGTGACGCAACTGTTAATGCTCGCCGGTGCCAAAAGTGATCAATTATCAGCCAATCATCAGCTGACGCCAGATTCATTGGGCTATCTTTTTTTATTTTTACTAGAACAGTTTTTCTCTCAAAAAAAACAGTTGACGATTCTTGACCCCACGTCAGGATTAGGAAATTTATTGACGACCGTCTTAGTCGGGGCTAAAGAATCTAAAAAAGATTTTCGAGCAATTGGCGTTGAAAATGATGATTTGCTAATTGAAGTGGCCGGAGCGAATGCTGAATATTTAGATTTGCCGATTCAATATTTTCATCAAGATGCCTTGCAACCTTTACTCATTGAACCGGTGGATGCAGTAATTGCGGATTTGCCGATTGGTTTTTACCCGCAAAAAGATGTCGCCCAAAAATTTATCACAGGGAAAAATGTGACTGAAGAACTCGCTTATGCCCATCATTTGTTAATTGAAGCCAGTTTTAAATACGTCAAAGAAGACTGCGTAGCCCTTTTCCTAGTTCCCACCAAGTTATTTGAATCCGCTCAAGCAATGCATTTTACTCAATGGTTGAAAGAATCGGCGTATTTGCAAGGAATGATTGCTTTGCCGAAAAAGTTATTCCAAAATACCGACTCGCAAAAATCGATTTTGATTTTACAAAAACCAGGATCCACTAGCCAACAAGCACCAGAAGTGTTACTCTTGCAACTAGGAGATTTACAAAAACCATCCGAAGTTCAAAAATTTGCGCAACAATTTACAACTTGGAAAACAGAAAATTTAAAATAAACCATTTAAAGGAGAAAAAAATGTCTAAAACAATTGCAATTAATGCCGGAAGTTCTAGTTTGAAATGGCAACTTTATAATATGCCTCAAGAAGAAGTGATCGCTAAAGGAATCGTCGAACGGATTGGTTTAAATGATTCGATTTTCACGATTAAATATGGTGACGGTCAAAAATTTGAAACCATTGAAGATATTTCCAACCACGAAATTGCGGTTCAAATGCTTTTAGATAATTTATTGAAATTAAATATCATTGGTTCCTATGATGAAATCACAGGCGTTGGCCACCGGGTAGTAGCTGGTGGCGAATATTTCAAGGATTCCACGATTATTGACGATGATGTCTATGCTAAAATCGTTGAACTTTCCGAATTAGCACCTTTACACAACCCAGCGAATGCGATGGGCATTAAAGCTTTCAAAAACTTATTGCCAGATATTACGTCCGTTGCAGTTTTTGATACAAGTTTCCATACAACAATGCCAAAATCTAATTTCTTATATTCGATTCCTACTGAATACTACGAAAAATATGCGGCTCGTAAATATGGCGCGCACGGAACAAGTCATCGCTACGTTTCTGAAAAAGCGGCTGAATTATTAGGTCGCCCGATTGAAGAAACAAAAATTATTACTTGTCATATTGGGAACGGCGCTTCAATTACCGCAGTTGATGGCGGAAAATCAGTCGACACTTCCATGGGCTTCACGCCACTTGCCGGTGTTACAATGGGAACGCGTTCTGGTGATATCGATGCTTCTTTACTGCCTTACTTAATGCGTAAAGCAGGCATTGGAACAATTGAAGAAATGATTGATATTTTAAATAAAAAATCAGGTATCTTAGGGTTAACTGGTATTTCTTCTGATATGCGGGAAATCCACGAAGCTGCCGATAATGGCAATGAAACAGCTCAATTAGGGATTGAATTATATTCTGACCGGATTAAAAAATACATTGCCCAATACATTGCCGAAATGAATGGCGTTGATGCCATTGTCTTTACCGCAGGCGTTGGGGAAAATGCTTTTTACATGCGTAAAGAAGTCTTAGACGGTTTAAGCTGGTTTGGGATTAAACTTGACGATGAGAAAAACGAGAAAACTTTAGGCTATCTTGGCTTTGAAGGGGAAATTACGGCCGCTGATTCTAAAATTCCAGTTTACGTAATCGCCACTGATGAAGAAGTCATGATTGCTCGTGACGTGGAACGTTTGAAAAAATAATTAAATAAAATTCAAAAAAAGCATCCAGGAGATTAGTCTTCTGGATGCTTTTTGGCTTATCTGAAAATAAATGTGTGGTAAACGTCAAACTAATGAATCCCCTCTTTTAATGATATACTAATTCAAAAAGGAGAATTAGAAATGAATCGAATTAACTTAATTTGTCTAGGGGTCGAGGACTTAGCAAAATCGTTACAATTTTATAAAGCGCTGGGATTTAAAACGTTAGAAGAAAATCAACAGCCACCAATTGTTTTTTTTAACAATCAAGGGACGAAATTAGAACTCTTTCCATTACCGAATTTGGCCAAAGATATTAACGAAATAAATCCGCCAGCTAGAACGAAAGGTTTTCCAGGGATTACTTTAGCAATCAATCTCCACTCAACAAAAGAAGTGGATGAATTTTTTGACTTGGTCCAAAAAAGTGGCGGTACAATTATTAAATTACCAACAAAAAATCCTCTTTGGGATGGTTATTCAGGTTATTTTACCGACCTTGATGGCTATTATTGGGAAGTAGCATATGGTTCCAGCTGGAAATTCGATGAAAATAATATGCTCATCATTGACTAAACAGGCAGCTTGAAGAAAAATATTTTTTAATTCTTTTACTAAATGGTCCCGTTTTTGACGGAATTTTTAGGTTATTTTGTTTTTTTAAATTTTCTGAAACTTTTCTGAAAAGCTTAAAATGACAATATCACCAAAATATATTTTGTGAAATAAAAGTTGGAAATTACTTTGAAAAGAGCGTCAACAGTTGCTTTTATAAACAATATTTATTTTTTTGAAAAAGAAAAATCACTTCATAAACAGTCAAGACAACCCGAATTTAAAGCTTTTGTGAAAGAATCCTCAAACCCTTGCTGTTATTGAATTTATTAGTGAGAATTTACTTGAATATTTTGAATAAGTCTTATATAATAGAGACAAATTCTACTACGAGATTTCAATGTTCTTTTGGGGAAAAGAGCTAAAAAGCTGTTCTGTGGGAAAAATTTTGGGGTCTGGACATTTTTGTCCCTAATGTTCCACATACTTTTGTCAGGGAGGAAAAAAGATGAGATGGGAATACCTTTGGGAAGGTACCTTGGAAGAAAAAATTGAAATTGCACAGCAGCGTTGGTCCGGCCGGGAATTACTGGGGACCGTTAGCGACTTACCAATTCCAGAAGAATTTTACAGTTACTTTGCTAGTTTGCAAGAAGAAATGAAAGCTGCTTTACTGAACAATCCGGAAACGACAGATCCACAAGAAAAATTAGAATACATTAAAGACGTTATGTATCTTGATGCCCGACTAGCATTTCTCGTTCGTAATTTAGCGATTGGTTTAGAAATGTCTTTTGACGAATACATGCTTGAAGAAAAGGAATTTTTCTGGCGGGATTATGTGTTAAATGTCGGCTATGGCGATCACACAATTATTCATCAAATGCTGAAAAAAAGTCACAATGATCCGGAAGTATTTCTTTAAAAACCGTGGGGACGGTTTTTTTTAGAAAAATTTGTAAGCGGTAAATTTTAAGCGAGGGAAGTAACCAAACTTAATTAAGACAAGTTTAAATGGAGTAATTTATTTAATTGATGAGAAAAGTTTCGGGGAGGACTGGGAGAAATGTATCGGAGTCATTTATATTTGCATTTAGAAAAAACATTGGATCAAGCAGCGAATGAAGGGACTCACAAACATTGGCTAATTGTCGGCGATGCTGATCGACAACAGCTGGTTTTAATGAATCAAAATTGGCAAAAAAAGGCCTCTTACAGACCTATTTAACTTTGCATGATCAAGTCATTGAAGCGAATAGTGAGAAAAGACAGATGCAAATGGCCGTGCATTTCGTTCCATTACAAGCTGAAAATGATTTTGGCCATTTAAAAGTGGTGGAAGAAAGTCATGTCTTTGCTGATTTAGCTAAAGATGTTTATTTGTTTGAAACGCCAGCGGAATTTGAACGTCTGGAAAAAAATTGCGCTCGGTTTTTTGCAGAGTTTGCACCAATTATGAATCAAGCGGTGGAAAACTACTGCAAAGAGCATCACGATCATGAAAAGACAAATAGCGATGACTGTAATTTTCAAAAAAAGCAGTCAGTGAGTGCTTAAAAAATAAGCGCCTAAAATAAAAAGTGACTACAAAAAGAGAAATCTTTTTGTGGTCACTTTTTTTTATTTGAAATAATTTTTTTTCTTTAAAAAAAGTGCCATGATTAAAGCTAGAGCACCGGCGATCATCACGACTAACCAAAAGCCAAATCCGTGGTGTCTCCCGGGAAGTCCGCCTGTATTCATCCCCCAAAATCCGCCAATCAAAGTAGGAACAGAAATCACTAAAGCCGTCGATTCTAAAAATTTCATCAAATGATTTAAATGGTTACTCATCATATCAGAAAAAAGTCCGCTAATAGTTTCTAGTAAATCACGATACAAATGGACAAGTTTTACCGTTTGCCGATTATACATTTGAATGTCGATGGCCAGGGCCTGGTCATTTAGTGAGTCCATAAAATCTTTTTGCTTAGCCAAAGATTGCACGGTCAAATCGAGAGTTTCTAAGGCATTTTCTAAATAAACCATATTCCGCGTCGTGTCCGTTAATCTAAAAAGTTCTTCATTAGAAGTTGAATCGCGGGCCGCTTGATCCAATTTGTCGATGCACTTTTTTTTAAACTGCAGTTCTTTAGTGTAATTTTGATAAAGATGCAAAAAACAGTGACCAACAAAATTTGCCAAACTAGAAAAATTTTCCTCACGAGTATGAATGACATTTTTGAAAAAAACGGAAGATTCCGGATAAAAACAGAGCAGTAAATCTTTTGAATAGACAATAGTAAAAATTTCGAATTGATCTGTAATGGGAGAAAAATCATCGGTGGGAACAATATTGGTCAAAACGAGCAAGAAAGCATCAGGCAAGTTGGCGTGAGGTAATTTTTCAAAGCGTGGCGCTACTTCAGGCACATGGTCCCAAGCAAATAAGTCATCAGGAAGGTAATATTTTTTTCGGTATTCATTCACTTTGTCTTGATTTTCTTGAGGAATCAATTGTAAAACAGCCGAATCTTCATGATCAGTGATAATTAATTTTTCTTCGGTAATTAAAAAACTTTCCATCAATGAACACCTCCAAAAAAATATTTTTTACTCTCCTTTAATGGTAACAGACATCTAAAAAAAGTGAAAATATGCTGATACAATTAGGATTTAGTCAAATTGTTTCCCAGAAATTCTTGAATCGATTACACTTAATTTAAAGGAGTGAGGAATAATGACCAAACCTAATTTACAAGATCCGCGAAAATTATATCACGTGGATCATTTTAAAAAGCAAGATCAGGACACACCCGCTCTCCAAAGTGAGATGACCCCCGTGCCCGACTGTGGTGAAGAAAGTTATGTTGGTAACGAACAATTATTAAATCGTCGTGTTTTAATTACCGGCGGAGATTCAGGAATCGGCCGAGCAGTAGCAATTGCTTTTGCAAGAGAAGGAGCCGATGTAGCCATTCAATTTTTCCCAGGGGAAGAAAAAGATGCCCAGCAAGTAGCTGACTGGATCGAAAAAGCCGGCCGCAAGTCGCTTTTAATTCCTTGTGATTTTCAAGAGGATGGTGCACCAAAAGAAGTTATCGAAAATGTCATTGCAGCATTTGGTGGACTGGACACATTAGTAATGAATGCCGCCCAACAAATTGCGCAAGAATCTTTAGCAGATCTTTCTATAAAACAAATTGAAGATACGTTCAAAGTAAATATCATCGCCATGTTCGGTTTAGTCAAAGCTGCTGAAAAATATTTACCAGCTGGTGGAGCAATTTTGACCACCACTTCGGTTCAAGCATTCCATCCATCCACGCATCTAATGGATTATGCAGCCACTAAAGCGGCGATTGCTAATTTTACAGTAAATATGTCACAATATTTTGCTAAAAAAGGCATTCGGGTCAATGGGGTTGCTCCTGGTCCGATTTGGACAGCACTCCAACTTGATCAAGGACAACCAAAAGATGCGTTGCCGAAATTTGGTCAAGATAGTTTAATGGAGCGCGCCGGACAACCTGTCGAGTTAGCGCCAGTATATGTCTTTTTAGCATCGAATAAAGCGAGCTTTGTTACCGGACAAATTTATGGAGTGACAGGCGGCACGCCGATTAATTTATAGTTTTACTTATTATGTTTCTTTGAAAGGAGGGATGCTATGCGTAAAGGGAAGAAGGTCGTTCTGATTATCTTGCTTTTACTGTTGTTGACGGTGCTCCTTTCCGTATTATTAGGGCACCCCCAAGTTTTTGGTTACCATCTTTGGTGGACGCCGATGATTCAAAGTTCAATCGTCGGTTCATATTTATTTTGGGTCAGTCTAATTTTTGTAGGCTTAGTCTTGTTAAGCATTATTGCTATTTTGTTTTATCCAAGGTTTAAAGAACAATTTATCTTGAAAAATGAAAGTGGCACTTTAACACTTGACCGTCGCGCAATTGAAGGTCTAGTAAGGACTGAATTAAATCAGGAAAATTTTGTTGATCAGCCAAAAGTGAAAGTCCAAGCGACTAGAAATATGATTAATATTCGCGTAGCTGGACAAATTAAACGGACAAGCCAAGTCGTTAATCATGCGGAAGATTGGATGATGACTGTCCAACAAAAAGTGCAAGCGATTGTAGGTAGTGAACAAAAAATACGGGTTCATATTCGCTTTGAAGACACCGAGCGGAATAACTCGCTTAAAAATAATCATCCCCGTGTGGAGTAAGGAGGGCTTATGTTAAAAAATATTTTTATGATGTATCGCCTCCCTATCCTGTGTGGGGCATTGGCTCTATTGCTAGGTATCTTGTGGTTTACAGTCGGATTTTTTAAGACGTTGTTCTTAATTATTTTAATCTGTCTTGGGGTAGCTGGCGGATTTTATTTGGAAAAAACAGGAATCTTAGATCGTTTTAAAAGATATTAAATAATCAACGAGAAGGAGAATTTCATGGCAAAAAATAAAATTAACAATCCCGTATTAGAAAAAGACGAAAGCCAACAAATTAAACAAGAGATGAAAGGTGGAACGCCGGTGGTAGACAAAAATAAAAATGACTTTAAAAATGACGCGAGTCAGGTTGGACAAAGTATTCAAGCTAGACCTGATGAAGAGTTATGGTCCAAAAAAGATTTACATCCAGATGCACCAGCCGATCAGTTAGAAGACTCTCGCTTCGATCAACCGATGCCAGATTCGTTTATTCCAGAAGGTGCGCAAACTTCCGCTGAAAATATCAATCAAGACTATCAAGGTGAAATGCCTGAACGTCAAGGAAAAGAAAGTATTTGGCAACAAAGAAGTCCAAGAACGCCGCGCGATCACCAACATCCGCATGATCACAAAGGTCATCAAGGCCATCACCGTGAAAAAGGAAGTGGTGCAGATTTAAGTGGCGAGTTGACTTATGATGAAAAAGTAATTCAAAAAATTATTGGTCTTGCTTTATGCGAAATTCCAGGATTATTAACGGTAGACGGCGGATTCTTTTCCAATATGGCTGAGAAATTAGTTAATACTGATAATGTTTCTGCAGGAATTGAAGCTGAAGTTGGCAAAAAACAAGTCGCTGTTGATATGGATGTTGTGGTGGAATATGGCTATGATATTGAAAATATTTTTTCTGATATGAAAGATTTAATTCGTGATGAAGTGAAACAAATGACTCATCTAGATGTGATCGAGGTCAACGTCAATGTTGTAGATATTAAAACTCGTGAAGAATATCAAAAAGATGCCGATACCATCCAAGATAAAATGGGTCGAGCAGCAGAAAAAACAGGAGACTTTGCTGGACGTCAAACCGATAAAGCAAAGAGATCCATTAATCGTGGTGCTGATAAAGCGCGGGAAAGTCAACGTCCTCGCGTGGAATAAAAAAAGATGCACAAAAAGAGTCATTGACTCAAAAAACTTTTTTAAGGAGGAATTATCATGGGATTTATTTGGTCATTAATTGTTGGAGGCGTGATTGGCGCCATTGCTGGTGCTATTATGAATAAAGGCGGGTCGATGGGCATTATCGCTAATATTATCGCCGGTTTGGTCGGTTCAGCCATTGGTCAAGCTCTTTTAGGAACATGGGGACCGATTGTTGGAGGCATGGCAGTGATTCCTTCCATTATTGGAGCAGTCATTCTTGTGGCGATTGTTTCCTTTATCTTTGGACGACGCGGTCAATCAGCCTAAATTAAAATAAGTAAAAGAAAATCCCCGGGAAAATTTATTTTTCCTAGGGATTTTTTTGTGGTGGAGCACTGAAAAAAATTTCCCCTTCAAATTGGCGGCTTTCAACTATTTGAGGGAATATTTTTTTGTTGAGAAAATAAATTGTTGAAACCGCTTGACAATCATTTTAAAAAGAATTACTCTTAACTCATCGAGTTTGTTTATCGTGCAAACTAACTAAAAATTTTAGGAGGAAGAAAAATGGTTTATTTTAATGAAGTACCAGAAAAAGTGGTTTATGAAGGGACAACAACAAAAAATCCTTATGCGTTCCGTCACTACAATCCTGAAGAAGTAATTTTAGGGAAAACTATGAAAGAGCATTTGCGATTTGCCTTGGCTTATTGGCATACTATGACTCAAGATGGATCTGATCCTTTCGGTAGTCCAGTCAACCAACGAAATTGGTGGGGCGAAAATGAAATGGAGACGGCTAAAAATCGGGTCGAGGCGTTTTTTGAAATTTTACAAAAACTAGATGTTGAATATTTTTGTTTCCATGATATCGACATTGCCCCAACAGGAGATTCACTAGAAGAATTTTTAGCTAACTTAGATGTGATTACGGATTTGATTAAAGAAAAAATGGATCAAACCGGCATCAAATTATTGTGGAACACCGCCAATATGTTTTCCCATCCCCGGTATGTTAACGGCGCGGCAACTAGCAACAATGCCGAAGTGTATGCTTATGCGGCCGCTCAAGTGAAAAAAGGATTGGAAATTTCTAAAAAACTGAATGGCGCCAACTATGTTTTCTGGGGCGGGCGTGAAGGTTACGAATCCTTATTAAATACTAATATGGGCTTTGAACAAGATAATATTGCGCGATTTTTCCATTTGGCAGTTGATTATGCGAAAAAAATTAATCATCAACCACAATTTTTATTGGAACCAAAACCTAAAGAACCAATGACCCATCAATATGATTTTGATGCGGCCACCACTATGGCTTTCTTGCAAAAATACGATTTAACTGAGAATTTCAAATTAAACTTAGAAGCCAATCACGCCACTTTAGCCGGGCACACTTTCCAACATGAAATCAATACCGCCCGCAATTACAATGCACTAGGTTCACTGGATGCCAACCAAGGTGATCCATTAATCGGCTGGGATATTGATGAATTCCCATCAAATATTTATGATACAACTTTAGCAATGTATGAAGTTTTGGAAAATGGCGGCATCCAACCTGGTGGCATTAATTTTGATTCCAAAGTGCGCCGGACAAGTTTTGAACAAGGAGATTTATTATTGGCTCATATTGTCGGGATGGATACTTTTGCCAGAGGGTTGCGCGCAGCAGCTAAATTAAAAGAAGATCGTTTCTTCGATGATTTAAAAGAAAAACGTTACGCTAGCTACACTACCGGTATCGGCCAAGAAATTGTCGATGGAAAAGCGGATCTTGAATCATTAGCAGATTATGCTTTAACTCATGGTGAAATTAAAACAGAATCCAATCATTTGGAATATGTAAAATCGCTCTTAAACGATTATTTAGTTTAATTCAATTGAAAAATAAAAAAAAGGCGCTGTGGAGTTTCGTTGCACAGCCCTTTTTTAAATTAGGAGGAAATATGGATTATGTATTAGGACTTGACCTTGGAACGGGGAGCATTAAAGGTCTTTTAATGAATCAAAAAGGGCAATTGGTAAGTTCAGCCAGTAGCGACTACGGACTTTCCACGCCAGCGCCAGGATTTTCCCAACAAGATCCTGCTGATTGGATCAAAGGTGCTAACGCGGTAATTGCAAAATTAAAAGAAAATGTCGCAGACTTAAAAGAACATTTAGTCGGCATCAGTTTTTCCGGGCAAATGCACAGTTTAGTTTTACTAGATGAAAATGATCAAGTGATTCGTCCGGCGATTTTATGGAATGATGTTCGTACCACTAAACAATGTCAAGAAATTATGGAATGGGCCGGGAAACTTGTTTTAAAATTAACGCAAAATATTGCTTTAGAAGGCTTTACTTTACCGAAAATTTTGTGGGTAAAAGAAAATGAACCGGAAAATTTTGCAAAAGTTCACCAGTTCTTATTGCCAAAAGATTATCTCGGATTTTACTTTACCGGAAACAAACAAATGGAATTATCTGATGCGGCCGGGACATTGTTATTGGATGTGGAGAAAAAAGTTTGGGCTGAGGAACTTGCCGAAATTTTTGAATTACCAAAAAATATTTTCCCGCCCCTTGTTCAATCAACGGATTTAATCGGCACAATTCGACCAGCATTGGCTGAAAAGTTAGGAATCTCTTCAACAACTAAAGTTTTTGCGGGGGGAGCCGATAATGCTTGTGCTGCACTGGGGGCGGGGATAGTTTCTGAAGAAATTGGTCTGGCAAGCATTGGTACTAGCGGCGTTTTTCTGAGTTACGAAGGAGAAAAAAAGGGCCATTATCAAGGAAAATTACATTATTTTAATCATGTTTTGCCGAATCAATATTATGCCATGGGCGTGACAATCGCCGCTGGACAAAGTTTAAGTTGGTTTAAGAAAACTTTTGCGCCGGAAATTCAGTTTAACGAGCTTTTACAAAATGTCGGAAAAATTCCTGCTGGTTCAGATGGGCTTTTATTTGCCCCTTATATTATGGGAGAGCGGACACCGCATATTGATGCGAAAATTCGTGGCAGTTTTCTAGGGATGGATGCTCGCCATACGCGTGATCATTTCGCCCGGGCGGTTTTAGAAGGAATTACTTTTTCTTTGAAAGATAGTCAAAACTTGATGACTTCAGTGGGAAAATCATTTTCTAAAATTATTTCTGTCGGCGGTGGGGCAAAAAATCCCGATTGGCTCCAAATGCAAGCCGATATTTTTAATGCTGAAATTTTCACTTTAGAGGCTGAAGAAGGTCCGGGACTGGGGGCGGTGATGTTGGCGGCACTCGGCTTAGGTTGGTTTGAAACGCCGCAAGATTGTGTCGATACTTTTGTAAAATATCGGACACAACATTATCAACCGAATGAAAAAAATGTGGCCACTTATGAAAAAATTTATGCTATCTATCAAGAAGTTTACGGAGCTACAAAAGAAATTAGTCATCAACTATTGGAACAATAAATCAGAGTACAAAAAAACGCGAAAATTTTCGCGTCAACTTGAAATTAGCGCAAGTTTGGTTAAATTTGCGCTAATGGATTATTGAAATGAAGTTGAGAAATATTTAAAAAATTCATGGAAAGATTGGCGATACCACCGTATAAAGTGGCAAGATCGGCTAGCGTGCCGTTTTTAATGACGATATCTTGGACAACAAAACTGTGTATTTGTTCTTTTAAGCGTAGCGTCCAGTCAGGATTTTTCCGATAGATAGAAGAATTGATAAAAATAACTTCGGGATTATACATCATAGCAACATTGTTTAAACCAATCGCCAACAGTTCCATATTTTCTTTCATTAATTTTTCAGCCAGCATTTCTTTTGTCTGCAAGGCCTTCGTAAAATCATCGGAATTAATTGGCGGTAGATTTTTTTGAGCGGCATAATTTTCAAAAAGAACTTTATTAGAAGCATATTGTTCCAAGCAACCATGATTGCCGCAAGGACAATTTTTGCCATGGGGAACAAGAATCGTATGACCAATTTCACCGGCCGTACCATTTAACCCGGTGTGCAGCTTTCCATCTAAAACAATTCCGGCGCCAATTCCGCTATGAACACTCACGCTGACGACATTTTTCTGCTGATCATCAGAAAAACAATATTCCCCGAGAGCCGTCAAATTCGCTTCATTTTCTAAAATAATCGGATAGTTGTATTTTTCTTCCAAGATGGCCTGTAAATTAATTTTATCCAAATCATAATAGGGGGTAAAAGCAATCTGATTATCAGAAACGATACCGTGGACAGCAAGGGAAATGCCGATGATGCCGTGGGGTGTTTCAGGAGCTATTTTTTCAAAATGCGAAATGATTTTTTCCAGATGCTCCATAATATTACTAGCATGGATATCTACTTCGTCAAAAGTTTTGGCGGCAATCTTGTCGCCATTTAAAAAAGCCATCATGGCCGTAATGTAGTTATAACCAATATCTAGAGCGATTCCGATTCCAGCGTGACCATTAAATTCTAGGCGAATCGGCTTGCGCCCGCCAAGTGCCGAAGCATCGCCGATTCCAATTTCAAAAATTAATTGATTGTCCAAAAGAGTTTTGGTAATGCTAGAAACTGACGCTTTATTTAAATGAGTCAGCGTGGAAACTTGCGCACGAGAAATTCCATAGTGATCGATAATCGCCTTAAGAACTGTCGCTTCATTTTGTTCGCGAATAATATATTTACTTAAAATCATGTTTTACACCTCTCAAGGGTTAGTTTATCGTACGAATTAATAAAATACAATTGCTTTTGCTTTAAGAAAGGAAGAAAAAAGATGATTACCCATCAAGAAGCACGGCAGCAAGCAACTAAAATTGTTGAAAAAATGACTTTAGCCGAAAAAATTGGCCAAATTAATTTTCGCGCCCCAGCGATTACGCATTTAAATATTCCTGAATATAATTATTGGAACGAAGCTTTGCACGGGGTGGCTCGCGCGGGTGTGGCGACGGTATTTCCGCAGGCAATCGGTATGGCGGCGATGTTCGATGAAAAAATGCTTAAAGAAATCGGTGAAGTCATTGCCACAGAAGGTCGCGCGAAATACAATCAATACGTCAAACAAAACGACCGCGATATTTATAAAGGATTGACGTTTTGGTCGCCAAATGTTAATTTATTTCGCGATCCGCGTTGGGGTCGGGGACAAGAAACGTACGGCGAAGATCCGTATTTAACGGCGCGTTTAGGAGTAGCCTTTATTGAAGGGCTGCAAGGAAATGGCAAATATTTAAAATTAGCAGCTTGTGCCAAACATTTCGCGGTTCATTCTGGACCAGAAGCTGATCGCCATTCATTTAATGCAGCGGTCAATCAAAAAGATTTGTGGGAATTTTATTTACCAGCTTTTGAAGCATGTGTCACAGAGGCCGACGTGGAAAGTGTGATGGGCGCCTATAACGCCGTCAACGGGACGCCTGCTGTAGTGAATCATACATTGTTGCAAGATATTTTGCGGGAACAATGGGGATTTTTGGGCCATGTTGTTTCTGATTACGGCGCGTTAGAGGATGTCCATCAGCATCATCAGTATACAAGTGATGCGGCGGAAACTATGAGTCTAGCAATGAAAATTGGTTGTGATTTATGTGCTGGAAATATTTCTGATGCATTAAACGATGCAATTTCGCGCCATTTAGTTACGGAAGAAGAAATTACGCAAGCGGTGGTTTCTTTGTACGCCACGCGCGTTCGCTTAGGAATGTTTGCTGAGGACTGCTCTTTTGATGAAATTTCTTATGAAGAAAATGATTCTCCTAAACACCACGCCATTTCTTTGGCGGCGGCAGAAAAAAGTATGGTGTTATTGAAAAATGAAAACTTTTTGCCATTATCGACTCAAAAAATAAAAAATATTGCGGTCATTGGACCGAATGCTCGAAATTTAGAAGCGTTGCAAGGAAATTATTTTGGAACTTCTAGTCAGTATGTCACTTTTTGGGACGGGATTCGTACTGAAATTGAAAAAAATGGCGGCCGCGCTTTTTATGCATTAGGGAGTCATTTATATAAAGAGCATGCCGAATCGGGATTATCTAAAGAAAATGAACGAGAATCAGAAGCCTTAATTGCTGCAAAACATGCTGATGTGGCCGTAGTTTGTTTAGGATTAGATCCAACGATTGAAGGAGAACAAGGAGATTCTGGTAACGTCTACGGTTCAGGGGACAAATATAATTTATCTTTACCGGGACGACAAAAACAATTATTAGAAAAAATTTTAGCGCAAGGAAAACCTGTTGTAGTAGTCTTAGCTGCCGGATCTGCTTTGAGTTTAGATGGTTTAGAAAATCATCCGAATTTGCGGGCGATTATTCAAGCGTGGTATCCAGGAAGTTTTGGCGGAACAGCGTTGGCTAATATTATTTTTGGCAAAGTCAGTCCTAGTGGGAAATTACCGGTAACTTTTTACAAAGATACCAGCCAACTTCCTGATTTTAACGATTACTCCATGCAAGAGCGGACGTATCAAAATACGAAAGCTGATGTTTTGTATCCATTTGGCTATGGATTGACGTATGGCCAAGCTGAAATCAAAGAAGTTACGGTCCAAATTGAAGATGATTTGGTGAAAATTTCCGGCCAAATGAAAAATGTAAGTTCCGTAAATATTCAAGAAGTGGTCCAAGTTTATTTGAAAATTGAGGGAACTTCTTTAGCGCCGAAAAATCATAAATTGTTAAGTTTTAAGCGAGTATCTTTAAAGGAAAACGAAATACAAAACTTTGCTTTAGAAATTCCAGTTGAACAATTAAAAGTTGTCGATGAAAAGGGAGAAAAAGTTTTTGACGGGGACAAATTCACCTTTTATATCGGTTTTTCTCAACCAGATGAACGCTCTGTAACCTTGATGGGACAAGCTCCACAGCAGATTTTAGTTGAAAGTTTAAAAAAAAATAAAAAACCGCTTGCTTAAATTAGGTGTAAGCGTTATACTCATCACATAGGTTGGTTTATCGAACATACTAACTGGAAATGGAGGAGTTTTATATGGAGGAAGTTCCTGTTTTAAAAAATAAGCAAGTGAAAAAAAACAAAAAAAATACCTGGAAACGAATCAAAAAAGATTGGCAACTATATTCTTTGTTGATTGTACCAATAGTTTTCTTGTTAGTATTTAAATATGGCCCTATGGTTGGAAATGTAATTGCCTTTCGACGATTTATACCTGGTGGAAACATGTTTGGTGAAAATTGGGTTGGGTTACATTATTTCAAAATGTTCATGCACGATCAAGCATTTTGGAATGTCTTTAAGAACACAATTATTTTGGGAGGATTGAGTTTACTCTTTACATTCCCATTACCGATTGTATTTGCACTATTACTAAACGAAGTAAAATCACGAAAGTTTAAAAAATTTGTGCAAACAGCTTCCTACCTACCCTATTTTCTTTCGATGGTAATTATTGCAGGGATGATTTTACAAATTACAGCAACCAATGGAGTTATTAATAATGTAATTAAAGCTTTTACTGGTCACACAATTGACTTCATGCAAAATGCAAAATGGTTCCGACCTGTTTATGTTATTTCACAAGTATGGCAAACAACTGGTTGGGGAGCAATTTTATATCTGGCAGCTCTAACAAATATTGATGAGACACTTTATGAGGCAGCAAAAATCGATGGTGCTAATCGATGGAAACAAACTATTCATGTCACTTTACCAGGTATTCTTCCTACAGTAGTTACTTTATTAATCTTGAATGTGGGTAGTTTCCTCGGTGTTGGTTTTGAGAAAATTTTACTTTTATATAATCCACTAACCTACTCTACTGGAGATGTTATTAGTACGTATTTGTATCGAATAGGGCTACAGTCAAGTAATTTTAGTTACGCTACTGCAATTGGATTATTTGAATCATTAATTGGTTTAGTTTTAGTTCTATCGTCTAATTTAATTTCTAAAAAAATAACGGACACAAGTCTGTGGTAGGAGGTTGACAATGAGAACATCTAAGAGTTACAAAATATTTCAAGTTGTCAATACGATTATCTTGATTTTGATAGTCTTTGTGACCTTGTTTCCGTTTATAAATGTAGTTGCCCAATCTTTCAGTAGTGAAGCATTCATCAATTCAGGTAAAGTTACACTCTTTCCTAGAGGGTTCAACTTAGATACTTACAAAATTGTTGCTAGTGATAAAATGTTTTGGGTGAACTATAAAAATACAGTTCTTTATACAGTGTTAGGAACTGTGATATCCATGGTACTGACGACTATGTTGGCGTATGCCTTATCAAAAAAACATATAGTTGGTCAGAAGTTTTTTATTGCGTTTGCGGTGTTCACCATGTTTTTCAATGGTGGATTAATCCCTAATTATGTTTTAATTCGTTCGCTTGGATGGATTAATGAAATTTGGGCAGTTGTCATACCAGGAGCTCTAAGTGTTTATAACATGTTAATCATGAAAGCTTTCTTTGAGGCTATGCCTGATTCATTGGAGGAGGCAGCAGCAATTGACGGTCTAAGTACCTATGGAATTCTTTTTAAAATTGTACTTCCATTAAGTAAGCCCATAATGGCAACAATGATATTATTTTATGCAGTTGCATATTGGAACTCATGGTTCAGCGCGTTTTTATATTTTGACAAGCGAGATTTATTCCCAGTAACAGTTTATCTAAGAAATATGGTAAAAGGTGCTACAGGAGGTCAAGCGACAGGAGGAATGGATGCAGATAATCAACGGCAAGTTTCAGCTAATATCAAAGCTGTAACTATGGTACTATCAGTTTTACCTATCTTAACGGTTTATCCTTTTGTTCAAAAATATTTTGTGTCAGGAATTATGTTGGGATCAGTTAAACAATAAAAAGGAGGAGACAAAAATATGTCTTGGAAAAAAAGAATTTTAGCAGGGGTTTCATTAAGCTTGGTATCAATCGGATTGGTCGCATGTGGTGGGAACGAGAAAGAAGGATCGAGTGCTGATACGGAAACTGATTCATCTTCAACAGTGATAGATGCAGATCACTCAAAAGGTGCAATGGAAGATTATGCAGTAGGTAAAACTTTTAAAGCGTCAGAACCATTAGATGTTAGTATCATGTATTCAGATCATGAAGCATATCCTTATAAAGAAGATTGGTTATTCAATACCGAGTTGACCAAATTAACAAATATTACATTAGACCCAACATTGATTCCACGCTCAGATTACGAACAAAAGCGATCCTTGCTGATTAGCTCGGGCGACTCTCCATATATTATTCCTAAGACATATCCGGGATCAGAGGTTCCTTTTGTATCTTCAGGCGCAATTTTGGCAATTAGCGATTATTTAGATTATATGCCAAATTTGAAGGAAACTATTGAAAAATGGGAAATGAATCCTACAATGGATACCTTACGTCAGAATAATGGAAAATACTATGTGTTACCTGGTATTCATGAAGTAGCTTGGCAAGATTACACATTAGCATTTAGAACGGATATTTTAGACGAAAATGGATTGGAAATTCCTACGAGTTGGGATGAACTATATACTGTCCTAAAAGCGCTTAAAGAAGCATATCCAGAATCTATTCCCTTTTCTGATAGATGGCAAGGAAATTCTCTGCTCAAAATAGCTGCAGCTTCATATGGTGTTTCGGGAGGGTGGAGTTATGATAATAAAACTTTCGACGAAAAAGAAGGAAAATTTGTTTATACTGGAACAACCAACGAATATAAAGCAATGGTAGAGTACTTTAATAAACTCATTGAAGAAGGATTGTTAGATAAAGAAAGCTTTACACAAGATGATCAGACTGCATTGCAAAAATTCTACACCGGAGAATCATTTGTAATTTCTACAAATGGTCAGGAGCTTATCACTATGGAAGGTAATATGGATGAAACAATTGGAAAAGACAAATATTCAATTGCAAAAAGTCTAACTCCCGAAGGAGAAAAAGGTCCATATATTGCAGAACATAGATTGGAAAATGGAATTATGCTCTCTTCAAAATTAAAAGATAGTCCTAATTTTAAAGCCATTTTGCAATTTATCGACTGGTTATGGTACAGCGAAGAAGGCCAAGTTTTTGCAAAATGGGGTATTGAAGGCACAACTTATGAATTAATAGATGGAAAATATACTTTAACCTCAGACATAAACTTCAAAGGATTGAATCCTGATGGGACCAAAGATTTGCAAAAAGATTATGGTTTCTCAGGTGGTGTATATTCATATGGTGGTACTAAAGATTTGGTAAGATCAACGATGAATGAAACTGAAGTTGCTTGGCTAGAACAAATGGATTCCGAAAGAGAGGAATTGCCACTCCAACCACCAGCACCACTAGATGATATGCAGCTAGAACAAGCTACGTTAATCTCTACGCCAGTGAAAGATTATGTTGATCAAAGTACACTCCAATTTATTGTTGGACAACGCGATTTAAGTGAATGGAAAGCATATGTAGAAGAAGTAGATAGTAAGGGCGGAACTCAGTATATTGATATGATTAATGACGCCTACACTAAATATCAATCAGAAAACAAATAATTAGGTTTTTAGGAACCAGCAGGCCTCTGGTCAGTTGGTTCCTAAATTTTTTTAAGAGGAGATTCGTATGGCAAACAAACAAGAATTTACCGATGGAAAAATGTATAAATTTTCAACGAAAGCGTATGAATTAGTTGCTTGGCAAATTTCATTTTTAGCAGTCAGCAGCCCATTTTTAGTAGCACTATTATTTTTGGAACGAAGTGTTTCTAACATTATTTTATGGATCGTTTTTTCGATGTTTTTAGGACCAAGTTTAGCTGCAATGATTGGCTGTTTACTGAAAAAGAATCATAGTGAGTATTCACCTTTTAAACTGTATTTCCAAAAATATCGACAAAATTTGGGAGATGCTGTGAAATTAGAAATTCCAATATTAGTTCTAGCTAGTATTTTTTTAGTGGATATTCAATATCAAATACATACGGATTATTTCTTCGTAGCCTGGTTCTTTATCGCACTTTTGGTTTTCTTAAGCATTGTTACAATTTATGCGGGTATCATTAATGTTAAATTCAGTTTTAGATTAAGAGATATTTTTCGGCTGAGTCTGTATTATACTTTCACGCAATGGAAGGTAACCTTAAAAATCTTAAGTTACTTAGTGATTATAGGAGCAGTAATGTTTTTTTTAACAGATTTTTTGTTGATATTATTTACAGGTATCATTTTGAAGTTGTTTATTGCTGATTTCCCACCTATTTTAAGCGATATTGAAAATAATTTTACAAAAAAGCAAGAGAACGAGGTAGATTTAGATGAAATGGAAAACAACATTTAGTTATAGGCAACAAGATTACCGTACTTGGCCTTCATTTTTGAAAAAAGAAATCCAAAAAATTAAAGTAAATACAAATGTGGATAGTCAACGGTTGAGAGTAATTTTCGGAAACGAGTTCGGTGTAGAACCAATTGTATTTGAACAAGTAAATTTAAAAGTAAATGAGGATCAGTACGTTGTAACTAAAAATCATGAAGAAAAAATAGTTATTTATCCTGGAGAAACATTCTCTAGTGATATTTTGATGGTTTCCTTGAAAGCTACGGATGAAATTTTACTTAGTTCTCATTTAGCTGCAAATACAATTGTTACTTCTGGAACGGTTACCTATTCAAGACAAGTGATGAGCGTAGAAAATTTTCAAGAAGGGCACCTAATCAAGCAAAGCGAACAATTTAGGATGGTTAAAGAAAATCCTCGTATGTGTATGGTCTATGGAATTATAGCTTTGGAGCAATTATGTACAGAACAAACAAAAACGATTGCCGTCTTTGGTGATTCGTTAACTCAACAAGGTTTTTGGATTGATGGAATGAAACTGCGGTTGCGACAAGAAAAGAAAGAAAATATTGCTATTTTAAATATCGGAATCGGTGGTAATCGAGTTTTAGAAGAAACGGATCATAGTGAAGATGGTTATTATCGACATGGTTATTCTGGCTTATCTCGATTTGAAGATGATGTTTTCGGACGTGATGTGCCAGATTTTTTGGTTATTCAACATGGTATTAATGATTTAGTCCATCAATCTATGTATCCTAAAACAGATTTTGTAAAAGTTCCAGAAATCATTACGGGCCTAGAACAATATTGCAAAATTGCTAAAGAATACGGTATCGTGCCAATCGGGGTGACAATTTCACCATTAAGAAAATCTATTTTTTTTAATGAAAAATTTGAAAATGCCCGGTTACAATTGAATAATTGGTATCGGAGTTCGGGAAAATTTTCTGGCATTATTGATTTAGATGAGTATTTAAAAGATCCTGACGATCCAAGTCTATTGTTGGCTGAAGCTGATACTGGTGATGGGTTACATTACTCATTGGCTGGTGGTCATTTAGCAGCGTCTAAGATGGATTTGAGCATTTTTAATTTATAGGAGGAGCATTAATGAAAATTTCGCGAGATTCGGCGTGGTTATCTAAAAAAGTTCAAGAAAAATATAGTTTTTACTTTGATGAAAATCAAAAATTGGCAACGACGCTTAAAAATGAAATTAAGGAACTTTTTCCTGAAAGTAACTTTTCAACACTTGCAAAATGCGATATAGAACTTAAAATTGATATTCTTTCTTCCGTTGGTTTAGAAGGTTTTCATATGGAAATAGTCGACGAAAAAATTGTTGTTTCTGCTAATACAAGTGAAGGATTACTTTATGGATTTTTCCATTTGTATGAAATGCTTGTTTTGAAAAAGGAAATTAAGAAAAACAATTATATTCCTCAACAATCTATTCGCATGATTAATCATTGGGATAATGCAGACGGTAGTGTGGAACGGGGTTACGCTGGACAATCCATTTTTTATGAAAATGGAGCATTCAAAAAAGATTTAGAAATCGTAACTGAATACGCAAGGTTTTTGGCTTCAGTTGGTATTAATGCAATTTCGATTAATAATGTCAATGTACATGAAGTAGAAACAAAATTTATAACCAAAGAATATTTACCAGAAGTAAAGAGGGTTGCGGATCAATTTGCAGCTTATGGTATTCAAACATATTTGAGTTTGAATTATGCTGCGCCAGTAGAAGTTGGTGATTTAAAAACAGCGGATCCTTTAGATTCAGAAGTTATTCAATTTTGGGAGGAAACCGTCAAAAATATTTATGAAGAAATCCCTGACTTTGGCGGATTCGTAGTTAAGGCAGATTCAGAGAACCGACCTGGACCGTTTACTTATGGTAGAAATCATGATGAAGGGGCTAATGTTTTGGCAAGAGCCTTAAAACATTTTGGCGGAAAAGTTATTTGGCGTTGTTTTGTTTATAATTGCGCACAAGATTGGCGCGACCGTTCTACTGATCGGGCAAAAGCCGCCTATGACAACTTTATGCCGTTGGATGGTAACTTTGATGATAACGTCATTTTGCAAATTAAAAATGGTCCTATTGATTTTCAAGTAAGAGAGCCAATTTCACCACTATTTGGTAGTTTACAAAAAACTAACCAAATTTTAGAATTTCAGATAGCACAAGAATACACAGGACAACAATTACACATTTGTTATTTGCTTCCAATGTGGAAAGAAGTCTTAGATTTCTCTATATCAGGAAATAACTCTTCGCCCGTAAAGAGAATATTGGCAAAAAATTCTCCTCAGAAACAAAACTCTGGCATCGCCGCAGTAGTAAATGTTGGAATGGATAATAATTGGACCGGTCATAAATTAGCTCAAGCTAATTTGTATGGCTATGGAAAAATTATTTGGGATAACGATTTGACAGCTGAAGAAATTGCTAATGATTGGTTAGAGTTAAGTTTTACTTTGTCAAAAGAAAATAAAGAGAAACTTTCCGAAATTTTATTACATTCACGACAGACATATGAAGACTACACTGCGCCACTTGGAATAGGGTTTATGGTGGAACCTAATCATCATTATGGACCTAACGTTGACGGATACGAATATTCACGTTGGGGCACATATCATTTTGCTGACCGTAATGGTATTGGTGTAGATCGAACTCAGAAAACGGGTACTGGATATACCCAACAATATTTAGGGGAGCATCAAAAACAATATGAGAACATAGCAACTTGTCCGGATAATTTGCTACTCTTTTTCCATCATGTACCGTATGATCATGTTTTACAGAGTGGGAAAACAGTCATTCAACATATTTACGATACTCACTTTTCAGGCTTTCAACAAGCTCTCATCGATCAAAAAATAATTGCTGAATTGTCTCTTGAGTTAGACCAAGCTAGTGCCCAAAATCTCGAGAGTAGGCTTCAAGAACAAGTTCGATGTGCTCGTGAATGGCGTGATCAGATTAATACGTATTTTTACCGTAAATCCGGTGTGGAAGACGAACTAGGTCGATTGATTTATCGTTAGGTTAATCCGGTCAGAAAGGAGTGAGTGTAATAGTATATTTTAACGATGGATGGACATTTGTGGAACAACAACTTCATGAAGAGGAAATCCCAGAGGAAATGTGGCAAAAAGCACCAGGCTTCCAACCTGTAAAAATCCCTCATGATTGGTTAATTACTGATAGTCAAAACCTATATCGTAATAGTGAGGGTTGGTATAAAAAAATTTTTGCGGTTAATTCTTCAGAGTTAAAAAAAAATTGGCAGTTAACGTTTGATGGTATTTATGTTAATTGTGAAATTTATTTAAATGGTCAACTGGCCAAAGTATGGAAAAATGGTTATACAGCATTTTCGTTTCTGTTGAATCCATTTTTGGTTGTAGGAGAAAATGAGATTTTTGTTCGAGGGAAACATCAAGCACCAAATTCAAGATGGTATTCTGGGGCAGGTATTTACCGTAATATTTATTTAGAAAAATTTGATCAAGTGTATTGTCCTTCAGATAATGTTTATCTGCATACTCAAAAACAAAAAGATTCGCTAGATTGGCAAGTACAAACAGAACTTTTGGTGGAAAACCCGCAATGTTATTCTGGTCCATTACAAATTATTCAAAAGGTATTTTTGAATGATAAAATTGTTTTAACTGAAGAAAATTTCTTGCGATTATCTGGAAATCAAAAACAAGAAAAAATTGTGATTAGTACGTTAGTTCCTCAACCAAATTTGTGGAGCCCACACTCTCCAAATCTGTATGATTTAGAAATAAGTATACTGGGCGATGGTTTTGGTCAAATTATTCACGAAAAAATTGGTTTTCGGGAAATCACTCTCGATGCTAATCAGGGACTTTTTCTTAATGGACAACATTTAAAAATTCATGGTGTGTGTCAACATCATGATTTAGGCGCGTTAGGAGCTGCTTTTCAAGAGCAAGCTGTTCGGAGGCAACTCCTTATCTTAAAAGAAATGGGAGTCAACGCTATACGAACGGCACATAATCCTGCAGCTCGTGAATTATTAGCCCTAACAGATGAGCTAGGATTTTTAGTTCAGTCAGAATTTAGCGATGTTTGGAAACATCCAAAAACCACTTATGATTACGCTCAGTTTTTTGACGAATGGAAATCAATTGATGTAAAAAATTGGATTTGCCGTGACCGTAATCACCCTAGCGTTTTTATGTGGAGTATTGGTAATGAAATTTATGATACGCACGGGCGAGATGATGGAGAGGAAACACTGCTATTTTTAAAAAATGAAGTACAAAAATATGATTTTTTACAAAACGCCACAATTACTTTTGGCTCCAACTATTTGCTTTGGGATAAGACACAAAAAGCAGCTGATTTATTAAAAGTAGTTGGCTATAATTACGGAGAAAATTTATATGAGAAGCATCACCAATTACATCCTGATTGGATTATTTATGGTAGTGAGACAGGCTCAATTGTGCAAAGTCGAGGTGTCTATCATTTCCCCTTAGAGGAAAAAATTTTAAGTGATGACGATTTGCAATGTTCATCTTTAGGAAATAGTCCAACGAGTTGGGGCGCTAAGGATATTGAACAGATGATTTTAAACGACCGCTACACTTCATATTCAATGGGTCAATTTATTTGGACAGGGACAGATTACTTGGGAGAGCCGACTCCTTATCATACAAAAAACTCCTATTTTGGTCAGATAGATACGGCTGGATTTGTCAAAGATAGTTATTATGTTTATCAAGCTGGGTGGACGGACTACCATAATCATCCAATGATACATGTTTTCCCGTATTGGGATTTTTCATTAGGACAAGAAATCAACGTAAGAGTGGCTAGTAACTTGCCTTGTGTAGAACTATTTTTTAATAAGCAATCTTTAGGTAAAAGTTGGAATGATCAAACTCACGGAGAAAAAATTCTTCATGATTGGAAAATCTCTTATCTTCCAGGGACAATTCAAGTGATTGGTTATTTTCCAAACGGGAAGATTGCCATCGAACAAACGCGACAATCTTTCGGTGATGTAGAAAATTTAATCTTAATTAGCGATAAAAAAATCGGACAAGCAAATGGTGATGATATTTTTTTTGTGACACTTGAAGCCTCCGATCTGCAAGGGAATTTTGTGGACAACGCTAATTGTGAAGTAGATATCAGCCTTAAAGGACCATGTGTTTTTTTGGGAGCTGATAATGGAGATAGTACGAATATCATAAGTTATCAAAGCACTAGGCAGCGAATGTTTAATGGAAAATTATTAATAATGATTGGAACCACTAAACAAGAAGGCGAAATATTACTAAAAGTTTCGAGTAAAGAACAGGAAACAACGCTAACCTTAGAAAGTAATAGGGTCTTTTTAAGAGAGGGGATATCTTCTTTTTTACCACGTCAACTGATTGAAAAAATAGGAGAATTAAAAGTTCCTATCCGGAAAATTTCGTTAATAAATCAATTAAAAAGTAATGTCATCGATTCACAAGTAAAAAGTTTTTCTGTTTTAGCTCAAACTTTTCCAGTGAATGCAGACACTCAATCACTTATTTGGCGAATTACCGATGAAAAAGGCATTGATTCTGATTTAGCTACCATGGAGATTTTTGATGATTCGATTAAAGTTACTCCAATAGCTAACGGTAAAATCGTAATTCGATGCGGTGTTTTGAATGAAAAAGATCATCTTGATTTTTATAGTTCTTTAAATTTTGAAATTATTGGTCGACAAGAACCATTTCTAAATCCCTACGAGCTAATTTCTGGAGGTAAATATTCACGAAGCAATCAAGAGTTAACTAGCGGTAATGAACGTGGAATTGCAACACTGCGTGGAGTTAGAAGTTTTGTTTCTTTCGATGAAATAGAATTCGGTCTATTAGGAGCCGATCGATTGACGTTGTCTTTATTTCCATTAGAGGGAAATGTTTTTCCAATTGAAATATGGCAAGGATATCCATATGAAAAAGGTAGCCAACTGTTGGAAATAGTTAACTATACAAAGGGGACAATTTGGAATACTTATCAAGATCAAAGTTTTAAATTGAATCAAAAACTAATGGGACGACAAACTATATCTTTCGTATTTGATCAAAAAGTACACATGAAAGGGTTTTGGTTTGATGAACCTAAACTGAATTTTCAAGTTATCAATACAAACCAGCATAATTACCTATATGGAGATCAATTTAAGGAAGCTCCTGATGGAATTTTAGCTATCGGTAATAATGTAACTGTAGGATTTTACCGATTTGATTTTGGAACAATTGGAGCCAATCGCCTTCGAATTTATGGGCAAGCACTAGAGCGCCATAATACAGTACGATTAAAAATTTTAGGTGTGAAAACTGAAGAAACAATTTTGTTAGAATTTGATTCGACCGAACACGCTCAGTGGGTTGAATTTTCATTACCAACAATCTATGGGGAAAATGAAGTAGAGTTTATTTTTTTACCGGGTTCAAATTTTAATTTTTACAAATTTGCTTTTGAAGCTAAGAGTGGGGTAAAAGATGACTAAAGTCTATCGTAATTTTTTTTCGGAAATACAGATTAGTGAAAAAGAAATAGAGCAACGTAAAAAAGAAATCTGGGAGCATCTATTTGTAGGTAAACACAAAATTTATTTTACGGATGAAATAGGTGGATATGTACTAGATACCGGTAATCACGATGTTAGATCAGAGGGTATGAGCTATGCCATGATGCTCGCAGTGCAATATGATAGAAAAGATGTATTTGACAAATTGTGGACTTGGGCTAAATTTAATATGTATTTGACCCAAGGACCTAATCAAGGATATTTTGCGTGGTCAGTTTGGCCTTCGGGTGAAAAAAACTCCAACGGTCCAGCACCGGATGGTGAAGAATATTTTGCGATGGCCCTCTTTTTTGCAAGTCATCGTTTTGGCGACGATCAAGGAATTTACCATTATGAAAATCAAGCCCGGGAAATTTTAGCAACTTGCTTACACCAAGATGAAAAATTCCCCGGATACAGCATGTGGAATCAAGAAAATAAATTAATTAAATTTGTTCCCAATGTGGATTTTTCTGATCCTTCTTATCATCTGCCACATTTTTATCAACTGTTTAGTTACTGGGCAAACGAGGAAGATCGGTCCTTCTGGAAGGAAGCGAGCAGTGAAAGTCGCAAATATCTTGTGCTGGCTAGCCATCCAATTACAGGATTAAGTGCAGAGTATGCGGAATATGATGGTACACCGAAAAATGTAAAAGATCATGACCGTTTTTTCTCTGATGCCTATCGGGTAGCTGCAAATATTGGTTTGGATGCCCAATGGTTTGGAAAAACAAAAGCTTTAAGCGAAGTTGTAGAACGACTACAAAAATTTTTGGCGGAGAGAATTGATCAAGAAGAGGTGTACTATATTGATGGTACTTTAGCGCATGAAAAAGTACTACATCCAATTGGGCTAATTGCTAGCTCAGCTGAGGGCTCACTAGCACTTGAAAATGAGTTATCTAAAAAATGGGCGCAAAAATTTTGGGATACGCCTTTACGAGTAGGCGATCGTCGCTACTATGATAATTTCTTATATGCGTTTTCCTTTTTGGCTTTAAGCGGAAATTATCGTATATATGGGGAGGTGTCAGAATGAAAAATCCGATTATTGCTGGTTTTTCCCCAGACCCTTCCATTTGTAGAGTTGGAAAAGATTATTATTTAGTAAATTCAAGCTTTTCTTATTTTCCAGGTGTGCCGATTTATCATAGTTATGATTTAGAAAACTGGGAATTTATTGGAAATATATTAAATAGGGAAAGTCAATTGCCATTAAAGGAAGTTACTCATTCAAATGGTATATTCGCGCCTACCATTCGCTATCATAAAGGAAAATTTCACCTCATTACTACTAATGTTTCACACGGTGGAACATTTATTGTGACTGCGGATTTACCAACTGGACCTTGGAGTGAACCACACTATTTGCCAACGGAAGGAATCGATCCTAGTTTATTTTTTGATGAAAATGGGCATTCTTATTACCTAGGAACCCGCCCTAGTCGAAAAGGTCTTCATTATGAAGGCAATTGGGAAATTTGGATTCAAGAAATAGATTTAGACACTTTTGAGTTACTTGGAGTAAGTACAACAATTTGGCAAGGCGCTTTGCGAAATGTTATTTGGCCAGAAGGACCACATCTTTATCGACGTGGAGAATATTATTATTTATTAATTGCAGAAGGTGGGACAGGAGATAACCACGCGATCACTGTTGCACGAAGCAAAGAAATTGACGATTGGTACCAAGGGAATCCTCGTAATCCAATTCTCACTCATCGCCATTTAGGAAAAGAATATCCTATACAAAATGTTGGGCACGGAGATTTAGTCGAAACGGCTGACGGAGAATGGTTTCTAGTTTGTTTAGGCCAACGTCCTGTAAAAGGAGCAAGTAATTTAGGACGTGAAACTTTTTTAGCAAATGTTGTTTGGGAAAACGATTGGCCAGTTATTAATCCTGGTTTAGGTCATTTGGTATGCTCTGAGGAATTTGAAAATCAAAATGAAGTGTATGATTTTAAAAAAGGGAAACCTGATTGCGCATTATTTTTACGAAATCCATTTGAAGAGAATTATGTTTTTCAGCAAGATGGCTTGGATTTAATTTTGGCTAAAGAAACTGTAGCTGATCTTAGTACTATTAGTTATCTAGGTTTTCGTCAAAAAACATTTTTTTATCGTTTACAAACAGAAGTTACTTTTCAACCGGTTCAATTGTTGGAAGAAGCAGGACTTCTAATTTTGCAAAGTGATTCAGCTAGCATTCGTTTAGTCTTGCGTCTCGAATCGGAAGGATTGCTTATTCAAGTTAGAAAAATTTCTATTGAAGGAGAAGAAGTTTTAGCAAGCCGAAAAATTTCTGCTAAAATAGTTAAGTTAGAAATCCAACAAGAAAATCAAGAACTTTCATTTTACTTTACAGAATCCGCTGAAATATCAGTTTTACTTATCTCAGGTGTTGATTCACGTTTTTTATCAACCGAATACGCCGGCGGATTTGTTGGAAATACTTTTGGTGTTTATGGTTCGAGTAATGGAAGGGCAAGCTCAACCCGGGCACTGTTTAAAAATCTAACAATCTCCGAATTAGAGGTGTAAAATGAACGCTTATTTGACAGTTGATGATGGACCAAACAATGTAATGGATGAAATGTTAGATTATTTTGTGCAAGAAAAAATTATAACAATCTTTTTTGTAATTGGGCAAAGAATTGAACAACAAGAAAAAATCTTGTTAAAAGCATTACAACAAGGATTTATCTTAGGAAATCATAGTTTTTCCCATCCAGTTTTTAGCCAGATAACTCTAAAACAAGCAATTCTAGAAATTGAGCTGACAGAGGAGTTATTGAATAGGTTGTATCAAAAAGCTGGAAAAGAGAGGCCAGCAAAACTTTTTCGATTCCCTTATTTTGATCAAGGAGGGGAAAATGCAGTGGAGTTAGAAAAATGTTTAAAATATCATGGTTTTGTCAACTTAGCTCAAACAGCACAACAAGCGACAAATATTACCTGTGATTTTGATTTTCAAGAATATTTGATACCTCAACAGCAAAAAAAGTATTCAGAAATAATTCAACGAGTACGTGAAAAAGATTTTTCTACCCACAATTCTAATGAGCAAAGACAAATCATTCTATAACATGCTCACGATGATTCGCAGAATCTTCATCCAAAGTATTATCAGGAATTATTACAAATAGCGAAAGATAAAGGTTTAGAATTCAGCCGTCCAATATTTAAATCTAGAGAATAATGAAAGAATCAAAGTAAAAAATAATTTAATGTTTGGTAAAGAAATTTTAACTAATAGATTAGCTAATGTTTTCTTCAAACATACAACAATCGAAAGGCCAGCGGGGTATATCCGGTGGCTTTTTTGAAGCTGGCAATAAAGTGGCTGCTACTTTTAAAACCAACAAGTTCAGCGAGTAGTTGAATTTCCATTTCATTTTTATTGATTAATAATTCTTTGGCTTTTTTGAGGCGGAATTGGCGAATGTATTGGGTAGTCGTCAGATGGAAAAATCGTTGAAAAAGGCGATTTAAATATTGTGGGGTAATAAAAACAATTTTGGCCAATTGTTCAACGGATATATCTTCAGAAAAATGTGTTTCGATATACGTTATTGTTGGTTTTAAATAATCAGCAAAAAGTTTATTTTCTAATGGTGGCTGACTTGGGTGTCGCTGACTTAACTCCAGCAAAAATGCATAAGTGGCAATAGAGAAATCTTTAGGTGTTGCATCGCGTTTTTGAATATGGGAAATCATCTTATCAATCCATTGAGAAAAAAATTGGCCGTCTGATACAAAAATAAAAGCTTCATCGGATAAAATCTCATGCATGCGCTCCAAAAAGCGGCCGTTAACAGTCACAAAAGAAGTTTTCCAAGCGGCATTTGATTTACGATAATAACGGTGGGCTAAAAAAGGGGAAAGTAGTAGCCCAGATCCTGCTGGTAATAAAATTTTCTGGTCGGCTAACTGGACCTCTCCTACGCCTTCATTCGTTTGTAGCCAGTGATAATACGGATGACCATTAGGACGGTTGATATCTTCTTGATACCAATCGTTGCCAATACTTTCAATGGCAAATGGCCAATTTTTATTCATAACATCAAAATAAATCGGCATGACTTCACCTGTTTCTTTTTTTTATATCACAAGTTTAGCAGAGAACACTTAATAAAACAAAAATCGCTTATAATATAGAAAAAATAGGAACAAAAAGGAGTTTTTTTAAGTGAAAAAAATTTTATATGGTGGCGACTATAATCCAAATCAATGGCCAGAAGAGATTTGGCAAGAAGATATGCGGATGTTTCATTTGGCGAACATTAATTCCACAACGATTAATGTTTTTTCGTGGGCTAAAATTCAACCGTCTGAAAATGTCTATGATTTTTCTGAATTAGATAAAATCGTTCAACTACTTTCCGATGAAAAAAAAGAAATCGTTATGGCTACATCCACTGGCGCACTGCCGGCTTGGCTTTTCAAAAAATATCCAGAAGTGGGGCGCACCGATTATCAAGGGCGCCAGCATAAATTTGGTCACCGCCACAATGCTTGTCCGAATTCTCTTGTTTATCAAAAATATGCTCAAGCGCTAGCGGAAAAATTGGCCCAACGCTACGGAGATAATCCGAATATTGCTTATTGGCACGTGAATAATGAATATGGTGGCGAATGTTATTGCGAAAATTGTACTAAGGCCTTTCGCGTATGGCTACAAGATCATTACAAAACGTTAGACCAATTAAATGCGGCTTGGAATACAGAATTTTGGGGACACACGATTTATGAATGGGATGAAATCGTAGCGCCTAACGAGCTAGGTGACGGAATGAGTGATTATCGCTCGGCGTTTGCCGGCATGTCTTTAGATTATTGTCGTTTCAATTCTGATGCTATTTTAAATAATTACAAAATGGAACGAGATGCGATTAAAAAAATTGTTCCTCAGGCAGCGGTGACTACTAATTTAATGGGGACCTTTAAAGGCTTGGATTATTTCAAATGGGCTAAAGAAATGGATATTATTTCTTGGGATAATTATCCGGCATACAATACTCCGTGGTCGATTGTTGCTATGAATCATGAATTAATGCGCGGCTTGAAAGATCAACCGTTTCTCTTAATGGAACAAACGCCGAGCCAACAAAATTGGCAACCGTATAATTCTTTAAAAAAACCTGGTCAAATGCGGGCGCAAAGTTATCAAACATTAGCTCATGGTGGTGATTCCATTCAATTTTTCCAATTGCGCAGAAGTGTCGGCGCCTGTGAAAAATTTCATGGGGCAGTCATTGAACATGTTGGGCACGAACACACCCGCGTTTTTGGTGAAGTGGCTGAACTGGGAGAAGAATTGACCCGCCTAGATGAATTGGTTGGAGCAACGTCACAAGCTGAGGTAGGCGTTATTTTCGACTGGGAAAATTATTGGGGCTTAGAATATACTTCCGGCCCGAATATAGATTTGCGTTATGTTGATCAAAT
Organism: Enterococcus timonensis; assembly: GCF_900104595.1. Lineage (GTDB taxonomy): Bacteria > Bacillota > Bacilli > Lactobacillales > Enterococcaceae > Enterococcus_J > Enterococcus_J timonensis. The sequence continues at coordinate 331,156 of NZ_FNVY01000003.1, forward strand.
TCATAAATATTATCGTTATTTTTATGAAAATCATATTCCGGCGCAAATGATTTCAGTCGATAGTGATTTTTCGAAATATAAATTTATTGTCGCTCCAGTTTTATATTTAATGAAAGCTGGCCTCGGCGAAAAAATGACGGAATTTGTTAAAAATGGTGGCACGCTTTTGACGACTTATATGTCGGGAATTGTTAATGAATCAGATAATGTTTATTTAGGCGGATATCCTGGACCATTGCGGGAAGTCAGCGGGATTTGGGTAGAAGAAATCGACGCTCTTGCTCCGGAACAAACCAATACCGTGCAATTAAAAAATGGAACAAGTGGCACCGGGAAATTAGTCGCAGATTTGATTCATTTGGAAACGGCGGAAAGTCTAGGAGAATACACGAGTAATTTTTACGCGGGCATGCCAATGGCGACGGTCAATCATTTTGGCGCCGGTCTTGCGTATTATTTCGGGACTGATTTAAGTGACAATCTGTTAAATGAAATTTTAGATCAAGCAGTCAGTCAAGCGAATGTTCAACCATTGCTAAATGAAAAAACCAAACTAGAAATTACGCAACGATTTAGTCAAGAAAAAGTATTTACTTTTATTTTAAATTTAAGTGCCGAAGAACAAGTGTTACCAGCTGAATTTGCCGGTAAAGTCGATGTCTTAAAAAATCAAATGCTCAATTCCAAACAAAACGTTCCCGCATTTGCCAGCTACTTAATAGTTGACAAGCGGTCATAAAAAAACTAAAGTAGAAATGTTCCAAAAAAAAATTAAATAGATATTAACCATCACAAGGGGTGCGATAATTGCTGAGATCGAGGAAACTCGAGACCCTTCGAACCTGATTTTGTTAAGACAAACGTAGGAATGTGATGGAGTTTACATAACTCCTCCTTGTATGGTGAAAGTCTAAGGAGGAGTCTTTTTATGCAAAAACAGAAGTTAGTTGTCTGGGTAGAAGTCGCAGTCATTGCGGCATTATGTTACGTCTTGGGATTAATTCCCATCGAATCGGCCAATGCCGCCTTTGATTTATCGTTAGGGTTGATTCCCTTAGTGATTTTTTCTTTACGACGAGGTGCGGGTCCGGCGATGTTGGCTGGGGTTCTATGGGGAACGTTGTCGATTTTAACTGGTAAGGCTTATATTGTAACGGTACCGCAAGTAATTTTTGAATATCCATTTGCTTTTGCTTTTGGTGGTCTGGGGGGAATTTTTTCTATCAAAGTAAAACAAGCCATTTCAAATGATGGGAAAAATAAAAATCTTTGGTTAGTCCTCACTGCGTTAGTCGCTGTCTTTTCTCGTTGGTTTTGGCATTTTTGGGCCGGGGTTTTTATTTGGGGAAGTTACGCGCCAGAAGGACAAAGCCCATTTGTTTATTCGCTAATTGCTAACGGCGGATCGGCCATCGCCAATTCGGTTCTTTTAATTGTTGTTTTACTTTTAATCTCGCAAACGGGACGTTCCTTTAAACGCTTAATTCTCGCCTAATTAAAAAGCTGGACCAAAAAAGTTTTCTTTTTTGGTCCAGCTTTTATTTTTTACATTAATTTTTCCGCCTTTTGCGTATTAGCAAAATGTAATTTCGCATGTTCGCCGAGAAGATCTAAGCCACCTTGTCGCAAAATTTCTGCAGCTACTAAATCTGATTTCGCTCCAGCACCAGAAGGTAAGGGAAGTCCTAGACTTGCGCCATCTTGCTCCAAATAATCTAGAAAAAGTTTGCGAGCAATCATACTGGCAGCTGCTACGGCTAAATGTTGTTGTTCTCCTTTTTCTACAAAATAAAAAGGTTGCGGCCAAGTTAAATTATGAGTTTTAGAATATTTCGTTAAACTAGCTTTGGTGGTAAATGCATCGACTAGTGTTGCCGCGGGTTTCACCGGTAATTCTTTGGCCAGTTGGGTTAAGACATGGTGATGAAAAAGAACTTTCATTTCTACGGCATTGAATTTTTGTTGGTACTCATTGTATTTTTTTGGTGTGACTACCAAAGTTTTATAAGGCAAAATCGTCATTAATTGCTGGGCGATTTCTTTAATTTCGGGATCTTTTAACATTTTGGAATCTTTGACGCCAAGTTTGCGCAAGGTAGGTAACATTTTTTCTTCAGCAAAGGTCGCTACGACTACTAACGGGCCAAAATAACTGCCATTGCCCACTTCATCGCTTCCTAAAAGGGAAAGGTTAGCTAATGGTGGGGTCGTTGCTGTTTCTGAACTTTTTAATCCGAAAAATTTGCTCAGCGCCGCACCTTCTGTTTCAGCATTTGTTCCTTGAAATAAAACTTTGCCGGATAAATAACCGGTGATGGTGGTGCCATTTTTTTTGGCAGAAAATAACGCATAAGGTGGGATCTTAGCCACTAAATAGTCGATGTAAAATTTTTTTGCTGACGCTAATTGGTTCTTATTTAAGAGGATAATCATTTTTCAAACTCCTTTTTCAAATAAACTCATCTTTAAACGAAATCAAACTAAATTCATCTTGCCTCAATTTTTAATAAAACTCAAGGGAAAATGTGTTAAAATACTAGCGAGAACTAGCTTAAGGAGGATTTTTTGTGGCTGAGAAAAAAAGATTTAAAGCTGTGATTAATAATAAAACGTATACGATTGTCGGGACGGAAGAAAAAAGTCAATTAGAGATGGTCACCCAACTGATTAACGAGCAATTAACTGAGGTGAAAAATCTTTCCAGTACTTTAACGACAGAAGATGCCGCAATTTTAGTGGCGGTAAATGCCGTCAATGATCAATTGAAAAAACAAACGCAAATTTTAATGCAACAAAAAGAAATGGCCGAACTAAAACGGGCCAACGCACAAATGCGAATCTTAGAAAATAAAGTTCGTCAAATGGAATTAGTAGAAGAAAAAGCTCGTAATGGCTTAAAAGAAGCGGGAATCGATCAAGAAATTACGAATCCGATTCAAGCCCAACAAGTCTTAAACGAATTACAAAAACAAAAAATTCAACATAAAGCGGGAACCACAGATTAAAAGCGCTAAGAAAAAATAAGCGCTGAATAATTGCAATCAGAAAGAAGGAATAAAATGCTGACAATTTTAATATTATTGATTTTAGCTTTTGCCGTTTATACTGGAGCTAGACGTGGATTAGTCTTGCAACTAGTTTATTCCATCAGCTATCTCGCCTCGTTTCTAGTGGCCCGTCATTATTATCAAGATTTGGCCCCAAAACTAGAACTTTTTATTCCCTACCCCTCAGCGACAATCGACTCAAAATTAGTTTTCTTTGATGAAACATTGAGTCTCAGTCTTGACCAAGCGTTTTACGCGGGCGTGTCATTTCTAGTAATTTTATTAGCGGGTATTTTAGTGACGAGATTTATTGGAATATTTTTCCATTCCTTAACGTTTTTACCGTTAGTTCACCAACTTAATTGGCTAGGCGGTGGCTTGCTAAGTTTTGTAGTAACGTATGTGGCCGTGTTTCTTTTATTATATTTGCTAAGTTTAGTGCCGCTAGATTTTATCCAATCGCAATTTGAAAGTAGCAGTTTGGCCCATTGGATGGTAGAAAAAACACCGATTTTTTCAAAACAAATGTATGATTTATGGATTACGAAAATGATTCACAGTTAGGAAGTGTTTAAATGAATGAAAAAGGATTACAAACTTTAGAGTACAAAAAAGTGTTACAACAATTAAAAAGTTTTACCGTCACCAAAATTGGCGGCGAGTTAGTTAGTAATTTAACGCCAGAAACGGCTGAGAAAAAAATTTCCCGCGCTCTGTTAGAAACTGAAGATGCTGTTAAAGTTTTGCGCTTAAGAGGCGGCTTGCCAGTACCTAAGTTAGAAAATATTCGTCCCCATTTAAAACGAATTGATATTGGGGCCGATCTTAACGGCGTGGAACTCGCTCAAATTACCCGCGTCTTAACGTCTACTAAAGAAGTCGCTGACTTTTTACACGAACTGGCGGAACAAGAACAAGAATTTCACTATTTGTATGAATGGATGGACCAATTATTTTTATTGCCAGAATTAACCCGAGACTTAAAAAGATCGATTGATGAAGACGGTCAAGTCAACGATGAAGCCTCTTCTTTATTAAAACAATTGCGCCAACAAATTAAACGCAGTGAACAAAATGTTCGGGAACAATTAGATAGCTTTATTCGGGGGGGCAATAATAAATATTTGTCCGACAATATTATTACCATTCGTAATGATCGCTATGTAATTCCGGTAAAAGCTGAATATCGCGGTGTTTTTGGCGGGGTAGTTCACGATCAAAGTTCCTCCGGTCAAACATTATTTATTGAACCAAAATCAGTTGTTGAGTTGAATAATCGTTTGCGCCAGCAACAAATTGCAGAGCGTGATGAGGTTTTACGAATTTTATCTGAATTGTCGGCTCGACTTGTTCCTTATGTTAGAGAAATTCGCCACAACGCAGAAGTTTTAGGACAAATGGATTTGATGAACGCCAAAGCCAAATACGGCCGGGATTTAAAAGCGACTATCCCTGCGCTTTCTTTAAATAAAGAAGTCCGCCTGCTTTCTGCTCGGCATCCTTTATTAAATCAAGATACCGCTGTAGCAAATGATTTATTTATTGGCAAAGATTTTCAAGCGGTGGTCATTACCGGACCTAACACGGGTGGGAAAACCATCACTTTAAAAACGTTAGGTTTACTACAAATGATGGGCCAAAGCGGCTTGGCTTTGCCGGTAGCTGAAAATTCGCAAATCGGTATTTTTCAAGAAATTTATGCCGATATTGGCGATGAACAATCGATTGAACAAAATTTATCGACGTTTTCTTCTCATATGACCAATATTGTAAAAATTTTAGCCAAAGCTGACGAAGAAAGCTTGGTGCTTTTTGATGAATTAGGCGCCGGGACAGATCCCCAAGAAGGTGCGGCCTTGGCCATTTCGATTCTCGATTTTCTTGGGAGCCGTTCGAGTTATGTGATGGCAACAACGCACTATCCAGAATTGAAAGTTTACGGCTACAATCGTCCCAATACAATCAATGCTTCCATGGAATTTGATGTGGATACTTTGAGTCCAACGTATCATTTGCTAATTGGCGTGCCCGGTCGTTCAAATGCTTTTGAAATTTCTAAACGTCTTGGTTTAAATCCAGAAGTGATTGAAAGTGCTAAGCAAATTTTAGATGGCGAAAGTCAAGATTTAAATGAAATGATTGCCGATCTTGAAAACCAACGAAAAATGACTGAGTTGGAATATTTAGAAATGCGTCAACATACCACTGAAGCAGAAAAGCTGCATCTTGATTTGCAAAAAGCTTACGAAGAATTTTTCACCCAACGCGAAGACGAAATGAAAAAAGCCCAAGACAAAGCCAATGCATTAGTAGCCGAGGCCCAAGAAAAAGCCGAAACGATTATTACCGAATTGCGGAACAAACAATTGGCCGGGGGCAACCAAGGGATTAAAGAACACGAATTTATCGCTGCAAAATCCGCTTTAGCAGCTCTTGCCACCCACCATGCACCGCTAGAAAAAAATAAAGTTTTACGTCGGGCTAAAAATAAGAAAAAATTTAAAGTCGGCGATGAAGTAATTTCAGCAACTTATGGACAACGAGGCGTTTTATTAGCTCCTGAAAAAAATGACAGCTGGCAAGTTCAAATGGGTATTTTAAAAATGTCGCTACCTGAAAGTGATTTAACTTTAGCGCAAGCTGAAAAAGAACCTACTCGCCGAATCGTCAATGTACAATCGGCCAGTGCAAGTCACGTCGCTACGCAATTAGATTTACGGGGCAAACGTTATGACGAAGCATTGGAAGAAGTAGATCAATATTTGGATGCAGCGATTTTGGCTGGCTATCCGCAAGTGACAATTGTTCATGGCAAAGGGACTGGCGCTTTACGCAAGGGCATCACGGATTATTTGAAAAATCATCGTTCCGTGGCTAAATATGAATTTGCGCCGAATAATCAAGGTGGCAATGGCGCTACTATTGTTTATTTTAAATAGTAGGCAAATAATTTCCGGGAAATTAAGTTTCGATGCTATACTTATGGCGATAATAAAAAGGGGGAACTAATATGTCTGAAGTAATTACCGATGCAACATTTCACGAAACAACCGATAAAGGATTAGTATTAATCGATTTTTGGGCAACCTGGTGTGGCCCTTGTCGGATGCAAGCACCAATTTTAGATCAATTGGCAGAAGACTATGACGAAGATGAATTTCGAATTGTAAAAATGGATGTGGATGAAAATCCAGAAACACCACGCTCATTTGGCATTATGTCAATTCCAACTTTGCTACTTAAAAAAGATGGCGAAGTCGTAGAAAAAGTAATCGGCGTCCACACAAAACCACAATTAAAAGAACTAATCGACAAACATTTAGGATAAGGCTGTGAGAAATTGGGTTTTGGTCCGTAGAAAATTAGGAAAAGGCATAGAAAATTTTTAATTTCCGTAGACTTTTATCTATTTTCCTAGGAACACCAATTTTCACACCGTCAATCAGGATGTCGAAAGTGCATTTAAAAAAAACAAAAAAACAGGCTGTGACGATTTCTTGTCACAGCCTGTTTTTACATCTTATAATTTTTTTCTAGCTTCTTCAGCTTTTTTCACATCCGCTGCATAGTCACGATCTCTTAGACTTGGATCGTTCATGATTTCGGGATTTTCGTGAGAAAAATCTTCATCAACTAAACCATTTCTTTGGAGCGGAATATCTTTGTTGTCTGGAGTATCCACCGCATCTTGAATGACACCAGGATTTTCAGGGTCAATCGGATTTGGAATTGGATTTTCACGATCGGAATCCAACATATTATCGGGAATTTCACTCATAGAACCGGAATCACTAACTACAGGATCGGGGTGACTGCCTTGATTTTGCAAATTAGACATTGGTCCGCGTTGTGGTTCTACCATCGTGGATGGTTCTGACTTAATACCAAAATGCGAGTCACCAGAGACGTCAGTGCCTAAATTATTTTTTCCAGGATCGTCATTGTCGTTTAATGCGTTAGCGCCTTTTTTTGCGATGTTTTTTGCGCCTTCTTTAACATCAGAAACAGCGTCTTTTACTGGATGATCACGATTTTCATCATGCAAGCGATCTTTATCCAGCGTATCTTGTTGATTACTAAAAGGATTTTTTGGATTCACCTCATCTTGAATTAAATCTGGATTGTCGAGATCAGCTGCGTTTTGAATTGGATTTGTCCGATTAGGGTTGAGCATGCCGTCTGTTGGTTCACTTGGTATTTCACCAGGCATTCCTGGAGTGACTGGCGGAATATTTCCTAGTGGATTTTCATTTAAAGAACCAGGTTGGCCGATAATTGTATTAGCAGGGCTTCCTTGGTTTTTTAAATCAGACATAGGACTAGCATCTGATGCTAAATCTGTTTCTGTTGAAGATTCTGGCATGGCGCCAACTTGTCGGTTATCAGTGACCTCTTCAATTAAGCCACCATCTTCTACGGCTAATAAAATTCGCCCTTGAGCCAACTCGTTATAATAAGGCTTCAAAGCTTCTAAATCATCTTCTGGTGTATCAGCACCAAAAAACTCTTTAATTTTATCCCACCATGAAGTTTGCTCTTCTTCTAAAGAAGAAAAATCGGTTTCGAAACGCAAAGATTGATCCTCAAACTCAGCAGCTTGTTCTTTTGAACAAAAAACGATAATCTTTTCTTTAGGTGTTCCTTGGGCAATAATCGTGTCTAGCACACTTTTAGCGGCCAAGACATTGGTATAACTTCCTTTCAGACTTAAAGACATATGGTGTTGCTCCTTTCAAAAAATAATTTTTCTTACACATTAATTGTCCCATGGATATTCAGTTGTGCCAAATGAAAGCCCTGCAGTCTTGACAAATGGATAAATTCCGCTACGCTTAAAATAAGGAGGATGGACAATGAATTTTGAATTAATTTTAGATAACTTAAAAAAATCTCACGAAATAGCAGACGGTTTACAAAAGAAACTTGAGGGAAAATTAAACCTTGAGCAACTTTCTGAAGAAGAAAAAGAATGGTTTTTAGGCACGCGAGATTATTTGCGAGCCTTAGAAGTCGCCACTATGGAAGCGAAAGGCGCCTTTACGCCAGCTGAAATTACACAAGAAGAAATCGGCGAATTGGTAGGGCTTTGGCAAAAAGAATTAGCTAGCCAACAAAAAATATTAGGCGGACTCGTCCAACTTTTACAACAGATGGTCGATGAACCAACAGAAAATGCATCGCTCACTGACGGTCAAGCACGGCGCTTATTAGCTGCTGTTAAAGATATTTTATTGATGAATAATTGGCAACAAAAAGAAACGGTAGAAATTCTGCCAGCAATTTTCCAACAAGTTCCCCAAGTAAAACGCGAAACTGGTGAAAAAAAATCATTTTTAGCCCGTTTATTTGGGAAATAATATAGATTTCTATAGATTGAGGTTACCATGAACGAAAAAATTAAAAATAAACTAGCGCTACTCCCTGATCAACCAGGGTGTTATTTAATGAAAAATGAAACTGGTAAAGTAATTTATGTGGGGAAGGCGAAAATTTTAAAAAATCGCGTCCGCTCTTATTTTACTGGCAGTCATAATACAAAAACGGAGCGACTTGTGGCCGATATTGCTGATTTTGAGTATATTGTTACTGAATCTAATATTGAAGCGCTACTTCTAGAAATTAATCTGATTCATCAATATAATCCGAAATACAATATCATGCTTAAAGATGATAAAAGTTATCCTTTTATTAAAATTACCCATGAAAAATATCCTCGCCTTTTGATTACCCGCAAAGTTTACAAAGATAAAGGCGTCTACTTTGGCCCATATCCAGATGTGGGGGCGGCTAATGAAACTAAAAAATTATTAGATCGACTTTTTCCGCTGCGGAAATGTTCTAATAAAAAAGATCCTTGTTTGTATTATCACCTAGGTCAATGTCTCTGTCCGTACGTCTTTCATACCGATCCGCAAGTTTTTGTGGATATGGTAGAAGAAATTAAAAAGTTTTTCAACGGCGGCTATGTCACTTATCAAAAAATGTTAGTGGAAAATATGCAATTTGCTGCTGAAAATCAGGAATTTGAAAGAGCCGCTGAATTGCGTGATCAAATTAAAGCCATTGATACGGTGATGGTCCGGCAAAAAATGACCAATGCCGATTTAGTCAATCGGGATGTTTTTGGCTATGCAGTAGACAAAGGCTGGATGTGCGTTCAAGTATTTTTTGTTCGCCAAGGAAAACTTATTCAACGAGACGTGCAACAATTTCCATTTTATAACGAAGCGCAAGAAGATTTTCTCACCTATATTGGGCAATTTTATCAAAATCCGCAACATATTATTCCTAAAGAAGTATTAATTCCTAATGATATTGATTTACTTAGTGTCGAGGCCTTGTTAAAAACTAAAGTTTTGCAACCGCAACGAGGCGAAAAAAAACAATTGGTCATGTTAGCCAATAAAAATGCCCAAGTGGCTTTATCAGAAAAATTTAATTTGGTGACTCGTCAATCCGAACGAACAACCGGTGCTTTGGAAAAATTAGGCGATGCTTTGAATTTACCAACGCCAACGCGGATTGACGCTTTTGATAACTCAAATATTATGGGGACGTCGCCAGTTTCAGCCATGGTAGTCTTTATTGACGGGGTGCCAGCGAAAAATGAATATCGCAAATATAAAATCAAAACGGTCATCGGTCCCGATGACTATGCGTCCATGCGGGAAGTCATTTACCGTCGTTATTCGCGGGTAGTTAAAGAAGGATTAGACTTGCCGGAGTTGATTTTAATTGATGGGGGCAAAGGACAAGTGGATGCCGCCCGGGAGGTTTTAGAAAATCAATTAGGACTTGATATTCCCGTGGCCGGTCTAGCTAAAAATGATCAACATAAAACTAGCGAATTATTGTTCGGACCGAATTTAGACGTGGTGCCTTTAAAGCGAAATTCAGCAGAATTTTTCTTATTGCAACGCATTCAAGACGAAGTTCACCGGTTTGCGATTACTTTTCACCGCCAACTTCGCAGTAAAAATACGTTTGCCTCAGTGCTTGATGATGTGGAGGGTCTTGGACCAAAGCGGCGCCAATTTTTATTAAAAGAATTTAAATCATTGAAAAAAATGAAAGAAGCCAGCGTGGAAGAACTAACAATCGGCAGCATTCCTAAAAAAGTTGCCGAAAATGTTTATCAAGCGATTCACCCTGAAGAAAACAGCGAAAAATAAAAACAAAATAAGTTGGGAAAATGTTTCTCAACTATTTTTGTTTCTTAAATAAATAGTATTTTTACAATGGAGGGAAAAATGTTAGAAGTAAGTCACTTAGTCAAAAAATTCGGCAATTATACTGCCGTTTCTGATGTTTCATTTACGATTATGCCGGGGAAAATTCTCGGTTTAATTGGTCAAAATGGCGCCGGGAAAACGACGACTTTTCGTTTGATTTTAAATTTTTTAACGGCTGATTCTGGTAAAATTTTATGGAACGGGCACCCGTTAACTAAAAAAGATTATGATATTATCGGTTATTTGCCAGAAGAACGCGGCTTGTATCCAAAAATTTCAATTGAAGATCAGCTCTATTATTTTGCTGCTTTAAGAGGAAAATCGAAAAAAGAAATATCTCCTAAAATTGACTTCTGGTTGGATCGTTTTGCTGTTAAAGGAAAGAGAACTGATAAAGTTAAAAGTTTGTCCAAAGGGAATCAGCAAAAAGTCCAACTGATTGCCACATTAATTCATGAACCGCAATTAATTATTTTAGATGAACCATTTTCCGGACTAGATCCAGTGAATGCCGAGTTATTAAAACAAGGAATTCTCGATTTAAAAGAAAAAGGTTCCTGTGTTATTTTTTCATCTCATAATATGGACAATGTGGAAAAAATTTGTGATCACTTAGTTATGTTAAGCAATGGAGAAATGGTTTTAAATGGGCAAGTGCAAGCGATTCGCGAAAGTTTCGGCCGGACGAAAGTATATTTAGAAACACCAATCACCAATGAGGTATTTTTAGAAATGGCCGACGTCTCACAAGTTACAAAGCGCGAAGATGGGGTCACTGAAATTACTTTAGAAGATCCTAATGTCGGCCGGGAAATTTTTGATAAAGTGACGATTGATGGCTATATCACCATGTTTAATCAGCAGCCACCAACGTTAGAAGAAATTTTCAAAATGAAAGCAGGTGAAATCCGTGAATAAATTTAAAGTAATTGTTGGCGATGTCTATCGCAAAAATGTTAAAACATTTTCTTTTTGGCTGATGCTGTTAGTGCCTTTTATTATGGCGGGATTTATTTACGTGATTGGCTATTTTTCTTCTGGCGGCTTTAATTCCGATCAAGCTTTAGCGGTGATTAGCGATGATCCACAAATTTTACAAAGTGCGGAAGAAGCATTGAAAAATGATTTTGATTTAAAAGATTATCCCGATGAAGCTGCAGCTAAAAAAGCTTTAGCGGATGAAAAAGTCGATGGCGTTTTAACAATAACCGTGGACCAGCAAAAAGTCAGCGGGCATTTAACCAATACGACTAGTTTTGGCAGCAATGACGAAACAATTATCAGCGCTTTTTTGTCTAGCTACCAACAAAGTCTCGTCATGTCGTCGCTTAATTTAACGCCAGACCAACTAACTGCCGTCCAAACACCAGCGACATTTTCTGCGCAAAAAGTCACTTTTGAAGATGGAAAAGAAGTACCTGATACTCAAAATGAAGATTTGCAATTTGCAGTGGGCTTTGTCTTAGTTATTATTATTTTCTTTGTCATTTTGACCTACTCATCGATTATTGCCCAAGAAGTGGCGGCTGAAAAAGGGACCCGGATTATGGAAGTCATTTTGTCTTCAACGACAGCGCAAACCCATTTTTACGGAAAAATCGTCGGCGTCTTGTTAGCGGCCTTAACCCAATTTGCGGCGTATATTGTGATTGGCGTAGTCGCTTGGCCATTTATTAAAAAGCAAGATTTTGTAGCAAGCTTTATTGGAAATTTAGATTTATCGAAAATTTTCGGTAGTTTTCTTGTCTATAATTTATTATTTTTCTTTGGCGGGGTGATGATTTATTCCGTCTTAGCGGCGCTTTGTGGTTCATTAGTTAATAAAAATGAAGATGTGCCAAAAGCAGTGATGCCGGTGACGTATTTGGCGCTAATTGGTTATTTAATTGGTATTTCCATTGGAACGGGTGATCCGGAAAATATCGTCGTAAAAGTAACGAGCTTCATTCCGTTTCTTTCGTCATTTACCATGCCAGTGCGCTTGGCCTCTGATACAGTGTCCACAAGTCAAATTATATTATCACTAGCCATTTTATTTGGCTCCACTATTTTACTCACCTTATTTTCAGCACGGATGTATAAAGCCAATGTTTTAGTTTATAGCGAGGGCGGGATTTTCAAATCCTTAAAACAATCGTTTGGCATTATGAAAAACGAAAAAGCTTAAAATTTAAAACGAGCACGGCAAATAAATTCACTAAATAAATGCGTGTTCCGTGTTCTTTTTCAACAATCCGGTGTAAAATGAAGAAGACAAAATATAAAAAGGAAGTGAAGTAGATGCAAGAGATTTTATTAAATAATGGAGTCAAAATGCCTCAATTAGGTTTTGGCGTCTTTAAAGTGCAAGATGGAAAAGAAGCTTATGATGCTGTTACTTGGGCACTTAAAGCAGGCTACAGAGCAATCGATACGGCTAAAGTTTATGGCAATGAAGAGAGTGTCGGTCGGGCCATTAAAGATTCTGGCATTGCTCGGGAAGAATTATTTATCACAACAAAAGTTTGGAATGATGATCAAGGCTACGAAGAAACACTAGCCGCTTTTGCCGAAAGTTTAAAAAAATTACAATTAGATTATCTTGATTTGTATTTAATTCATTGGCCGGTTAAAGGAAAATATAAAGAAACTTGGCGGGCGCTTGAAAAAATTTATCAAGACAAACAAGCACGAGCAATTGGTGTGTCTAATTTTCATATTCATCATCTAGAAGATTTATTGCAAGACGCGGTTATTGTGCCAGCGGTGGATCAAATCGAACTCCATCCCACATTAAGTCAAGTCCCATTGCGGACGTGGCTGGCGCGTCACGATATTGCCGTCGAATGTTGGGGACCATTAGGACAAGGGAGTGATTTGAAAAATCCCGAACTCCTGAAAATCGCCGAAAAATATCAAAAATCAGTGGCCCAAGTCATTATTCGTTGGCACTTACAACATGGCTTTTTGGTCATTCCAAAATCCAGTCATGAAGTACGAATTGCTGAAAATTTTAATGTGTTTGATTTTGAATTAGATAAAGTCGACATCGAAGCCATCGACAAATTAAATACCGATGATCGCCAAGGAACCAACCCTGACGATTACGATAAACGCTAGGAGGAAAAAAATGTATCAAGCAAATGAAGCACGTTATGATTCCATGGTTTACAATCGCGTCGGAAAATCCGGCTTAAAAATTCCCGCTCTTTCACTAGGTTTATGGCATAATTTTGGCGATACGGATTTAATTGAAAATCAACGGGCGATTTTACACCGGGCATTTGATTTAGGAATTACTCATTTTGATTTAGCTAATAATTATGGTCCAGAAGCTGGTAGTGCTGAAAAAAATTTCGGGCGGATTTTTAAAGAAGATTTCAAATCTTACCGGGATGAATTAATTATTTCTAGTAAAGCCGGCTATCATATGTGGTCCGGGCCTTATGGTGAATGGGGTTCTCGTAAATATATTATTTCCTCAGCTGATCAAAGTTTAAAACGGACTGGTCTAGATTATTTTGATATTTTTTATTCCCACCGTCCAGATCCTGAAACGCCTTTTGAAGAAACTGCCTTAGCGTTAGATCAATTGGTGAAAAGTGGTAAAGCTCTTTATATTGGGATTTCTAATTATTCTGCTGAACAAACGCGGGAAATCGGGAAAATTTTCAAAGAGTTAAAAACACCATTTATTATTCATCAACCGCGCTACAACATGATGGATCGTTGGATTGAAGAGGGTTTAACCGATGAATTGTTAGAACAAGGAAAATCAGCGATTGTCTTTTCTCCATTGGCTCAAGGGTTATTGACTAACCGTTATTTACACGGCATTCCTGAAGATTCACGCGCGCGTCGTTCAGATTCACCATTTTTAACTGAAGACAGAGTAGAAGAAACTTTAGCTAAAGTGAAAAAATTAAACGATGTGGCTGAAAAACGCGGCCAAACATTAGCAGAAATGGCTTTAGCTTGGAATTTGCAAAATCCAGCTGTCGCTTCTGTTTTAATCGGAGCCAGCCGAGTAAGCCAATTAGAAGATAATGTAAAAGCATTAAACAATCTTGATTTTTCTAAAGAAGAATTAACAACGATTGATAACGTTTTAAAATAAATGAACGAACAAAAAGTGGCGACAAAAAAAGTAAATTTTTTTTGTCGCGGCTTTTTTAAATGTTGTTCCTTTGCCATAAATCTGAACTATTTTCCAAAATATCTTGGCAAGGTTTTATTTGTTTGTTATACTTATTTATGTAATTAAATAATATCGAGGTTGGGCGCAAGCTTTCAAGGATTATGTTTCTCAAGGGGCTAAGAGAAACTTTTATTTGGACGTGAAGGTAAGCTCGAATCAAAAATTCCGCGCTACTTTCTAATGAAGGTTGGCGCTTTTTTGTATTTTGGAGGTGAAAGAAATGGCAAGAGAAGTATTGGAACAAATTAAAGCCGCCGAATTAAGAAATCACAAAAACTGGGCAGCGGCCCAAGAAGAAGTGGCGCAACTTGTCACAACACAAGAAGCGCAATTAAATGCAGCGCAAAAGAAACATCATGACCAACTGCAAGAAGAATTAGCCGTGTTAAAAGAAAAATTAACCGCTGAACTAAAAGAAAAACAAGCGCATCTTTTTTCTAATCAACAAGAGGCCCAGGCACATTTTGAAGCACTATATGAAAAAAATGCCCCTGAGGCAACTCAATATATTATTGCGAAAGTGAGGGAGAATTATGGCCGTTAGCCAAATGGAAAAAATTTCCGTCATTGGCCCGCTAGGCTTGGAAGAAAAAGTATTACAAATTATCCAAGGAATGCGCAATGTCGAATTAATTTCTGCCAACAACAATCTTTCCAATGACGAAATTTTGACACCGTACACGACACCTGATCAAGAAGATGAAAATGCTGAAGCGTCTGACGTTAAAGAAACTTCTGTTGATTACAATCGATTGCTGAAACGCGTGCAAGATGCACTTGTCTTTTTAAAACGCTATTCACCTGATGACAAACAATCGACTTTAAAACGAAAAAATGTCACGATGGATCAACTGCAAGCAAGCTATCATGAAAAAGAGTTATTAGAAAAATTAGCTGAAATTGAACAATTGTCCAATCAATTACAAATATTTGCTAGCCAAAAAAAAGAATTATCCGTCCAAGAAAATGAATTTGCTCGCTGGCAGTATTTAGATGTCTTACCAAAAAATACCAACCTCGATAGCACCCGTGTGGTGATTGGGATCATTAATAACAAAAATCAAGAACTCTTCGCCGCCGGTCTTACTCAAATTCCGGATATTTACACCGAAGAAGTGTATAGCTCGCCACATCATAATTATTATTTCTTGTTGTATTTGCAAGATCAGCAAGTAGCCGTTAGCCAGCTATTAGATCAAGTGAGCTTCAAGACGGTTAATTATCCGTATGACGTCACACCGAAAGAACAATATAAAATAATTAAACAAGAACTGGCGGACATTTCTAAAAAAGAAAGCAAGTTAAAAAAAGAAATTGGCAATCTCGCCAAAGAAATCGCCTCTTTATCATTGGCTGAAGAAGTGATTTTAGCAAGTCAACAAAGACAAGCTGCCCGAACTTTAATGGCCAAATCAGAAGATCTGTTTGTCTTAGAAGGCTGGCTTCCTAAAGAAAATCAAGCCAATATATTAGCAGCTCTTCACGAAAAAATTCCGCAAGATAACATCGTAGTAGAATTTTCTGATGCGATTAAAGGCGAGGACGTTCCAACGCATTTAAAAAATAATCGCTTAGTAGCGCCTTTTGAAATGCTGACGGAAATGTATTCTTTACCTAAATATGATGAAGTAGATCCGACACCTTTAATGACGCCATTTTATTTAGTCTTTTTCGGTATGATGGTAGCCGACATTGGTTATGGACTAGTGATGTTAATTGGTACTCTTATTGCTCGACGTTTCTTTGTTTTAAAACGAGGGATGACTCGTTTTGTGGACTTCTTTATGATTTTATCGATTCCAACCATTTTATGGGGCTTAATTTACGGCTCGTTTTTTGGCGCCAGTTTGCCGGCACCATTTCCAATTTTGTCCACTACTGATGATGTAACAACGATTTTATTATTATCGGTGGTTTTCGGCTTTATCCAAATTATGTTTGGACTTTTAGTCAATGGCGTTTTACACATTCGAAAAAAAGAATATCTCAATGCTGTCAAAGAGGGCTTTGCTTGGCAAGGTTTATTAATCGGCTTAGTGATTGCTCTTTTAGGCCAAATGATTTTACACAATTCCACTATTTTATATTTAGGAATTATTGTGGCGGCTTTATGTGCCTTGTCGATTGTCACTATTCCCATTTTCCAAAGTACTTCCAAATTAAAAGGCTTAGCCAAAGGTGTTTACGGCTTATACGGAGTCACCGGTTATATTGGAGATTTAGTAAGTTACACTCGACTAATGGCTTTAGGAATTTCTGGGGGGAGTATTGCCGCAGCATTTAATATGCTAGTCGGATACATGCCGCCAGTCGTTCGTTTCACATTTGGGGTGGTTTTAATTATCGGTTTACAAGCTTTAAATTTATTTTTGTCATTACTTAGTGCTTATGTCCATGGCGCGCGTCTCCAATATGTAGAGTTTTTCGGAAAATTTTTCACAGGCGGCGGTCGGGTATTCAAACCTTTCACGACGCAAGAAAAATATATCAATGTTGAAAATAAAACTAAAAAAGAAGAAATTGCGAGGAAAAAATAATGATGGATTATATGATTTCAAACGGTGGGATTTTTTTCACTGTCTTAGGGATGGCAGTGGCAACTATTTTTAGTGGGATTGGTTCTGCAAAAGGTGTGGGGATGACTGGTGAAGCAGCCGCTGCACTAACAACGGAACAACCAGAAAAATTCGGTCAAGCGCTGATTTTACAACTATTACCAGGTACCCAAGGATTGTACGGTTTCGTAATCGCCTTTATTATTTTCTTAGGCGTTTCAAGTGATTTAACTTTGACACAAGGTCTTGAATATTTTGTCGCTAGCTTACCTGTGGCATTCACCGGACTTTTCTCGGCGATTTCTCAAGGTCGGGTGGCTTCAGCCGGGATCCAAATTTTAGCTAAAAAACCAGAACATGCTACTAAAGGGATTATTTTTGCGGCCATGGTAGAAACTTACGCTATTTTAGGATTCGTTATTTCCTTCTTGCTAGTTACGAACGTTTAGGAGGAGAAAAATGGATGCTGTAGAAAAAATGGTGGCCCAAGTTTTAGCTAAGGGCCAACAGAAAGTAGAAGATTACTTAAAAAAAGAAAAAAATCGCCAGTTTACTGAAACCCAACAACAACTTGTAGAGCTGGAAAAAGCAGCAAAAGTTACTGCTGATAAAAGTAAAAAAGCACTGGAAAAAGATTTCGCTCAAGAATATTCTCGCCAAGAAACTACTTTTCGCCGGGAAACGTTAAATATCAAACAAGATTATTTAACGAAACTTTTTGAAGAGGCGATTACTGCTATGAATCAATGGCCTAAAGAAACTTATCAAGAATTTTGCACCCAAGGCATATTACAAGTGCCGGATGCCAAAAATTCAGTAGTTATTTTAGGTGAATATGCCAAAGACAAGCTAGATGACACGTGGCTAGCCAAAGTCAACGCCCAAAAACAATTTCCTTTGACTTTTTCAGAAACTTTTGAAAAAAAACAAGGTGGCTTTGTAGTGGATCAAGAAGGCGTAGAATATAATTTCTTATTTTCTGCATTAGTAAACGAACTAAAAGAAACCGAAAGTTTTACGATTGCTGAAATTTTGTTTAAAGAAAGCTGAGGGGACTTATGCAAAAAGATACACTTTATAATCAAGTCAATCCTCTGGTAAGAGTAAAAGAAGACGAATTGTTAAAAAGATCCACCTGGCAATCTTTAGAAAATGCCACTAGTCTTTCCGCGGTGCAAAAAATTCTATCTACAACTATTTATGCGCCCTATGTTCGGCAAAAAGATTTTCAACTTACTTTTGAAGACACGCTGCAACAGATGCGCAACGAATTTTTTTCGTGGGCGTATGAAGTTGCTCCAGAAAAAGAATTGGTGGATTTATTTACTTTAAGATATACGCATCATAATTTAAAAGTGTTAACTAAAGCAGAATTTACCGGCCAAAACCTTGATGATTTATTGATTGAAGATGGACGGTTTACCTTTGACCAATTAAAATCAGCAGTTCATACGAAAGCTTCCAGTATTTTGCCGGATTATTTAGTCGCTGGCATTCAAGAAGTGGCGGATTATTTTGCAGAAGGGAAAATTTTGCAAGGGATTGATATTATTTACGACCGACTTTATTTAACGCAAATTAAAAAAATTGCCGTTGAGTTAAATTATCCCGAGCTATTAAATGAAGTGACTAGTTTTATTGATTTAAGTAATATTATGATCACCGCCCGGGCGATTAAGCAAAAACAAACGCCGACATTTTTATCGACAGTCTTATCTAGCTCAGGAAAAATTGAAAAAAGCGAATACTTAGAATTTAGCGGCGCAACTTTGGCAGAATTTACCCAGTATTTATTAAATTCAAGCTATCACGAATTGATTTCCTTAAGTTTGGATAACGCTGTTCTTTCTTTATCGAAAATGGCGGTATTGCGGGATGATTATTTGTCCAATATGTTTACCAAAAGTAAAACAATTGCCTTTGGACCGTTGCCGTTATTGGCGTTAATTAATGCAAAAGAGTTAGAAGAAAAAAATCTGCGGTTAATTGTCACCGGGATGAACAATCGTTTTTCTAAAGAATTGATTGCTGAAAGGATGCGGGGAAATCATGAGCTATAAAATCGGCGTGATTGGCGATAAAGATTCAGTATTGCCATTTAAATTATTTGGCTTTGACGTCCGTTTTAGTTATGATGCCGCCAATAGCACAGCTCTTCTTAATGAAATGGCTGAAAAAAATTATGGCATAATTTATATTACTGAACCTGAAGCTGCTAAAATTCCGGAAGTAATTGCTCGTTTTCAAGAGAAGATGACCCCAGCAGTTATTTTAATTCCTAATCATGCCGGTTCATTAGGCATTGGGCAAGGAAGCATTCAAGAAAATGTGGAAAAAGCAGTAGGACAAAATATCTTACAACCAAAGGAGTAACATAGTGGAAACAGGAAAAATAATTAAAGTTTCAGGTCCTCTGGTCTTGGCAGAAAATATGGGGGATGCCGCCATTCAAGATATGTGTCTGGTGGGAGATTTACAAGTAATCGGAGAAATTATCGAGATGCGCGGCACCACAGCTTCCATCCAAGTATATGAAGAAACATCTGGCATCGGGCCAGGTGAGCCGGTCGTTACAACAGGGGAAGCTTTATCTGTTGAACTAGCGCCGGGTGTTGTTTCACGCATGTTTGACGGCATTCAACGGCCGCTGGAACGTTTTATGGATATCACCCAAAGTAATTATTTAGCCCGCGGTGTCCAAATCGAGGCTTTAGATAAAGAAAAAAAATGGACTTTTGTCCCGGTAAAACAAGTTGGTGACGTGGTAAAAGCGGGGGATATTGTCGGCTACGTGGACGAAACTCCAGCTTTGCGTCATCAAATTATGGTTCCCTTTGGCCAATCTGGAACCATTTCATCTATTAATGGCGGAGATTATAATATCGTTGAAACAATTTATGTTTTGGAAAACGATGATGAGCAAAAAGAATTTCCGATGCTGCAAAAATGGCCCGTACGACGTGGTCGGCCAGTGCAAGAAAAATTAAATCCTAATCAACCGATGCGGACCGGTCAACGATCGATTGATACTTTTTTCCCAGTGACTAAAGGGGGAGCAGCAGCTGTTCCGGGTCCATTTGGCGCGGGTAAAACTGT
Organism: Enterococcus timonensis; assembly: GCF_900104595.1. Classification (GTDB taxonomy): domain Bacteria; phylum Bacillota; class Bacilli; order Lactobacillales; family Enterococcaceae; genus Enterococcus_J; species Enterococcus_J timonensis. The sequence continues at coordinate 351,263 of NZ_FNVY01000003.1, forward strand.
AGTGCAGCATCAAATTGCTAAATGGGCAGATGTTGATGTGGTTGTTTACGTGGGTTGCGGCGAACGTGGAAATGAAATGACCGATGTTTTGAATGAATTTCCTAAACTAATCGATCCTTCCACCGGTCGTTCATTAATGGAACGGACCGTCCTTGTAGCTAATACGTCAAATATGCCAGTAGCAGCTCGGGAAGCTTCGATTTATACCGGGATTACGATTGCTGAATATTTTAGAGATATGGGCTATTCGGTAGCGATTATGGCCGACTCAACTTCGCGTTGGGCGGAAGCTTTGCGGGAAATGTCTGGTCGTTTAGAAGAAATGCCCGGCGATGAAGGGTATCCAGCTTATTTAGGGAGTCGTCTAGCCGAATATTATGAACGCAGTGGTCGCGTGGTGGCCTTAGGATCAGATCATCGGGAAGGAAGTATTACAGCAATTTCGGCTGTTTCGCCTTCTGGTGGTGACGTTTCAGAACCCGTTACGCAAAATACATTGCGAGTGGTAAAAGTGTATTGGGGATTAGACGCTACTTTAGCGCAAAGACGGCATTTTCCGTCGATTAACTGGCTAGTAAGTTATTCTTTGTATCAAAATGAAGTCGGCACTTATATGGATCGACTGTTGCAAAGTAATTGGAGCGAGCATACAAAAAGCGCGATGGAACTTTTACAAAAAGAATCTCAATTAGATGAAATTGTCCGCCTTGTAGGGATCGACTCTTTATCAGATGAAGATCGACTGACGCTAGAAGTAGCCAAAATGATTCGGGAAGATTATTTGCAACAAGATGCCTTTGACGATGTTGACTCATTTACTAGTTATGAAAAACAATTGAAAATGCTGACTTTGATTTTGACCTTTTTCAACGAAGGGAAAAAAGCTTTACAATTGGGCGCTTATTTTGATGAGATTATTAAAAATACAGCTAGCTTACGAGAAAAAATTGGCCGAATGAAATATGTGCCAGAAGATCAACTGGACCAGTTGGATCATTTGATTAGTAATATGAAACAAACTATGCAAAATATTCTACAAGAAGGGGGAGTGAAACATGCTTAAAGAATATCGGACAATCGGCGAAGTTGTTGGTCCTTTGATGGCGGTGGAAAAAGTTGCCGGCGTCAAATATGAAGAATTAATTGAAATTCGGATGCAAGACGGGCAAATTCGTCGCGGTCAAGTGTTAGAAGCACAAGAAGACAAGGCGCTAGTCCAAATTTTTGAAGGGACTTCCGGCATCAATTTACGCGATTCTAAAGTACGTTTCTTAGGACGCCCCTTAGAATTAGGTGTCTCGTTAGATATGATGGGACGTGTGTTTGATGGACTAGGTCGGCCAAAAGATCAAGGGCCAGCCATTTTGCCAGAGAAAAAAATGGATATTAATGGGGAAGTTATTAATCCCGTTGCTCGTGATTATCCAGATGAATTTATTCAAACTGGAATTTCTTCAATTGACCACTTAAATACGCTTGTGCGTGGACAAAAGTTGCCTGTATTTTCAGCGTCGGGGTTACCTCATAAAGAACTCGCCGCCCAAATTGCTCGACAAGCAACAGTACTTAATAGCAATGAAGATTTCGCGGTAGTCTTTGCGGCTATCGGGATTACTTTTGAAGAAGCTGAATTTTTTATGGAAGATTTTCGTAAAACAGGAGCGATTGATCGCTCGGTCATGTTTATGAATTTAGCTAATGATCCAGCAATTGAACGGATTGCTACTCCAAAAATGGCTTTAACTGCTGCTGAATATTTAGCTTATGAAAAAGGAATGCACGTCTTAGTCATTATGACGGATATGACGAACTACTGTGAAGCACTGCGAGAAATTTCGGCAGCGCGGCGGGAAGTTCCAGGGCGTCGTGGGTATCCAGGGTATTTGTATACGAACTTGGCAACTTTATATGAACGCGCTGGACGGATTAGAGGACTTAAAGGATCAGTGACACAAATTCCAATTTTAACCATGCCAGAGGATGACAAAACTCATCCAATTCCCGATTTAACAGGTTATATTACTGAAGGGCAAATTATTTTGTCACGGGAATTATTTAAACAAGGTATTGAACCGCCGATTGATGTTCTTTCTAGTTTGTCTCGTTTGAAAGATAAAGGAACCGGTGTCGGAAAAACCCGGGAAGATCACGCCAGCACCATGAACCAAATTTTTTCTGCTTATGCCCAAGGGAAACAAGCCAAAGAATTGGCAGTTATTTTAGGGGATTCAGCATTATCTGAGACGGATAAAATTTACGCCAAGTTTGCTGATCGTTTTGAAAAAGAATATGTCAATCAAGGATTTGAAACCAATCGAACGATTGAAGAAACGCTTGATCTAGGTTGGGAATTATTGGCGATGTTGCCTCATTCAGAATTAAAACGAATTAAAGAATCGATGATTGAAAAATACATGAAGAAGGTGTAACCATGGCTCGATTGAATGTTAATCCTACGCGAATGGAACTCACCCGCTTAAAAAATCAATTGACGACAGCCACTAGAGGGCATAAACTGTTAAAAGATAAACAAGACGAATTAATGCGTCGCTTTATTTTGATGGTTAAAGAAAATGATGCTTTGCGTAAAGAAGTTGAAGAGAGTTTAGTAAAAAGTATGGAAAATTTCGTACTGGCCCATGCGGGGGTGAACGAATCTTTTATCGGCGAACTCTTTGCTATTCCGGCAGAAAATATTGAAGTAGATATTATTGAGGACAATATTATGAGTGTCAAAGTGCCCTTAATGAACTTTCAATATGATCAAGACGGATTGCAGTTGCCATTGAAATATGGTTATTTAAATTCATCGCAAGAATTAGATGTTGCTATGGAAAAAATTACCGAAGTCTTACCAAAATTATTGCGTTTAACAGAAGTTGAAAAAACGTGTCAATTGATGGCAGCTGAAATTGAAAAAACGCGGCGCCGGGTCAATGCTTTAGAATATATGACTATGCCACAGTTGACAGAAACGATTCGCTATATTCGCATGAAGTTAGAAGAAAACGAACGGTCTAACATTACCCGTTTAATTAAAGTAAAAGATTTGGGACAAAGTTGAGGAGCTTATGCAAAAGAAAAATAAGAAACGCTGGCATCGGTTTTCCACGGTGCAAATTTTAGCGCTAGGGTTTTTAAGTTTAATTTTAGTTGGGAGCATCTTGCTGACTTTTCCATTTGCCTCAGCAGATGGAACGTGGACACCATATATTGATGCCGTCTTTACGGCGACATCAGCTGTTTGTGTCACCGGTTTAACAACAGTCAATACATTGGCTCATTGGAGCACAGCCGGACACGTTGTGATTATGGTTTTAATTGAGTCGGGCGGCTTAGGATTTATGGCGTTTCCCGTTTTAGTGTATTTTGTTTTAGGGAAGAAAATTCAGTTTTCTACTCGAATGTTACTAAAAGATGCCTTAAATCTTGACGATGTATCAGGAGCAGTCGGCTTAATGAAATACATTTTGCGGCTAGCGGTAATTATTCAAGGGGTGGGAGCCGTTTTATTAAGCTTCCAATTTATTCCTGATTTTGGTTGGGGCAAAGGAATTTTTTATTCGATTTTCCATTCTATTTCAGCCTTTTGTAATGCCGGTTTTGATTTATTAGGCGAATCATTAGTACCTTATCAAACGAAACCTTATATTATGTATATTTTATCGTTTCTGATTATCGCTGGTGGTTTTGGTTTTATTGTTTGGCGAGATGTTTTAAATTATCACCAGACAAAAAAATTATCGATTCACACAAAACTTGCTTTAAGTGTGACCGGAATTTTATTAGTGGGCGGTTTTCTTTTATTCTTCTTCACTGGAGCAGCTAGCAAATTAGCGCCGAATTTATCTTTTTGGGATAATGTGGCCAACACTTGGTTTACAACCGTAACCCCGCGGACGGCAGGTTTTTATTCCGTCAACTATGGTGATATGAATCATGCGGGAATTATTTTGACGATCGTCTTAATGTTTATTGGCGGAACGTCAGGATCTACAGCTGGTGGATTAAAAACAACGACAATTGGGGTTTTGTTTATTCAAATTAAATCATTATTCTCTGGTCGGACGAATGCAGAATTTCAAGGCCGAACAATTAAAAGTTCAGTAGTTTTTCGGGCTTTTCTATTTTTCTTTTTAAGTTTAACTTTAGTTATTGTGGCTACGACTATTTTGACAATTACTGAAACGATTCCTAATGGTTTTGGGATTGAATATATTGCTTTTGAAGTTGTTTCAGCTTTCGCGACAGTGGGTCTGACGATGGGTATTACACCAGAGCTGACGATTGGCGGGAAAATTTTAATTATGCTTTTGATGTATCTTGGTCGGGTGGGAATTTTCACCGTTGGATTTTCTATTATGAAAAAAGCCCAAGCGCAAGAAGCTCATTACAAATTCCCAGAAGAGAGCGTTCTGATTGGTTAAATGAATATTTTTTCTTGAAGTTGTCCTTTAAACAGGGCAACTTTTTTTGCGTATTTTTTCTTGAGGTGAGAAAAATGTTTCAGGCAAAAAATCAAGCAGGGGAAATGGTGAATAGTTTAAAGCTAAAAGATCCAAGTCAAGATTTTTATTGTTTAGAATGTGGAGAAAGATTAGTTTTGCGAAAATCTGCGAAAAAAAGACCGCATTTTGCTCACCAGAAAGAGCAAGTTGTGCACGGGGAATCTTGGGAGCATCAAAATGGGAAAAATTTCTTTTTAAGTTGGGGAGAAAACCAAGCTTTACAGCCAAGAGTCGAAGAGCGTTTATTAAAGGGGAGTCGGCGCGGCGATCTTTTTTTAGATGAACAAAAAAAGGTTTTAGAAATTCAATGTTCACCCATGTCAGACATAGAAATTAAAAAAAGAACCCAAGATTATTTGCAGCAAGGTTTTGACTTACAATGGATTTTGGGGCGGCGTTATTTAATCAAAAAAAATTTTACTAGTAGTCAAAAAAAATTTATGCAATATGATCCGGCACTAGGTTTTTATTTTTTTATTTTGCAGGATGAATTATTTTTGTACCAGCACTGTTTAAGCATTAACAATGTGGCTCATTTTAAAAGGCAAAAAATTAAAACAAGCGAAAACTTTCTTAGTTTATGGCAAGTGCAAAATTGGGGGCAACCAGAAAAAATGCTTTGGCCCCAATCACCGCAACTTGTTAAAAAGAAAATAGCGCGGGGTCTTTACTACCGGCAACCGGCCCTTTTAAAAGAACAAGCTTTTTTTTATCGACGGCAACGCAATCTTTTATCTTTACCGGAAATTTTTTATCAAATGGCTCAAGTTACGTTGCCTTTTATGACATGGCCGGCCTGTTCGCTGCTATTTCATTTATTAGAGCAAGTAGAAAAACGATTTTACCCATGGGAGCAGCTGGAAAATATTTGGCAACCTATTTTGAACGAACAGCAAGAAATGCCGCTAGTTGCGCCAAAATATTATTTTCAAAGCTATGTAAAAACTTATTTTCCGGATCTTCAAAAAGCGGGGATTTTAAACTATGGAAAAATGGGCGTAAAATTTTTGAAAAGCGGTGGAGAATTGGTATAAATCTCTTAAAATATGATAAGATAGATTTAAAATATTGAAGGAGTGATCAATGTGTCAGCACAACAATTACCCACACGTTCCGCAGTCGAAGAAAGTTTAACTTGGGACTTAACACCAATTTTTAAATCCGATGAAGAATTTGCCGCAGCTTTTAAAAAAGCTCAAAGTGAAATTCCTGCAGCTGAAAAATTGCAAGGTACTTTAAAAAATGGCGCCGAAAGTTTGCTTACAGCCATTGAATTTATGCTAGAAAGTTTCCGGAAACTGGAAATTATTTATGTATATTCTCATTTGAAAAATGACCAAGATACAAAAAATGCTGAGTATCAAGCGATGCACACGAAAGCTAGCAATTTAGCTACGCAAGTTAGTTCCGCTTTTGCTTGGTTTGATCCTGAAGTTTTGAGTTTATCAGATGACCAATTGGCTAAATATTTTAAAGACGAACCTAAATTAGAAGGTTATCGTCACTTTTTAGAAAATATTACCGCTAATCGGGCCCACGTTTTACCAGCTGAACAAGAAGCATTGCTAGCTTCTGCTGAAGAAATTTTTGATGCTTCGTCTAAAACATTTAGCATTTTAAATAATGCCGACTTGAAATTTCCAGAAGTGGAAAATGAAGACGGCGAAAAAGTTCAATTATCGCACGGCTTGTACGGTCAATTATTAGAATCCACCAAACGTTCAGTCCGTAAAGAAGCGTTCGAGAAATTATATTCAGTTTTTGAACAATTCCAAAATACTTTAGCGCAAACTTTATCGTCGCACGCTAAAATGCACAACTATAAAGCTAGCGTTCGCCATTTTTCTTCAGCTAGAGAAGCAGCATTATCGAACAATCATATTCCAGAAGCTGTTTATGATACATTGATTACCGAAGTGCACGAGCATTTGCCACTGTTGCATCGTTATGTAGCTTTACGGAAAAAAATGTTAGGTCTGGATGAACTTCATATGTACGATATATACACGCCACTTTTAGGGGAACCGGCGATTAAATATTCTTATGACAAAGCGCAAGAAAAATCTTTGGAAGCTTTAAGTGTGATGGGTGAAGATTATTTAAAACACGTTCATGAAGCATTTGACCAACGTTGGATTGATGTTACAGAAAATATTGGTAAACGTTCTGGTGCTTATTCATCAGGAAGTTACGATACGAATCCATATATTTTGCTTAACTGGCACGATAGCTTGGATCAATTGTATACGTTAGTTCATGAAATGGGTCATTCCATTCATAGTCATTATTCTCGTTCTAACCAACCATATGTTTATGGCAGCTATACTATTTTCTTAGCTGAAATTGCTTCAACTACTAATGAAAATATTTTAACGGAATATTTACTAGCAACAGAAACTGATCCGAAAGTGCGCGCTTTTGTTTTAAATCACTACTTGGATGGATTTAAAGGAACCGTTTTCCGGCAAACACAATTTGCTGAGTTTGAACATTTCTTGCACACAGAAGATCAAGCAGGAACTCCTTTGACTAGTAATGTCTTAAATGAATATTACGGGAATTTGAATGCTGAATATTATGGTCCAGATGTAGCACGTGATCCTGAGATTTCTTACGAATGGGCCCGGATTCCTCATTTTTACTATAATTATTATGTGTATCAATATGCTACCGGATTTTCCGCTGCCGCTGCTTTATCTAAGAAAATTTGGAATAAAGAAGAAAATGCTTTGGAAAATTATTTAAATTACTTAAAAGCTGGCGATTCTGATTTCCCAATTGAAGTGATGAAAAAAGCCGGCGTCGATATGACTAAAGCCGATTATTTAAAAGAGGCTTTCCAAGTGTTTGCATCTCGTTTAACAGAACTTGAAGAGTTGGTCGCTCAATTAGAAAAATAAGCCTAGAGACAAAATGCAAGAGGCCTGCCTTTTGTATTTTGTTTTTTGCAGAAAAGAGGGAATAATGTCCTCAATAGAAAAAATAACTAATGTTAAAGAAGCAATTGATTGGCTGCACGGTCGTTTGAAATTTGGCTTGCGTCCAGGACTTTTACGGATTGAAACTTTATTAGATCGTCTTGGTAATCCAGAAGCTGATCAAAAATTTATTCATATTGCTGGCACGAATGGCAAAGGTTCGACGGTCAAATTTTTAGCGAATATGTTAGAAGAAACGGGCTTAACCGTTGGCACGTTCACTTCGCCTTTTATTATTCGATTCAACGAACGAATTCAAATCAACGGAGAATTTATTTCTGATGAAGAGTTGCTTTTTTTAATTCAAAAAATCTTACCTTTTGTCGCAGAAATGGATCAAGATGAAGAGTTGAAAGGTTTAACCGAATTTGAAATTAATACCGTGTTGGGCTTTTTATATTTTCAAGATAAAGTCGATGTGGCTGTGATTGAAGTGGGACTTGGTGGCCTCTTAGATTCCACCAACGTTTTAACGCCGACGCTCACTGGAATTACTACCATTGGCTACGATCATATGGATATTTTAGGCAATACGTTACCAGAAATTGCCACGCAAAAAGCTGGCATTATTAAACAAAATATTCCGGTGGTTACGGGAAATATTGTTCCTGAAGCTTTGAATACCATTAAAGAAATTGCCAAAAATCATCATAGCCAAGTAATTGCTTTTGCTAAAGATTATCAAGTAACTTTTGAAAAAGATGAACTACAAGGGGAACGTCTTGGATTTTCCATGGACGATTGGCAGATATCTCATATTCATATTCCTTTGATTGGTCGTCATCAAGTGGAAAATGCTGGCATGGCTATGGCGTTGTTTATTACTTATTGCCAGAAAGAACAAATTCATTTTGCAGCGCGGGATATTCAAAATGGTCTTATGAAGACAGTTTGGCCGGCGCGAATGGAAGTTTTACAAGAGGACCCGTTGATTTTATTAGACGGCGCTCATAACGATCATGCGGTGAAACGTTTAGTAGAAAATATTAAAGTGCGTTTTAAAAATCGCGAGATTTGGTTGTTGTATTCTTCCATTGTGACCAAAGACATTGATTTAATGTTGTTGGATTTAAAAAAAATTCCCCATAGCCATTTACTAGTGACTACGTTTGATTATCCAAAGGCCATGAGTTTAGATGATTTGAAAAATCTAGCGGCTAAAGGCTTTGACGTGCGAGAAAATTGGGCGGGTGCCTTGAGAGAAATTTTGCAACAAATGGATGAAAATGATGTGGTAATTATTTGCGGTTCGCTCTATTTTTCTAGCCAAGTAAGAGAAATTTTTGTAGGAGGTCTACATGACTGAAGGAATTATTTTTGATATGGACGGCTTGTTATTTGCCACCGAAGAAGTGTATTACCAATCCACACAACAAGTGGCGGACGCTTTAGAAATCCCTTATTCGCGCGAATTTTATTTAAATTATTTAGGGATTTCTGATGCTGAATTATTTGAAAATTATTATCGAGATTTTGCTGCATTCGGGCGAGAAAAAGTCGATCAATTTATTAAGCAATCGTATGACGTGACCTATGATGTTTTTGATCAAGGAATTGTGCCGGTTAAAAAAGGTGCCGAAGAATTGTTAAAGTGGGCGAAAGAACAAAATATTCCTTGCGTCGTAGCTAGCTCCAATGCTCGCAGTGCGATTGAAACTTTATTAGACCGTGCCGGGTTAACAGATTATTTTGCGGCAATTTTTTCAGCGGAAGATGTTACTTTAGCCAAACCCGATCCAGAAATTGTCGAAAAAGCGGCGGGATTTTTTAAAACAGAAAAGAAAAATTTAGTTATGCTAGAAGATTCTCTAAATGGATTGAAAGCTAGCAATGCTGCTGGAGTCCCCGTTTTTCTAGTGCCTGATTTAATGGAACCGACTATTGAGATGGAAAATCTGGCCACAAAAGTATTCCCAGATTTATTGGCGGTAAAAGATTATTTAGCGAACAATAACTAAAAAAAGAAAAAGCCCAGTGAAATTTTTTTGCTGGGCTTTTTTGACGCTGTCTTCCACCAGCAGACTAACTTGCTTCATTTTTCTATTTTCTTACCTCACGCAATACGCTTCGATAATCTGGTTTTTGCGTACCTTCTTATAAGGGAGGGATTTTATGACTCATTTTTTATTAAAAGAAGTGCCGACAGAAATTCGGCCGCGGGAACGATTATTGCAAGTGGGGGCGCAAAATTTAAGTGATGCGGAAATTTTGGCGATTGTGTTACGAACAGGTTTGCGAAAAGAAAATGTTTTACGATTTGCTGAGCGAATTTTGCACACGTTTGGCTCGTTACACGGCTTAAAAGAAGCTTCACTAGAAGAATTGCAAGAAGTTCACGGCTTAGGTCAAGTCAAGGCCATCGAATTAAAAGCGGTTATGGAACTTGGGAGTCGATTAAATAATGCCAAACGCAATAAACTTGGCCAAATTGTTTCCAGTTATCATCTGGGGCAAAATTTAATTTCGCAAATGAAAGATCTTCAACAAGAGCACTTAATCGGCATTTATCTCAATACGAAAAATGAAATTATTAAACAAGAAACACTTTTTATCGGTTCACTTAATCAAAGTATTGCTCATCCGCGAGAAATTTTTAAAGGTGCTATAAAATCCTCAGCGGCCAATATTATTTTGGCTCATAATCATCCGTCAGGGAATTTGACGCCGTCTGCCAATGATTTGACTTTTACTAAACGAGTTGCAGAGATCGGTGAATTGATGGGAATTCCATTATTGGATCATCTGATTGTTGGAGAAAGTGATTATTTGAGTTTAAAAGAAGAAGGATTTATTAAATAAATCATTGGATTTTAAAAAAGTTTGGTAGGATTACTTGCAATTCCAAGGGAGATGGGTTATATTAATTGAGTAAGTGATTTTGGGTTTACTATAGAAGTTGTTTAAAAGTTTAACGCCTCTATCGTACGAACCACATCTTTACAAATTTTAGGTCTATACGAGGAGGTCCATTTAACATGGCAAAAGGTACAGTAAAATGGTTTAACGCAGAAAAAGGTTTTGGCTTCATTCAACAAGAAGATGGCAACGATGTATTCGTACATTTCTCAGCTATCCAAGGTGACGGCTTCAAAACTCTAGAAGAAGGTCAAGCAGTAACATTCGATGTTGAAGATACTGACCGTGGCCCACAAGCTGCTAACGTAGAAAAAGCTTAATTCAATTTAGACTTTTAAAGTCCCACATTCGTGTGGGACTTTTTTTTTACAAAAAAATTTTTAAAAGTCTTTTAATTTCGGTCAGTTTCTAGTAAAATGAAACATTGAGAATACATGTGGAGAAAGGAGCTTGAAGATGGATACAGTTTGGGTTGTATTAATCGCAGTTTTAGCATTAATTTTAGGCGCCGTTGGGGGATTTTTCCTAGCACGTCGTTATATGAAAAGCTATCTAGAACAAAACCCTCCAATTAATGAGGAAATGTTACGCTCCATGATGATGTCGATGGGTCAAAAACCTTCTGAAAAGAAAATTCGACAAATGATGGCGCAAATGAAGCAACCAAGCAAGAAGAAATAGCTTTTTTGCGGGCTGATAGTTTTTCAGCCCGTTTTTTTTATGCTTTTTTTTGCAAAAAAAATTTTAATCGCTTTGATTAAATGAACAAAGGAGATACATATGCAGATTTTTAGAAAGCTTGGTTGGTTTTTCCGCCAAGAAAAAAAAGCTTACATCATCGGAATTACCGCCTTACTTTTAGTAGCAATTGTTCAAGTCGTGCCGCCGAAAGTCATTGGGATTGTCATCGATGAAATCGCCGATCAAAATATGTCCATGCAAAAAATTGTCACTTGGGTGATTGTTTTAGTCATTATGGCTATTTTGCAATATTTATTGCGCTACTTGTGGCGTAAAAATATTTGGGGCAGCGCGGCACTGTTAGAAAAAACTTTACGCAAGCAATTATTTCATCATTTTACTAAAATGGATCACCAATTTTTTCAAACCCATCGAACAGGCGATTTAATGGCGCATGCCACGAACGACCTTTCAGCAATTCAAAAAGTAGCTGGAGAAGGGATTTTAACTTTTGCCGATTCTTTAATTACTGGCGGATCAACTTTAATTGCGATGATTTTATTTGTTGACTGGCGCTTAACGTTAATTGCTGTCATTCCATTGCCCTTTTTAGCATTAGTCGCCCGGATTCTCGGTAGCAAAATGCACGAAGCATTTCGGGATAGTCAAGAAGCATTTTCCGATATTAATGATAAAGCGCAAGAAAGTATTACTGGAATTAAAGTCATTAAAACATTTGGTCAAGAAAAAGAAGATTTGGCTGATTTTGATAACAAAGTAGCCCAAGCGATTGTAAAAAATAAGCGTGTCTATTTGCTAGATTCACTTTTTGATCCGTTTATTACGTTGATCATTGGTATTTCTTATGTGTTGACGATTATTTTAGGATCACATTTGATTATGAACAACGAGCTGACCATTGGGGAATTGGTTTCCTTTATTTCATATATTGGTTTACTTGTTTGGCCGATGTTTGCTGTAGGCCGCTTGTTTAATGTTTTGGAACGCGGTTCAGCAAGTTACGACCGGGTGCAAATCTTATTGCAGGAAAAAACGCATATTATTGAAGCGCAAGTGCCGGTAGTGACTAAAGCGGCTGGGAAAATTAAATATGGCGTCAATAAATTTTTATATCCGGAAGAAAAAGTGGCTAATTTACAAAATATTCATTTTGAGTTGGAGCCAGGCGAAACATTAGGCATTGTGGGAAAAACAGGCGCAGGCAAAACCACCCTTATTAAATTATTGTTGCGGGAATTCGATAATTACGCCGGTGAAATTACTTGGAATGGTGTAAATATTAAAGATTACGCATTGGATAGTTTTTTACCACAAATCGGTTACGTGCCGCAAGATCATTTTTTATTTTCTATGACGGTAGCCGATAATATTCGCTTTGCCAATCAAGAGGCTTCGATGGAACAAGTGGAAAAAGCGGCGCAATTAGCCGATGTCCACGAAGATATTTTAGGATTTTCTAATGGCTATCAAACAATGGTCGGCGAACGTGGCGTTTCTCTTTCTGGGGGGCAAAAGCAGCGTCTTTCCATTGCGCGAGCCCTTTTAGTTAATCCGGAATTATTAATTTTAGATGACGCGTTGTCGGCCGTTGATGCCAAAACAGAAGAAACAATTTTGCAAAATTTAAAACAATTAAGAGCCACGCAAGCGACGATTATTGTTGCCCACCGCTTGTCGTCGGTAATGCATGCTAAAGAAATTATCGTTATTGATCAAGGACAAATCATCGAGCGGGGAAATCACCACGAGCTTTTAGCAAATGGTGGTTGGTATGCGAAAATGTATTACAAACAACAATTAGAAGCTAAAATCGAAGGAGGGGAATAATATGGAAAAATTCGAATCCGCTTGGTCCAAAGAAATTCCCTTAAAAGAACAAAAAAATATTATTAAGCGTCTGTTCGTTTACACGAAGCCATTTCGAAAATCATTTGGTGTGGCGATTTTATTTGCCTTTGCTTTGAGCTTAATTAATATTTATTTACCACGAGTTTTACAATTTTTAATTGACCATTATTTAGAATCGAAAACAGCTACTACAAAAATTATTTTCGGATTTGCCGGACTTTATTTATTAGGGGCGATTTTAAAAAGTTTCGTCTGGTTTTTTCAAGGATTTTTGTATTCTGTCGCCAGTCTTAAAACGTATCAATTTATTCGCGTCCGATTGTTTGAAAAGCTCCACACATTAGGAATGCGTTACTTTGACCAAACGCCAGCCGGATCAATTGTTTCTCGAGTTTCCAACGATACGGAAACATTATTTGATTTTTGGTATGTTTTTTTAACTGTGTTAACAGGAATTTTTGCGGTAGTAACGAGTTTTATCGCCATGTTTTCAATCGACGCTAAAATCGCGCTGTTTTTATTATTATTTCTGCCGATTCTCTTAGTCATTATTTGGTACTATCAAAAATTTTCCTCCAAATTGTACCGGAGTATGCGGGAACGTCTCAGCCAATTGAATACTAAATTAAATGAAACAATTTCTGGGATGAGTATTGTGCAACAATTTCGTCAAGAAAATCGTTTGGAAGATGAATTTGAGACGATTAATAATGAATATTTGAAAACACGTTTTTCCATGATTAAAACCAATGCCTTATTACTTTCGCCAGTTATTTCCATGTTGTACGCCTTGGCCGTGGCATTAGTGCTGCTGCTTTTCGGAATTAACGCGTTAGACAATCCGGTAAAAGTCGGGATGGTTTATGTTTTTACAACGTATGTCCAAAGTTTTTTCAATCCCATGAGCCAAATGATGGATTTTCTGTCAGTTTTTACTGATGGCTTGGTGGCAGGATCGCGGATTTTAACGATTATGGATCATCCTGAAGTTGCGCCGCAACAAAATAAGACCGCGGCTAGCGTGATTGAAGATGGGAAAATTGAATTCAAACATTTAACTTTTTCCTATGACGGAAAAAACAATGTCTTAAATGATATTTCTTTTGTTGCGAACCCTGGCGAAACCGTGGCTTTAGTTGGCCATACTGGGAGCGGGAAAAGTTCAATCATTAATGTCATGATGCGTTTTTACGATTTTTTTGAAGGAGAAATTTTAATTGACGGCCGGGATATTCGTGATTTTCCCATGGAGGAATTGCGGAAAAAAACGGGACTCGTTTTACAAGATGCGTTTTTATTTTATGGGGATATCGCCAGCAATATTCGCTTATTTAATGAAAAAATTACCGACGATGAAATTCGCAAAGCGGCTGAATTTGTACAAGCTAATTATTTTATTGAAAATTTGCCGGGGCAATATCATAGCAAAGTAATTGAAGGCGGCGCTAGTTTTTCTTCCGGACAACGGCAGCTAATTACTTTTGCCCGCACAATTGTTACGGATCCGAAAATTTTAGTATTGGACGAAGCGACGGCCAATATTGATACGGAAACTGAAAGTCTGATTCAAGAAGGTTTGAAAAAAATGCGTCAAGGCCGGACAACAATTGCTATTGCCCATCGTCTGTCAACGATTCGCGATGCCAATTTAATTTTAGTTTTAGATAAAGGGAAAATTGTTGAACGCGGCACCCACGAAGAACTCCTCGCCCAACAAGGCCTATATTACGACATGTACCTACTACAAAGCGCAGAAGATTAAAGGATGTCGAAGGTGCGTTAAGCACCACAGAAAATCAAAAAAATCCCTCAAAACACTGTTTAAAAAATGTCGCAAAAAATTTTGCGACATTTTTTTTAAGCAGAAAAGTTGCGAGGTGACTTATTTTATTGTAGTGTGAAAAAAGAAAATGAAAAGGGGAATAATCAATGTATGATGTAATTGTGATTGGTGCTGGACCGGCTGGGATGACCGCAGCGCTTTATGCTTCACGCTCGAATTTATCAGTGCTTTTAATTGAACGGGGCGCACCCGGTGGACAGATGAACAACACCGCCGAAGTGGAAAATTATCCAGGTTTCAATTCAATTATGGGACCGGAGCTTGCCAACAAGATGTATGAAGGTGTGAATCAATTTGGCGCAGAAAATGCATACGGCATTGTAGAAAGTGTCAAAGATTTTGGTACATATAAATTAGTTCACTGTGAAGATCAAGATTACAAAGGAAAAACTATCGTCATTGCCACCGGCTGTGTCCATCGTAAACTAGGCGTGCCGGGGGAAGAAGAATTTGCGGGCCGCGGTGTTTCTTATTGTGCCGTGTGTGATGGGGCGTTTTTCCGTGAAAAAGAACTTTATGTTATCGGCGGTGGCGACTCAGCAGTGGAAGAGGGCATTTATTTAACCCAATTTGCTAAAAAAGTAACTATTGTGCACCGGAGAAATGAATTGCGGGCGCAAAAAATTATTCAAGATCGCGCGTTTGCTAATCCAAAAATTGATTTCAAATGGGATTCGGTTTTAGAAGAAATTTCAGGAAATCAAATGCAAGTCACACAAGTGAAAATTAAAAACCTTAAAACAGAAACTGAAGAAGTTTTACCAGCTGATGGTGTCTTTATTTATGTTGGCTTAGATCCTTTAACGCAAGCATTTGAAGATTTAAATATTACTAATGCAGAAGGCTGGATTGAAACAGATATCGAAATGCGCACCAACATTCCAGGCATTTTTGCGGTAGGAGATGTTCGTGAAAAAAATCTTCGTCAAATCGTTACGGCGGTTGGTGAAGGTGGTATCGCCGGTCAACAAGTTTATAATTATTTAGAAGAAACGAAATAAAAGCAAGCTGTGATGAATTTTTGTCACAGCTTTTTCTTTGGCCAAATTTAAAATAGCTGAGGTAAAAACAGATTTCTTATTTGGGGCGGAATGAATTATCTCCTCCTGTTATTTTTTTATAGAAAACCATTTCAGAATTTAAAGAAGATTTAAAAGTATGATATACTTAGCTTGTTAAAATTTGAAAAAGAGGTGTTGGCGATGTCATGGGAAAAAATTTATCAAAACTGGGCAAATTTTGAGGAACTAGACAGCGATTTAAAAGCACAACTAAATAATTTAGCCCTCAGCCAAGCAGAACTTGAGGATGCATTTTATGCGCCACTAGAATTTGGAACGGCGGGAATGCGGGGAATTATTGGCCCGGGAATTAATCGGATGAATATTTACACAGTGCGCCAAGCAACTGAAGGGCTCGCCTTGTTGATGGATTTGCAAGAACCAGAAATTAAAAAGCGCGGCGTAGTTATTGCTTATGATTCGCGCCACATGTCACCTGATTTTGCTATGGAAGCTGCTCGAACTTTGGCTTACCACAATATTCCAAGTTTTGTTTTTGAAAGTTTACGACCAACGCCAGAACTTTCGTTTGCTGTGCGCCATTTGGAAAGTTTTGCTGGCATTATGATTACCGCGTCGCATAATCCTGCCAAATACAATGGCTACAAAGTATATGGTGAAGATGGTGGGCAAATGCCGCCAGTTCACGCCGATCGTTTGACTGAATTTGTGCGCCAAGTGGATAATCCGCTGCAGATTCCTGTTTTGCGGGAAGAAGAAGTGAAACATTCCGGTTTAATTCATATTATTGGTGAAGAAGTAGATTCAGCTTACTTAAAAAAAATAAAAACCGTCACCGTCAATGAAAAATTAGTTGCGGAAATGGGCAAAGATTTGCGTCTTGTTTATACGCCGCTCCACGGCACTGGACGAATGATCGGTGAACGCGCATTGCGTCAAGCCGGTTTTGAAAAATTTGTTTTAGTACCCGAACAAGCCGTAGCTGATCCTGATTTTACTACTGTCAAATCTCCTAATCCAGAAGATCCAGCAGCTTTTGAATATGCCATGAAGTTAGGCGAAGAAGAAAATGCGGATCTTTTAATCGCCACTGATCCTGATGCCGATCGACTTGGCGCGGCTGTTCGCTTGCCAGATGGAAAGTACCAAGTCTTAACTGGTAATCAAATTGCTTCTCTTTTGGTAGATTATTTATTGCAAGCTAAACAAGTGGCCGGTACTCTGCCAGAAAATGCGGTGATTTTAAAATCCATCGTTTCTTCTGAATTACCAACGGCGATTGCCAAAAGTTATGGCGTGGAAACCGTCAACGTCTTAACCGGGTTTAAATTTATTGCTGAAAAAATTGAAGAATACGAAACAAATGGCAACCATACGTTCGAATTTGGTTTTGAAGAAAGTTACGGCTATTTGATTAAATCTTTTGTCAGAGACAAAGATGCTATTCAAACATTAGTCTTGTTAGCTGAAGTTGCCGCCTTTTATAAAAAACAAGGGCAAACTTTATACGATGGTTTGCAAGCAATTTTTGAGAAATTCGGTTTCTATCAAGAAAAAACAACGGCGGTAACTTTAGATGGTATCAAAGGCGCCGAACAAATTAAAACGTTAATGAGTGGCCTAAGAGAAAATGTGCCGACTGATTTTGCCGGTGTCTCAGTCGTTTATGTAGAAGATTTCGATACGCAGAAAAAAATCGAACTATCTAGTCATTTGGAAGAACCATTAAATATGCCGCGAGCTAATGTTTTAAAATATTATTTAGAAGATGGCACGTGGATTGCGGTCCGGCCATCAGGAACCGAACCGAAAATCAAGTTTTACGTTGGCGTCGTTGGTCAGACATTTGATGAAGCAATCGCTAAAGTAGCCAAACTTGAAGCTGATTTAAAAAATCTTACCCAAGAATAAATAAAGAAACGGCGCCTGTGTGGGCGTCGTTTGTACATAGCAAATAAAAATAAATCCAGGGAGTTCAAAAGTGGAAGAGACTGTCATTGCACAAGTTAGCAAAATGTATAAAGTTTTAGGCGACAAAACGCGGCTGAAAATTTTATTATTTTTAAAAAGTGGTGAAAAAAATGTCACCACGATCGCCCAAGAAGTGGCCATGGAACAATCTGCCGTGTCCCATCAACTAAAATTATTGCGGGACAATAAAATTGTCATCTCCCGCCGTGAAGGAAAAGTGATCTACTATGCCCTAGCCGACCACCACGTGATGGATATTTTAAACCAAACCTTCGAACACGTCCTGCATAGCTAAAGGTTCTATTTTTGGTGTTCAGCACTGTAAGAAAATAGGAGAATGGTATAAGAGCGTGAAACGCTCTGAAGGCATTCTATCTTTTTCTCTAAGTGCTACCGAAAATAGACCGTGAGCTAAGGCTGTGTTTTGTCTGTTAAATGGCGTAGAAAATTAGGAAAAGCCACAGCGAATGGCACATTCGTGAAGGATTTTATCTATTTTCCTAAACCCAAGGCAAAACACACCACTCATAAAAAAACAAAAAACTTCGCCGATAAATTTTCGCCGGCGAAGTTTTTTTGCATTATTGTTTATTGATTATAACTTGTATCGCTTAAGTTTAGAGCTTCTAAGATTAACGAGGCAGTTTCTTCAATGGATAATTGGGCAACGTTAATGACGACGCAACCGAGTTTTTCGTATAAATTTTGGGCAAAGAGTAGTTCTTCTTTAATTTTGTCGATATCCGAATAAGCTGTGTCGGGATTGAGGCCGTATGATTTCATCCGTTCTTGACGAATATGATTTAAAATCGACGGATCATTAGTTAAGCCGACGATTTTTTTTGGGTCGACTTGATAAATTTCTTGGGGAATGTGAGCTTGAGGAACTAAAGGCAAGTTGGCGACTTTCAAGTTTTTATTGGCCAAAAATAAACTTAGCGGCGTTTTACTAGTGCGAGAAACGCCTAATAAAATCACATCGGCTTTTAAAAAGCCTTTAGGATTTTTTCCGTCGTCATATTTCACCGCGAATTCCATCGCTTTAATTCGTTTGAAATAATTTTCATTTAAATGATGCATCGCACCTGGTTCGCGGGTAGGTGTCGCACTAGCTCGCAAAGAAATTTCATCGACAATCGGGTTAAGCAAATCAAAAGCTTTTAAGTGGCTTTCCTGACAAAAAGTTCGGCACATTTCTAAACGTTTTTCATTGGCAATTGTGTGTAAAACGATGGCGTTCACTTCTTTTGCTTCTTTTAGTGCTTGCAATAAAAGTTCCGTTTCATTAATTAAAGTGCGGCGAAATAAACAAAATTCAACATCAGGAAATTGAGCCATACACGCTTGGGCTGTTTTTGTGGCGGTTTCTCCAGCTGAATCGGAAATTACAAAAATATTAACAACAGGTTCTAAGTCATTTTCCATGGGGAAAACCCCTTTCTTTTTTCTTCAGTATACCATATGATTCTTTTTTTAATGCCGGTAACTTATTCAGTAGAAGAGGCAAAAAATAATTTTTCTTGAGGAAATTTTTAAAATTTTTTAAAAACCTATTTGACTGAAAGAAAATCCTTGGGTATAATAATAAAAGGACAGTTTCGATAGGTTATCCTAAATGTGACGGTTACTTTTTAAGCTCGGAGGGAGGGAATTTTAATGTCAAAAACAGTGGTTCGTAAAAATGAATCTCTTGACGATGCTCTTCGTCGCTTCAAACGTTCCGTTTCCAAAGCGGGAACTTTACAAGAATCTCGTAAACGTGAATTCTACGAAAAACCTAGTGTTAAACGGAAGAAGAAATCTGAAGCCGCTAGAAAACGGAAAAAATTCTAAATTAATTTTTGTTTAGAAAATTTCCATCGATAAAGGAGAATTTTATGTCTTTAGTCGAAACAATTAACCAAGATGTTAAAATAGCCATGAAAGCCCGCGATAAAGAAACATTAAACGTGGTGCGGATGGTGAAAGCTTCATTGCAAAATGAAGGCATCAAAAAAGGTGACACATTAACATCTGATGAAGAGCTCACCGTTTTAGCTCGGGAAATGAAGCAAAGAAAAGAATCTTTGGTTGAATTTTCCAACGCGGGACGCGCTGACTTGGTGGAACAACTAGAAAAAGAAATTGCTATTTTAGATCGCTATATGCCTAAACAATTGACGACCCAAGAAGTCGAAGAAATTGTTAAAGCCGCCATTTTAAAAGTGGATGCAAAAGGCAAAGGTGATTTTGGTAAAGTGATGGGTCTAGTGATGCCTCAAGTTAAAGGAAAAGCAGACGGCAAAGTTGTCAATGAAGCCGTTAAAAACTTACTCAATTAATGTTGGAAGACAAACGTCATGTTGGCGTTTGTCTTCTTTTTTTCACTTCATGAAAGCTTTTTAATGATAATCATTTATGGTATGATGAAAGGGAATTTAAATGAATGATAAAGGAGCTGGGGACGGTGGAAAAAATTGTGTTTCAAACGCCAGAAGACGCCAGTTTGCTGTTGGGTCCACAAGATAAACATTTAAAATTTTTAGAAGAAAATTTACATATTGACATTTTTTCTCGTGGTTTAGAAATGGAAATTTCAGGTCCGGACGCGCTAGTTGCCAGCCAAATAGTTGCGGCCTTGCAACAATTACTTAAACGCGGTTTAAAAATCAGCACGCCTGATGTGGTGACGGCCTTAAAAATGGGGAAAAATGGCACGTTAACAGAATTTACAAATTTATACGATGAAGAATTATTAAAAGATGCTCGCGGAAAAAGTATCCGGGCGAAAACTTTAGGACAACGACAATATATTACAGCGATTAAAAAAAATGACGTGACTTTTGGCGTTGGTCCAGCCGGCACCGGGAAAACATTTTTAGCCGTGGTAATGGCGATTTCTGCTTTAAAATCCGGTCAAGTCCCAAAAATTATTTTGACTCGTCCGGCCGTCGAAGCTGGCGAGAGTCTTGGTTTTTTACCGGGGGATTTAAAAGAAAAAGTTGATCCTTATTTACGTCCAATTTATGACGCGCTTTATGCAGTCTACGGGTTGGAACATACCAATCGCCTAATGGAGCGAGGCGTGATTGAAATTGCACCTTTAGCTTATATGCGGGGGCGGACATTGGATGATGCTTTTGTTATTTTAGATGAAGCGCAAAATACAACGGTTGCGCAAATGAAAATGTTTTTAACCCGTCTTGGTTTTAATTCCAAAATGATTGTTAATGGTGACGTCTCGCAAATTGATTTGCCACGAGGCGCTATGAGTGGGTTGGTTCATGCTAAAAAAGTGTTAGCTCAAGTTGAAAAAATTGCTTTTGTTGATTTTACTGTGCAAGATGTGGTTCGTCATCCGGTAGTGGCTGAAATTATTGCCGCTTATGAGGAAGAACACGAGATGCGTTAGTGCAAGATTGGGGGAGCTTTTCTTGAAAAAATTCCAACGGTTACTTAAAATTTATCCAAAAAGTTCATTTATAGTATTATTTTCAGTCTTTAGTGTTATTTTATTTTTGCTGATTTTTGGGAGCGTCAAGCAAAATCAGTTGCAACTGCAAGTCGGTCAACCGGCTGAAGAAACGATTCGGGCCAGTAAAACAATTGAAAATGCCACCGAAACTGAAAATAAACGGCAACTGGCAGAAGAAGCGGTGGTGCCTGAGTATAGTTTTCAGGCGGATTTAAAAGAAACGCAAACCGGATATATTCAACGGCTGTTCACCTTTATTACGGCGGTTAATGATGAAACAAAAACGGCTTATCAAGAAGCTTTGGCCAAATTAACACCAGAGCAACTTGCCGCCAATACTTTAGCTGAACCAGGTGTCGAAGAAAAAATTGCCGCATTAAAAAAGAAATTTGAAACGGTGGATGAAAATGCCTTAGCCTTTTATCAAAGTTTGCCGCAAGTTTTTTTTGAAAATATTTTTTCGCTGTCAGCTACTGAATTAAGTAGAGTTGAAGATGAAGCTGTTACTTTAATTGACGAAGCGATGGATGGACGGATTCGGGAAACGAATTTAGCTCAAGCTAAGCAAAATGCGCTCTATGATTTGCAATTAACGACTTTAAGCAATGAACTTCAACAACAAGTCCGTTATTTAGTGAACCAAGGAATTGTCGAAAATGAATTTTATAATGAAAAGCGAACCGAAGAATTACAACAACAAGCCCGCGATGCCGTCACTCCAGTGATGATTTATCAAGGGGAAATTATTGTTCGTGAAGGCAATCAAATTGACGCTAAAGCGCTAGAAAAAATTGAACTGTTAGGAATGACCAAGCAAAATACGTCGATTTTTCCTTTAGTGGCGCTAGGAATGTTATTAGTTTTCCAAGTCTTTATTTTTTGGTTTTTAACTTATGACCGTTCATGGACCGAAAAATTACGACAAGCGAGCATTTATGCCACAGTCATGATCGCCAGTATCGCGGTGATGAAATTATTCCAACTTTTCCAAACAGAACAACTTAACTATATCGCCCAAATTTTTCCAGTCGCTTTTGCACCACTTGTCCTAACGATTTTTTGTAATCGTCGACTAGGAATGTTGGCGGCCGTTTTCCAAATGCTTTTTGTTTGTTTTTTATATTTTTCCCAAGTAGGCACAACTTATTTACTCGTCTTAGGAGCAATTTATTTATTTAGTGGCACCATGGCGACATTAGTTCGACGGCATCGTTTGGCCACTCAAGCCGGACGCGCATTTGTTTGGATTATTTTGATGCCATTTTTATTTAATATCATTATGGTCACTTACCAAGGGATATCTTTATTTGATAAAACGACTTTGATGACTTTACTGTGCGGCTTTGCCGGTTCTGCCTTAGCTTATTTACTTTCGGTCGGTTTGCATCCGTATATTGAACTTGTTTTATACGACGATTCAGATTTAGTTTTAAATGAATTATCCAATCCGAATCATCCATTGTTAAAAGAATTATTGGAAAAAGCACCGGGAACGTATCATCATTCGATGATGGTGGCCAATCTTTCTGCCAATGCGGTGGCGGAAATTGGCGGGCGCTCGCTTTTAACGCGGGTGGCGTGTTATTATCATGATATCGGAAAGATTAAACATCCCAACTTTTTTGTAGAAAATTTGCCAAATGGTGCAGAAAATCCCCATAATTTTTTACTGCCAGAAGATTCTAAGCAAATTATTTTTGCCCATGTAACAGATGGCGTGAAGATTTTAGAAAAATATCAAATGCCACAAATGGTGTTAGATATTTGTTGGCAACATCACGGCACAACGTTGATGCAATTTTTCTATGTGAAAGCCAAAGAGCGCAATCCGGAAGTGACGGAAGCTGATTTTCGTTATCCCGGACCAAAACCACAAACAAGAGAAGCCGCCGTAGTGAGCATTGCCGATAGTTGTGAAGCCGCCGTGCGGGCGATGGATCATCCGACACCAGACAAAGTAAAAACATTTGTTCATAATATAATTGCTAAACGAATTGCTGATGGGCAATTTGACGAATGTGATTTGACCATGAAAGAAATTCGCTTAATGGAAAAATCGATTGTCTCAGGGCTCGGCTCCACTTTCCATTCCCGAATTAAATATCCTAGCTTAAAATCAGAAGGGACCGAAAAATAAATGGACATTACCATGTTGGATGAAACCGAAACTTTGCAAGATTCAGAAATGCAAGACGTGGAAAAATTACTGGATTTTGCGGCGGATTATTTGAAATTGCCAGAAGACACTGAAATGTCGGTGACCATGATGGACAATGCGGCAATTCACGAAATTAATCGAACGTATCGACAGATTGATCGACCTACTGATGTGATTAGTTTTGCTTTAGAAGAAGAAACAGATGACGAGCCACCGATTATTTTTGATGAAGAAATGGAAATTTCTCAGTTGCCTAGAAATCTCGGCGACATTATGATTTCTCTAGACAAAGCCCACGAACAAGCTGAAGAATATGGCCATTCGTTTCATCGGGAATTAGGATTTTTAGCCCTCCATGGTTTTTTACACATTAACGGCTATGACCATATGACCCTGGAAGACGAAAAAGAAATGTTCTCATTACAAAAGGAAATTTTAGACGCCTATGGACTCAAAAGATAAGAAAATCGATAAAAATAAAACCTTTCTGTCTAGTTTTGAATTTGCTTGGCATGGGTTTAAGACGGCCTTTCAAGAAGAGAAAAATATGCGCGTCCATACGTGTGCGGCCATTTTGGCAATTACCGCGGGCGTTATTTTTCGTTTGACTTTAAATGAGTGGCGCTGGCTTCTTCTAGCGATTTTTCTAGTAGTGCTCGTAGAAATTATTAATACCACTTTTGAAAATGTCGTGGATATGGTGACAGATTTTCATTTCCATATCATTGCTAAAAAAATTAAAGACATGGCCGCCGCTGCCGTTTTATTAACAGCAGTTTTTGCGATTGTCATTGGTATTACTATCTTTGGACCGAAACTGTGGGCGCTTTTGTCGACACTATTTAATTAAAAAATAAAAACAAAGAACTTGGCAAAAATTTTTGGCAAGTTTCTTTTTAAGGAGAAAAAAATGAGCGAATTTCATTCAGGATTTGTAGCACTGATTGGTCGGCCTAACGTCGGCAAATCGACTTTATTAAATCAACTCGTTGGCGAAAAAGTGGCTATTATGTCAGATAAAGCCCAAACAACGCGTAACAAAATTCAAGGAATTTATACAACAGAAGATAGTCAAATTGTTTTTGTAGATACACCAGGGATTCATAAACCTAGAAACCAACTGGGAGATTTCATGGTGGATATGGCTTATTCTGCTATTCGTGAAGTCGATGTAATTTTATTTATGGTACCGGCGGATCAAAAACGCGGCACCGGCGATGATTTAATTATCGAGCGCTTAAAAAATAGTGACGTGCCAGTTTATTTAATCGTCAATAAAATCGACCGCGTCCATCCTGATCAATTATTGCCATTTATTGAGGATTATTCTAAACAAATGGACTTTAAAGAAGTTATTCCAATTTCAGCAACGAATGGCAACAACTTGGAAACGTTAATGGAAGCTGTGACGGCTGAAATGCCAGTAGGTCCACAATTTTATCCAGAAGATCAAATTACTGATCACCCAGAATATTTTGTTGTTTCTGAATTGGTTCGGGAAAAAGTTTTGCTTTTAACGCGAGATGAAGTGCCTCATTCAGTGGCGGTTGTTGTAGAATCTATGAAAAAACCTGAAGGCGAAAAATTACACATTAGAGCGGCCATTATCGTGGAACGCGATAGCCAAAAAGGAATTATTATTGGTAAAGGCGGCAAAATGTTACGGATTATCGGTCAAAAAGCGCGGGTTGATATTGAACATATGCTTGGTGAAAAAATTTATTTAGAATTATGGGTGAAAGTGCAAAAAGATTGGCGCGATAAAAAAGTGAATTTGCAAGACTTTGGTTATAAAAAAGACGAGTATTAAACAGGCGAATCTAAATAGGGGTGGGCGGTAATGTTTGGCGAAAGTCGAGGGCTGATAATTTACAGTCGAGATCATAAAGAAAAAGATAAGCTGGTAAAAATTTTTACGGAAAAATACGGTAAAATGGTTTTTTTCGTTAAAGGTGCTCATCGCAAAAATAA
This sequence comes from Enterococcus timonensis, assembly GCF_900104595.1. Taxonomy (GTDB): domain Bacteria; phylum Bacillota; class Bacilli; order Lactobacillales; family Enterococcaceae; genus Enterococcus_J; species Enterococcus_J timonensis. The sequence goes on from NZ_FNVY01000003.1 coordinate 376,574, forward strand.
TCCGTTGAGCGCGGCCATTATGCCTATGACTGAAGCATTATACAGTGGTGATTTTAAAACAGACGGCTTAAGTTTTTTAAATGTCGCCAAAGAAATTGAACCTTTTTATTTTTTACAGCAAGATATTTTCGCCAACGCCTATGCTACTTATTTGTTAAATTTAGCCGATGCTGCCATTGTGGACCGCGAGAGTGACCAGCTACTCTACACTTTTTTAGAAACGTGTCTGAAAGCTTTAAATGCCAAGAAAGATCCAGAAGTGGTCACTAATATTTTTGAACTACAAATTTTGCCCCGTTTTGGGATTTCTTTAGAACTTTCTGGTTGTGCTGTTTGTGGCAATACGAAAGGACCTTTTGACTTTTCGGAGAAATTTCACGGACTACTGTGTGCCAAACATTTTGACCAAGATCCTAGACGTCTCCATGCAGATCCTAAAGCTTGTTACTTATTAAAAATTTTTTCTCAATTGCCAATTACCCGCCTTGGAAAAATTAATGTTTCTGAGACGACGAAAAAAAATCTCCGGACGGTCATTGATGAGATTTACGATCAATATGTGGGGATTCATTTGAAAAGTAAACATTTTATTGATGAAATGAAAAAATGGGAAAAAATGATGGCGCCAAAAATTGACAAAAAAAATGAAACTGATTAGAATAAAGTATAAAATTAAATCGTGCGTAAAAAGAAAAGTAGAAAATTGACTTGTTCAGCGAGTCTAGCGGTGGTGAGAGCTAGATCAAGAATATTTTCAAAAGGCCCTTTTAGCACAGACCAAAAGCTGCCGGAATTTTTCGGAAGTAGGGTGGAACCGCGTAAACTTACGTCCCTATGTCATTTGACATAGGGATTTTTTTTATTTTAAAGGAGGAAATTATGAAAAAATTAACGATGCAAGAAATGATTTTAACGTTGCAAAAATTTTGGTCGGAAAATGGCTGTATGTTGATGCAAGCTTACGATACAGAAAAAGGCGCCGGCACCATGAGTCCTTATACTTTTTTGCGAGCTATTGGACCAGAACCTTGGAAAGCGGCTTACGTGGAACCTTCACGTCGTCCAGCTGATGGACGTTACGGAGAAAATCCCAATCGCCTTTATCAACATCATCAATTTCAAGTAGTGATGAAACCATCACCAGAAAATATTCAAGAATTGTATTTAGAAAGTTTGCGTTTGTTAGGCGTTGATCCTTTAGAACACGATATTCGTTTTGTAGAAGACAACTGGGAAAATCCTTCCATGGGTTGTGCGGGTCTTGGTTGGGAAGTTTGGCTTGATGGGATGGAAATTACTCAATTTACTTATTTCCAACAAGTGGGTGGACTTCCTTGTAAACCAGTAACTTCTGAAATTACTTACGGCTTGGAACGCTTAGCTTCATATATTCAAGAAGTGGAAAGTGTTTATGATTTATTTTGGTCAGACGGCGTGAAATACGGCGAAATTTTCCAACAAGGAGAATATGAACACTCTAAATATTCTTTTGAAGTTTCTAATCAAGCGATGTTGTTGCGCCATTTTGACGAATATGAACAAGAAGCCAAACGCTGTCTGGCAGATAATCTTGTGCATCCGGCGTACGATTATATTTTAAAATGTTCCCATACTTTTAATTTACTTGATGCTCGTGGAGCAGTTTCTGTTACCGAGCGGGCTGGATATTTGGCAAGAATTCGAAATATGGCAAAATCTGTGGCCAAAATTTTCGTTGCCGAACGTGAAAAATTAGGATTCCCATTATTAGCTAAGGAGGAGAATTAAGATGCATGATTTTTTATTAGAGATTGGTTTAGAAGAAATGCCAGCCCATGTAGTGACCCCAACTTTACAACAACTAAAAGAAAAAACGGAAAACTTTTTAGCTGAAGCGGGCATTAGTTATGCGACTATTAATAGTTTTGCCACTCCTCGTCGCTTAGCGTTACAAATTTTGGGGCTACCAGAAAAACAAGAAGATACCCAGGAAGAAGCAAAAGGACCCGCCAAAAAAATCGCACAAGACGACAAAGGCAATTGGACAAAAGCTGCTCTAGGATTTGCTCGTGGCCAAGGTGCGGCGCCTGAAGATTTATTTTTTAAAGAACTGAATGGAGTGGAATATGTTTATGTGAACAAATATAATATCGGTAAAAAAACAGCTGATGTTTTGTTAAATCTTAAAGGAATCGTGGAAAATTTAAACTTTCCAGTAACGATGCACTGGGCCAATCATGATTTTACTTACATTCGTCCCGTTCATTGGGTCGTGGCTCTTTTAGATGAAGAAGTTTTACCGTTAGAAATTTTTGAGATTCCAGCAGGAAATGTTTCTCGCGGTCATCGTTTCTTAGGAAAAGACACGACTGTTGTGAATCCTGAAAGTTATGAAGAGAGTTTATTGGCGCAGTTCGTCATTGTTGACCCTTCAGCTCGTAAAGAAATGATTCGCCAACAAATCGCTAAATTTGCTAAAGATAATTCTTGGCAAATTGTTTTAGACGAAGATTTATTAGAAGAAGTGAATAATTTGGTGGAATATCCGACTGCTTTTGTCGGGAATTTTTCAAAAAAATATTTGGAAGTACCGCAAGAAGTTTTAGTGACTTCCATGAAAGAACACCAACGCTATTTCGATGTGCGAGATGCTGATGGCAAATTATTGCCACATTTTATCGCTGTTCGTAATGGCAATAGCGAAAAAATCGCCAATGTTCAAAAAGGAAACGAAAAAGTATTGACGGCTCGTTTGGAAGATGCCGAATTTTTCTATCAAGAAGATTTGAAATTATCAATTGATCACTGCGTAGAAAAATTAAAAAACGTCACTTTCCACGAAAAAATCGGTTCTGTCTATGAAAAAATGTCTCGTGTCCATGTTTTGGCCGAAAAAATTGGCGCAAGAATTGGATTAGATGATACGCAGTTAGCTGATTTAGCACGAGCAAGTGATATTTATAAATTTGATTTAGTTACCAACATGGTAGGAGAATTTCCAGAATTGCAAGGCGTCATGGGAGAAATCTATGCGCAAAAACAAGGAGAAGATGCAGCGGTTGCTACGGCGATTCGCGAACATTATTTGCCAAGTTCAGCTGAAGGAGAGTTGCCAGAAACTTCTGTTGGGGCGGTCTTAGCAGTGGCGGATAAACTTGATTCACTGCTGACATTTTTCAATGTCGACTTGGCACCAACATCTTCCAATGATCCATATGCTTTACGCCGACAAGCGTACGGTGTGATTCGGATTTTGGCAAATGAAAAATGGTCACTTTCTATTCCCGAACTTCTCAGTGAAGCAGTGGAAATTTATAATCAAGATGTCGACACTTTTGGTTTAGAATTTAGAGACGACCAACAACTGCTCTTTACTTTTGTTAAAGGACGTCTTCGTCAATTGTTTGCCGGTGAAAATATTCGCTACGATGTGATTGAAGCTATTGTCAATGGTCAACATGAAGATTTAAATAAAATGCTGTCTGCAGCGCGTCTTTTGAAAAAACATTTAAGTGACGATAATTTTAAATCCGCTGTTGAAGCCTTGACGCGAGTTATTAATCTTGGCAAAAAAGCGATGGACTTAGCTGAGTTGAAGGTCAATCCTGATTTATTTGAAAATAATAGCGAGCGCACTTTATATGATGCCGTGGAAGATTTGAAGAAACAATTTCCAGATTTAACTTTAGAAGAACAATATGAAAAGTTAGCTGGACTGCAAGATTTGATTGAAAATTATTTTGCTGAAACAATGGTCATGAGCGATGATGTTGCTATCAAAAAAAATCGCCTCACCCAATTAAAAGAAATCGCCGACCTAACGTTTGTCATCGGCAGCCTAGAACTATTAAATGTGAAATAAAGGTTGTCGAAAAGGTGATTAACTGCGTAGAAAATTAGGAAAACTGAGGACGAATGGTACATTCGCCGGAAGTTTTATCTATTTTCCTAGCAGTTACCTTTGAGACACCGTCAAATAAAGGCTGTCAAAAAGATTTTGAAAATCAATAAAAATCCTGTTTTTGGATTTTTATTGATTTTCTTTTTTCTTTCAGCGGTGAATTTTGTACAATAACGCCTCTTTTTGTTATACTTTCCATAAGTTTGGATTGTGAAAAGGGGTAAGATAATGGATAGAGAAATTCGTTTGCAAGGTGGATTTAATTTTCGGGAATTGGGTGGATTAGAAAATATCCATGGACAAAAAATTAAATCAAAAAAAATCATTCGGGCGGCTGCTTTAGAGCAATTAACTGCCGAAGACCTCACCTTTTTGGAAAATTATGGCGTCACTGAAGTGTTGGACTTTCGAACGAAAGAAGAAATGTTAAACGCCCCCGATCAGCTGATTGCACGGGCCAATTATTTTCAGTTGCCAGTCTTTAAAGAAGATGAAACGCAAAGCACGATTACACCCACGGCTTTATTTGAAAAAATTTTAGCCGGCCAAAGTGGACAGCTAAAAATGGAAGAAGCGTATCGTGATTTTGTGATTGAAAAGCAAGCTCGGGAAACGTATGCGATTTTTTTCAAACATCTATTAAGCGATCAGTCGGTGATTTTTCATTGTACCGCTGGAAAAGATCGGACAGGTTTTGCTGCCTTTTTATTATTGAGCGCCTTAGAAGTTCCGACGCAAACAATTTGGGATGATTATTTATTAACCAATATCAGTTCTGATCAACGGGTAAAATTTCTAATTCAAGAAGCTAAAAATCAGCAAGTACCAGATCTTTTGGTGGAAAATATTTACGACTTACTAGTGGCAAAAACGGCTTATTTACAAACTTCAATCGATACGATTGCTGAAAATTTTGGTTCGGTAAATCATTTTTTGCAAGACGGTCTGCATTTAACAAATGCCGATTTAAATGATTTGAAAAAAATTTATTTAGACTAGGAGATCACGATGGAAAATATTTTTAAATTACCTTATGAAGTGGTCTACTATGATACCGATGTTAAAAAACGGATGACCCTAGAGCGCTTAGTGGCCGTCTGTGTTTTGGTTTCCGAAGAACAAAGCACTTTTGTCGGTCGAGACGCAGCGTATTTGGCCCCGTTAAATCTTGGCTGGGTCATTACTCAATATGAAATGGATTTTGTCCGGATGCCGATTTTAGGCGAAAAATTAGAATTTTTAACTCAAGCTACAAGTTGGAATAAATATTTTTGCTACCGTAATTTTTGGGTGAAAGATGCAAACGGAGAAGTCATCATTGAAATGAGTGCGACTTTTGTTTTGATGGATTTAACCGAGCGCAAATTAAAAAGTGTCCCTGAAAATATTATCGCGCCTTTTGGAGGCTACAAGGAAAATAAAATTAAGCGTTCGCCGAAACTTCCGGCCCTTAATGCGACAGATTTTTTACCATATCGGGTCCGCTATTTTGATTTGGATTCCAATCAGCACGTCAACAATTCTCATTATTTTTCTTGGATGTTAGATGCGTTAGGCGCCGATTTTTTAAATGCACACGAAGTAAAAAAAGTGACGATTCATTTTGATAAAGAGGTTGCATACGGTCAAGAAGTGCAAAGTTATGTGGAAATTTTAGACGATGGCTCCACCTTGCATGAAATTAAAGAAGGACCAGATCTTTTTGCCAATGCGCAAGTGTGGTGGCAAGATCGTGCGTAAATACGGTTTGTCTAGTTTCAAAGATCATCCCGCGCTATTTCTTCACGAAAAATCAACTTTGTTTGATTATGCTAGCCATTTATCTTTGATTGAATTAGACAGTATTTATTATGGAATTCCGCAAGTGTCCACGGTGGAAAATTGGCAACAACAAGTACCGAAAGATTTTACTTTTATTGTGAAAGCTTACGCTGGCATGACTGGACAAAGTGATTTTAGAAAATTTTTTGTGAGCGAAAAGGCGATGTTTGACGCTTTTAAAATAAGTTTTACGCCTCTTTTAAAAAGGGAACAGCTTGCTGCGGTGTTGTTTCAATTTCCGGCTGAATTTTATTTTTCCAAGGAAGCTTTGGCTCAGTTAAAAATAATCCGCAAATACTTAACCGATTGGCCGCTTTCGGTGGAATTTCGTCACGGTTCTTGGTGGGCAAAAGAAAATTTAGCCACAACAGAAAATGTCTTAAAACAATTACAAATTAGTTTGCTAGCACTTGACGAGCCGCAAATCATCACTAATCCGGTACCTTTTTATATAACTAAAACTACTGAAAATCTTTTTGTCCGTCTTCATGGACGCAATTTAACCGGCTGGCTTTCTGGGCAAAAAGGCCAACGAACGCTTTATAATTATTCGCAAGCAGAACTTTTGAATTTAACAATGCAAATACAAGAAGTCGCCGCTGATTTTAAAAATATTTTTGTGATTTTTAATAATAATGCGGGCGGACACGCCGCACAAAACTTGGCGAGCTTTGAACAAATCTGGCCGCAAGATGCACTGAAACTAAATCCACAACAATTAAAATTATTTTAGGAGGTGAGGGCATGATTAAAGCCATTTTTTTTGATATTGATGGGACGTTACTCGATTCATCTGGTCATGCCGCTCAATCGACTAAAAAAGCGCTGGAGCTGGTGAATAAAAAAGGAATTCTCGTTGGCGTGGCCACCGGGCGTGGGCCTTATCGACTGGAAAAACAAATTGATCATTTGGAAATGGATATTTATGTGACCTATAATGGACAATTAGTTTACTCGCCAAAGCGGACGCTTTTTGCCCAAAGTTTTGCACCAGAAACTTTAACGCAACTGATGAATTTTGCTGAAAAAAATCAGCGCCAAATGATGTTTGGCACCCGCTACAAAGTGTTAGGATCGCGCTTGTTGCGCTTTGCCCAATCGCGAATGGCCCAAAAATTATTTCGTCTATTACCAAAATGGTTTCCAGTGGTTGCTTTTAGAAAGATGGTCTCAGTCATTAAAAAAATTGCTCGACCTACTCGATTTAATGTGGAAACTATTTTAAAAACGCCGATTTACCAAGTGGTGATGTTAAGTCCCATGGGAGAATTGGCGCGCTTGAAAAAAGAATTTCCCGATTGTCATTTTACCCGCTCCAATAAATTAACGGTGGACATTATTCCTAAAGGCGGCTCCAAAATTTTAGGAATTAAAAAAATTACCGAACCATTTGGCATTTCAATTTCTGAAGTGATGGTCTTTGGGGATTCATGGAACGATCTGGAAATGATTCAAGAAGCCGGCATCGGAGTGGCCATGGGCAATGCTCCGCGCGAGGTGCAAAAAAAAGCAGATTATGTGACGGGCTCCAACGATCAAGATGGCATCTATCAAGCCTTTGTTCATTTTGGCTTGATCGATGAGCCGGAACAATTTTTGCCGCCAAAAATTTAATTAAAAATTTTGAAACAATTAGTGAATCAAGGGCTAGACTATGCTATAATTTCATGTAGATGCCAAAAATAAAGTGACCGTTTCAAATGAAAATGAAAATGTCAAACACATTGAAAAGTAATGATTCGGAGGAACAATAATGGACAGCAAAGTGATTATTTTGATCGTGGTGGCGATAATTGTCATTGCCGCGATTGTTTACCTGGTAGGATATTTTTTAAAAAAAGCCAATCAAGAAAAATTAGATGCCTTAGAAGAAAGAAGAATCGCGCTTTTTGATTTGCCAATTTTAGAAGAAATCGACGACGTGAAAAAAATGCACTTAGTTGGTCAAAGTCAAAATACCTTCCGAGAATGGAATCAAAAATGGCAAGATTTATCAACGTCGCGCTTTGCCGATTTTGAAACGCAAGTCAATGATGCAGAAATTTTAAATGATACTTTTCGTATTTTTAAAGTCAAATCAAGCATTGAAGAAGCAAACGATACTGTCGAAGTGATGGAACAAGAAGCGACCGAAATTCGCGCCGGGTTAAAAGAATTGCGCGAAAGTGAAGAGCGAAATTCTCTTGCCGTTCAACATGCCTTAGATGTTTACGACGAGTTGAAAGCTGAAGCTAAAGACGACGGACAAAAATTTGGCCCAGCCCTTCCTGAAATTAAAAAACAACTTAAAAATATCGAAACGCATTTTACTACTTTTGTTTCCTTAAATACTTCCGGTGACCCTATCGAAGCCGGCGATGTTTTACAAGAAGCCGAAGAAAAAACTTTTGAAATGCAAAAAATAATGGAACAAATTCCAGCTAGCTACGACTTGTTGAAACAAACTTATCCTAGCCAACTAAAAGAAATTAAAGATACGTATCATCGTTTGCAAAAAGAACATTATGTTTTCCCAGAAAAAGATTTAGAAAAATTAATCAAAGCTTCTGAAAATAAAGTAGCTAGCAATATTAAAGATTTGGAAAAAATCGAAATTGACGATGTCAAAGAAACCAATCTCCAATTGGAAGAAGAAATCGACGACTTGTACGCCATTTTAGAACGAGAAATGAAAGCCAAAGTCGAAGTGGACAGCAACGTTACGGCATTAGGTGAATTTGTTGCTCACGCTGAAAAAAACAATCGCCAATTATTAATCGAACTAGATCACACCAGTCAAAGTTACGCCTTAACGAAAAATGAATTAGGACGCGTCCGAGGCTTCCAAGGACAAATTGAAGAAGTCATGAAACAAAACGCTGACCTTGAACCAAAATTAAAAGAACACACGGTTATTTTTTCTGAAGTAGAAGTTTTCATTAAAGATACCTTCAACCTGTTGGAAGATATTGAAACCCAACAAGTAGAAATCGCGCAAAGTTTACAAGATTTAAAAGCTGGCGAAAAAGAAGCGCAAGGACAAATTGATGACTTTGAATTTAAATTGCGGACTTTAAAACGTTACGTAGAAAAACAACGTTTGCCAGGTCTGCCAGGAGATTATCTGGAATTTTTCTTTGCGGTTACTGATCACATTGAAGATTTATCTCAGGAACTCAATCGCATCCGAATCAATATGGATGATGTCAATCGCTTAGTGCGTTTATGCCGAGAAGATTTGGAATTGTTGGAGCAAAAGACTCACGACTTAGTAGATGCAGCAGCTTTAACCGAACAAATGATGCAATATGCTAATCGTTATCGTCACTCTGATCAAAATATTAAACAAGCAATCGATCAAGCTTTGGTTTTATTTACAAAACGTTATCAATATCAAGATGCACTAGATGAAATTGGGACCGCGTTAGAACAAGTGGAACCAGGAGCTTTCAAACGAATCGAAGCATTTTATTACGCCAATCAAGCTTAAAAATTTGCAGACAGCAAGCAAAAAGAGAAAATCTTTTTGCTTGCTGTTTTTTTTGAAGGGCAATTATTTTTTTATTCGGCTAATTTTCGTTATAATGAATGTACTTTAAAAGAAAGGAGTATGAACAATGCGAAAATATATTGCAGAATTTTTAGGAACTTTTATGTTGGTTTTTTTAGGAACGGGGACTGTAGTTATTGCAGGTGGTGATACGCTAGCGATTGGTCTGAGTTTTGGTTTAGCTATTACGATTATGGCTTATGCAGTTGGCGGTATTTCTGGTGGACAATTTAATCCAGCAGTCACGGTAGCCATGATAATTAATAAACGGACAACAATTATGGACGGTATTTTTTATATCGTTGCGCAATTTTTAGGAGCCATTGCGGCTTCAGCTTTTCTAGCAATTTTTATTCAAGCGTTAGGTTTGCCATCAGATGGATTTGGTCAAACTGATTTCCCTGACATTTCTTTAGGACTGGCCTTTTTATGGGAAGCAGTGATCACTTTCTTATTTGTTCTAGTAATTATTCTAGTCACAAGTAAAAAATGGGGCAACAGCACCATGGCACCCGTAGCCATTGGATTGGTTTTGAGTTTTTTAATTATCGTTTCTTTGAATTTAACTGGCGGATCTTTAAATCCAGCTAGAAGTTTCGGACCAGCATTATTTGCCGGCGGATCAGCCTTAAGTCATTATTGGGTTTATCTCTGCGCCCCAGTAGTCGGCGCCGCAATTGCCGCATTATGCGGAAAATTCCTAGGCAGTGAAGAATAAGGATGTCGAAAGGGCGTTAAGTGATGTAGAGAATTAGGAAAAATGAGGACGAATGGAACATTCGCCGGAATTTTTATCTATTTTCCTAACTGCAAGACAAATTACACCGTCAAACAAAGTTGTCGAAAAGCCGATTTGCGCTGTAAAAATTTAGTAAAATGGTGAATGAACGCAAAGCGGTCAGAAGGCATTTTGTCTAATTTCCTAAGCGCAGGCTTTGAGACACCGTCAAACAAGGCTGCAGAAAATCATAAATCAAAAAACACTGCGAAAACTTTTCGCAGTGTTTTTTTTCTTTTTCACCAATAAACACTAATTTTTGCCTTTTTATTCTTATTTTGCGAGAATAAAAGAGAAGAAAAATAAAAAGGGGGAATTTATTTTGAGTTTAACATCAACTTATTTATTATCAAATGGCGTCAAGATTCCGCAAGTAGGATTTGGTACGTGGCAAACACCAGCGGGCGATGTGGCTGAAAAATCTGTTTTAGAAGCACTGAAAGTGGGCTATCGCCATATCGATACGGCGCAAGGATATAAAAACGAAGAAAGTGTCGGCAACGCGATTAAAAAATCCGGCCTCAAACGGGAAGATATTTTTCTAACGACAAAACTTTGGAACGAAAGTCATGGTTATGAAGCAACGAAAAAAGCTTTTGCCGAAAGTTTAGTCAAACTTCAAACGGAATACGTGGATTTATTTTTGATTCATTGGCCTAATCCGGTAACTTTTCGTGACGATTGGGAAAAAACCAACGCGGAAACGTGGCGGGCGATGGAGGAGTTATATCAAGAAGGAAAAATTAAAGCGATCGGTGTGTCGAATTTTATGATTCACCATTTAGAAGCACTGGAAAAAACAGCGAAAATTTGGCCAATGGTTAACCAAGTTTTCTTAGCTCCCGGTGAGGTTCAACATGATTTGGGCGTCTACTGTGCGGCCCACCAAATTTTATTAGAAGCTTATAGTCCACTAGGCACTGGGAAAATATTTTCAGTACCAGAAATGAAAACTATCGCTGAAAAACATCAGAAAACAATTGCCCAAGTGGCTTTGCGGTGGAGTTTGCAACATAAATTTTTACCATTACCAAAATCAGTTACCCCTAGTCGAATTAAAGAAAATACGGAAATTTTTGATTTTGAATTGGACAAAGAAGATATGCGGCTGTTAGATAGTCTTGATGGTGTTGTTGGTAAACAAAAAGATCCTGATACAACGAATTTTTAAAATAAAATCCGCTGCATTAAGCCGGCTTTCCAAAGTAGAAATCGTACTTTGGACAGTGGACTTTGCAGCGGATTTTTTTTAACGATAAAGACGCAATCTTTCTTTCAAATGATAAATGGTCAGCGCTGGATCATTGGTGTTGTCCATAACAATTAGATTAGGGACATTTTTTTTAAGCTCGGTTAATTGAGCAGTTTCTTCTTTGAAAAGGGCGACTCGTTTTTTCGTTTCTTCAACCGGTAATTCTCGACGTTTCAAACGCCGTAAAAATGTTTTTTCGTCAATTTGTAAATAGACGGGCACAATGGGGAAAATTTGACTTTGCAAATGATAAAATCCAGGCACCGTCACAATAGCAAAGGCGGTTCTATAATTCGTACGATTCAAAACTTCTTGACGTTCTGTGCCATAATATTGGTCTGCGTATTGATCGGTTTCAAAAAATTCACCAGCCGACATTTTTTCTTGGAAAGTTTCTGAGCGAATAAAATAGTAATCTTGCCCATTTTTTTCGGCGGGACGTTTTGGGCGCGTGGTGGTGGTAATTACTTTTTGCGTTTTTTGAAAGATTTTTTCGGAAATAAATGTTTTACCAGAAGCAGACGGTCCCATAAAACAAATCAACGGATGAAGCAGTGTTTCCACTTGTGGCACGTCCTTTCATATCAAATTGTTTTCATTTTACCATAGATGGAGCGCAAAAAAAATCTTATCAGACAGTTAAATTTACAATAAAATTTTTTTCAGCTACACTAAATAAAGAAAAATATTTGGAGGCCAGAAGATGAAAATTGTAATTATTGGTGGAATTGCCGCCGGAACTTCGGCAGTAGCTAAAGCGCGGAGATTGTTGCCAGATGCCCAGTGTATTATGTATGAAAAAGGTGAAGTGGTCAGCTTCGGTTCTTGCGGTCTGCCGTATTTTATTGGCGATTTTTTTAATGACGAAAATGAAATGATTGCTCGCTCAATTGCCGCCTTTGAAAAATCTGGTGTGACGGTTAAAACCGGCCATGAAGTCTTAAGTGTTGATCCTGAAAAAAAAGAAATTACAGTTAAAAACTTAGCAACTGGTGAAATTTTTACCGACAATTATGATCAATTAATGATTGCTACTGGATCAACGCCGATTATGCCGCCGTTTACCAATCGCGATTTAAAAAATATTAGTGTAGTCAAAACTTTATCCGATGGTCAAAAATTAAAAAAATACGCCGAAGATGAAAAAATCAAAGATGTCACAATTATTGGTGGTGGCTCTATCGGTTTAGAAATGGCCCACGCCATGCAGCATCAAGGGAAAAATGTTCGAATGATTCAACTAGAAGAAAGACTTTTGCCGGATGCTTTTGATCATGAAATTTCTGAATTAATGGCCGATACGCTCATTAATGCCGGAATTGATTTGCATATAAAAGAAACAGTGGTGGGCTTTAACGGTTCAGTAAACGCCGAGTCGGTCATTACTAATAAAGGCGAGTACCCGACTGATTTAGTCATTGTAGCCACAGGTGTTCGACCAAATACGGCATTTTTAAAAGATACCGGCATTGAACTAGATAAAAATGGGGCGGTAATTATTAATAAGCGCGGCCAAACGAATCTTGAAAATATTTATTCCGCAGGTGATTGTGCAACGATTCCTCACTTTCTAACTGACGAAAATATTTATGTGCCGCTAGCGACTGGGGCCAATAAAATGGGCCGGATTGTTGGTGAAAATTTAGCTGGGAACAAAAAAGAATATCCAGGAAGTTTAGTGACTAGTGGATTGAAAATTTTAGGGATGGAAGCTGCGCGCACGGGGCTGACTGAACAACAAGCTAAAGAATTAAATATTCCTTTCAAGTCCGTTTTTATTAAAGATAAAAATCACACTAGTTACTATCCTGGTCAAAAAGATATTTACATTAAATTAATTTATCACGCCGACACAAAAGTTTTACTTGGCGGACAAATTGCTGGTGAAAGTGATGCTGTTCTTAGAATTGATACATTAGCGGCGGCTATTTTTGCTAAAATGACGACAGAAGATCTCGGATTTTTAGATCTCGTTTACGCACCACCATTTTCTCGCACGTGGGAAGCGTTGAATGTCGCTGGCAATGTAGCAAAATAAGTTATAAAATAAGTTGCTAAATAAGTTGTAACTTGTCCAATTGGCAGTTTAAAAGTCGCTCAAATTGTGGTATGGTTAGAAAAACAAATCAACTGGAGGAACTTATGACCCCGGATTCCATGAAAATTTTTAGTTTAAATGCTAATCCTGCTTTGGCTGAAAAAATTTCCAAAGAAATTGGCCAAGATCTTGGAAAATTAACTGTCAAACAATTTAGCGACGGTGAAATTCAAATTAATATTGAAGAAACGGTGCGCGGCTATGAAGTTTTTGTAATTCAAGCAACTAACGATCCGGTAAATGATCATTGGCTTGAGCTTTTGATTATGATTGACGCGTTGAAACGTGCCAGTGCAAAATCAATTAATGTCGTCTTGAGTTATTACGGATATGCCCGCCAAGATCGGACCGCTAAACCAAGAGAACCGATTACTGCTAAACTTGTTGCTAATATGTTAGTTAAAGCTGGCGCCACTCGGGTGCTGACTTTGGATTTGCATACTGTTCAAGTCCAAGGGTTTTTCGATATTCCGGTGGATAATTTATTTACAGTACCGATGTTTTCAAAATATTATTTAGAAAAAAATCTTGATTTGAAAAATTTAGTCGTCGTAGCTCCGAAAAATTCTGGAATTAAACGGGCGCGTTCATTAGCGACTGATTTAGATGTGCCGATTGCTATTATTGATTATTTCCAAGAAGATGATGGCTCAACTACCGGCTACATTATTGGTGAAGTCAAAAATAAAACGTGTATCATGATTGACGATATTTTAAATACCGGTCAAACTTTTAGTCAAGGAGCTAAAATTTTAGCTGAAAGCGGAGCAGGCGATCTTTATGCTTGTGCTTCCCATGGCCTTTTTTCAAATGGCGCTAAAGAATTATTGGCCGCATCTCCTTTAAAAGAAGTTTGCGTGACTGATTCAGTAGCAATTGATCCGACTGGCATCGAGGACAAATTAGTCGAACTTTCTGCCGCCCCTCTTTTGGCCGAAGCGATTCGCCGCATTCACACGAATACGCCAATGAGTCCTTTATTCAAATTACACAAAGATGAAAAAAAATAAGAAATAATCTTCCTGTAAAAATTCTGTCGACAATCCTCGGCAGAATTTTTTGCACTTTTTAAAAGAATTGGCTAAAATAAACATAATTGAGGTGAAAATTTTGGGAAATATTTATTTAGATCACGGGGCTACCACGCCCATGCATCCAGCCGTTATTGCTGCGATGGTAGCGGAAATGGAAAATAATTTCGGCAATCCTAGTTCAGTCCACGCTTTTGGTCGGGCCGGGAAAAAATCTTTAATGACCGCCCGGACATTAATTGCAGGAAGTTTAAATGCAGAAGCGGAAGAAATTATTTTTAATTCTGGTGGAACAGAAGGCGATAACACCGCTTTAATTGAAACGGCTTTGGCCCAACAAAAATTCGGCAAACATATTATAACGACTTCCATTGAGCATCCGGCGGTTATTGAGCCGCTTCATTATTTGGAAAGCTTAGGCTTTGAAGTAACTTATTTACCTGTAGATGAAAAAGGTCAAATTACGGTTCAACAAGTGGCCGATAATTTACGGGAAGACACGATTTTAGTTTCTATTATGGCAGCTAATAACGAGACGGGAAATATTTTGCCCATTTCAGAAATTGGCGAATTATTAGTTGAGCACCAAGCAATTTTTCATACCGATGCCGTCCAAGCGTATGGCGCTTTTGATATTGATGTAAAAAAACAACATATTGATTTATTATCAGTCTCCGCCCATAAATTCTCGGGGCCAAAAGGAGTGGGCTTTTTATACAAAAATAAATCCGTCCGTCTGCCAGCCTTACTAAAAGGTGGCCAGCAAGAAGAAAAACGGCGGGCCGGTACCGAAAATTTGCCAGCAATTGTCGGAATGGCCGAAGCGGTAAAAATCCTAACCCCACTTGAGAAAAAAAATCGGAAGCATCGCTACCAAGAATTGGCAACTAAAATTTTAGTTGAACTAAAAGATGCCGGAATTGATTTTTCTTTAAATGGCGATCCACAACATAAATTGCCCCACGTTTTAAATCTTTATTTAAAAGGAATTCATCGTGATGTTTTATTGATGCGCTTAGATTTAGCCGGGGTAGCCGTGTCTTCCGGGTCAGCTTGCACAGCAGGCACCATTGAGCCGAGCCACGTCTTAGAAGCCATGTATGGACATGATGCACCCCAAGTAGATGAAAGTATCCGCATTTCTTTAGGGTATGAAAATACAGAAGACGAAATCGATCAATTTTTGGAAATTTTAATTGCCGAAGTACAGCGCTTAAAAAAATAAGCACAAAGTTCAATTTTCCAGTATAATAGAATGATAAGAAAGAAATGAGGTGTTCATATGGCATTTGCCAAAACGGCGACTGTTCTCGGTTGCCCAGTTCAATACAAATTAAATCCTAGCGCCAAACGTTACACACTTAGAGACAACGGGTTCACTGAAACAAATGGCGGCAATTATCAGCTGTTGGTTCCCATTACCGCCACGCCCCAAAGTCAAGAAGGATTCAAATTAAAAATTACCGTGGACAAAGAAGTTCAATTATTAAAAATGTCCATTGTCAGCAAAAATGGTTTACAATCGATTGATATTTTTAAAGGGGATCAACATCAAATGCTCCAAGAAAAATTTTATTTTCTTTTGGATGGCATGATTGATCGTGGTCTTTTTGAAAAAGTAGCGTAAATTTTCGTTGAGATTTATTCATTTAAAAAACAAAAATCGTGAGAGGTCATCACGATTTTTTTGTTAGGAGGGATTATTTTGCGGTATTTTACTAGCGACACGCATTTTTTTCACGCCGATTTATTAGGGATGAATGATTTTGCCCCGCGGCCTTTTGAAAATATTGCCCAACTCCATAAAACCATTATCAGCAATTGGAACGCAGTAGTCGGTCCCAATGATATCGTCTATCATTTGGGCGATATTGCTGTCCATCCAAAACACGAAGCGGGTTTCCTGGAAATTTTAGCCATTCTAGAAGAACTTTCCGGACAAATTATTTTTGTAAAAGGCAATCACGATTCGCGGGCTTTTTTAAATTATTTAATTAAGGCGGATCCGAAAAAATTTTCTTATCATGATGTGGGCTTAATTAAAAAATTCCATCATCATCAGTTTTTCCTTACTCATTATCCGATGTTAATGGGTAAGTCGATTAATTCGATTAATCTTCACGGGCATATTCATCACGCTATGTTGCCGATTGCCGAAAATATTAATGTAGGAATTGACGCGCCGGAAAATGATTTTTTAAACCCGCGTCCGAAGTTTGGTGCGCCCATTTCAGAAAATCAATTAATAGAAATTTATGAGGCAAAAAAAGCGGAAATTGCCCGGATAAGTGGAAGTCAATAGTCTAAAAAACGTGCTTTTTTGAAAAAGATAGTGTAAAATAATTTTTACTGATTTAAAACGACCTTCAAATCGTGAAATCAAGATGAAATGAAATGATGGTGAAAGAAAGATGCAAGACAATTCAAAAATACGCGTCGTTGTGGGCATGAGTGGCGGCGTGGATTCTTCAGTCACCGCGTTGCTTTTAAAAGAGCAAGGCTATGACGTTGTGGGGATTTTCATGAAAAATTGGGATGATACCGATGAATTTGGTGTCTGCACGGCAACCGAGGATTATAAAGATGTTGCTGCAGTAGCTGCTGAAATTGGAATTCCTTATTATTCCGTGAATTTCCAAAAAGAATATTGGGACCGCGTCTTCGAATATTTTTTGGCGGAGTATCGCTTAGGACGCACGCCTAATCCTGATGTAATGTGTAACAAGGAAATTAAATTTAAAGCCTTTCTTGATTATGCGATTGAACTAGGTGCCGATTATGTGGCTACTGGTCATTATGCGCAAATTCAAAAGATGCCTGATGGAACGGTAAAAATGTTGCGAGGCGCTGATAACAATAAGGATCAAACTTATTTCTTATCCCAATTATCGCAAGCTCAACTTTCTAAAGTGATGTTTCCTTTAGGTCATTTGGAAAAACCAGAAGTTAGAGCAATTGCTGAGCGGGCAGGACTGGCTACGGCTAAGAAAAAAGATTCTACCGGTGTTTGCTTTATTGGCGAGAAAAATTTCAAAAAGTTTCTTAGTGAATATTTACCAGCCACGCCTGGTCGGATGAAAACTTTAGATGACGTTGATATGGGCGGCCATGATGGCTTAATGTATTATACGATTGGTCAACGGCAAGGTCTCGGCATTGGTGGCACAGGAATTACCAATGATCCTTGGTTTGTGGTGGGAAAAGATTTATCCACTAACACATTACTTGTGGGTCAAGGATTTGAAAATCCGGCGTTATATGCTGACACGTTGACTGCTTCTGAAATTCATTTTACTGTGGATAATTTTTCGAAAAAAGATTTTCATTGTACAGCGAAGTTTCGTTATCGCCAACAAGATGTGCCAGTCACGGTGCATTTAAAAGAAAATAACCAAGCCACGGTTGTTTTTGATATGCCGGTTCGCGCCATTACGCCTGGACAAGCAGTAGTTTTTTACGACGGAGACGAGTGTCTTGGTGGCGGTCTAATTGATGTAGCTTACCAAAATCAACATGAATTGCAATATGTCTAAAAAAGGAGGGTGTCTGGATGTTTGAAGTCATTGAAATGTACGGCGATTACGAGCCGTGGTGGTTTTTTACCGGTTGGGAAAAAGATATTCAAGAAAAAAAACAATTTTCAACTTTAGAAACTGCGCAAAATTATTTTTCGACTCGCGAGAAAATCCTAGCTGAAAAATATAGTAAAGAGCGGGCGAAAGATCAATTTTTAACAACATTTTGGAATGAAGGCGAATTGCGTTTTTGCCAAGAATGTGACGACGATTTGCAACAATACAAAGGACTCCTTTTATTAAAAGACGGGCATAAAATTGAAAATGAAACGCCCATTGAACATCACGGACGCGTTTGTCCGTTGAGTCAACAGGCGTAAACAGGCTGGGAATTTTGATTCCCGCCTGTTTTTTTGTTATGGTTAAATGAAAGGACGTGATCAAATGGGAAAAAAATTAGTGATTACTGAAAAACCGAGTGTCGCCCGAGATTTGGCAGAAATTTTAGGCGCCAAACAAAAACAAAAAAACTTTTTTGAAGGACCAAACTATATTGTCACTTGGGCATTAGGTCACTTACTCACTTTAAAAATGCCAGAAGATATAGATTCCAATTGGAAAACTTGGGCGATGGAGACACTGCCCATGATTCCCAAAAAATGGGAAATTAAACCTCTACCAAAAACGACTGGCCAACTAAAAGCTATTGGACAATTAGCCAAAAGAGGAGACGTTACAGGCGCAATTATCGCCACCGATGCTGGACGTGAAGGGGAACTTGTCGCGCGCGAAATTTTACAATGGGTTCGTTTTAATAAACCAGTAGAACGATTATGGATTTCTTCGCAAACAAAAAAAGCTGTAGAAACAGGATTTAAACAATTACAACCGGCTAAAAAATACGACGCTTTATACGAATCAGCTTTAGCGCGCTCGAAGGCCGACTGGTTAGTCGGTTTAAATGTTACTCGCGCACTAACGGTTAAATATGGTGATAATTTATCCGCCGGTCGTGTGCAAACGCCGACGTTGGCCGCTGTTAACCAAGTAGAAGAAAAAATAAATAAATTCATCCCGCAAACTTTTTATAAAATTTCATTGAAGACCGATGAATTTAGCGCACCATTAGTAACAGATAAGCCGCAACAATTTTTAACCCGCGAAAGTGCGGAAGCATTCGTTGCCGAGATCCAAGGAAAAATCGGAAAAGTGGTGGATATTTCTGAAAAAGAAACTCGCGAGCGGCCACCGTTACCCTTTGACCTGACGGAAATTCAAAGAGTTGCCAACCAACAATATCAATTTTCCGCTAAAAAAACTTTGAGTCTGGTGCAAAGTTTATATGAAACTCACAAAATTGTTTCTTATCCCCGCACCGATTCAAAATATTTACCACAAGATGTTAAATCAACTATGGAAGAACGACTACAAGCGGTCGTTTCCTTAGATCCAAGAGCTAAAAAATTCTTGAAAAATCCCCAAGTAAAATTAACGAGTGTTTTTAATGATGCAAAAGTTACTGATCACTATGCGTTAATTCCCACTGAACAAACGCCGACACTTTTACGTTTGTCTAGTGACGAGCTGAAAATTTATCGGTTAATTGTCGGTCGTTTCCTCGGCCTTTTTGCAGACGATCATCGGGAAAAACAAACGACTGTGACCATTGGCTTTTCTAACGGGGCGAAATTTAAATTAAAACAAAGCATCGTTTTAGAAGCTGGTTTTAAAGAAAATACGCCGGTGGAAAAATCAGGACCACATTTCACTAAAGAAACCACGGTGAAAGGTCAATTTATTATTGAGAAATCTTTAACTAAAGCGCCTAAATTAGAAACCGAAGCCGGACTTTTAGGTTATATGGAAAAAAATGCCTTAGGAACGCCAGCCACCCGCGCTGAAATCATCGAAAAATTAATCAAAAGCGAACTGATGGCCAGAAGTGCCAGCGCCGCGTTAACTGTGACGCCAAAAGGCAAACAATTGTTGAAACTAGTCAATCCCTCACTAGTCACTCCAGAGTTAACGAGTAAATGGGAAAAACAATTGGAAAAAATCGGCCAAGAAAAATTAGCACCGCAACAATTTATCGGTGAAATCATTACCGACACCAAAAAATTAGTTACCGAAATTAAAGATTCCAAGGCCGACTATCAAGACTTTTCCATCACGACGAAAGTTTGTCCCGAATGCGGCAGTCTATTGCGAGAAAAAAATACCCGCGATGGCAAAATTTATGTTTGTACGAATGAAAATTGTCAGTACCGTCGCCGGAAAGATCCGAAAGTTTCTAATCATCGTTGTCCTCAATGTCATCGAAAAATGGAAATTCTCGACGGAAAAAATGGTGCTTATTTCCGCTGTAAATTTGACGGAACAACAGAAAAAATCCCTGATAAACACGAACGACGCCAAAAAATTTCTAAGCATGAAGAAAAAAAATTACTAAAAAAAGTAAATCAAGAATCCGAAGAAATCGAAAGTCCATTAGCATTAGCTTTAAAAGCCGCAATGAAAGACGATTAACATAAAAAAACTGCCAAATTCCAGTCTTTTTTTTAAATTTTATCAAATGACTAGACATTTAACCTTAAAATTCGTACACTAAAGAGGAACAAAAATATATTTTGAGGAAGGGAAATTGTATGAGCGAAAATAAAATTGTTTTTCCCGAGAATTTTTTGTGGGGCTCGGCATCTGCCGCCTATCAAATTGAAGGTGCCTATGATCTTGATGGCAAAGGTCCTTCTATTTGGGACGAATTTGTCAAAATTCCTGGAAAAACTTTTAAAGGAACCAACGGCGAATTAGCCGTGGATCATTATCACCGTTTCAAAGAAGACGTCGCTTTAATGAAAGAGTTAGGCTTAAAAGCGTACCGCTTCTCAGTAGCTTGGTCACGAGTTTTACCAAATGGTCGCGGCACGGTAAACGAAGCCGGATTGAATTTTTACAAAGAATTAGTAGATGAACTAATTGAAAATGGAATTGAACCGGTTTTGACCATTTATCATTGGGACTTGCCACTAGCGCTTCAAGAAGAATATCAAGGCTTTGAATCGCGCAAAATTGTCGATGACTTTGTAGAATATTCCACGCTTTTATTTGAAACTTTCCGCGGCAAAGTAAAATATTGGGTCAGCTTAAATGAACAAAATATTTTCACTTCCCACGGCTATTTAATGGGGACGCATCCGCCTGGTGTCCAAGATCCAAAACGTTTTTATCAAGTGAATCATCATGCTAACTTGGTGAACGCGGCGATTATTAAAAAATTCCATGATTTAAAAATGCCTGGCCAAATCGGTCCAAGTTTTGCTTATTCACCAACATATGCCATTGATGCTGACCCTAAAAATGAATTGGCGCAAACAAATGCCGAAGATTTTCTAGCCCACAATTGGTTAGATGTTTATGTTTGGGGCGTTTATCCAAAACCTGTTTTGAAATATTTAAAAGATAATGGCTTAGATTTTGAAATTACTGATGCTGACCGTGAATTATTAAAAGCAGCCAAACCAGATTTTCTAGGGATTAACTATTATCAAACCAACACGATGGCTTTCAACCCACTTGCTGGAGGCGTCGGTGCCGGCGTTGCCAACACTAGCGGGGAAAAAGGAACTAGTTCAGAATCTGGCGTGCCAGGTTTGTACAAGTCGGTCAATAATCCATTTGTAGAAAAAACTAACTGGGATTGGAATATCGATCCTGTCGGTTTGCAAATTGGCTTGCGCCGTTTGGAAAGTCGTTACCGTTTGCCAATTTTAATTACGGAAAATGGTTTAGGGGAATACGATAAAGTTGAAGATGGAAAGGTCCATGATGATTACCGGATTGATTATTTGCAAAAACATGTCCTAGCCATTAATGAAGCTATTAAAGAAGGCGTGGATGTTTTAGGTTATTGCACTTGGTCATTCACCGATTTACTTTCTTGGCTCAACGGTTATCAAAAACGTTACGGCTTTGTTTATGTCGATCAAGACGAAACACAAGAAGGAACATTAAATCGTTTGAAAAAAGATTCATTTTATTGGTATCAAAAAACTATCGCTGAAAATGGCGAAAATTTAAAATAAATTTGGGACAAGGAAATTTTAAAAATTTCTGAATGTCCATCAACTAGCGCGCTGGCAAAATTTTTGTCACGGCGCTAGTTTTTTTTGTTATAATGGCTTCAAAGGAGTGAGCATTTTGGCGCAACAAAAGAAAAAAAGAGTGACAAAAAAACAGCAGCAAGAAAAAGAACGTCTCAGCTTTATGGTGATGGGTTTGATTTTGCTTTTATTTAGTGTTTTTGGTGGATTAAGATTAGGATTTTTAGGGATGATGTTAGCCAATGTTTTTCGATTTTTTGTAGGGAATGCTTACTTGGTTTTTGCCGTCCTGATTGGAATTTACGGTTTAATGGTGATGATTAAAGGCGGCGTACCCCAATTTAAAAAATCCCGGCCCTTTATTGGCGCAGGTTTAATTTTTTTAGGCGCTCTTTTATTTTTAACTGCCTGGCAGTTTCGAGCAGGCCTGGCAAAAGATGGTGGTGTCCTGCAAGTTTTCTTCACGAATTTATTTGCCGATATTAAAAATGTTTCCGTCACATCTGATGCCGGTGGCGGATTTCTCGGAGCGTTGTTATACACCGGGACAAATTTTTTAATCGCTCAAATCGGATCGTATATTGTAGCAGGCCTCTTAGTGATTTGCGGCGTGGTGGTTTTCTTTAATTTGTCGGTGCTCCATTTTTTTGAAAAAATTACTCAAAATCATCAAAAAATACAAGAAAAAAATGCGACCTTAAAAGAAAATTTTCAAGATAAACGGGCGCAGAAAAAAGCCAAAAAAGAAGCTGACCAAAAAGAAAAATTTGCCGCTTTAGCTGAAGAAAAGCGGGTCAACGATGTCCGAAGCTTAACACCAGGTGAAAAATTGGCCCAAGAAATGCAAGCAGCCGATGGACCAGGCGATCCACAAAAAGAAGTTTATCAAGAAACAAGCTTACTAATTGATCATTTTCAACAAAATATGAAATCTAATCCCGCGCCCGTCAAGGACAAACAAAGTGACAACAAAGAAAAACAAAGCGCAGAAGACGACGGTGTTTTGGAATTTGAGATTTCCCAAGAAACAGAAGATCGAGATTATATTTTGCCAGGAACTGATTTACTAGATGATCATCAACAAGCTGATCAAAGTGGTGAATATAAAAAAATCGAAAAAAATGTTGGCGTGCTGGAAAAAACATTTGCCAGTTTTGGTGTTGATGCCAAAGTAGTTAAAGCTTCCTTGGGACCAGCCGTGACGAAATTTGAAGTCCAACCTGCTGTCGGGGTCAAAGTTTCAAAAGTTGTTTCATTAACTGACGACATTGCCTTGGCGCTGGCGGCAAAAGACGTCCGGATGGAAGCTCCAATTCCCGGGAAATCATTAATCGGAATTGAAGTCCCCAACGAAACAGTCTCCACCGTTAGTTTTAAAGAAATTATCGCCGACAAGCCGCCGCATCCCGATCGCTTGTTAGAAGTGCCGTTAGGTCGAGATATTTCTGGTCAAATTATTTACGCCGATCTTGCTAAAATGCCCCACATGTTAATTGCCGGTTCCACTGGATCGGGGAAATCAGTGGCGATTAACGGGATTATTATTTCCATTTTGATGCAAGCCAAGCCCCACGAAGTAAAACTGATGATGGTGGATCCAAAAATGGTGGAGCTAAATGTCTATAACGGCATTCCTCATTTGTTAACGCCCGTAGTAACGAATCCGAAAAAAGCGGCCCAAGCATTACAAAAAGTTGTTTCCGAAATGGAAGAACGTTACGAAAAATTTGCCGCAACCGGTGTTCGCAATATTACCGGCTACAATGAATTTGTGATTGAACATAATTTGGAAAATGGAACGGCGGAACCTTTGATGCCATTTATCGTGGTGATTGTCGATGAATTGGCGGACTTAATGATGGTGGCCAGTAACGAAGTGGAAGATGCCATTATTCGCCTGGCACAAATGGCGCGGGCTGCCGGAATTCATATGATTCTCGCCACCCAACGCCCCAGTGTCGATGTCATTACCGGAATTATTAAAGCCAACGTGCCGAGTCGAATGGCTTTTGCAGTTAGCTCAGGGATTGATTCTCGAACAATTATTGACTCCAATGGCGCCGAAAAATTATTAGGCCGCGGCGATATGCTCTTTTTACCAATGGGTGAAAATAAACCAATCCGGGTCCAAGGCGCATTTATTTCTGATGGTGAAGTTGAACGGATTGTTAAATTTATTACCGATCAAAAAGGATCCGATTATCGTGAAGATATGATGGTTCCTGATGTAGAAGAGAATGTTGGCGGAAATTTTGAAGATCATGATGAATTATTTGAAGAAGCAAAAAACTTAGTCATTGATATGCAAACGGCCAGCGTTTCTTTATTGCAAAGACGATTTCGCATCGGCTACAATCGCGCCGCCCGCATTGTCGATGAACTAGAAGCCGCCAATATCGTCGGCCCATCAGAAGGCGCCAAACCCCGCAAAGTATTACAAGAACCAACAAAAGAAGTAGAAGAAGAATAGGATGTGACAAAAAGCGTTTTGGGGCGTAGAGAATTAGGAAAATTTTTCGAAAATCCCGATTTTGGATTTTTAAAAATTTAATCTATTTTCCTAGCCACAGCTTTTTTCACACCGATAAATAAGGATGTCGAGAGTGCGTTGTGCGGTGTAGAGAAATAGGAAAATAATTAAAAATCCCGGTTTTGGATTTTCAATTATTTTATCTTTTCTCCTAACCGTTGCACTAGAGACACCGATAAATAAGGATGTCGAGAGTGCGTCCAACTAGGTTGTAAGAAATAGGAAATGATCATGGCCATTTGCGGTCAGAAATCATTTCCTCTTTTTCCCTAGAAAGTCAAAAAGGAGAATCAACAATGGAAGTCACTTATTATAAAGCACCTTTGCCGTTTGTTTATTTAGAATTAATTGCCCGCAATCATGTTTTGGCTGAAATTAATTTCGTTGAGCAGATTGTTGACGACACGCCAGTAAATTCGGATTCTTTTTTGCCGATAATTAATTGGTTGGATCATTATTTTTCCGGAGAAAACTTACCAATTGATTTTCCAATTGCTATGGAAGGAACTGATTTTCAGCTCGATGTTTGGCAAGCGTTGCAAGAAATTCCTTATGGTCAAACGACCACATATGGCGCTTTGGCTAAAAAAGTTGGCGCTAAACGTAACACAGCAAAACTTTCTGCTCAAGCGATTGGTCACGCAGTCGGGAAAAATCCTTTGCCGATATTAATTCCTTGTCATCGGGTGGTTGGAACGAACAAAAATTTGGTAGGTTACACTGGCGGTCTGGATAAAAAAATAAGTCTTTTAACAATTGAACAGCACGATTTAAAGGAGTTTAAACATCCCGATGAAAAAAAGTAAAAAAATATTACTAAGTCTGCTAATAACTATCTTGGTGATTGTTGGTGGTAGTTTGGTTTATGTAAAACAAGCGACTTATCAGCCAACAGAGACTGCCGAAAAGTCTGCTGCATCAGCTAAAGAAAATAATGACGCCTTGTATTTCCCACCAGCATCGACTTCTGAAAAGCCAATGATTCTTTTTTATAGTGGCGCTTTAGTGACTGAAAAAAGTTACAGTATTTGGGCGGAACAATTGGCACAAGCAGGGTATCCGGTGTATCTTTTGCAGTTGCCAATGCATTTAGCCATTTTTAGTCCTAACGCAGCAAAAAAAATTGTCGAAAAAAATCCGAGTCAAGACTACATTATTGGTGGCCATTCTTTAGGTGGAGTTATGGCGAGCCGATTTGCAGCCCAGACTAGTGACAGTCAGTTGAAAGGAATTTTTTATTTGGCGAGTTACCCGGATGAAAAAGGGAGTTTAGCGGATAAAAATTTATCGGCGCTTTCGGTTACAGCGACCAATGATGAAGTTTTAAACCAAAAAACTTGGCAAGAAAGTCAAAAATTTTTACCAGCTGATACGACCTTAATTGAAATTCGTGGCGGCAATCATGCCGGCTTTGGAAGCTATGGAAAACAAAAAGGGGACGGGACAGCGGCGATATCGAATAATCAGCAACAAGAGATGTTGACTGATATTTTGACAACTTGGTTAGAAAAATTTTAATTTTTTTCTTGACAAGTGGGAAACATCGCGGTAAAGTTAAACCACTAAAGGGCAAGGAGTGTTGCAAAATGACTGGACCAACCAATAATTTTTCAGCACAACTGAATAACGCCTATTATTACGGCTATTACGGATAAGACAGTTTGCACTGGATGCAGGCTGAAGCTTGTATCCATGATGGTCGCATTCAACAATGCAATCAACCACATGGAAGAAAAATTTCCGTGTGGTCTTTTTTTAGACTTTTACTTGGCCAGTCGCGGAGAGATTTTTCTTGCGACTGGTTTTTTGTTTACAAAAATTGGAGGAATTAAAATGAAAGTAAAAAAAATCAGTTTCATCGTCTTAATGATGATCGGATTTTTATCTCTTGCTGCTTGCACCAATCAAGAAGATACCACCGGTAAAATAAAAATCGGCATCTTGCAACTTTTAGATCAAACCGCTTTAAATGATGTTCGCCAAGGTTTCGAAGAGGAGCTGGCACAATTAGGATATGGCAAAGAAGAAGTTGCTATTCAGTTTCTTAATGCGCAAGGGGATCAAAGTAATTTAAAAATGATGGCCGATCAAATAAAAAATCGCCACAATGATTTAAATATCGCCATTGCCACCCCAGCAGCACAAGCTTTAAAAAAATCAGATAATCAAACGCCCCTTTTATTTACCGCCATTACCGATCCAGTTTCGGCGGGTCTAATAGAAAATCTGGCGGCACCTGAAGAAAATTTCACCGGCGTTACCGACCGCGTCGATGTGGCCGGCCAAATTGATTTTTTGCATGAATTATTTCCACAAGCGCAAACAGTCGGCTTATTATATAACGCCGCTGAAGCCAATTCAGTTTTTCAAATCGAACTAGCTCGAAAAAAATTGGCGCAATTAAATTTGAAAGTAGTGGAAAAAACTATTGCATCAACTAATGACGTGGAACAAGCCGCCACTGCCTTAGCCGATCAAAGCGACGTCATCTATATTCCCGCTGACAATGTGGCCGCAGCGGCGATGCCCACCATCGGAAAAGTTTCTGAAAAAATGAAAGTGCCAGTAATTACCGCTGATGCCACTATGATTCAATATGCTGGTATCGCAACGTTAGGAATTAATTATCAAGATTTAGGACGACAAACAGCTCGCCTGGCGATAAAAATTTTAAATGGTGAAAAAGTTGCCCAACTTCCCGTGGAAGATCCGGCGGCGGTCACTTTAGTTTATGATGAAAAACGATTGGCACTGTTTGATTTAACCGTTGAAGATTTACCAGAAAAATAAAAAGAATCGAGGAAAAATAAAATGTCTATTTCAATTATTATCGCAAGTATTTACCAAGGACTACTCTGGTCTTTGATGGCCATTGGCGTTTACTTAACGTTTCGGATTTTAGATATTGCTGATATGACTGCAGAAGGAAGTTTTCCGTTAGGGGGCGCGATTTGTGCCAGTTGTATTGTGAACGGTTGGTCACCGATAATCGCTACATTGTTTGGATTTTTAGGCGGTATGGCGGCGGGTTTTATTTCTGGAATTATGCATACCAAATTAGAAATTCCCGCTCTTCTTACTGGGATTTTGACCATGACCGGACTGTATTCGATTAATTTGTTTGTGATGGGAAAAGCGAATATTTCTTTACTGGGAGGCGAAAAAACAATTTTCACTATGACTCCGGTGGCTAACGAAAATACAGCGATTTTTATTGTCGGGGGAATCGTAGTTGCGGCCGTGATTTTATTGCTAGTAATATTTTTCAATACGGAAATGGGACTAGCCGCACGCGCAGTAGGAAATAATCAAAATATGGCCGCTGCTAATGGCGTTAGTGTCGATAATATGAAAATGATTGTTTATATGATTTCTAACGGATTGATTGCGCTATGTGGGGCGCTGATGGTTCAAATGAATGGCTTTGCCGATATTTCTATGGGGATTGGCACGTTAGTTATTGCGCTAGCGGCGATTATTATTGCTGAAATTCTACTGAAAAATATTACCTTTGGCCAACGGTTGTTAACAATTATTTTAGGCTCAATTATTTACCGTTTGATTATCGCTTTTGTCTTAGATCGCGGCGTTGATCCGAACGCTTTACGTTTATTTTATTCGTTACTGCTAACT
Organism: Enterococcus timonensis; assembly: GCF_900104595.1. Classification (GTDB taxonomy): domain Bacteria; phylum Bacillota; class Bacilli; order Lactobacillales; family Enterococcaceae; genus Enterococcus_J; species Enterococcus_J timonensis. The sequence continues at coordinate 404,741 of NZ_FNVY01000003.1, forward strand.
ATTTTCTTAAGCTTCCCGTTCATTTCTAAAAAAATAAAACAACGCCAACTGCGCCAAAAAAATCGTCAAGAAATGGAGGGCAAATAAATGAGTTTGGAAATTAAAAATCTAGAGCAAATTTTTGAAACGGGCACATCTAATGAAACGAAAGTGTTAAAAGGGATTAATTTAAAATTGGATGATGGAGATTTTGTAGTGATTATCGGTGGTAATGGAGCCGGCAAATCAACTTTATTAAATAGCATCGCCGGCAGTCTTCCGGTCACGCGTGGCCAAATTAAAATTAATGGCCAAGATGTAACGTATCAGGGTGTCGCCAAAAGAGCCCGCCATATTGCCCGTGTTTTTCAAGATCCTAAAGCAGGAACGGCACCGCTATTAACTGTGGAAGAAAATTTAGCCTTAGCTTTATCTCGCGGGCAGTGGCGAAATTTTTGGCAACCGGGTGTTAAATCACGCCAGAAAAAATTTTTTAAAGAAAAACTAGCGCAATTAAATTTAGGATTAGAAAATCGTTTATCCGCAGAAATCGGGTTGCTCTCTGGCGGCCAACGACAAGCAATTACTTTACTGATGGCTACTTTAAAAACGCCAGAATTGTTATTGTTAGACGAACACACCGCCGCACTCGATCCTAAAACTTCAGCTACGGTGATGGATTTAACTGAAAAACTAGTCACGCAACAACAACTCACCACTTTAATGATTACCCACAATATGCAAGACGCCATTGATTACGGGAATCGTTTAATTATGTTGGACCGCGGAAAAATCGCCGTAGATATTTCTGGCGATGAAAAAAAACACCTCACCATCCCACAGCTCCTAGCATTATTTAAAAATGCCAGCGGTCAAGAGCTGAATGATGATGCGGTGTTGTTAAGTTAAAATTAATAGCACGTTTGGCAAGGAGTGAGACCCTGAGACAAGGCTTCCTCTAATGTCGCTTGAGTGAAAGTCCCATTACCATGAGGATGTGTGTGATATCGTTTGCCGGTAGGAGTGACATAAACCATTTCGCCAGTGGCTGCAGCAGGGACGGGTGTTTCCACTGGCGCACTAGGTGGCGTCGTCACAGCGGCCGCTGAAATCGTACTTGATCCATCGGCATAATTTAATTCAACGCCATCTTGGATATTAAAAATATAAACATTGAAAGCCAGACTGTTATCAGTAACTGATTGGGCCATCAAATGAACGCCACGAGCTAACAGTTCATCGCCACGAAAAATGGGGGTCACTTGGTAACGCACATAACGTTGACTATCAGCTTCCAAATAAGTTTTAACATCCATTTCAAAGCGGAGCATTTCTGGTGAATTTAATTGGCGGGTACCCGTCATTAAGTTTTTCCAGTTGTCATTTTCTCCAGCCAATGCAAAACCAATTAAATGCGAACGATTAAACAAATAGCCACTTTTAATTTTTTTATTTTTCCAACCAGTTGGCGTAACGTTAGCAATAGATTCTCGTTCTTCAGTCGGCATTAAAGAAACATTTAATAAAGCATCGGCTGCCGTAACGCGGTTTAAAGAATCCAAGTCGCCATAATGTTCAAATGCTCCTTGGCTTAAAGCGAGTTCTTCGGCTTAAAATGTTGGCACATTATTATTAATTTCAATAGTTTGCGTACCGGAAAATTCCATTTGTGCTAAAGTTTCATTGTTAGTAGTTGCCACAGATGCAGGTGTTTCGACAATTTCCGCTGTAGTGCTTGATGTTTCTGTTCCATTACTAGAGTCGGCGGTGCTTTTTTCAACGGATGAAGAGGCACTAGATTGTTTGTCAGAAATGACTTCAGAAGTTTTCGTATTTGCTTGCGCCTCTTTGCCGGTGCCCGCTGTGCAGCCTGCAAGATTAGTCCCTAATACCAATAAGGCTGTCGCCATCAGTAAATAATTACGTAATTTTTTCATTTTTTCCTCCCAATTTACCCTAATAGCGTTATTATAGGGGAGAAATCCAGGAAAAGAAAGAGACGAAAGGAAGTTCTAACTATGTTTTTTACAAAAGAGGAACGAGTTGCCCAAAAAGTTGATGAAAATACGACCCGCATTTTGCTAGCGCATGGATCAGGATTGATGAATGCTTTAATTATTTTTGAAAAAGGACAAGATCCGGACCAACCGATTCTTTTGCATCGTCATCAACATGTGCAAACAACTTATGTTTTACAAGGGAAATTTAAATTTGTAATCGATGAGCCGGATAATTATCAGGAAAAAATCGTCCAACAAGGCGACGCCATCTATTTTCCTAGTGATGTCCTGCATGGCTGTCTTCCTTTGACGGATGACGCCCGTCTTTTAGATTCATTCACGCCGGAAAGAGAAGATTTTTTATAAAAGGATTATCTAAAAAATTCAGGTAAAAATATTTTTTTCACTCCAAAATAAAAAAGCCGAAATGGCTTTTTTATTTTTCGAAACTTTTGGCAAAAAAATCAGCGGTTAAATTCATTAATTCAGGTTGAACAAGATGTCCTTCATTTTCGCCAGTGAAAAATTCAACTTTTTTGGCATACGGTTGCTGGCGAATTTTCTTGTAAAAATCAGCAACCTCTTGATAAGGAATTCGCGGATCTTGTGTACCGTGCCAAAATAAAACGGGGCGTTCGGCAATTTTTTCCGGTTGCGAATTCAAATCATAATTTTCCAACCAACTCATCAGAGAAAAATAATCATCAGGAATGAAAAAATTTTCTCGTTTGGCGTGGTGAAAAATGAACTGACGATAACTAAGAGGACTGGGTGTCCCCATAAGACAAGCGCCTGCGATAATTTCGGGGTGCTGGGTTAATAGCATAGCTGTCGTCATACCTCCCATGGAAACACCACCCACGGCTACCAACTCAGGATCGATTAAGCCTTTCTTAGTTAATTCATGGACTAACAAAGAAAATTCAGCGACATTTCCTTGAATGCTTTGCCAAAAAGTCAGGGAAGGAACCTTGGAAACAGGTTGTTTCCGTTCACCATGGTTTAAAGCGTCAGGGGCAATCACGCGGAAATTTTTAGCGGCGAGTTTTCGAGCTTGAGTTAAGACTAATTCTTTTTGTGAACGCCATCCGTGGTAGAAAAAAATTGTCGGAAGTAATTGATTTTTTTTATCTGCGGGAAAAATTTCCAGTAATGGAACACCGGCAATATTCCGATGCAAAATCATGGATTTCATTCAATGCCCTCAGTTGGTAAAATTTTAAAGTTGTGATTTACAGTAGCTTCAATTTGCGGGTGAGCTTTAAGGTAGTCGGCAATCAGTTCCGTCATATCGATTTGAATTTCGCGAACAATTTTTTCGGCGGAAAACATTTGATAGTTGCCACCACCTACAGCTCGATATTGATTGACTACGACTTCTAAAGTTTCATCTGGGTCAATTGTCTGACCGTTACGAGAAAACTCTGTCACTCGGCTACCAACGGGGTTTCGCAAATCAAGCGTATAATCAAAACCTTCCCACATATCGTAGTTATAATATTGTGGTTTAGGCATAATAAATTTTGGATTGAAAATAATTTTTCCGTCGTCATCCAATTGGAAATAATTAGCCGTTTGCTCTAGCGCTTGACGTAAATCGGCACCAGTAATTTTTAGAACTGCCAAAGTATTAGGATAAATGTAATTGGTAATCACGTCCCGCATCGTAATTAAGGGATTAAAACCACGGCCTTCATTGTTGAAAAGGGCGGTACCAGAAATATCTGCGCCACTGGCAGACATTTGGACGCGATTGATAAATTCTACATAAGGATGTTCAACAAGGCGAGCTTTCATGGGGTCGTGAATAATCATATCGCCAGTAACTTTTCCTAGCGGTTGATCTAGCCAAGTTTCTACTTCTGGTGTCAATGTTTCAAAGACACTTAAAATTTCAGGAGCTGCTGGGTAATCGGCTGCCGAGATAATTTCAGCCAAAGAAGAGGTAACTGCAAATCCGGCGGCTGTTTTTTCTAGTTCTAATTCAATCACGCCAAGATTAGCACCGCGATACCCTGGTTGAATGACAGGAACGCCATTTAAAATTTCAGCAATTTCTCGATGTTGATGGCCAGTAATAAAAGCATCAATGCCAGGAACTTCTTGTAATAATTGATAGCCTTCATTTTCTCCAGTCAAGCGTTCTGTTGGTTCACCAGTAGCTAAATCTCGCTCAAATCCGCCGTGATAGGCCACAACAACTACGTCAGCTAACCCACGTAATTCAGGCACGTATTTTTTGGCAGTTTCAACGATTGATTTAAATTGTAAATCTTTGACGGTTTCAACTTTTTCCCAGTGAGGGATGTAAGGGGTGGTGAGTCCTAAGACTGCAATTTTCACACCGTCTTTTTCAATAATCGTATAAGGTTTGCCAAATGCTTCCGTATCGTCTTGATTTAAAATATTGGCACATAAAATCGGATGATGATAACTTTTGATGGCTGCTTTTAAATAGGATAAACCATAATTAAATTCATGATTACCAATGATACCCACATCATAGTCCATTAGATTAATAATTTGCGTTAACTCAGAAACTTCATGATCTGGACTTTTGGCGATGTAATAACTGAGGGCTGATCCTTGAATAAAGTCGCCATTTTCAATCGTAACGACTGGACCATTTGTATTTTTTCGAATTTCTTTCATGATGGAATAAATTTTTGCCGCGCCAAAGGGTAAATCCTGATTACGCTCGGCAAAATTAGTAGGGGCGATGTAACCATGCATGTCACTTGTCGCCATAATTGTTAATTTCATTTTGTCCTCCTTTGATGTAACTTCGCTTTCTAGTGTAACAAATTCAGCAAACAAAAAAAACCGGAACGTTTCCAAAAGGAAACGTTCCGGTTTCTTGATTCAGGTTTGACAACCTGATGGACGGTGTCTCTGGCGCAGTGACTAGGAAAAAAGATAATTCTCTACACCGTTAAACGCGCCTTCGACAGCCTTGGTGGACGGTATGAAAAAAGCTGCGACTAGGAGAATAGATAAAATTTTTAAAAATCCAAAAGCGGGATTTTCGAAAAATTTTCCTAATTCTCTACGTCGCAACTCACTTTTTTCATAACCTAGGTCTTATTGATTCCAGGCGTCGTCTAGTTGTGCTTGGGAGTCTGATAATACTTGGTCAACATCTTGGCTTGGGTCAGCTAAGACTGTTTCCATAATGGTGCGGATTTCGTTGTATGCAGGATCTGCATTTTCTACAACTGGGATAGAGAATAATTCTTTTGTTGCATCAGCCAAGATTGCTGGTGTTTTAATTGATTCAGAATTTTTATAGTCGTCAGAGTTAATTACTGAGTCAACAATTGGCATGTAGCCAGTTTGGTTAGCCCAATATAATTGAACATCAGGTGTTGACAAATATTTCATGAACAAGAAAGCAGCTGTTTTTTCGTCGCTAGATGCTGCATCGTACATGTAAACGTCGGTCCCTTGTTGGATATTAATTTTTTCAGGACGAGGAGCAACGCCATATTCAAATTTACCAGCTGTATCTTTTGCTACGAAACCTTCGCCAGCCATTGAGCCGATGAACATCGCTACTTGACCATTAGCAAATGGACCAGATAAATATTTATCAGAACCTGCAATCCGGAAGTAACCTTCTTTAACGCCGTCTGCATAGTAATGAGTGACTTCAGAAGATTCGTCAGAAGATAAATCTAAGTCTTTTGTTAATTCAACGCCTTTGTTTTCCATACCAATAGCGTAGTAGTTATTTAAAGAGTCAAAGCCGGCACCAACAACAGCGCCATCAGATTCTTCGTAAATTGTTTGAGCAGCTTCTTTTAATTCGTCTAAAGTAGTTGGTACTTCAACGTTATATTCTTTAAGCATATCAGCATTGTAAACTAAAACTTCAGTTGATTTGTTAAAAGGGATACCGTATTGTGTTCCATCAATTTCAGCACCGGAGAGCAAGCTTTCTTTGATTTCTTCTTGGTCGCCCCAACCGATTGTTTCATTTTCGATATAAGGTTTTAAATCCACAAGCATGTCGTCTTGTGCTGCATTCCATAACCAACCTGGGTATGCTTGAGAAATAGTTGGTAAATCTTTTGGTGAAGGGAGGGTGGAATTAATTTTGGCTTGCAAATCACCATAAGAACTTTGGTTTTGCAATTCAATTTTAATATTTTCGTTTTCTTTCATGAAATCATCGGCGATTTTCGTCAATGCTTCTTCTTGCACACCGTTCATTGCGTGCCAAAACGATACCGTTGTACCTTCTTTGACCTCAGTTACGATCTCAGAGCTTTCGGAGCTGCCTCCATCAGAAGCATTGTCGTCGCCATTAGAACAAGCGGCCAAGGTTAAAGCAGAAGCTGTGACCAACATAACTGTAGCCCATTTTTTGAAATTCATTTTCTCTCTCCTTAAAAATGTATTTTTTGCCCGCGAACAGGCAGTATTCTTTCGCCAAACGGATTCTCCAATTTTTCTGGATGCAACGAATGGATAGGAACCAAAAGTTTAGGCTCGATAGCACTGACGATTTTATTTAAATCGCCTGGTGTCGCATGTCCCGAGCAAGACAGTCGGACAAATTCAATCCCCAGTTTTTCTAATAAATCTATAAACTTCGCATACGCCGGATCAAAATCTCCCAGCGGTTCAGCGTCGGAGTGAATGTAGAGGGTATTATTTAATAAATTTTCAAAATCCTGTGTTACTTGCCAAAAGTATTTTTCCGGCTCCTTCAATAAACAATCATAGGCAACTTCAAGAGCGGGGTCAAGAGTAGATGGGGTAATTTGTCCCGGATTTAAGTAGTAATGTTCGTCTTTTTGCAAAAGTTCTTTTAGTAAAGCGGCCATATCAGCCGTTAACACGGTCGTCCGGGAAATTTTTTTGGCCATTTCTAAAAAGCGTAAAGGATTGGCTGGATAAGCGTTAAAAGTAATCGGCCGATCGGGATTATTTTTAACGAGGCGGGCCATGCGTTCAACCAGTTCCGTTTCTGAATCACATACTGATAAACTTTTTTCAGCTCGCTCCGGAAATGAAATACTGACGCCTTCAATCATTAAACAATCGGTGTGATACGCTTGCTGACAAAAATCCCAGACATTTTCTGGTTGTAAACCATGCAAACGCAAATCACCAGTGTAAGCCAATTTGGCAGTCGGTGTTGTAATAATTAAACCACAAGCGCCATATGCATCGTGATCGACAGGCACAAGTTTGACTGAAATCTCCCCGACAGAAATTTCTGTTTGCGGAGCGACACCAATAATGTCACGGGTAAAATTATTTTCGTGTCCAGAAGCTGGCAATAAAAAGGTCCCGTTACGATTTAAAAGGGGCAAAATTTTAGCCGTCGCATCTAGGGCGTACAAAGGAATTTTAGCATCTAAATAATTAATCATTTTCGTGTGGTCTAGATGAACATGAGAAATAAAAACGGCCGTGTTAATAAAATTTTCTTCATCGTGCTGACTACCGGCAAGTTTAGAATCATATAAGCCAGGCAGTTGAGGAATCAAACGATATTCTAGCAGTGTTTCAAGATCTTGATTGGGAAGAGGAATTTCAGGACGAAACTCGGTACCAAAGTCAAAGAAAACATGCGCATTTTCATAAGCGACTTCAATAACCGTACCGCCGATGGTCATTACGCCACTATGGAAGGTGACTGTTGTTTTAGCCTTTGATGCCATCTTTAGCGACCCCCCGAATAATTTCTTTTCTAAAGATCAAGTAAACAATTAAAATCGGAATCACAGTTAAAGTAGCGGCTGCTAATTGCAAATGAATATCTGAACCAGATTCCGTTGCAAAAGCAGACAACCCGTTATTTAACAGACGCATTGATTTGTCATTAGTAACCAAAAGTGGCCACAAGAAAGAATTCCAGCTAGAAATAAAAGTCAAAATCCCCACGGTAGTTAAGGCTGGTTTGGACATGGGAATTAAAATTTTCCAAATATATTCTAAATCGCTAGCGCCATCAATTTTGGCAGCTTTGTAAAAAGTAGACGAAATTCCCCGCAAGTACGTATTTAAATAGTAAATATAAAAAATACTTGTTAAAAACGGAATAATAAGCGCCGTGTACGTATTTAATAAGCCGAGTTTAGAAATGGTATTGTAATTGGTGAAAATAATCGATTCGTAAGGCACCATCAATAAGGAAACCATCACCGCTAAAACGACATTTTTAAATTTGAAATTCAAGCTAGTAAGGGCAAATGAAGCGAGAGTCGAAGTAATTAAAGTGGCAATGGTTGTCACCGCCGAAACAAATACGGTATTGATAAAATATTGTAAGAAAGGTGATTTGGCAAAAACTTGCGCATAGTTTACCCATTGAAATTCCGCCGGCAGAATTGTTGGCGGGATGCTAGTGGCCTCGCTATATGTCATCAGTCCGGCTAAGACCATGTAAATAAAAGGAAATAGCGTCGCAATGGCAAAAATAATTAGAAACAAGTAGCAAATAATATTAATGACTCTTTTCATTTTAACGATTCCCCACTTTCTTCATGATTTTATTTTGAATGAAGGTAATAATTAAAATGACAATAAACAAGATGACAGTGGCAGCCATAGCAATGCCGGGACGGCCAGCCACGTGGAATTTATCGTAAATGTAGTACACAGCAGTAGTAGCTGATTTGGCCAGACCTGGTTGACCGCCAAACAAAGCGTAAACTTGCGTGTAAACTTTAAACGAAGAAATCACATTGACTAATAGTAAAAAAGTAATGGTGGGTACTAATTCGGGGAAAGTAATCCGCCGAAAAATTTCCCAGTTGGTGGCGCCAAACATTTTAGCAATTTTAAAATGCTCGGAGTCGATATTTCGAAATCCGGAAAGCAAAATAATAATATTAAAGGCAAGTCCTGACCAAATCCCGAAAATAATTAAGGTGGTCATGGACATATGAATATTATCCAGCCAATTAATCGGTCCAATGCCGATAAAGCCCAACAAATAGTTGATTAGCCCGTAAGAACCGTTAAAGAAATAACGGAAAACAATCCCAATAGCAATCGTACTTGTCACATAAGGCATGAAGAAAATGGTTTCAAAAAAACTTTTATGTTTCACTTTTTCAAAAATAATCCAAGAAATCAATAAGGAAATCACTAAACCAATCGGTACAACTGTAAAAGCAAAAAGCGCCGTGTTGCGTAACGCCTTATAAAAAACCGGATCCGTTAAGACCGTACGATAATTATCGATACCGGTAAAACTTTGACGAATCAGTGACCCTTTTTGAAAAGACATATATAAGGAACGAAACAGCGGATAAATACTAAAAATAAGGACGACCACTAAAGCAGGCAGAAGGAAGAACCAAGCTTTTGGTTGGTTTTCTGGGTTGTAATTTTTTTTCAGCATTAGTAAATCCTCTCGCCGGATTCTTTAAAGATGAAGGCTTTATGGTAAGCAAAATCAAAATGCAAGTGGGCTCCTTCTTCGATTTGATCTTCCACTTTAACAATTGATTTCAAATGCTCGCTACCCACATCAAATTTCAAAATCCGTTCGCGCCCGATAAGTTCCACGCCATCGATATCAGCGGAAAAGGCACCGTCACCTGCCTCGACTGGTAACACATCTTCAGGCCGAATCCCTAAGAAATATTTTCCTTCAGGCATCGTATCTTTAAAACGATCAGAGACAAAACGTTCATTTGGTACGCTAAATGTTTCGTAATGCATCGTGCCATTTTTCACTTCAACAGGTAAAATATTAATAATCGGGTTACCAATAAATTGAGCAACGAAAAGATTCGCCGGTTCTAAATATAAATTTTGCGGATCGTCATTTTGTTGAATAATGCCTTCGTTAAGTAAAATAATTTTATCAGAGATGGATAAAGCTTCTTCTTGGTCATGGGTAACAAAAATCGTCGTAATGCCAACTTCTTTTACTAAACGACGAATTTCTTCTCGAATTCTCAAACGCAAACGCGCATCCAAGTTCGATAAAGGTTCATCAAGTAAAAGTACTTGCGGATTTTGGACTAAAGCCCGAGTAATAGCAACCCGTTGTTGTTGTCCACCAGATAATGTACCTGGTTTTTTATCCTTTAAATCTTCGATGTTGGTGAGTTTCATATATTTTTCGGCGATGGCAGCCGCTTCTTGTTTGGGCATTTTTTTTGCGCCAACCGTCAGCGGGAACATGACATTTTGAAAAACCGTCATGTGTGGATAGAGGGCATAGTTTTGAAAAACAAACCCAATGTTACGATCTTTTGGTTCTGTTTTGACGATCGACTGACCGGCAAAAGCAATATCGCCACTCGTTGGCGTCAAAAGTCCGGCGATTAAATTCAAAATAGTGGATTTCCCACAGCCGGATGGACCTAACAAACAAACTAAATCTCCTTTTTCGATGTTGAAATTCACAGATTTCAACGCTTCAAAGCCATTTTCGTAGACTTTCTTCAGATTCGTTACTTCAATCATACGACAACCCCATATTTTAGATTTTTTGACAAATGTCCACCCATATTATAGCTTAAGATTTTCTAAATTTCTTCATAAAATCGCCGAAAATTAATTTTCTTTGCTAATTTTTACCGAAGACTCATTTTACAAAAAAAACACCGTTAAAAAAATTACAAAAAAGGAGCTTTTCCTTAAAAAGAAAAAGCTCCTACATATCCTAGTTATCGGTGTTCAAAAGGTAGCGTCTAGAGAAATAGATAAAATGCCTTCTGACAGGCAAGCTGTCATCCACCATTTTTCTAATTTCTTACGACGCTTTACACCTTTTTCACATCCTAATACTTAAATTCGGGGACGGAAATGGTTTGTTTGGTTTCGTCAACAGAAAGGCCGGTCTTTTCTTCCCACCAATTTTTTAATTCACGTTCATAAGTAGAAGGGAAACTTTCGGCGAGTTGGAGCAACGTTTTGTCATTTAGCGTGGCGTAAGGGTAGCTCATGGAAATATTGTATTTCAATTCGGTTAACAATGAATAATATTGAAACATCATATAGTTGAGATCGTCTTCGTCTGCTTCACGGTACAAAACTTTCGGCGCCCGGTCCAACATGAAGCCAAAGCTGCGCATCATAAAAGTGAAAGCTTCCATATTTTCTTCGTCAATTTCTTCCACTTCTTGCAAAAGGTGAATGTGTTGGGTGAGCGCTTCGGTCAAGTCGTGGCGCAAAATTTCTTTGTCAATTTTTTCAGTCATAAAAAATCTGCCTCCTTTAGGCAATTGATATATTTCAAAATTTTCATCAAGCTTAAAAAAGCTTAAGAAAATAAATTTGACCAAAAACTTTTTTTCTTTTCTTGCTCAGGTTCTTGTTCTTTTTTTGAATCGGCCGCCGGTGTGATGGCAGGAGCTGTGGATTGTTTTGCCGATTTTTTTGTTAAATCAATTTCGTCGACATTTTGCGCTTCAGAAAAGCTGTAAACAACACCGATGGGACTAGGATTTCGGGTATCTTGATCATTAACAAAAGTAAAAAGCACGTTGCAAGTTTGAGCTATTTCTAATAATTTGTCCTGCAACGGTTCATCTATGGCGCCGTTAATTAGCAGTTTACCGCCGGGACGCTGAGAAATTTCATTTTTTAATTTTTCCAAATAAATCTCTTCGTCTAAAGCATCAATTGGCAACATAGCGACACAGCGCTCTTTAAAAGTGCCGAGAAATTGATGCTGCTCGTCGGGCTTTAGTAGTGGTGTTCCGGTCAAACTTTTTTGGGTCAGTCGTTTTTCTAAATCGTCAGTCATAGCCGCACTTCCTTTATGGTTATTCGCTGATTTCAAGTTCATTATAGCACAATCCTCAAATATTTTTAGTAGCGAAACTTTTTTGCTATACTTGAAAAATGAAAGAAGGTTTAACGATGGAAATACTTTTAAATAATGAAAAATTAAACTTACTAATTGCTGAAAATGCCCGCCTGGAGACAAGCCGATTAATCTTGCGCCCGATAACTTTAGCAGACGTGCCGGCCATTTTTAATTATGGAAGCAAACCAAGCAATACCCGCTATGTTTTTCCGATGTATCACAATATTGAAGAAACTAAATTAGGGGTCGCCAATTATTTTATAAAAGAGCCCCTAGGAAAATATGCCTTGGAATTAAAAGAAACTGGGGAAATGATTGGATCAATCGAACTGCGAATCAATGGCATCTCAGGAGAAATGGGGTACGTTTTAAATGAAGATTTCTGGGGTAAAGGACTGATGTCAGAAGCCGCGGAAGCTTTATTAATATTAGGTTTTGAAACTTTAAAACTGCCTCATATGTGTGCCGACTGCTTAAAGGAAAATATTCCTTCTCAAACAGTGATGAAAAAAATCGGTATGACCTTAGAAGCCGAAATTCCGAATGAGCGTATTTTTGAAGGGGAGCTAGCGACGAGTTTGCAATTTGGTATTACTAAGGAGAAATATTTTGGCAGAAAATAAATTAATGGCAAAAACTAACGAAGTAACTTTTACTGACGAAGATTTTGCCGTTTTTCAAGTGCCTGGTTTAGAAGCACGAATGGATTTGATTCGCGCGAAGTTGCAACCAAAATTTTTATTATTAGGCGCAGAAATTATGCCGATTGTTCAACCAGCTTCCACTAAGCCGCTGTATTTACACATCGCCAAACATCAACGCCGGACCGTTTATCCACCAGACACTACCTTGCTAGCCATATCCAATTCCAAACGCGGCTACAAAATGAGCGCACATTTTCAATTGAGAATTGGCGGAAATGGAGTGGCGCTCCTCTTAAGTATTCTCGAGCAACCAAAACTAGAAGCTGAATACGCGCAGTCACTAAGGAAGAATATCGAATTAATTAACCAGTTGCCAAAAGATTTTATCGTCTCCACGGATCACACGAAAAATAGTTTCCAACCACTGGCCGAAAATTTTTCTGCAGCACTGAATCGCCTAACAACGATCAAAAAATCCGAACTAGAAATCGGTCGATTTATCACGCATAACGATCCTTTATGGCAAAATCCATCTGCTCGCCAAACATTTTTCCATGATACTTATCAGCAACTGGCAAAAATTTACAAAAATTTGCCGGGAAGCTAATTTTTTCGAGAATTTCCATTGACAGAGAGTCGTTTTATCGGTATCATGTTAAATGGTATTGTTTGCCCCACAAAAGAGCCCCGGAAACTCAAATGTTTGTCAAACATCTAAACGAAAATTGGAGGAAACAAAACGTGCGTACAACATATATGGCCAAAACTGGCGAAGTAAAACGTAACTGGTACGTAGTGGACGCGACTGACATCCCATTAGGACGTCTTTCATCAGTCGTTGCATCCGTACTACGCGGTAAAAACAAACCAACCTTCACCCCTCACACTGACACGGGTGACTTTGTAATTGTCATTAACGCTGATAAAATCAAATTAACAGGTAACAAAGCAGATGGAAAAATTTATTATCGTCATTCAAATTACCCAGGTGGATTAAAATCCGTTACTGCTGGTGAATTACGTGCTAAAAATTCTCGTCGCTTAATCGAAAACTCAGTCAAAGGGATGCTTCCTAAAAACACTTTAGGTCGTCAACAATTGACGAAATTGCATGTCTACGGTGGCGCTGAACATAATCACGCTGCTCAACAACCTGAAGTTTTAGATTTAACTAACCTAATTTAAGGAGGGAATTATTTTGGCACAAGTTCAATATATCGGCACAGGCCGTCGTAAAACTTCTGTAGCACGTGTACGCCTAGTACCCGGCACAGGAAAAATTACTGTTAACAAAAAAGATGTTGAAGAATACATCCCACATGCTGATTTACGCGAAGTAATCAACCAACCATTTGGCGTGACTGAAACTAAAGGCGCATATGATGTCTTAGTGAACGTTGACGGTGGAGGATATTCAGGTCAAGCCGGCGCAATCCGTCATGGTATCGCCCGCGCTTTGCTAGAAGTTGATCCTGACTTCCGTCTAGCTTTGAAACGCGCTGGTTTATTAACACGTGATGCTCGTATGGTAGAACGTAAAAAACCAGGTCTTAAAAAAGCTCGTAAAGCAAGCCAATTCTCAAAACGTTAATCAATTCCTTATTGTATCAACGTTTACAAGAATTTTTTGGTTCAAGTTGGTTCAAATTATAAATTTGACAAAGAATTTAAGAGGTTTAAAGCATCAGCATCTTGCTGGTGCTTTTTTTCTGGCATCAATTCAAGATAATAGTTCTGCGTTGTTTGAATATTGATATGACCTAAGCGTTTTGATACATAGGCAATATCAATATCTTGTGAAAATAGAAAAGAAGCATGAGTATCTCTTAGGCCGTGGAAGGTAGTTTTTGGAATATCTAGTTTTTTCAGTAATCTGGCGAGCTTAGCAGATTGTTGAAAGCCGTCAGGATCAAAAAAATATCCATTATCTTTAATCGGGACAGATTTTAGAATATCGTAGACTTCTTGGTTAATGGAAATATCTCGTCTTGAATTTTTTGTTTTTAACGAGGTATCTTCAGAAGTTGGACTAAGGGAACGTCTGACATGGATACCATATTCAAAGAGGTCTTCGGGACGTATACCTAAAAGCTCTCCGCGTCTCATGCCAGTTTCTAAGGCAAGGAGTACAAGAATGTTAAACTCATTTTCTCGATGATTAATGACATAAGTACGCAGTTTCTTTAATTCGGTAATAGAAAGTGCACGGTTTCTCTTATCTAAAACTTTCCCTCGTGTTTTGACTAAATTTGCAAAATCGGTAGCAAGATAGCCACGAGCATAAGCATCACGTAATGCCGTTTTGATTTTCAATAGTACTTCATGAGTGGTTTTACGAGAATGAGTTTCTGCATACTTATCTATTTTTCGTTGTACTACAATATCGTTCAAATCCTTTAACTGTATATCGCCAAATAATTTCTTCACCACTTGAGAAGTCCTTTGATAATTTTGAAAAGTCGTTTCTTTTACATCGTTTTTCTTTATGATATGAATCCAGTTTTCAAAGAAGTCAGCAAATGTTGTTGTACGCTCTGCTAATTGTTTTCCATTTCCTTTCTCCAATTCATTTTCCAAAGCCCAACGAGTTGCTTCCTTTTTAGAGCTAAATGATTTTGTCAATTTCTTATGTTGACCATGATTGTAAAGTGAGATCTGAGCTCTATATGAGTTACCACGTTTAATTATACTAGGCATTTATAACAAATCCTTTCACTGAAAGATGGTTGATAAATGCTAGTTGAATACACCGTCATTCTACATGGCGAAAAGCATCTAATCAACCATCCTACGATATTTTAGCTAGATAGAGTGCGTCTTAATAAAATTAATGAGGGAAGTGACAGTGTATCGTTCTTGTCTTCCTATCATAAAACGCTCTAACTCATCGTTTGCGCGAACGAATTTATCAAAAGATTTTGGATCGATCCCTAAAAAATGAGAAGCTTGTTCTCTAGTAAGTAGATAGGGCAATTCATAAGTAGTTATTGTATTTTTCATAGTTTATTTCCTTTCCAAAAATGTTTTTTGGCTGACACAAGGAAATGTGCTATACTCAACTTGTCTAGGGCGGAGTACGTTTATACATTTTAATGTGTAAGCTGTGCTTTGCTTTTTTCGTGTATTTTTTCTGCCTTCATATTTTGAAGACACTGGATATAAAATTCTACTTCTTCCTGATAATAATCAGGCTCAGCAATCAAATTTTCTAATATTTTTTGCTGCCTTGAACTAAGTTCCCCACAGCTAATAATCTCGTTAATCAAATTTGAATCAAAATGATTATCTACCTCTTGAATAAATGCGAGGGTGGGAGAAACGCTGTGAATTAACCAATTCATACTTTTCTCAAAGCTTTGAGGAATTGTTTCTAAAGAAATGGTGATTGCGCCATGATTGCCAATAAAGGCTGCCCATTTGGCATCGACTTTTGCACCTGGATCATTTGGAGCACGGTCATAAAAACAAATTGCCCCATTAAGTAACTCAAAGAATAGTTTGGTTAAATCATGGGTTTTTGAAATAATCTTTGCCAAGCTTTGTGCTTTCTCTTTTCGATACCGTAGTTCAAAGCGATTTTTTACTTCTGCTTCTTCTAAAGAAATTCCTCGTCGCTTTCGTTGTTCATAATCCTTCTGATAAAAGCAAAAGCGACACTGACTCTTCTTTGAGCCTAAATACAAGGTCTCACCATTTGATTCATTGTTTATGATATCCGTACCGCCATGAGATTCACTCACTTGAAAAGTGGTCCACACATGGCCTAGTGTTACCTTACGCTTCAGTTCTGGAATGCTGAGACTCCCCACAAAATCATCTAAAGTAAAATCAATCCGTGTAAAGTTTCCCTGATAATCTAATACCTTACGGAAGAACTCTTGCCAGTTTGATTTTGCGGTCTTCAAACGCATGGCAAGATGTTTACAGCCTTGACCTGAAAACTCCATTACGGTTCCTTTTACCGTATCGTCAATGGAATACCGAATCGTGATTACTTGATTCCAAACATATTGCCCAATATAGCCCTTTGGCGCATAATCCAGTTCCTCAAAGCGTTCAATAGGCATGCCAATAATCTCTTCAATCAACTTTAAATGTTGATTCGAGAAAAAGTGAATGGTTAGATAATCAATCAAAACACGATTAACTGGAACAATCTCTTCTTGCAAACTATCCAATACAAGATTCAGTTTTTCTGCACTTAATCGTCTCGTTCCTTTTTCTACCTTTGATAGTAACGACCTCGAAATCCCCACTTTTTCTGCTAAATATCGCTGGGTCCACCCCCTTTCTTCTCGAGAAACTCGAATGGCTTCCCCGAGATCATTTTGATTGACTTGGTTCATAGAAAAACCTCCTTCTGCTATTAAATTGTCAAAGAACCATCAGACTTATTTTAAGTACAAATCGATTGTACGCCTGTATTTATTTTAAGTCAATACATTTTGACTTTTTTTAAGTACAAGCGTATACTGAATTTAAGAACTTATCATGAGGAGGATTTTTCATGGAGATAGACAAGCAAGCAGTGGGCAATCGAATTCGGCAGATTCGTCAAGAGTTAAAGTTGAGTATGGAGAAATTTGGCAAACTAATTGGTGATTTACCACGAAGTACAGTCAATAACTGGGAACGTGGGATTAACCTTCCAAAAACCGAAACCCTTCACCAAATTGCAGAAATAGGCCATGTCACCAACGAATATCTTTTGTATGGTACTCAAGAAAACCAATACATTTTAGAAATGCTTCAAAAGAAGGCAGGTAAGCTTGATCCTAAGATTGAAGGGCTAATAGTAGACGAACTGAAACAAGCCGGTCTTGTTAGTGAAAAAGAAATGGATCGGATGATTGAATTTTTTATTATAAACCTCATTCCACCAACGGAACAAGACCAATTTACTTATCAATGTATCGATGAGAAAAAGCAGCTTTACCTTGGTTCAACTAAATTTGGTAAAGAAGCTCAACTCTATTTACACCATGATAATCAAAATCACATTCTGCACATTCTGCCCTTTACCTTTTCCAACTTTAGTGTGGATCGCTTACTCGTCTATTTAGCAAATCAAGAATCCTATTCCTATTTTGGGAAACATTTGCCCAAGGAACTAGGTGAAAAAGTCATTCTTCTATACTCGATCAATCAATTGACCGGCGATGTGCGAATCGCCCCATTAGTCTATTCAAAAGAAACAGCCTCCTATCAATACACAGAAGATAATCTATACCTATTAGAACAACAATACCTCTATCTTCCATTCGCAATGGAAATCGAGAAAGAACGCCTGTTAAATGCAGCGTATCCGCAATCAAAATAAGGTGACAAGATTGATAAGCATGTGACAAAGAAAACACTGCTAGGACACTCCCAAATGGGTAGTTGTCACAGTTTCCTGTTCTTTGTTAGCCCCCTGTTAGAATCCGGGGCTTAAAAACATGCATAGCGACTGCGCCGCTATGCAACAGGCAAAATCCCTAAGAAGGGTAGTTCGCCTTGGGCGAAACCCTTCTTGGGGATTGCCTAATGATGAAAATGAACAATTCTAAATAATCTTTTATATAGGAACTTTGAGTGATTGCTTTGAAAAAATTCAAGGTAAAAATGATTAAATGATATAGTTAGTTAAATAGAAAAGTATAAATATTTTCTACATTTTTTGGTAGATAAAAGTTGGTTGATATAAAGTATTGTATTTCATCTACAAAATGATTAATGAGAGACAGCTCCATGTTTGATATAATCAAGGTAATCTTATTTTTTACAAAATTTGTTATATTAGGAAGATTGATGTTTATGGAAAAAATCATAAGAAGGTATTTTGAAAGAGTGAATGAAGCATATAAACTTGGAAATACAGAAACTGCTTATAATGCTCCAATAATGGAAATGTTAACAGAATTTGATTGTGTTGCACGCGATTTATCTGGCGGTCGCTCTGGTACAATAGGTGAAAATATTGACATCAAACTTTGGCATGCTGGTGAGGAAACTTCTGAATTTCAACCTTTTGCGGGAGTCGAAGTTAAGAAAGTCGGGGGGATAGATAATCGCGCGAAACAGAATATTTTGGTGGAAACTAAAGCCTATGGCAATGTTATCCTGACCGATAATTCGAGATGGGAGTTCTGGCATTTAGATGAAAATAATAAACCTAGGATGTATACCGGGATTAGGTTGATTGATTATGATAAAGGTATACTAAATCTCAAGGAAGAAAATATACAGTTGTTTATCAGCTTAGTGCGTGATTTCATGCTTCAGAGTCCATCAAAAATTCAAAGTTCGGGTAAACTTGCTGAGTATATGGCCATACATGCGCAGACAATACGTGATGTTATTATGGGAATTTTGAAGGAGAATGATCAAGGTACCCCACTAATAAATGAACATCAACAAAAACTGCCCATGTTTGGAGAACTATATGGTCTTTATAGAAAGATTCAGGCTGAGCTTAGTCCCGAACTTAAAAGTAATGATTTTGCAGATATGTATGCTCAAACAATTGTTTATGGATTATTTATAGCCAGATATAATGATCCAACTCCAGAAAAATTTTCTAGGAACGAAGCGCTAGGATTACTACAGAAAGAATCCGCACTGCTCAAACAGTTTTTTATCCACATTACCACAGCACAAAATCAACATCCTACATTGATTGCTGTTATTGATAAGTTGTGTGAACTTTACAAACTTTGTGATTTAGTAAGTCTATTGGATAAGGAAGAATCTAGGGATACTATTGTTCATTTTTATGAAGATTTTTTGAATGCTTACGATCCTGCATTACGCAGATCTTTAGGAGTATTTTATACGCCCCAACCTATAGTTCGCTATATGGTATCAATGGTCGACAAGTTTTTATACAATGAGTTCGGAATTCAAGGTGGGTTATCAAATAATGATACCTTTGAAATAGAAGTGCCTTCTGAGGAATATGCTAGCTCAAAACGTAAAAATGCTGTGATAAAAAATACAAAAAAGGTTACAGTTCCAAAAGTAGCTATATTAGATCCAGCTACAGGCACTGGAACTTTTCCTGCTGAAATTATTAGATTTGTTAAGGAAAAATATTTCCCAGGAGGTAAGTCTGCATTTTATGAAGAGTGGATTGAAAAAGAAGATGGACTAATCTCGCGTTTAATTGCTTTTGAAATTATGATGACAAGCTATGTTGTTGCTCATTTGAAAATTCGCCGCACAATTGACGAAACACTAGGTCATGTAAGCAAAAAGCAGCTGCCAAGTAATATATTTTTGACCAATACGTTAGCGCCTGCTCATACTGATAAAGAAAGAATAGAAGAAATCAATCTTTTTATGGACTTTTCAGGAGCTATTTCTGATGAAGCTTATCACGCTGATACATGGAAAAATCGTAGACCGATTAAGGTAGTAATTGGGAATCCTCCTTACAACGGGGCCTCTTCTAATCCTTATGATGTATCAGCATACAAAACTGAAACTGATGGAATAACAAACTTCGGAGAACGTAAGCATAAGTTAAACGACGATTATATTAAATTTTTCAGATTTGCTGAACAAATAATTCAAACAAATGAAACAGGTATACTTGCTTTTATTTCAAATAATGGTTATTTAGATAGTCCTACATCTAGAGGGATGAGAGCAAGCCTATTACGTACGTTTGATAAAATTTATATAGTGAATTTACATGGAAGTTCACGAAAACTAGAGGTAGCTCCTGATGGAAGTAAGGACGAAAATGTATTCAATATAATGCAAGGAACGGCAATTTTCATTGGAATCAAAACGACAGGATCTAAATCCTGGTCGAATTTACAATATGCGGATTTATATGGGAGAAAGAGTTATAAATTCAAGCAACTAGAAGATGAAAATATAGAATTTGAAGAAATACAAATTGATAAAAAAATGGCTTATTTTCTTCCGTTTGGAAATGCTGAACAAGACAATTATGAGAATGGAGTAAGTTTATCTGAACTATTCCCAACTCATGTTTCAGGTTTGCAAACGAATAATGATAAAGCAGCTATTGCGAATTCAAGGAAAGAAATAATTGATCGAATAGAGTTGGTTAAAAATTCGATAGATAACTCAGAAATTGACAGTCTGTGGAAAAAATATAGTACCGGTCAAACTGCTGAGAAAATTAAAAATGATGTACTAACTTCAGATGGTATTGTTGCTCCTTTGACTTATCGCCCATTTGATGAACGTTGGACTTTTCATTCGGGTAACTCAACAGGCTGGATATTTAGACCAAGAGAAAAATCGACTATGGGAAATTTATTGAAATCCACCCCAACTCCTATTGGAAAAAACATAGGATTGATTTTTGGGAAAACTTCAAGATATTTCGTATCGCCTTTTATCTCAAATACAATTACTGAAGTTAGAATTTTCTCAGCTCAAACAGACTATTCTTATATCGCTCCACTTTACCTTTACAATGAAATTTCAGATGACTGGACTCCAAATATAAATAATAAAGCTTTGTCAATTCTGACAAAGAATCTTTCAGAAGAACCTTCGGTAATAGACATCTTTGATTACAGTTATGGAATACTCTATGATTTATCTTATATCAAGAAATACGATGAATTTCTCAAGCGTGGTTACCCACGAGTACCTATACCTGTGGATCAACTTACTTTTACAAAATATGTTAAAGCAGGCAGTGAATTACGTAAACTCCATCTTTTGCAGACTGAAGTTTCAGCTGAGTTGACTATTGAACAAGATGATAAACAAAATATGGTGATAGAGAACATTAAGTTTAAAGCTGGTGTACTTAATATCAATAAGAACACCAAGTTACAGGGTATCAATGAAGAAACATGGCTTTATAAAATTGGTGGATACCAAGTTCTTGATAAATGGTTTAAATCTCATAAAGGTGAAGTTTTCGATTATGAAAAATATAATCACATCTCTCGTGTTGTAGCCGTAATTGATGAAACGATTAAAATTCAAGCAAGACTCAAATGAGTGCATTTTCAAAATATAAAATATAAGTGATGTTATTACAATTTGTAATTAATAAGCCTACAGTATCATCCAGAATTACTGTTGAAAGTCCTTTAAACAAAAAATAGAAAAGTTTATTAAAAATTAACATAATGAAATTAATCATAAAGATGATTCTTGATTTTGAGAAGGTATACAAAAACTATTAGGACTGAAGTGATGATTTAAAGTGGTTTGTGTTGAGTCAAGTACTACCAGATTTTCAGTACACACACAATACTGTCTCAAAGAAATAATTTCCCAAAATAGATTGATAAACTAGTAAGAAAATTGTATTCAACTACCATCTATCGTGGTTCAAATTGGTTCAAATACTGTCTATAGAAATCCTTTTTTATCGATTTTGATGTAACGTGAATACTGCTGAAACCTTGATATAAAAGGATTCCTATAGATTGAGATTCTTAAAAATTACGGTTGTCCGTTCTCAAAACGTTAATATTATTAATATCAATGTTTCAGACACTCTCCTGTATAGGAGGTGTTTTTTAAATTTGTAATGAAGATAAAATTAACCGAAGAAAATAACTTCAGAAAAAACAATTCACCTCAATATAAAACAAACAGCGATCAATCCTGACTTGTAATCCGGATTGACCGCTGTTTGTTTTAACTTTATTTACATAATGAAGTTTACTCATCTAGAAAAGATCAATCTTCTAGATTTTTATCTCCCCATTCAGACATTTCTTCTATAATTGGGAAGAACTTTGCGCCCAACTCTGTTAATGAATATTCTACTTTTGGTGGAACTTCTTTGTAGACTTCACGATGGACAAGGTCTTCTTGCTCTAATTCTCTCAATTGCTTAGTCAACATTGATTGTGTCATATCCGGAAAGCAGCGGTTAATTTCTCCGAATCGTCAAGGTGGCGCTGTGGCCAACGAAGCCTTAAAGCAAGGGTTTAAAGTGCGCATTTTAGTTAGAAATATTAATGCTCTTAAAACGCAAGCACTTATTCAAAAAGGAGTAGAAGCTGTAGTCGGTAATTTTGATGATCGACCTTCTTTAGAAAATGCTATGAAAAATGTTGATGCTGTTTTTTTAGTGCCAATATCTGGAATAGATGCGGTTGAAACGGATCGGGAGAGAAAGCAAGCTTTTGCAGTCATTGACAGTGCGATAAAAAGTGGTGTAAAACAATTTGTCCATACATCCGTTGCGGCCACAAGTAGACACACTGAATTTCCAAGATGGGGAACTGGTTATTGGTTTGAAAAATATTGGACAGATAAGTGGGATGTAGAAGAAGCCGTTCGTTCAGCAGGATTTCCTTTTTGGACAATACTAAAACCGGCAATGATTATGGAAAATTTCACCGAAAAAGTTGAACTGATGTATCCTGATTTTAAACATGGAGAAATAAAAACCGCAACATTTCCTGATACACGTATAGATTACATTTCAGTTGAAGATCTGGCTGTATTTGTTTGTGCAGCCTTTGAAGATCCTGAAAAATTCAATCAACAAAGTATTGAACTAGCTGCTGAATCAATCTCGTATAAAGAAATCACTGAGATTATTTCAGAGGTAACTGGAAAAGAAATTAAAGTCATAACACTTAGCGCTGAAGAAGCGGAAAACGCGGGAATCCATCCGCTCTCTGTATCAAGTCAACTTTGGGACAATGCAGTTGGTTACAATGTGGATATTGATTTATTGAAAAACTACAATATCAAATTAACTTCATTTAAAGAGTTTGCTCAAAAAAATAAAAATCAATTCAAAATAGACTAGTTTTATGTGCAAATTTATTGTAGATCAACATGTTTTCAACTTTTCAAAATCTAGAAACCTCCAACGACATCTTAAAAAATCCCGACGAAATCTTAAAATGATTTCATCGGGATTTTTAACTTTTTTGAGTGCTTTGACTTGCATTGATCTTAGCTAAATGGCTAAACTAGAACTAAATAAGGAGATTTTATTTTTCGAAAATACAACCGAGAGCACTTGTTAAAGTAGAAAACCAGCTTTGAAGCAACAACTAGCTTGATTGGCTTTTTGAATTTACTAGCAACCACAACTGTTTTTACAAAAACTTTATTTAAATAGGAGGATTAAAAATGGAAATGAAATATGGTAAATTAGGTCAAACTGAGATTAACGTTTCTAAGATATGTATCGGTGCAATGAGTTTTGGCAAGCCTGGAACAATGCACGATTGGAGTCTTGATTATCCTGCCAGTAAAAAAATTATCCAGCACTCGTTGGACCTAGGAATTAATTTTTTTGATACGGCTAATGTTTATTCGGCAGGTACTAGTGAGGAATATTTAGGACAAGCTTTAAAAGAGAGTCAGATTGCCAGAGACAAAGTTGTTCTTGCTTCAAAAGTTTATTTTAATCCTGGCCGATTATCTAGCGCTGCCATCCACCATGAAATTGAAGGTTCTTTAAAAAGGCTGAAAACTGATTATTTAGATTTATATATTATCCATCGGTTTGATTACGATACGCCAATTGAAGAAACGATGTCGGCGTTAAATGAATTGGTTAAATCGGGTAAAGTCCGGGCAATTGGTGCTTCGGCCATGTATGGGTATCAGTTTTTTGAAATGCAGCAAGTGGCTAAAGATAACGGCTGGGCCCAATTTCAAACGATGGAAAATCACTATAATTTGTTATATCGAGAAGATGAACGGGAATTGATTCCCATTTGTAAAAAAATGGGGGTTTCATTAATGCCGTATAGTCCATTGGCAGCCGGCCATTTAAGCCATCGCAAATGGCAAGTAGACACGTTGCGAAGCCAGACTGATCGCGTGGCGATGGGGAAATATGATCGGGCTGAAACTGAGGATCTACGGATTGTTGAGCGGGTAGATGAATTAGCTAAGAAGTACAATGTATCAATGACGCAAATTGCTTTAGCTTGGCAGTGGGCAAAAGGTGTGACCGCACCAATTGTTGGTTCCACTAAAGCTAACCATTTAGACGAGGCTGTTGCTGCCTTGGCGCTGAAACTCACTGCAGAAGATGTTCATTATTTAGAAGAGCTATATGTGCCTCATGAAATTGTTGGTGCCATCGCCCAAAATCCGCCTCAAGGAACGGTATTGATTGACGAAAAGAAAGTTTAAACTGCTAGAGAGTTTCTTATTTTTCTTTTTTTATCAACTTTTTTGAATTCCAATATTAGAGTTTTTATTCTAAGAATTTTTTTGATATCATTTAATTCGAACATACAAATTTTCCTTCTCAGAATGTGATTGTGGTGATTCTATTCTGACGGAAAATTTGTATGTTTTTTTATTTTTTAATATAAACATGGACCGACAGAATTTTTATTCCATCACTCCAATAAATTATAGAGCTAAAATTTTAGGCTGCTGCATTTTTGATACAAATTAATTAATAGATAACGATATTTGAAGCAAGTCTTAATTCGACAATACGTAAATTCTTTGTTTTAAATGATTCAATTTGTGAACTAGCACAAGAAATGGTGCTCATACTTTGTGCGCAAGTGTTGTGTTAAAATAGGATGAGATCATTTTTGAAACCTCTCTGATTGAAGACAACGATAAACTATCGGATGACTATGGAAATTAATTTGGGAATGGGGAGTATATATGACAGAATTAGAAAATTTAACAGCAGGAAAAGAATATTATTTTTTAGACGAGGAAGTTGCTAAACGCAAGGCAGATGCAGCCCAATTGTGCCAAGAATTTAATCAAATCAGTGCCACCGATCCAGTGGCGCAGACTAAAAAGATTAAGCAAATTTTAGGTTCAACAGGTGAGCGAGTGTCAGTGCAAGCAACCTTTAATTGTGATTATGGTAAAAATATC
The DNA here is from genome assembly GCF_900104595.1 of Enterococcus timonensis. Taxonomy (GTDB): domain Bacteria; phylum Bacillota; class Bacilli; order Lactobacillales; family Enterococcaceae; genus Enterococcus_J; species Enterococcus_J timonensis. The sequence goes on from NZ_FNVY01000003.1 coordinate 429,958, forward strand.
CATGTTGGTGAGGATTTTTTGAGTAATTATAATTTAACTATTTTGGATGTAGCTCCAGTTAATATTGGACATGATGTTATCATTGGTCCCAATGTCGATATTTATACGGTTAATCATCCAATGACTGTTGCTGGACGAAGAAAGTATTTAGCGCAAGCATCGCCTGTAACAATCGGTAACGATGTCTGGATTGGGGGAAAATCGACAATTATGCCGGGAATAACGATTGGTAACAATGTGATTATCGCCGCTGGAGCAGTGGTCACCCATGATGTTCCTGATAACACGTTAGTCGGCGGTGTGCCGGCACGAAAAATTAAATCAATTTAAGTAAAAATACCGGAACCCCTCCATTGCTGAGGTGGCGGTATTTTTTTTGTTTATGGTTAAGTGACTTAAAAATTATTTCCATTAGTTGAAGTGATACTTTACTTTTCAATAGGTAAACATCAACATATTTGCTAACTCTTAGAATGTAGGATACGCTTATTGTATGAGTTTTGTGAACGTTTCATTGTAAAAAGGTTGGAGGCGATAAAAAACAAACGTAAAACAAAAAGGAATAGTTCAACCAGCTTGATCGAGTAGTTGGCTTACCTTAAAAAATAAAAAACGATCTAAAAGGAGAATTTAAAAAATGGCTTATCAAACAATCAATCCGTTTAATAACGAGGTCTTAAAGTCTTATGAAAATATTTCAGATGAAAAATTAGAACAGATGCTAGCCGATAGTCACGCACTTTATAAAAAATGGCGCGGGGGACCAATTGACGAACGTAAGGAAATTTTGCATAAAATAGCGGAGTTAATGCGAGCTGAAAAGACGCAATTAGCGACAGTTATGACCAAAGAAATGGGTAAATTAATTGCCGAATCGGAAGCTGAAGTGGAGTTGTGTGCTAATATTGCCGACTACTTTGCCGATCAGGCCGAAGAATTCTTAAAACCAACGCCACTAGTGACTGATGCAGGCGATGCTTATTATGAAAAGCAAGCCCTCGGTGTTTTATTTATGGTGGAACCGTGGAATTTTCCTTATTACCAAATTATGAGAGTCTTTGCGCCTAACTTTATGATTGGAAATCCCATGATGTTAAAGCATGCCTCGATTACACCAAGTAGTGCCGAAGCTTTTGTTGAAATTGTTCGTCGAGCGGGGGCGCCGGAAAGTAGCTTAACGAATCTTTTCATTGATTATGATCAAGTGGATCAAACGATTGCTGACAAACGGGTGATTGGTGTGGCCTTAACTGGCTCTGAGCGTAGTGGGGCTTCGGTAGCCAAAAATGCCGGCGAAAATCTTAAAAAATCTAGTTTGGAATTAGGCGGCAATGATCCCTTTATTATTTTAGATGATGCTGATATGAATAAAGTCAAAAAGATTGCCCCATCTGCACGCATTTCTAACGCCGGGCAAACTTGTACGGCTTCCAAACGCTTTATTGTAATGGCGGATAAATATGAAGCCTTCCTCGAAATGTTAAAAGAAGCCTTCTCGCAAGTGAAACTAGGCGATCCCATGAATCGCGACACTACTTTAGCTCCTTTATCTTCACCTGATGCTAAGAAAAATTTACAAAAACAAGTTGATGAGGCAGTAGCCTCTGGAGCTAAAGTTTATTATGGCAATGAACCAGTTGATTTACCTGGTCAATTCTTCCAACCAACTATTTTAATTGATATTAAGCGTGACAATCCTATGTTTGACCAAGAAATGTTTGGCCCAGTCGCAACTGTTTATAAAGTTAATTCAGAAGTAGAAGCCATCGATTTGGCTAATGATTCTAGTTATGGTTTAGGGAGTGTTATTTTCTCTGAAGATTTAGAGCATGCCAAACAAGTAGCTTCGCAGCTTGAAACGGGAATGACTTTCATTAATCAAGCGTGGACATCTTTACCAGAATTACCATTTGGCGGCGTTAAAAATTCAGGGTATGGTCGCGAAATGGCAGAAATTGGCTTTGATGCCTTTGTGAATGAGCATTTAGTTCTAACGGCGAAACGATAATAGTACTTAAAAGGACATTTCACTTGCTGAAATGTCCTTTTTTTTTGCTGAATCGTAAAAATTTCAATATTTTCTTAAAAATTTCCTATGTCCTTTTCACGAACGTAAACGTATACTATAAAAGTAAAGCGCATACGTAAGCGCTAAAAAGGAGGAAGAAAGATTTATGAGAAAGAAAACAGCATTTTTAACATTAGCACTTGCACTTGGATTGACAACTTCTTTAGCCGCATGTAGTTCAGGCGACGATGCAGGCACTGATGGTTCTGGTTCAGGTAGCGGAGATTCAGCATCTAGTGTAGCAAACAAAGATAAACCACTAGTTTGGTTCAATCGCCAACCTTCCAACTCTTCAACCGGTGAGTTAGATAAAGCCGCTCTTAGCTTTAACGATGACACTTACTATGTTGGATTTGACGCTAATCAAGGGGCCGAAGTTCAAGGGACAATGATTAAAGAATATATTGAAGAAAACATTGCTACTGTCGATAAAAATGGTGACGGTATCATCGGTTATGTTTTAGCTATTGGAGACGTTGGTCATAATGATTCAATCGCTCGGACAAGAGGGGTTCGTAAAGCTCTTGGTACTAGCGTAGAAAAAGATGGCAACATTATTAGTGAACCAATCGGAACAAACGCTGACGGAAAAGCAACTAACGTTCAAGATGGAACTTTAGAAGTCGACGGCAAAGAATATACAATTAGAGAACTTGCTTCTCAAGAAATGAAAAATAACTCTGGAGCTACTTGGGATGCAGCCACAGCCGGAAACGGAATTGGCACTTGGGCTTCTTCATTTGGGGAACAAATTGATGTCATTGCTTCAAACAATGACGGTATGGGTATGTCCATGTTTAACTCATGGTCAAAAGATAATGATGTTCCAACATTCGGATATGATGCTAACAGTGATGCAGTAGCTGCTATTGCTGAAGGATACGGCGGAACAATTAGCCAACATGCTGACGTTCAAGCATATTTAACGCTTCGTGTATTGCGTAATGCTTTAGACGGCGTTGATGTGGACACTGGGATTGGTACTGCAGATGAAGCAGGGAATGTTTTAGCTGAAGATACTTACACTTACAGCGAAGAAGACCGTTCATACTACGCATTAAATGTTGCCGTAACTGCTGAAAACTATGAAGACTTTACTGATTCTACAATGGTTTACGAACCAGTTTCTAAACAATTAGATGCAGCAAAATCTCCAGAAAAGAAAGTTTGGTTGAACATTTACAATTCAGGCGATAACTTCTTAGGATCAACTTACCAACCTTTGTTAGAAAAATATGACGACCTATTGAACTTAAAAGTTGAATACATCGGTGGCGATGGTCAAACAGAATCTAACATCACTAACCGTCTTGGTAACCCAACGGAATATGACGCATTTGCTATTAACATGGTTAAGACCGATAATGCAGCTTCATATACTTCAATTTTAAATCAATAAAAGTAGCAAAAAGATTGGGACTGTGACAGTAATATTGTTGCAGTCCCTATTTAAAGGATAGCTGATGTAACAACTTGTTTCTTTTGAGACAAGTTGGATTTTACATAAATCTAGCAGATTTCAAAAGAATTCTGACGTTAGATAATGTTAATATGTTTTTATAAATTTAGAAAAAATAACAAAGTGAAAAACTATCAAGTAAAAGTTTGGAGAAGGAAATATGAGTGATGTAAAAGATGATATCGTCTTATCAATAAGAGGCATGAGCAAGTCTTTTGGTCGTAACCGCGTCTTAGATCATATTGATTTAGATGTGAAACGGGGAACCGTTATGGGCCTAATGGGAGAAAATGGCGCCGGTAAATCAACGATGATGAAATGCCTTTTCGGAACTTACCAAAAAGATGAAGGCTCTATTTTCCTAGAAAATAAAGAGGTCAGTTTTTCTGGACCAAAAGATGCCCTTGAAAATGGAATTGCCATGGTGCACCAAGAGTTAAACCAAGCTTTAGAAAGAAATGTTGTTGATAATCTATTTTTAGGTCGTTATCCAGTCAATGCACTTGGCGTTGTCGACGAACGACAAATGCGGCGTGAAGCTTCCGAGTTATTTAGAAAATTAGGGATTATCGTTAATTTAAATCAACCAATGCGCACCATGTCCGTTTCGCAAAGACAAATGTGTGAAATTGCCAAAGCTATTTCTTACAAGTCAAAATTGATTGTTTTAGATGAACCGACTTCCTCATTAACGATTCAAGAAGTAGATAAACTTTTTGAAATGATGCGGATGCTTAGAGATCAAGGAATTTCGATCGTTTATATTTCTCACAAAATGGATGAAATTTTTGAAATTTGTGATGAAGTTTCCGTTCTTCGTGATGGGAAATTAGTTATGACCCAAGATACGAAAGACACGAATATGAAAGATTTAGTTACAGCAATGGTAGGGCGTTCTTTAGATAATCGCTTCCCACCAGTGGACAATACTCCTGGTAAACCAATTTTATCTATTAGAAATCTTTCGACAAAATTTGCCCCCCAACTCCAAGATGTGACCTTCGATGTTAAAGAAGGAGAAATTTTTGGTTTATACGGATTAGTTGGTGCCGGAAGAACAGAACTGTTAGAAACTATTTTTGGGATTCGTACGAGAGCTGCTGGCCGGGTTTATTACAATGAAAAACTAATGAACTTTGGTAGTCCTAAAGAAGCGATGGAAAATGGTTTTGCCATGATTACTGAGGAACGAAAAGCTAACGGTATTTTTGAAAAAGGAAACTTGATTTTTAATACGACAATTGCCAATCTACCTCAATATCAAAAAGGAGCGGCTCTTTCCAATGCTAAAATGGAAAAAGCTACTTTAAATGAGATTAAAGTCATGCGCACAAAAACCATGGGACCAAATGAATCGATTGCTAGTCTTTCCGGTGGGAATCAACAAAAAGTTATTTTCGGGAAATGGTTAGAACGAAATCCGAAAGTCTTTATGATGGATGAACCCACTCGTGGGATTGACGTAGGTGCTAAATACGAAATTTATGAATTGATCATTAAAATGGCTAAAGAAGGGAAAAGCATTATTGTAGTTTCCTCTGAAATGCCAGAAATTCTTGGTTTGACCAATCGAATTGGCGTCATGTCAAATGGCCACCTTTCTGGAATTGTTAATACAAAGGAAACTAATCAAGAAGAGCTTTTAGAACTTAGTGCGAAATATTTATAATAGATAATTGATAATAGAGGAGAATTAAAGGATGGCAACAGAAAAAAGTAAGATCCTGACTGAGGAAGAGGAACTGAATTTACGACGCCCGATTGATGCACATGTTGGGGAAATTCAAGAAAAAGTCAATCAAATCAGAGTAACAGGTACCGATAAAGTAATTGCAGCCAATAGTGAAATTGAAAATACTAAACGTGATCGCAGTCTATCAAAAGAAGAAAAAAAACAAATTACTGACCGACTTCATGCGGAATTAGAAGTAGCCAAAAAAGACGAAGCAAAAAATAAAGATGCCGTTTCTAAGCTAACTTCTGAAGCAGAAAGTTATTTAGATGCTCACTATGACAAAGATTATTTGCGGCATGTCAAAGTAAGTGCCGCCCAAGAAGAAGTTGTGGCTAAAAAACATTACCAACAAAAAGTGGCAGAATTAACTGCAGCCCATAAAAAAGATGTTGCTAAAATTTCTGATCATCAAGAAATTAAAGAAGAAAAATATGTTCATAAAAACAAACTTTTTGATGCAAAAATGGAATATCAAAGTGAAGAACGGCGGATTAAAGACCGTGTCCATGAAGCTTTTGTCCATAAATTCCAATTGTTAGATTTCTTAAAAATGTCTCGATTCAGCGTGAAAGAAACGCTGGAACAAAGATGGGAAAATTACAAGTACTCTTTCAATCGTCGGGATTTCCTTTTGCAAAATGGACTGTACATCGCCATTATCTTAGTGTTTATCGTCCTAGCTATTATTACGCCAATGATTAAAGGGACACCTCTTTTAACTTACAACAATGTGATTAACATTTTGCAACAAGCTTCTCCACAAATGTTCTTAGCATTAGGTGTGGCAGGTTTAATTCTCTTAACTGGTACTGACCTTTCCATTGGTCGGATGGTCGGGATGGGGATGACCGCCTCAACAATTATTATGCACCAAGGAATTAATACCGGTAGTGTTTTTGGAAAAATCTTTGACTTTTCAACACTTCCTTTAGGTGTTCGCGTGGTTTTTGCCTTGATTGCAACAATTATTTTGACAACTATTTTCACCACGATTGCCGGATTCTTCACGGCGCGCTTTAAAATGCATCCATTTATTTCCACAATGGCTAACACGTTAGTCATCTTTGGGTTAGTAACTTATGCGACTAAAGGGGTTTCCTTTGGGGCAATTGATCCAGCGATTCCTAATATGATTATTCCAAAATTAAATGGTTTTCCAACGATTATTATTTGGGCTATCGCCGCTATTATTGTCATCTGGTTTATCTGGAATAAAACAAAATTCGGGAAAAATTTGTACGCGGTGGGTGGTAATCCTGAAGCTGCAGCAGTTTCTGGGATTTCTGTCTTCGCCGTTACGATGGGCGCATTTATTTTAGCCGGTGTGTTATATGGATTCGGTTCTTGGTTAGAAACAGCCCGGATGGTAGGTTCTGGTTCAGCTGCTTACGGTCAAGGTTGGGAAATGAACGCCATTGCAGCCTGCGTAGTCGGTGGGGTTTCATTTACCGGTGGGATTGGTAAAATTTCAGGCGTGGTTGTTGGGGTAACTATTTTCACGGCCTTAACATATGCTTTGACAATTCTAGGAATTGACACGAACTTACAATTTGTTTTCTCTGGGATTATTATTTTAGTAGCCGTTACTTTGGACTCTTTGAAATACGTTCAGAAAAAATAATAAGTCTGTTTACTAAAGTTAAAAAGTTTTTTAAAAAAAACGACAGGATAAAAAAACGGATCATCGATTACATGAAGAGTTTCTTCATCAGCGGTGATCCGTTTTTTTATTTTATAAAGAATGGATTTACATGGCGAATCGTCTTTCTAAATGAAGGGATTTAGTCCATAATATATAGTGACAGCTAATCATTTTTTTGTTTACATATAAGGAGAAAAGATGGAAAAATATACATTACTAATCGTCGATGATGAGGCAGAAGTTTTACAAGTGATGATTAAAAAAATCAACTGGGAATCTTTAGGATTTACCGTAATAGGTACTGCCGATAATGGGCTAAAAGCAATCGAGATGATGGAAAAATACCAACCCGATGTTATGATGACCGATATTCGCATGCCATATATGGACGGTCTAGAGCTTAGTCAACGCGTGCGGACGGAATTTCCCGCCACCAAAATTTTAATTTTTTCTGGTTTTGATGAATTTGAATATGTGAAAGAAGCGCTGCGCTTAGAAGTGGGAGAATATATTTTAAAGCCGGTCAGTTCTATAGAGCTGACGGAAATTTTTACCCAATTAAAAGTCAAACTAGATCAAGAAATTAGCGAAAGCCGCAATGTGGAAAATCTGGAAGTTTTTTATCAAGAGTCGCTGCCTTTAATGCAAAATAATTTTTATTCGAACTTGTTAGAAGGGCGGATTAAAGAGGAGGATCTTGATAAATATTTGGTGAACTATCAAATTCCTTTGAATGCGCCTTACTATTGTTGTTTAGTGCTACATACTTCGCTTTCTCAAGTGCCTGATGAGTTAAATCCAGTCTTAATGGCAACGTCTGTTCAACAACAAGCGCAAAAATATTTCAGCACCAAATGGCAAGCGCACTTTTTTAGTTATTTAGGAGAGACGATTATCTTAGTCCAGTTACAAAACACGCAAGATTTATCGGAGTTAACTGATGAATGTGACCGTTTTTGTAAATATGTTCTTCATTTGATAAAAGCGGTGGTGACTATTGGGATTGGACAAATTTGCGATACGATTATTAAGTTAGAACAATCGTATACGAGTGGGCGAATGGCAGTTTCTTACCGGGGAATTTACGGAGCTTCGCGGGTGATTAATATTAATGAAGTGGCGCCCCAAGAAGCGGAACAGTACAATTTAACTAATGAAACAGATATTTCTGATCTCTTTAAAAAAATCCATACCGGTTCTAAGCGTGAAATTGAAGATTCGGCGAATCATTTTTTGGATCATCTTTATGCTCAAGCGCAACTGTTTCATCAACATACGGTGGCGGTTTCTGAATTAATTGGTGATTTGTATCAATTTACTACGAATAATAGTTTGAGTGTCGAAGAAATCTTAGGAAATATTAAGGAATTGTATTTATGGCTGCCGGATTTAAATCCTGAAGCTCTAAGAAAATGGTTAGTAGAAGTTAGTTTAACGTTGAATGAAAAATTAGCCAGCGCCCGAAATAGTTCCACCCAAACTTTGGTCTTAAAAGCCCAAGAATATGTGCGGCATCACTTTTCCGATACTAGTTTATCGCTAGATGATTTGACGGAAATTTTAGGCGTCTCTAATTCTTATTTTTCGTCGATTTTTAAAAAAGTCACTGGCGAAACATTTATTAGTTATTTAACCAATTATCGATTGAATATCGCTTCTCGGCTTTTACTTGAGACGGATGAAAAAAGTTATGTGATTAGTGAAAAAGTCGGATACGCCGATCCAAATTATTTTAGTTATGTTTTTAAACGCCGCTTTGGCCAGTCACCGCTAAAATATCGAATGGGGCATGAAGTCAGTGAAACGTAAATTAGTTAGTCCAAAACAAAAATTTTCTTCCTTAAGTATGCAGTCAATTATTATGATTGTTTTTACAGTTTTATCGATTTTAATTGCTTTAGTGACAGGGTTTTTGCTCTATTTAAAATTCTCTGATACGTCTAAGCAAATGGAAGTCAAAGCAACGCAAGAAACTGTCCGCCAAACAAAAGAAGCGATGGAAGATTATTTAATGCGAATGCGCCAAATTTCTGATACGGTCTATTACAGTGTCGTAAAAGAAAATGACTTTTCCTTTCAAGTCAACAATATCCACCAAGGAATGAATATTTTATACGAAAGTAATAAAGATAATCTAGCAAGTGTAGCGATTTATAATAATTATGGCAGTCTGGTGGCGGCTGAACCGGTAGCTTTGCAAAAAGAATCGCCGGAGATTACGAAACAAGACTGGTATCAAGCAGCTTTAAATCAAGTGGAAAATATTCATTTTTCAACGCCTCATGTGCAAAATCTTTTTGATAATGGGACCCAAAGATACGACTGGGTGATTTCTTTAAGTCGCGCCGTGGAGTTAAATAACGGCGGGCAAACCCAACAAGGCGTGCTGCTGGTGGATATGAATTACTATTACATTTCTCATATGATGGAGCAGTTGAATACTTCCAATAGCGCCAAATATTATTATTTAAGTGACAGTCAAGGAAATATTATTTATCATCCTAAACAAATCCAACTGCTGAAAGGATTGGCCCAGGAAAATAATTTGCAAGTGACCCAATATCCAAAAGGCAGTTACGACGAAACTTTTGCCGGTCAGAAAAGAAATATTATTGTCGATGATGTGAGTTATACCGGTTGGAAATTAGTCGGAGTCATGCCGGCGGATACTTTTGCGCAAGATCGTTTTCAAATTCGTTTATTTATCGCGCTGTATCTAGTGTTAATTACGATGGTCTTGTTAGTCTTGAACCGGTTGATTTCTTCAAGAATATCGCGGCCAATTCAACGGCTAAATGATTCAGTAATGGACTATGAATCTGGCAAAAAACCGGAAATTTATATTGGTGGTTCATCAGAAATTATTCATTTAGGACAATCGATAGAAGATTCTTATACGCAAATCGACACCTTAATGAAAGAAATTATTACCGAGCACAATGAAAGACGAAAAAGTGAATTAGATGTTTTGCAAAGTCAGATTAATCCTCACTTTTTATATAATACATTAGAGTCGATTACTTGGATGATTGAAGGCGAGCAAAATGATAAGGCCTCATTTATGGTGACCCAACTGGCGAAATTATTCCGGATAAGTTTATCTAAAGGACAAACGATTATTTCCATTGGCGATGAGCTGCAACACGCTAGAAGCTACATGAATATTCAAAAGCAACGTTATCAAGACAAGGTGGAAGTCATCTTTGATATGGATCCGGATATTGAAAAATTTGCCACGGTAAAACTAATCTTGCAGCCGATTTTGGAAAATAGTTTGAACTATGCGGTGAGTGATGTGGAAGATGACGGGTTTATAAAAATTGAAGGACGTCTGGCAGATGATAAAATTATTATTTCTATTTCCGATAATGGGATGGGAATGTCTGAAACACAAGTAGCTAACCTTTTGAATGGCCAGCCGAAAGAAAATAGCAAAGGTTCCGGCGTTGGTTTAGTGAATGTTAATAAGCGTCTGCAGCTTTTCTTTGGCGAAGATTATGGTTTGAAAATTGAAAGTCAATTGGATTTTGGAACAACGGTGACGATTTTTATGCCGGCTATTTTGTATACAGAAGAAAATCGTCAAATCTTAGAACAAGGTTTTCATTATGGCGGGCAGAAGATGGTAGGCAGAGCAACTAAAGAGGATGTCGAGGATAATCTAAATGAAAAATAATAAAATTTTCTATTTAATCGAAGGAATCCTCGCCTTAATCGCGGTCATTTTAACGATTGTAATGTTAAATGGCACAACAGCGGCTAATACCGGAAAAGTGGCCGTGATTGTGCCAGACTCTGATTCTAGCCAATGGGTTTTATTAAAATATGGCCTGAAAATGGCGGCCGACGATGCTCAGATTGATTTGTATATTGTGGATACGAAAGAGAAACTAACGGCAGCCGATCAACAAAATTTAATTGAACAAGAAATTGCAAACGGGGCAGAGGCCATCATTTTGCAACCGACTGTTGAAGCAGACACAGAAGCGATGTTAGCCAATCTGGCCCAAAAAATTCCGATTCTTTCCCTCAATGCCCAAGCAGTACAAACATCAAAAATAAATGCGATTGAAACAGATAATTATCAAATCGGGATGGCTTTAGCTGCCGAAGTTTTAAAAGATTATTCAAATGATTTAACCGGAAAAACGATAGGTCTTGTCTCCACTCAGCAAAAGGATCCAGAAACTCACAGCCGGCAAGAAGGTTTTGAAGCAGGAATTAAAAATAAAGGCGGTCTTATTTCTTGGGAAGCCAGTGCGCCGGTGAACGATGCGCCGTCACCATTTCCGCGAACCCTTCCGGCAGTTAACATTGTTGTGGGATTAGATGATCGAAGTTTAGTTTCAGCCGGTCAATTTGCCGCCACCAACGATTTAAAAGGAGCGGTGGTCTATGGGGTTGGACATTCCAATGAAGCTATTTACTATTTGGATACCGATTTGATTTCTTGTTTAGTGATCCCCGATGAATTTGAGGCGGGTTATCAAAGTGTTTTAAAAACGGCACAACGTTTGAAAAAGCCATTTTCTGGATTATCCAACGAGATTATTTCTTATAAAATTGTCCGTCGAGATGATTTATTTACTAAAGAAAATGAAGAACTTTTATTTATGATCAGTCAGTAATCATTTTTTGAAAGTGAGATGTCAAATGAAATTAAAACTTTTTTTGCCGATAACTTTTTTATTAATACCAGCGCTATTTTTAGTAAGTTGCGGAAAATCTGAAGTACAAGAGCAAAGTAAAATTCATATTGGCCTGGCTAGTTACAATCAAGAAGATATATTTATGAATGAATTGATTACTAGTTTTGAAGGACAAATGGAAGAGTTTGGGGAAAAAGAAGAGCTCACCACGCTAGTCACCACTAGAGATTCCGCCCACTCCCAGCGCCGACAAGATATTCAAGTGAAAGAACTTCTCGATGCTGGCTGCAGTGTTTTGGTGGTAAATCTTGTGGACCGGACAGCGCCATCGAAAATTATTGAACTTGCTAGAGAGAAAGATGTCCCCGTCATTTTTTTCAATCGCGAACCTGTTATGGAAGATTTAAATCAATGGGATAGTTTGTATTATGTGGGGGGAGATGCGAAAGAATCCGGACAAATGCAAGGCGAAATCGCCGCTGAAGCTATTTTGAATCAGCCACAAATTGATCATAATCAAGATGGAAAAATCCAATATGTAGTTTTGGAAGGCGAAACGGGTCACCAAGATGCCATTATTCGAACTGAAGAAGCCGTCAACGCCCTGAAAGAGCAAGGAATTGTTCTGGAAAAATTAGGCTATGAAGTTGCCAACTGGAATCGAGCACAAGCGGCCAATCGCATGACACAACTGATCAATCAACATCAAAATGATATTGAATTAGTTCTGGCAAATAATGACGAGATGGCTTTAGGCGGACTCGATGCGTATCACAAATTAAACCGAACGCAAGCAAGCATTCCGATATTTTTCGGGATTGACGGGACGAAAGAAGGTCTCGAGGCAATCAAAGACGGGCAACTAGCCGGCACTGTTTATAATAATAAAGAAGAACAAGCTGAAGCTATGGCAGAAATAGCTACGGCCTTAGCCACAAATAAAAGAATTCCGAATATTTATTTAGCTAATGATCGAAAATTTTACGCCTCTAATAGTAAAATCACCCAGGAAAATGTGGGGGATTATGAGTAGAGGTGGGGTTGGGTGATGAGCTTGTTTTACGCGGGCAGAAGGACTAGTGGACCGTTTCCAAAATGAAAATAGTTTAGATGAATGAAGAAAATAAAAATCTATCGGATGATTCCACCGGACGATAGCTAGATAACCTTGACGCATAGGCATTTTAGGAAGGTATTAATTTACCGGACGATTTAATACATTAAAGTATCGGGTTATTATCGAAGGGAGATGTATTTTTAGAATTTTACTGTCTTTATGTTTTTAATCTGACAGAGTTCATTATTAGTCCTATTTCACTTAGTTTGTTATGCTTTATATATCAACAAAACTAATTGAAAAGGACGTGAGCGACCATGAAGAAACTGAGCTTAGTCATTTTAGCCGCCTCAGTAGCCCTATTGACTGCTTGTAATTCAACAGAAATCACACCAGAATCCAACAATGAAATGAGCAGCGATGTTGTCAATGACCCCAACAGTAACCAGCCAGAACAATCCAGTAGTATCGACCAAGAGCCGATCACTCAATCTAATCAAACGTTGAGACAAAACACCGACGATAAAATTTCTTTATTGCCAGAAGTCTGGACCTTCGATGAATTGTTAGTAACGGAAATTGAAGCCGAATGGGAAGATAGCAATCATTTAGAATTAGAAATTAGTTGGCAAAACCTGACAACCGCTAATCAAATGTTTGCTAACTTGGCAGAAATGACGGTTCAACAGAACGGAAAATCCTTAGCTTTAATTGAAACTGACGATGATTTTTCTGATTCAGTGGCGGTTCAAGCGATTGAAGATTTCGAGCTTACTTTCCAGTTGGACAATCAAAATGATCCGGTGGAAATCACGGTAACACCTAAAGCAGGTGACGCCCAAACTATCAAGATTGAACTGGCACAATAAAAACGAATATTTAGTGAAACAATCAATAAAAAGCCATGAGGTCATTTCGACTTTATGGCTTTTTATTTGGCTTAAAATGCGATAAGATTAAAAAGAATTTTTGTCTGGAAAAGGAGAAACGAATGAGATGGACAAACTAAAAGAACGGTTAGACATGTTTAGTGGCGCCGTCATTGCCTTTGCCGTTGAAGGCCCAATCGCCCAACCAATTGCCCGCTTTGTTTTATTGAAGTTGCACCAGGTACACGATGCCGATACTGAGGATTTAGTCGACGAATAATTGTTTCAAGTACTCTACTTAGTGATAGGTGTGATAGGTATTTTTTTTCACAGAAAAATCTTAAATTGGAAAGGATTATGCGTATATTTTAAATAAGGTCGACAAAATTCGGAGATACTGATATCCTCGAAACATAGGATAATTTGGTTGAAACAGGAATTGAATTTTAGCATCGATCAAAGGAATAAAAGAGTTCAGACGTTTCATCACAAGGAGGGTAAATGAGGTTAGAAGGGGGGAATATTCGGTGAATGAAATACAATTTTTAATGTACGAGGATAATGAAAAAGTTGAAGTTTTGGTTCAAGATGAAACTATTTGGGCGACGCAAAAGACAATTTCTGAGTTGTTTGGTGTAGACAGAACGTCTATCACACGCCATCTGAAAAATATTTTTGAGACCGGTGAACTAAATGAAAAAGTGGTGTGTGCAGAAATTGCACATACCACTCAACATGGTGCCATAGCAGGAAAAACGCAAACTCAAAAAGTAAAATACTACAATCTCGATGCCATTATTTCGATTGGCTATCGGGTCAACTCGCAAAAAGCGACCAAGTTTCGTATTTGGGCAACGGACATTTTAAAAGATTATATCCAAAAAGGGTTCAAGATTGATGTTGAACGGATGAAGCAAGGTAAAAATGTTTTTGGCAAAGATTATTTTCGAGAATTATTGGAAACTGTTCGGTCGATTCGCGCCAGCGAAAGACGAATTTGGCAACAGATTACCGATGTATTTGCTGAAATATCTTTTGACTATGATAAGAATTCTGACATTACAAAAAGTCCCACAATTAGTTTGAAAACTAGCTGCGGGACTTTTTTAGTTATTTCTCTTCGTTAATCCAAGTTTCAGCTTGAGCATATAAATTCTTTTCATCAGCCGGTCGATCAGTACCAAGCAAATCTTGGCTGATTTTTCCGTCAGCATTGAGTCGTACATAAGCTAAATAGCGATAGCTGCGGCGCAAACCCGCCACATCTTTAGGATTAATTTTCAAATCTTCACCAGGAATGGCGGCCGATAATTGATCACTTTCATCAATGGAAGTTAAATTGACGATTTTCCAGTGATTTTCTCTTTTTTCCACCAAATAAATTAAGCGCATATAAGATTTAAGAACGGCCTCCACGCCATTAACTAGCTGCCAACGACTGGTGGTGGAAGCTAGCTCAACGTAAGCCCGGTTACCATGTTGGTGAATAACCGGCGTACCAAAGCGACCAACAATTGGCAAGCTATGATCCACTTCTACCGGCTCTTTTCCAAGAAATGTATTCACCGGCCCATTCTGCCAACTTGTTCTAACGGTGGCATCGGAAAAATAACAATCGGCAATTTCGGGAACGTGCCGACCGCGGAACATCCGCTCTTTTAGTACTAATTGACTAATCGTTTCAAAATCATTCATCTTTTTATTCACCTTTTTTTATGAAAATAAATTTAGAGGCGAAATTGTTGACCTAGTTATCGCCTGCAGAGATTTGTTGTTGATCAATTAAGTTGGAATTTAAAAACCAATATTGATGATAATCGCCGACAAGGGCGGTAAATTCAACTGATTCTTCACCATTTTCTTCTACTTTTTCAATTAAATAATTCCGCAAAATCCAAGGGTCATTCAGTGAGTTTTGCGTTAATGAAAATAAATGATCGAGCTTCGTTAAGCTAATATTTAAATCATCGGCCACTTGTTCTTTGGTAAGACCACTGCGGAAAAAATTTTCATGTAACTCATCGATGGTGTTTTTAACTTGCTGGGAATTTAACGACATTTTGTAGCCTCCTTAAAAATAATTACTGATTTTATTGCTTGAATCACTAACCACTTTATTATAGGAGGTAATAATTCTAAATGAAAGGAAGATGCGCAACAGAGTTTACTAGAGTGTGATTTTAAATTTCGGCAAATCAATTTCAAAAGGCGAGGCGCTGAAGTTGTAGTCATATTGATACTACAAGTTTGAAAATTTCAACTAGACAGGTAAAAAATGAAGTGCTAGCATGGCTATTGTAGCTTTAATCCAATCATGAACTTCAAGCTGAGTAACTTGGAGCCAAGAGTGAATCAAGCAAAATGCAATATTTAATTGAAGGGGATAGTTCGATGAAAAAGAGGAAAAAATTAGTTTTAGGGTTGGTATTAGCTTTGTTAGTACTAGGTTTTGGAGGATTTTTTTATTATAAAAATCAAGCAGCAGAAACTGAGATGATGGTTACTGAAATCAAAAAAATTGAGCAGCAACAAAATGATTTTACTGAAGAAAAAGATGATACAAAAAAACTCGCCTACACCAAAAAACTAATAGCAGATGCTGAAAGTTATCAAAAAAAACATGCACGACAAAAGAAAGCCATTCAAAAATTTAAGGAAACAATTAAAGAAGAACAAGCTTATTTCAAAGAACAGCACCAAAAAATCCTGGCTGAAAATGAAGTGGCAGATTTACAAACAGTAGAACAGTCAGAGCTTGAAGAAAAAGTGAAATCTTTAGAAGGACTTCAGGAAACAATCAAAGAAACGCAAGAAGTCGTCTATACAAAAAAAGAAGCAGAAGAAATCATCGGAGAAATTGTCGACCGCTTGGATGATTATAATGAACGAGCCGAAGAAATTGCCGCAGAAACTATGAATTTCTCTCAGATTGAACAAGGTGACTACTCTAGTCTGATGGGCGAATGGGAAGAAGTGGCGATGGCCGTTAATATGTATCGAGGAGATGGAATTACTTGGCAAGATACTTTCGATGATCAAATCACGATTACCAAAAGTGAAATCTCTGTTAGTGGGATGACTTTACGTGGAAATATTTTGCTGGATCCTGAAGAAAAAGCAGTCATATATCGTGAAGAGGATGATTATTTACGAGCAGATACTGAGGAGGGCGCCATTATTTGGAATATTGGTTTTTATCCAAAAGGGGCTGTTTATGGCGCCTCAATTCCTAATCAGTCAATCGCAATTGACCAAAACAAGGAACGGATTTCCCTTAGAACGAGTAACATGGGTTTAACAATGGTGTTTCAACGGGTTAGTCCAAAAAGTGCGGCCAGCGCAACTTCGAATTCGACAAGTTCAGATTCAACAACTTCAGAAGCAGCAACTGCGGAATCTGATGCAAACAAAGCATCAAAAATGGATTTGGCTGCCATTAGCACAGGAAATTATGAAAGTATCATAGGTAGTTGGCAAAATGGTTTGGGCGAAACAATTACTGCAGATAAAGATGTTCTAAATTTTTCTAATATCAATAGTTTTGGCGCGGCAGGCACAGTCAGCGGGTTAACGATAGATGTTCCAGATTTTAATGATGAAAATGGTCAGCCCCAACTTGAAGAATGGGCCGGCACAGAAAGAAAAGAATACGATCCGCAGCTAGAAATCAAAGAAAATCAAGAAATCCTTGAGTTAACTGGCTCATTCATTGACTCAGGTTATCACCTATTTTTCTTGCCTGAAGGAACGAGGGGAGAATTAACAGTTGGCGATCTTAATCAAGATAAAATAGTTTCTCTTTCCACGCAAAGTAGCATTGATTCTATTCCAGAAGAGCAAGTGTATTACAAAGTTAAATAAAACTAAGAATTTTAGAAAACGTACATTTAATCCTCTTATAAAACACAAAAAAATCCAGCCTACACAGGCTGGATTTTCATTTTCTAATTCATTTCATTTATTTATGTTGTTGCTTGCCGCTGTTACGACCTTGGTTTTGTCCGCCTTCGATTTGACGATTGCGATTTTTTTTCTGGGTGTTACTACCACTCTTGCCATCATCTTCAGGAGTTACGTCTTTGCGCACTACTGGTTTAATAACGGTTTTTGGTGGGTTTTGTTTCAGTTCTTCGCTGATTTTTGCTTTGATCTTTGGTTTCATAATGACATTACTGATGTAAGTTTGCAGCATGGAGAAAATCCCGCCGACAATCCAGTACAGCGTCACACCCGCAGGCGACGAGAACGAGAAGAAGAGAATCATTAACGGATTCATCAACATCATGGTCCGCATTGTTTTTCTTTGTGAGTCGGGCACGCCAATCATGCTCACTAAGCTCACGCCGAGATACGATAAACCAGCTAAAGCAACGAAAATCAAATTCCGTTCCCCTAAATTCACGCCGAAAAATACGGAAGTTGAGATACCCTCTGTATATTGGGCGGCATAAAATAACGCTGAGAAAATCGGCATTTGGATGAGTAATGGCAAACAGCCGATACCGCCAGTCATGGAGACGCCGTTTTCTTTGTATAAAGAAGACATTTCCATTTGTGCTTTGCGTTGTTCCTCAGTAGTCGTGGCCGCTTTTAAATTGGCTTGCGCTTGATCCATCTGTGGTTTCAAAGCAGCCATTTTTTCTTGTTGGATAATGCTGGAACGACTTTGATGCAGACCTAGCGGCAAAATAATCAGGCGCACAATCATCGTAATCAGAATAATCGCCAGACCATAATTGCCACCCATTAGATCAGCAAAATAATCCATCGCAAAACTCATCGGGCGCACGAGATACAAATACACCCAACCTTCACCAGTCGGCGTACCATCTTTGGCACGTTGCACACAACCGCTTAAAAATAACACTGCTCCAAATAGGCCGGAAGTTAGTAGCCACTTATTTAATTTTTTCATGAATTCTCCTTTAAATGTTAATCAACAAAGAATATGATAACAAGGAATGAGAGAGATTTCAATCAAACTTGGAGATTTCAGAAAATTTTAAGAAAAATTTGTGAGAACTGGTGCTAAAATTACAAAAAATAGGACTTTTTCCGCAATAATGGGAAAAGTCCTATTTTTTTGAACGCTAATAAAAAGAAAAGTTTCATTTTAACCTAGCAAAAAAATTTTACTTTTACCCAGTCACTTTAAATTTCTGATAATCCGGCAAAGTTTGATCTTCAACGACTTCAATTTCACTGACACGCCCACTGGGACTAGGCGAAGTTTTGATAGCTTTAATGAAAAGCTCCATTTGCTCCGGCGCACCAACAGCTTCAATATAAACCTCACCATTATCCAAATTTTTAACAATGCCAGAAATTTTCAATTTATCCGCCACCATCTTGGTCATATAACGAAACCCCACACCTTGCACCCGGCCGTGGACGGTCATCTTCACTTTTTTCATATTCATCGCCCCTTTGTGTTTACCCTTTACTACAAGTCTAGCGAGAAATTTTTATTTGGGCAAGGAAAATGCTATCTTAGTTACATTTCCGGATTTAATCGAGCGATCTCTTGTGCTACAGATTTTTTATGGGCGAATTTTTCTTGTAAAGTAAACAAGTATTTGATGAAAGTTGCGGGTGTCTTGAACAATTTTTTGGCTTCTAACAAGGAGGCCACGGCGTTTTGAATTTCTGCGGGCGTTTTTGCTTGAGCGAAAGCAGACTCCAGTAAAGGTTGGTAAATCGCCAATAATCCGGGGGCATATTTCTTTAATAGTTTAAATCAAGCTTTGTTAGAAGTTTTTACTAATGTGGCGCTTTTGGTGGGGATCTTAATTATGATGTTCCAACAAAGTGTGGCATTAACTTGGGCGACGATTGCTACAACGCCTATTGTCGTAATAAGTTGTGTGCTGGTCATTAATAAAGCTAAAAAATATGTTGATTTGCAACAAGATGAAGTCGGCAAATTAAACGGTTATATGGATGAAAAAATTTCCGGCCAAAAAATTGTCATTAGTTATGGTCTGCAAGAAGAAACAGTGGCAGGATTTGTGGAACACAATAACGCCGTGCGCCAAGCGACTTACAAAGGGCAAGTCTATTCTGGTTTGCTGTTTCCTTTAGTGCAAGGAATGAGCGTGGTCAATACAGCGATTGTGATTTTCTTTGGCGGTTGGCTAGCGGTAAATGGCGATTTGGGACAAGGAGTGGCGTTAGGTTTAGTTGTTTCATTTGTTCAATATTCGCAACTGTATTATCAACCACTGGGACAAATTTCTTCCGGCTATTCGATGATCCAACTAGCCATTACCGGCGCTCGCCGCTTAAATGAAATGTTTGACGAACCTGATGAAATCAAGCCAGCAGAAGGAAAAATGTTTTCCGGCATTGAAAACCATGTCGCCTTGGAACATGTTACGTTTGGCTACAAAGAAAATCAGCCAGTCTTAAAAGATGTTTCAATCGATGTTAAAAAAGGTCAAATGGTCGCTTTAGTTGGTCCGACGGGTTCTGGAAAAACTACCGTAATGAATTTATTGAATCGGTTTTATGATGTCCAAAGTGGTCGGGTGACTTTTGATGATGTAGACGTTCGGCAGCTGGATTTAGATGTTTTGCGTAGCCACGTGGGGATTGTCTTACAAGATTCCGTTCTATTTTCCGGAACGATTTTTGAAAACATTGCCTTTGGAGCGCCGGATGCTACCGAAGAACAAGTTTATGAAGCGGCGATGCAAGCCCATATTCATGATTTTATTATCAAATTAGAAAAAGGCTATCAGACAGAAATTTCCGATGAAAATTCTATTTTTTCAACGGGGCAAAAGCAATTAATTAGTATTGCTCGGACGCTGTTGACCAATCCTGATTTATTAATTTTAGACGAGGCGACTTCCAATGTGGATACTGTTACTGAAGCTAAAATTCAAAAAGCAATGGAGACGGCCATTATGGGGCGGACCAGCTTTGTAATTGCTCACCGCCTAAAAACAATTTTGCGAGCAGATCGGATTGTTGTGTTAAAAGACGGCCAAGTAATTGAAGAAGGAAATCACCACCAGTTACTTGAGTTAAACGGCTTTTACGCCGAACTTTACCATAATCAATTTGTTTTTGAATAAACCAAGATCCAGTATTGGTAATTAAAAAGCAGTTCCCAAGTGGGAGCTGCTTTTTTGAATTGGAGTCAGAATTATTTAAAAAAGTTAAGAAAAATTTTACTATTCAGTGACACAAAGTAGTTGACAAGTTTAGCTACTCGGTATTATTATATACCAGTACTAAGTAATAAGAAGTAGGTGAAATGATGGATAAATTAACGGAAATGTTAAAAGGTGTCTTAGAGGGCTTGGTTCTAGAAATTATTTCCAAAAAAGAAACATATGGCTACGAGATTACTAAGACTTTAAATGAAATGGGCTTTGCCGATATTGTCGAAGGAACAGTCTACACGATTTTATTGCGCTTGGAAAAAAATCAGCTAGTGGAAATTGAAAAAAAACCATCTGAAAAAGGACCGATGCGCAAATTTTATCGTTTGAATCAGCAAGGACAAATAGAATTGCAACATTTTTGGGAGCGTTGGACGTTTTTAACCGAAAAAATGGCTAATGTGAAAAATCAATTGGAGGAAAAATAAATGAAATTTACAGAACTGATTTTTGGTGAAAATTGGCGCCAGGAAAAGAAAGAGTATAAATTATTTAAACAAAAAGTGGCAGCTCTACCGGAGGATTATCGGTTTGTTTTTAACGAAATTCAAAAATATTTGTGGAATTTTTCTGATGCCTCGGGGCGAAAAACTTTAAAAGTATTAAACGATCTTTACGAAATGTTTGCTCAAGGTGCCGCTGATCAGCAAGATGTTATTGAAATTACGGGACCAGACGTGGGGGAATTTGCGGAAAATATTGTGCGGGAAATTGCTGATAGTTGGATGGAAGATCGCAAGCAAAAACTCAATAAAAAGATTGCTAACTTTAAGGAGGAAAAACGATGAGCGCGATGATTGAAGTGGCCCACTTAAAGAAAAGTTTTGGTGCAAAGGAAGTTTTGAAAGATCTTTCTTTTAGCTTACAAAAAGGCGAAATCTATGCATTATTAGGCAGCAACGGAGCTGGAAAAACCACAACGATCAAAATTTTGGCAACACTCGCTCATCAAAATAGTGGTTTTGCTGAAGTTGGCGGGTTTGATGTGGAAAAAAATCCGCAAAAGGTGCAGGAAGTCATTTCTTTAACTGGCCAATTTGCAGCGGTGGATGAAATGTTGACGGGATTAGAAAATTTGGTGTTAATTGGCAAATTGCGCCATTTGAAAGAACCGCAAAAAATTGCAGTGACCTTGCTAGAAAAATTTGGCTTAACGGCAGCTGGAAATCAATTAGTTGCTACTTATTCTGGTGGAATGAAGCGGCGGTTGGATTTAGCCATGAGTCTAGTGGGCAGCCCCAAAATTATTTTTTTAGACGAACCAACGACCGGCTTGGATCCGGAAAGTCGTCTGCAAGTTTGGGATTTTATTCGCGATTTAAAAAAAGCGCAAGTAACGATTTTGTTGACTACGCAATATATTGAAGAAGCTGAGCAGTTAGCCGATCGAGTAGGTATTTTAAAAAACGGAGCGTTGATTAAAGAAGGGACGCCGCAAGATTTAATGGCGGAAGTCGATCAAGGTGTCGATCTGAGTTTTTATAATATGGCCGACTATCAGCAGGCCATAGCGATTTTGCAAGGGCGCACGCTGCAGTTTTTTCCAGAGATATTGCGCCTGCAAGTAATTACGACCGGGAGCGCTGAGGATTTTGCCCAAGTAGTGGTGGATTTGGAAAAAGCGGGCGTGACTTTTAGAAAATTTGGCAAAATGGAAAATAAATTAGAAGATGTCTTCTTAAAAATTATTCAGGAGGGAAAGTAAATGGAAGCTATAAAAGATACATACACCATGACACAACGGGTGTTGAAACACACTTTAAAAAGTATTGATACATTAATTACTGTCGTTTTGATGCCGGTGATGATTATGTTGGCTTCAGTTTACATTTATGGATCGGCGATGTCAGTGGGATCGATTAGTTATGTTGATTATGTCGTGCCGGGAATCTTGGTTTTGACGGTGATTACGGGATCATCTTATACGGCTTATCGCTTAAATCAAGACGTGACAAAAGGCATTTTTGAGCGATTTCACTCGATGCCAATTGCCAAAAGTTCTATTTTAGGCGGGCACGTCTACACGAGTGTTTTGTATAATTTTATTTCGGTGATCTTTGTAGTTTTGGCGGCATTTTTATTTGGTTTTCGGCTCCAAACAAGTTTCAGTGGAATTGTGTTAGCGTTCCTTTTATTGTTATTTCTTAATTTGGCAGTGACTTGGATTGGTGTATTTTTTGGCTTACTGGCAAAAAATGTTGAAACGGCCAGTATTTTCAGTTATGTATTGATGGCTTTCGTTTTTATTAGCTCGGCTTTTGCCCCGACTTCGACAATGAAAAGTGGACTGAAATTTGTCGCCAACCACCAACCATTTACTTGGATCATTGATGGATTGCGAAATTTGTTAGTAAATCAGGAGCTCACGGCTGATTTTTGGTGGGGGCTTTTGGCGCTAGTTATTATGGGGACAGCTTTTCGTTGGGCGGCGCTGATTTTATATAAAAAGCGTTTGGCTTAAATCTATGAATAGATTAGCCGGCAAAATTGGATTTAATTTTACTCCTTTAGTCAGCCTCTAGAAAATGGTATAATCGAGGCACGAAGATAAAAATTAAAGGAGTAACTATTTTGGATAAAGCGTTAGATTTCACGATTAAAAATAAAATCCCCGGCACGTTAGCCCGGACAGGAACCATTACGACCCCTCATGGAGTCATTCAAACGCCGGCTTATATCGGTGCGGCCACGGCAGCAACGATGAAAACTTTGACCAATGCGGAAATTGACGAGCTAGGCGCCCAATCGATATTAAGTAATACGTATCATTTAATGTTGCGCCCCGGTGCCAATTTAATTGCGGCCGCTGGCGGAATTCATCAATTTATGAATTATCATAAACCCCTCTACACTGATTCCGGTGGCTTTCAAGTGTTTTCTTTAGGGATGGCTTATAAAAAAGGCCTTGATGCTACCAGTCATACGACGAAAGGTTCATCGGAAAATGCCGTTATGAGTCCGGATCAATTATCTAAAGTAGAAAAAGATGGCGTTTGGTTTAAAAGTCATTTAAATGGCGATCGAATTTTTATGTCACCTGAAATTTCCATGGAGCTCCAACATAAAATCGGCGCCGATATTCATATGTCCTTTGATCAATTGACCTCGCCATTATCGGGCCGGGAACAAATTAAAGAAGCTATGGATACCACACATGCTTGGGCGAAACGTGGTCTAATTCGCCACGAAGAATTAAATCAACAACATGTAGCCGCTGGTGAAAACTTGCAAGCTCTCTTTGGGGTTGTTCAAGGAGCACGAGAAGAAGATTTTCGTTTAGAAAGTGCGGGATTTTTAGGGGAGTTGACCTTAGAAACTGGGGCGCAATTTGACGGATTTGGGATTGGCGGTACTTTTCAACCAGAAGAATTACCAGATGTTTTAACTTGGGTCAATGGCACGTTACCTGAAAATAAACCGCGCCATTTGTTAGGGATGGGGGCTCAACCGGCGGATTTATTTTTAGGCGCTGAATTTGGGTGTGATACATTTGACTGCGTGGCCCCAACTCGCCAAGCTCGCAACGGGGCGCTTTACACGTATGGCGGTCGCATCAATATTAAAAATTTGAAATTTGCCGAAGATTTTCAACCGATTGATCAAAATTGTGATTGTTATACTTGCCAACACCACACGCGGGCTTATTTGCGTCATTTATTTAAAGCTAATGAAACGACTGGCCTTGTCTTAGCATCGATTCATAATGAGCGTTTTGTAGTTCGGACAGTCGAAGAGATTCGTCAAAAAATAAATGCCGGACCGGAACAATTTTGGCAATACAAAAAAGAATTTTTAACGGACTATTACGGGGCAGAAAGAGCAGCTGATTTTCTAGCGACTAGCCCAGAGGAATGGCGCTAAAATAAAAAATCTGCTTACTGACGCAAACAGTAAGCAGATTTTTTTTAAAGTGTTAAAAGTTCATTTTTAATTTCTTGTAATAATTCTTTGGCAAATTGTTGTTGTTTGTCGTCTCCAATTACATTAGCGACTAAATTTAAACGGCCAGAAAAACTGCTAAAGCAAACTTGAAACATAGGCGTCTTACGAAACGCACCTGAAGTGTAAGCTTCAAGAATTGTATTTTCTTTTAAGGAAAACTGTTGGCTGGAAAGTTGCGACATATTAGTATAAGAAATACTCCGCATATGGTAATTTTTTTTAGCATCTTCTCGCAACTGGAGGAGAGTTTGGGTTTGATAATTTTCAATAATTGTTAAAGTCGATTGCAAAAATTGATAGTGATCTTTAAGAAACTTCATTTCGTCATGGACTTTTTTCCCGGATGCTAGAAAACTTTCTTTATAAGAAATCTCAGGTTGTGGATTATAACGGGCAGTGAAATTACCAATATGAAGTTCGTGTTTCAGACTTTTCGGTAAAAATTGGCGAGTATCCGTCGGGCAAGCTAGTGGAATTTTAGCAGCTTCTGGATTATATTTGGCTAAAATCCGCATAAATGAAGTGAGCATCACGTCATTTAATGTTAGGTTATTTTTTTTCGTTGCTTCGTGGAGGTGAGCAAATTGCAATTCATCTAGCGCCACATGTTGAACGGCGTAAAAAGCAGATTCACTAGTTTCTGGGAAAGGTAAATCCAATGTAATCCCTGTTGTGTCTTGGCGCTTGGCTTCATTTAAAAAGTCTTTTGGCACATGTGCGACGACTTCATTTAAATCTTGATGATTTTTCCCAAAACTTGTATCCGGATTATTGTAAAAAGCTAGAATGCAAGCCATGACCAGCTTTAAACCGGCACCGTCTGCCACAATATGACTTTCTAGAAAGAAAATTTCTTGAAAGTCTTTTTTTGTCCGCAAGAAAATTTCTAGCTGCGGTTTCTTTAAAAAATCAAGCGGGAAGGTAAAGGGACTTTCCTCGCTATCTAGTTGATGAATGATCGTTGCAGCTGTCTCGGTAACCGGATAAAAATAATTGTCACTTAATTCGTAACGGCAAAAAATTTGCGGAAAGACTTTAGACATTTTTTCAACAGCTTCAGTGAAACGCTGAAGATTCACAGGAACTTCGACTTTTAAATAGCCAAGAACAGAAGGATAGAATGTTTGAAAACTATTCGTATGGAGCAAACTTGTTGGTTGGGCTTCGTAACGGATCATAATTTCACAGCTTTCTTTGTAATTTATTTATTTGCTGAATCATTGATGCTTACGATTTCATTTTAGCACAAATTAGAAAAAGGCGTTTAATAAAATTCTTGACAAATTTCTTAAATAGAATACAATTTTCTTATAAGGAAATATTCTCTTGGAAGGAGGAAAGAATCTTGGATAGCAAACCATATGGCACAGTCCTCTTAAAAGCAGCGCTGATTTTAGATTTTTTAGCCGAACATCCCCGCTCGAAGCTACAAGAAATTGCTAAAGCCTGCGAATTAACCTCATCGACCACTTTAAAAATTTTAGACACCCTGTTAATCATTCATTATGTGGACAGAAATGAACAAAAAGAATTTTCACTAGGGACAAAATTTTTCCATTTTGCCAGTGCGAGTCTTTCGCAAATGAATTTATCAGAAATTGCTAAACCTTTTTTACATCAATTGCAGCAAAAAATTGATGAAACGATTCATCTGGGCATCCTAGAAAATAATACGATTTTATATGTAGACAAGTTGGAGCCGAAAAACCAAAATATTCGCATGTCTTCAAAAGTTGGCGTTACCCGGCCACTTTATTCATCCGCTATGGGCAAAGCGGTCTTGGCCAATTTTCCAGAAGGCCAACTGGAAGATTATTTGACCCAAACAACACCGCTTAAGGCCTATACCGAAAATACAATTACTAATCCATTACGTTTGAAAAATGAATTGCAAACGATTGAAAAAACGCGAGTCGCTTTTGACGATGAAGAAATGGAAAATGATATTTTTTGCGTAGGAGCAGCCCTAGTTGTTGATCATCAAATTCGCGGCGCCTTTTCGATTTCAATTCCTAAATATCGATTGAACTCCGAAAAAAAAGAATTTATGATTGAAGAAGTATTAAAAACAAAAGAAAAATTAGAGAAAAAACTTAGCGGAAAAAGCTAAAAAATCGGTAAATCAGGAATTTTCAAAGATTTTTCCAAACAATTTATGAGAACTTGCCAAAATTTAATTGATGTCGCTTGCTAAATTTCTCAAGCTTAGTATAATAAAAGTGTAGTTTCTTTATAGAAAAGCAAATTTCCAAATAAGAAAAGAGGGTCTTTTATGAAACGTGTAGAATTATTACAAAAGATTGAACAGTCCGGAGTGATTGCTGTAGTCCGGGGAAAAGACAAAGCAGAAGCTATTAAAGCTGTCGATGCAATTATCGCTGGTGGCATGAAGGGAATCGAATTAACTTTCACCGTGCCAAATGCGGATCAAGCCATTGCTGAATTGGTAGAAAAATATGCTGATGACGCTGAAGTTGTTGTGGGAGCTGGAACTGTTCTTGATGCCATCACAGCGCGTCTAGCTATTATGGCTGGTGCTAAATTTATTGTCAGCCCAACATTTGACCAAGAAACAGCTGAAATCTGTAACTTGTATCAAATTCCTTACTTGCCAGGTTGCATGACCATTACTGAAATGAAAAATGCTTTAAAAGCTGGCGCCGATATTATCAAATTGTTCCCAGGTTCAGCATACGGTCCAAGTATTATTAAAGCTTTCACTGCTCCACTACCTTATTTGTCAATTATGCCAACAGGTGGCGTAAGTCTTGATAATATGGCTGAATGGTTTAAAGCAGGCGTTGTAACAGTTGGCGTTGGCGGGAATTTATTAGCTCCTGTTGAAACGGGCGACTTTGATCAAGTGACTGAAGTAGCGAAACAATATGTTGCTAAGTTCAAGGAAATTAAAGGTATTAAATAGATGGCAAAAGTCGTAACACTTGGCGAAATCATGCTGCGACTTTCCACCACATTGGGCGCTCGGTTGCAATTGGCCGAAGATTTGCAAGTTCATTATGGTGGCGGCGAGGCGAATGTCGCTATTTCTCTAGCTAATTATGGTCACGAAGCTTATTTAGCTACAGTTGTGCCGGAAAATGGTTTGGGTATGGCTGTAAAAAAACATTTGCAACGATTCAGTGTGCATTCCGATTATGTTGTGACCAATGGACCACGTTTAGGAACTTATTATATGGAAACTGGTGTCTCTGAGCGGGCAGCTAGCGTAATTTATGATCGCGCCGGCTCTAGCTTTGCTGCCACCACTTCTTTACAATGGGACTTAAAAAAAATCTTACAAGACGCTAAAGTTTTGCATATGTCAGGAATTACCGCCGCGTTATCGCCTGCTTGGCAACAATTATCGATTGAAATTGCTCAAACAGCACGAAATCTTGGCGTGAAAGTAAGCTTTGATGTCAATTATCGAGGCATGTTATGGACACAAAAAGAATGCGGACAATTTTTACAAAAAATGTTGCCACTCGTTGATTATTGTTCAGCTGGATCGATGGATGCACGATATTTATTAAATGTTGAACCATTTGCTGGCGAGGCTAACTCTAAAGAAGAACGTCAATATTATTACGAAAAAATGCACCAACTTTTTCCAAATATCGAAGTTTTTTATGCGACATATCGTAAGGTGCAATCAGCTTCAAGCAATGATTTGACCGGAACCATTTATAATGGAGACGGAGAATATTTTGAATCAGGAACGCATCATATTGAACCGATTGTCGATCGCGTTGGCGGCGGCGATGCCTTTTCCGGTGGAGTCCTCCACGGTTTAATTCAAAAATGGTCCTTGCAAGATACGGTTAACTTTGGCACCGCGGCATCGGCCTTAAAACA
The DNA here is from genome assembly GCF_900104595.1 of Enterococcus timonensis. GTDB lineage: Bacteria > Bacillota > Bacilli > Lactobacillales > Enterococcaceae > Enterococcus_J > Enterococcus_J timonensis. The sequence goes on from NZ_FNVY01000003.1 coordinate 458,403, forward strand.
TACAGTCCACGGTGACTGTAATCAATTTAGTGAACTCGAGGTCCAAAACTTTTTGAAAGCTGGATCTGGAAAAATAATACGATAAGGAGATTTTAAAATGTCAAACCAAAATATGGAAACACGTTACACTCATTCACCAGAAGATATCCGTCACTATTCAACAGAAGATTTGCGTCGGGAATTTTTAGTAGAAAAAATCTTTGTTCCTGGGGAAATTGCTTTAACTTATACTCACAATGACCGGATGATTTTCGGGGGCGTAACGCCAACAACTGAACCTTTAGAAATTACTTTGTCTAAAGAATTAGGTGTTGATTTTTTCCTAGAACGTCGCGAACTTGGTGTGATTAACATCGGTGGACCTGGTGTCATTGAAATTGATGGCAAAAAAGATGATATGAAAAAACAAGATGGTTATTATATTGGGAAAGAAACTAAACATGTTGTTTTCTCATCTAAAGATGCTAAAAACCCTGCTAAATTTTATATTTCTTCAACACCTGCTCATAAAGTATATCCAAATGTAAAAATTTCTATCGATCAAGTAAAACCTCGTGAAACTGGCGAAGGCAACACAATGAACGAACGGAAAATTTATCAATACATTCATCCAAATATTTGCGAAAGCTGTCAATTACAAATGGGTTACACCATTTTGGAACCAGGTTCTTCTTGGAACACAATGCCTTGTCACACTCATGAACGTCGGATGGAAGCTTATGTTTACTTCGACTTTGCGACTGACGACACTCGCGTTTTCCATATGATGGGCAAACCTGACGAAACAAAACACTTAGTCTTGTCTGAAGACCAAGCAATTATTTCTCCAAGCTGGTCAATTCACTCTGGTGTTGGTACTTCTAATTACTCATTTATTTGGGCAATGTGTGGCGAAAACATCACTTATGACGACATGGATATGGTCGACATGAAAGATTTGAAATAATATTATTTAATAAAAGAAAGAAGGAAAATATAATGGCATTTGATATGAAAAATTTCCGCTTAGACGGAAAAGTTGCGTTAATTACTGGCGCATCTTACGGAATTGGCTTCTCTTTAGCTACTGCTTTTGCACAAGCTGGAGCAAAAATCGTTTTTAACGATGTGAAACAAGAATTAGTTGACAAAGGACTTGCTTCTTATAAAGAAATCGGAATCGACGCTCATGGTTATGTAGCTGACGTTACCAATGAAGACCAAATCAACGACCTTGTTGCTCAAATTGAAAAAGAAGTTGGCGTGATTGATATTTTAGTAAATAATGCTGGGATTATTAAACGGATTCCAATGTTAGAAATGTCTGCTAAAGATTTCCGTCAAGTTATTGATATTGACTTAAACGGACCATTTATCGTTTCTAAAGCAGTATTACCAAGCATGATCAAAAAAGGCCACGGCAAAATCATTAACATTTGTTCAATGATGAGTGAACTTGGTCGTGAAACAGTTTCTAGCTATGCTGCTGCAAAAGGCGGATTGAAAATGTTGACTAAAAATATTTGTGCTGAATTTGGTGAAGCAAATATTCAATGTAACGGCATTGGACCTGGCTACTTTGCCACTCCTCAAACTGCTCCATTGCGTGAACGTCAAGCTGACGGATCTCGTCATCCATTTGACCAATTCATTATCGACAAAACTCCAGCTGCACGTTGGGGCGACACTGAAGACTTACAAGGACCTGGTGTTTTCTTAGCCAGCGACGCCAGCAACTTTGTTAACGGCCACATCTTGTACGTTGACGGCGGTATGTTAGCATCATTCGGTAAACAACCAGAATAAAGTGCAATTTTAGCTAGCAAAAATTGCCTGATAAATAAAGGGCAAATTTAGCTAGCAAAAAATAAGTTCTCTGAAATGAAAAAAGACGACACGTGCTGTGCCGTCTTTTTTTATCTGAAATGGAGGTCTCAAATGTCTACATTTGATTTAAAAGGGCAAGTGGCTTTAATAACTGGTGGGGCTCACGGAATAGGTTTTTCCATGGCTGAAGCGTTGGGAAAAGCCGGTGCCGAGATTGCTTTTAACGCAACTAGCGAAAAAAGTGTCGCCCGCGGTTTGGAAAATTTCAATAAAATTGGGCTTGCTGCCCACGGTTATGTGGCTGACGTTACCGACGAAGCAGCAGTGGAGCAATTAGTGGCTCAAATTGAAAAAGATTTAGGATCGCTTGATATTTTGGTCAATAATGCCGGGATCATTCAGCGGACACAGATGCTAGAAATGGCAGCGGCAGATTTTAAAAAAGTAGTGGATGTGGATCTGACGGGTCCATTTATCGTAGCCAAAGCGGTCATCCCTGCTATGATTGAAAAAAATCACGGAAAAATCATTAATATTTGTTCCATGATGAGTGAACTTGGTCGCGAAACGGTCGCCGGATATGCAGCGGCTAAAGGTGGCCTTAAGATGTTAACGAAAAATATTTGCGCCGAGTTTGGTGAGTTTAATATTCAATGTAATGGCATCGGGCCTGGCTATATCGCGACTAGTCAAACTGCGCCCTTAAGAGAGCGCCAAGCAGATGGCTCGAGACATCCTTTTGATGCTTTTATTTATAGTAAAACGCCACAAGGTCGCTGGGGTGAGGCGGAGGATTTGCAAGGGCCGGCTGTTTTTCTAGCTAGTTCGGCCAGTGATTTTGTCAATGGTCAAATTTTATACGTTGACGGCGGCATGCTAGCTTATATCGGACGCCAAAAAAATGATTTAATCAAATAGGTGCAATTTTTGCTGAATAGCTTCGACAGAAAAATAGGAAAATGTGAAGTGAGCAACGCTCACAAAATAGTTTATCTTTTTTCCAAGAAGCTAGCAAAAAATGCCCGAAAAATAAGTGCAATTGAAAAGACCTTCCAAAAGTTTAATTTTTGGAAGGTCTTTTTTCTGCTATTTTTTAATTTTTATTAGGGGTTAATTTTCGTTCAATCATGCCTAAAAATAAATCGGTACAAATGGCCATTAAAGCAGTTGGTAGAGCGCCGACTAAAATAATCGCTGTGCCGTCTGTAGCGTTAGTGCCGCGAATAATAATATCGCCTAAGCCACCGGCGCCTACAAATGAGCCAATCGCCGTAATCCCAATGGCAATCACTAAAGCATTACGAATACCGGCCATAATTACGGAAATACTCAAGGGAAGTTCCACCATTTTTAATCGTTGCCAACGAGTCATTCCCATCCCGCGAGCTGCATCTAAAATATCGCCATCGACTTGATTCATGCCGGTGTAAGTATTTTTTAAAATGGGTAACAAGGAATATAAAAAGATGGTCGCAATAACTGTGTTTACGCCAAGCCCCAAGCCTAGCATAATAATCGACAGCATCGCTAGCGACGGAATGGTTTGAATAATATTAGCAAGCGTAATGAGAGCTGGCGCCATTTTTTTATGGCGAGAAAGCCAGATGCCCAATGGAATAGCAATAATCGCCGCAAACAAAACGCCATAAATGGCAATTAAGAAATGACGGGAAAATTGTTGCCAAACATAAACGCCGTTAGTTCTTAAATAATAGAAAAATTGTTCCCAAACATTTAAATCTTTCATTTTGCCACCTCCTGAAAATAATTATGACTTTCTAAGAAGCGTTTGGCCACTTCTGCAGGTTCTAATAAGTTGTTATCGGCTTGATAATTCAACTCTTGCATTTCTTCAGTGGAAATTTTTCCAGTCAATTTTTCCAAAATCCCTTCAGCTTCGGGATGTTTTTCAAAAAGTGATTCGTTGACCACCATGGCACAATCATACGGCGGGAAGAAATGGCGGTCGTCTTCTAACATCACCAAGTCATAACTGGCGATTCGTCCATCAGTGGAATAACCTAAGATGACATCCATTTGCCCAGCTGCAACAGCATCGTAAACTAAGCCAATTTGCATCGGATAAGTTTTGGCAAAAGAAAAATCATAGGCAGAAATAAAGCCTGGATAGCCATCACCTTTACGATTCAGCCAAGAAGAGTCTACGCCGACTGATAACTCGTCAGCATAATTTTGAAGATCAGAAACTTTTTGCAAATGATATTTTTCGGCGGTTTCTTTTGTCACTAGAAAAACATAGGAATTTTCAAAACCGTAACTAGGAAAGTATTGTTGGTGAAATTTTTCCTGAAAACCAGCTTGAACTAAGCTAAGTGCTTTTTGAGGATCGGTGACCGGCTCTTGATTTAAAACAGTCGTTAAGTCAGTTCCTGTGTAACGAGCAGCAGCAATATCGCCGTCGCCATTGACTAACGCTTGATGAATAATACTGGTGGTGGCCAAATTATTTACTAGTGTAGTTTCAAAATTGCCATCATGTTCCAAAAGTTGACTAATCATGGCTGCCATAATCTGACTCTCAGTAGTAATTCCACCAATAATTGAAATATTATTTTTATCGTGGTTACTGGCAAGACCCGGCAGCGAACAACTACCTAGCAGGAGTAAAGCACCTAGGAGACCCAGAAGTTTGGTCATTTTTTTAAACATCTTGCTTCACCTCCAGCAAAGGTTTCGGCGTTAAGCGATGTTCTAATTTGCTTAATAAATAATCCGTCAAAAGAGCCATAATAGTCACCGGAATCGTCCCGGCAAAAATCAAATCACTACGATACAAATTTAACCCTTGGAAAATAAAATCACCTAAACCACCGGCACCAATATAAGAAGCTAAAGTGGCCCAAGCAATCACATACACACTAGCCAATCGCACGCCGGCCATAATCGTGGGAATCCCTAAAGGAAGTTGCACCTTAAATAATAATTGTTGGCGGGTCATCCCCATGCCAACGCCGGCATCGATAACGTCGGGATTTAAATTTTTCATAGCCAAAAAAGTATTACGCATAATTGGTAGCAGTGAATAAATAAATAGCGCGAGAACAGCTGGCGTAAAACCAATCCCAAAAATCGGAATCATTATGGCTAAAAGAGCTAGACTAGGGACGGTTTGCAAGGCTGAAGTAATCCCCATGACGATTTTTGCTAAAGTTTTTGTTCGGGCAATCAAAATCCCTAAAGGTAGGGCGATAATAATCCCCAACGCTAAAGCTGTAAAAGAAATTAAAAAATGTTGACCAAATTTTACTAATAATTCACCGCCATAAGTTCTAAAAAATGCGGTCATTTCAACACCTCCGTAATTCCCGGAGTTGCCTCTTGATTGGCAGCTGCTTCTTGCAACGTTTCTTCCTCACCAAAAATAACATCATAAACAATATCGACTAAAGACGAGCGGGTGAGAATGCCCACCAAACGTTTTTTACTATCAGTCACGGGGACATATTTCACGCCGCGTTTTAAAATGCGTTGCAACGTATCTCTTAAAAGAGCGCTCTGTTGCACGTAAAACACTTGCGTATTTAAAATATCGCCGACACTGGTGGCGGTTTTGCGTTTGGCGTCAATGGATTCAATATCAATAAAGCCTTTTAAAACTTGGGCTTCATCTACCACTAATAATGTGTCGACGCGTTTTTCTCTCATTAAAGAGATGGCTTGAGCTAAAGATTTTTCTGGCGTGATGGAAACAGCGTGGGCTAACATCACTTGTCCGACGGTGGTGATGTCAGGTTTTGTTTGTAACAGGCGGTCGGCCCCTAACAGTTCTTCTACAAAAGCGTTGGCCGGGTGTCGTAAAATATTATCCGGTGTGTCAAATTGAATAATTTTTCCTTCACTCATAATGGCAATCCGACTAGCTAATTTTAAAGCTTCATCCATATCATGGGTGACAAAGACAATTGTTTTTCCAAGGCGGACTTGTAAATCTTTCACCAAATCTTGCAACGTATCACGTGTTATAGGATCTAAAGCGCCAAAAGGTTCATCCATTAAAATAACTTTTTGATCGGCGGCTAAAGCGCGAATCACACCAATTCTTTGTTGTTGCCCTCCAGAAAGTTCATGAGGGTACCGAGCCAACATTTCTTCAGGCAGATCAACTAAAGCAATCATTTTTTTGGCAATCGCTTGGCGTTTTTCTTTTTCGACATTTAATAATTGGGGAACGAGGGTAATATTTTCGCCAATCGTTAAATGAGGTAAGAGACCCACATTTTGAATAACGTAGCCGATTTTCCGCCGCAAAGTCACCGCATTTTCTTTATGGATATCTTCATCATTAATTAAAATGGTGCCACTTGTCGGTTCGGTCATGCGGTTAATCATGCGCATAGTGGTAGTTTTACCAGAGCCAGATGTTCCGATGAAACAAATAAATTCCCCTTCTTCAATGGAAAAACTTAAATCTTCCACGGCAATTTTGCCACCTTTATATATCTTTGATACTTGTTTAAATTCAATCATCGCATTTCCTCCTTAAAAATTAAAAATACCCGAAAATCTCCTTACTAATTGTTACAAAAATCGCCGTCAAAAGCAAATTATGGCGATTTTACAAGGTTTTATTTTTAATAAATCGTGAGAATAAATTTTTAAAATAACAAAAAAACAGCTGAATTTCACAAATAATGGAAGGGAGTGAGGTAGCGGTCGACTGGTGATCGTTGCTAATCCAACTTTTTAGCTGAAATAACGGGAAAAAGCGAACTTTCTAAAATGAGAAACTTTTAATCTTGTTTTATTAAAGCCGGGCGCAAAATTGAAAGCGAATCAATTATTTAATGAAAAAAATTTTTTTATTTTTTTACACAAACTCATTGTGAATTAAAGAGCATACAAAAGCTAATTTTTGTGGATTTCCCTAGTGAAAGCATAAAAATGCCCGCTTTAAGTAAAAAAAAAGTGTGATTTTTATCACATGTACACTTGCAATTTGGTTTTCATTTGTGTATGATAACAAATGTAAGCAAGTGATGAACTTCACTAAAGTGTTTTTAAACAACATTCAGGAGGAAATTAATATGGCTAAAACAATTGCCCCAAAAACAAAACCAACTGCTGAAGAAAAAGCAGCTAAAATGGAACAAGCTCGCCTCTACACCGATACATTGGTTCAAAAAGCACTCGTTGCAGAAAATGCCTATGCTCATTTTTCCCAAGAACAAGTAGATAAAATCGTCGCAGCCGCTGCCTTAGCTGGTTCCGAAGCTGCCTTAATGTTGGCTCATGAAGCCGTTGACGAAACCAAACGTGGTGTTGTTGAAGATAAAGATACGAAAAATCGTTTTGCTACTGAAAATATTTACAATTTAATCAAACATGAAAAAACAGTCGGGATTATCGGCGAAGATAAAATTAAAGGTCAAGTCCAAATTGCTGCCCCGCTTGGTGTGTTAGCAGGGATTGTCCCAACCACGAATCCAACGAGTACTTCCATGTTTAAATCATTAATGGCTTTAAAAACCCGGAATGCAATTGTTTTTGCTTTCCATCCTCAAGCGCAAAAATGTTCCAGTCATGCGGCTAAAATTTTGTATGATGCCGCTGTTGCCGCCGGAGCGCCTAAAGATATTATTCAATGGGTGGAAGTTCCTTCTTTAGAGAACACGACAGCTTTAATCCAAAATCCAAATATTGCTTCGATTTTAGCAACAGGTGGACCGGGTATGGTTAATGCCGCTTTGAAATCTGGTAATCCTTCACTAGGTGTCGGTGCTGGTAACGGAGCGATTTATGTGGATCACACAGCGTACATTGATCGGGCAGTGGAAGATTTACTTTTGTCAAAACGTTTTGATAATGGGATGATTTGTGCCACAGAAAATTCAGCTGTCGTTGAAGCGCCAATTTATGATGAATGGTTAGCTAAAATGGTAGAAAAAGGTTCTTACATTGTTCCGAAAAAAGATTATCAAAAATTAGCTGACTTTGTTTTTAATGAAGGTCACGGTGTAAATGGAGCCGTCGCTGGAATGTCTGCTCACTGGATTTGTGATCAAGCGGGCGTTGAATTACCTGCCGAATGTGATGTTTTATTATTTGAATTAGATGCTAAAAATATCGGCGAAAAACTTTCTTCTGAAAAATTATCTCCATTATTATCGGTCTATAAAGCAGCAGATCGACAAGAAGGCATTCAGATTGTTGCCCAACTGTTAGCTTATCAAGGGGCGGGACACAATGCAGCCATTCAAATCGGTTCACAAGCTGATCCATTTGTAGCTGAGTTTTCCGAAAAAACTAATGCGGCGCGGATTATTGTTAATCAACCAGATTCCATCGGTGGAATTGGTGATATTTACACCGACGCACTGAAAGCAAGCTTAACTTTAGGAACTGGATCATGGGGGAAAAATTCAATGTCACATAACTTAACCACCTCAGACTTAATCAATGTTAAAACGGTTGCCAAACGGAGAAATCGTCCGCAATGGGTTCGGTTGCCAGAAAAAGTTTATTATGAAAAAAATGCCATTTCTTATTTACAAGATGATGCGGAAGAAATGAATCGCGTCTTTATCGTGGCCGATCCTGGTATGGTGCAATTTGGCTTTGTGGATAGTGTTTATTCCCAATTAGAATTGCGGGACGAAACAGTTAAGACTTCACTTTACGGCAACGTCCGCCCTGACCCAACTCTAGGACAAACAATTGAAATTGCCCAACAACTGCAACAATTTAAACCCGATACAATTATTGCTATCGGTGGTGGATCAGCTTTAGATGCTGCCAAAATCGCTCGTTTTATTTATGAATATTCACTAGATCAAGAAGCTGGATTTTTAGAAAGTTATGAAAAAGTTTCTGAACTTTTCTACAAACTCCAACAAAAATTCATGGATATTCGTAAGAGAATTGTTCGTTTCCATCACCAAACAGAAACGAAATTAATCGCCATTCCAACTACATCAGGGACTGGTTCTGAAGTTACACCATTTTCAGTTATTACTGATGACAATACTCATGTAAAATATCCATTGGCAGATTATGAATTGACCCCACAAGTGGCGATTGTTGATCCTGAATTTGTTCTGACTGTGCCACGTCGGACGGTTTCATTGTCTGGATTAGATAGCTTATCCCACGCTTTAGAATCTTATGTTTCTGTGATGGCTTCTGATTTTACTCGTCCTTGGTCACTTGAAGCCATTAAATTAGTCTTTGAAAACTTGGAAGAATCGTTTAAATTCGATCCAAAAAATCCAACGTTAGCTGGCGAAACGGCGCGAGTAAATATGCATTATGCCGCGACTTTAGCTGGGATGGCTTTTGCCAATGCCTTCTTAGGAATTAATCATTCATTTGCCCATAAAACAGGTGGTGAATTCGGCTTGCCACATGGTTTAGCAATTACAATTGCTATGCAACACGTGGTACGGTTTAACGGAGTTGCCGGCAATGTTAAACGGACGCCATTCCCACGTTACGAAGTATATCGCGGTCAAAAAGATTATGCTGATATTGCTCGGGCCTTAAATCTGAAAGGCAATACAGATGCTGAATTAGTTGAAGCTCTTTGCCAAAAAATTGCTGATTTAGCTAAAGCTTTAGAAGTTGACACAAGTTTGTCAGGAAATGGTGTCACCAAAGAACAATTTGACGGATCAATCGATAAATTAGTTGATCTAGTTTACAACGATCAATGTACGACAGCGAACCCACGTCAACCATCTCTTGCTGAAATTCGCCAAATGTTAATTGACCAATTTTAAAATATTTTTTGCAACACCGACGCTTTTTCAGGTCGGTGTTTTTTTCTGTACTATTATATTGTTTCATCTGTTATAATTATCTTAAAGAATTGAAAGGAGCAAACAAATGAAAATAATTTATCATGGACATGCCACTTTATCGGTTATTTTAAATGACGGAACAAGAATTTTAGTTGATCCTTTTTTTACCGGAAATTCTTGGAGTACAGTAAAACCTGAGGAAATAAGTTGTGATTATATTTTAGCAACGCACGGCCATAACGATCATATTCAAGATTTGCTGCCGATTGCTAAAAAAAATAAAGCGACAGTGATTGCCATTGCCGAACTTGCTAGTTGGGCTAAAAAAAATGGCGCGAAAAGTCACGGCATGAATCTTGGCGGAAGCTTTGAATTTCCATTTGGACACATTAAAATGGTGACAGCCCAACATTCTTCTAGTTTTACTGAAGATGGAAAAACTATTTACTTAGGCGAACCGGCGGGATTTATTTTACAAGCAGATGGCAAAACAATTTATTTGGCAGGAGATACGGCTTATTTTTCTGATATGAAATTACTTGCCGATGATTTTGTAATTGATTTGGCGGTGCTACCGATTGGCGATAATTTTACAATGGGGATAAAAGATGCCGTTAAAGCTGCAAAAGCTGTGGAGGCAAAAAAAGTATTGCCCATTCACTACAATACATTTCCAGCCATTAAACAAGATCCAGAAAAATTTGCAAAAAGCTTACCGGCCGGTGTCGTGAGCATTCTAAAAGCTGAAGAAGAACTGATTATATAGAGAGAAGGAAAAATGTTGGCCACCAAACACGATCAAATATTACAATTTATCGAAGCTTTGCCAGTGGGTGAGCGGATTAGTGTGCGTAGTATTGCAAAAAATCTCAGTGTCAGCGAAGGAACTGCATACAGGGCCATTAAAGATGCCGAAAATGCTGGTGTTGTTTCCACTATTCAAAGAGTTGGTACGATTCGGATTGAACGCAAACTTAAAAAAAATATCGAGCGACTAACTTTTAATGAAGTGGTAAAAATTACAGAAGGCGATGTTTTAGGCGGTGCAGTTGGATTAGAGCGGGATTTAAATAAATTTGTGATTGGCGCTATGACCGTTGAGGCGATGGAACGCTACATTTCGCCAGATTCATTAATGATTGTCGGCAATCGTTTAGATGTTCAAAAATTAGCCTTACAACTAGGCGCGGCGGTCTTAATTACCGGTGGCTTTGAAACAACTCCTGAAATTGCTGCTTTAGCGGATGAGTTGAATATGCCGGTGTTGCGGACGACTTATGATACGTTCACGGTGGCGACATTGATTAACCGCGCTCTTTCTGATCAGCTTATTAAAAAAGATATTATGCTGGTTTCAGATATTTATACGCCGCTAGAAAAAACAAATTATTTGCGGGGAATTGAAACAATCGCCGATTATCGAAAAATGGCCACTAGTTCAGGTCACTCCAGATTTCCAGTGGTGAATCAACATTTACGTTTATTAGGCATGATTACCGCCAAAGATGTGGTGGGGAAAAATGATGCACAAACCATCGACAAAGCCATGACTAAAGATCCAAATTCGGTGAAAAAAGGAACGAGTGTAGCGAGCGTTTCGCACCAAATGATTTGGGACGGACTAGAAGTAATGCCTGTAGTGGAAGATGATTTGACATTAATGGGGATTGTTACGCGCCGTGATGTGATGAAGTCGATGCAACTGGCGCAACGGCAACCGCAAATGACTGATACTTTTTCCGACCAAATTTCCGGTCAAGTGATTACAGTTGAAGAAACCAAAGTGCCCACCGGCTTTGAATATAAATTTGTCGTGACGCCACAAATGGTTAACGGAGTAGGGACGATTTCTTTTGGCGTTTTAAGCGAACTAATAACTACCGTCACCCAACGCATTATGGTGACCCATCAAAAACGCAATGTGCTGATTGAACAAGTGAATTTGCATTATTTTAAATTGATTCAATTAGAAAGTGAGCTGTCAATTCGACCACGGATTTTAGAAATTGGCCGCCGCAGTGCGAAACTAGATATTGAGGTCTTTTTGGAAAACAGTATTGTGGCAAAATCCATCGTGATTTGCCAAGTGATGGAACGTTCCCAATGATTAAATGCGGCAAAGTTGGCTGGAAAAAAATAAAAGATAAATAATTTAAAAAAGGAAGTGACGCGTTTTTACGCGAATAATGAATATTACTGACGAAATTTTAGAAATGATTAAACAATTTGAGACGATTATTATCCACCGCCATCAACGGCCTGATCCTGATGCCATCGGTTCACAAGCGGGTCTTGGGGAAATTTTAAAAACAAGTTTTCCAGCTAAAAAGATTTTACTTGCCGGTGAAACGACGGATGGTTTAGACTTTTTGGCGAAAATGGATTCAGTAACGGCTAAAGATTATGACGGGGCGCTGGCCATTATTGTCGATACCGCTGATACACCACGAATTGATGGCGAAAATTATGATTTAGCGAAAAAATGGATTAAAATCGATCACCATCCTAACGATCAACCTTATGGCGATATTTGCTACGTTAATACCGATGCGAGTTCTTGTTCTGAGATGATTACTGATTTTTATTTGCAACATCAAGACGAGTTGAGCTTATCTGATAATGGGGCGCTACTATTATATGCCGGGATTGTTGGTGACACGGGGCGCTTTTTATATCCAGGGACAACGCCCGAAACGTTAAGAATGGCCGCAGCTTTGCGAGAATTTTCTTTTGATGCTGCAGCATTAAATCGGAAACTCGACTCCGTTCCGATGAAAATCGCTAAATTATTTGGCTATGTTTTTGAAAATGTGACCTTAGATGAATTTGGCGCTGGTGTTTTAATGTTAGACAGCGACGTAATGAAAAAATTTGATGTGGTAGATGCAGAAGTTTCGTCGATTGTTTCTTTACCCGGGAAAATTGAAGAAGCACAAGCTTGGACAATTTTTGTAGCCCAAGAAGATGGGACGTTCCGCGTTCATTTTCGGTCAAAAGGGCCAGTTATTAATGAACTAGCTAAATTACATCATGGCGGCGGTCATCCCATGGCATCAGGTGCCAAAGCTAAAGATGTGACAGAAACAGAAGAAATTTATCGTCAGTTGCAAACTATTGTTCGAGATTTTTCTACAAAATAAGTTTAAATTTCTTTAAGGTGCAGATTAAAAAGTGGTAGATTAGCCAAAATTTGTTAGACTAAAAAGAGAATAGAAGAAAATTCAACAGGAGGTGGTCGGATGTTTCCATTTTTTTGGGATCCAACGTATATTTTAGTAATTATTGGGATTGCTATTTCAGGGTTAGCTTCGGCCTATGTGAACAGTACGTTTAAAAAGTTTGACGAAGTACGCAGTCGAAAAAATGTTACCGGAACGCAAGCTGCTCAATTTATTTTGCAAGACAGTGGCATTACTGATGTCATGGTTCGGCCGATTTCCGGGAATTTATCGGATAATTACAATTCAAAAGATAAAACTTTGAACTTGTCTGAAAGTACTGCTCAATCGATGTCTGTAGCAGCGATTGGCGTAGCAGCTCATGAATGTGGGCATGCCGTCCAAGATCAAAAAAATTATATTCCTATGAAAATTCGCCATGCAATTGTCCCAGTAGCAAATCTTGGGTCAACGATTGCCTTTCCGTTAATTTTAGTTGGCGTCCTTTTAAGTTACAATCAAACGCTGATTTACTTAGGAATTTTTGCTTTTTCTTTCGCCCTTTTATTTCAATTAGTGACTTTGCCAGTAGAATTTGATGCCTCGAGACGGGCGGTCAAAATTTTATCGGCGGGAAATTTATTGACTGAAGAAGAAGTGCCCATGGTCAAAAAAGTTTTGTTTGCTGCTGCACTCACTTATGTGGCCGCAGCTTTAAGTACTTTTTTACAGTTGTTGCGTTTGATCATTTTATTTGGTGGTCGCAACAGAGATTAATAGCGAAAAAGGAAACTCATTGACGCGAGTTTCCTTTTTTTTGAGATTTTTAGATAGTCAATTCATATTGTTACGGCTTTCAATTTCACTGTGGTACAATTAAGGAAAGGGAGCTGATAATATGAAAACTTCAACAAAAGTTATTTTAGGCGTAACTGTTGCCGGTGCTGTAGTAGCCAGCGGTGCTATTTTATCTGTTAAGTTTGCCGGTGAAAAATTTGCCCATGCCAAAAAGCGTCATCAAGTAAAAGGTTTTGTTCGCGATAAACTTGACGGCAATGAAAAAATCATGGCGATGGTTGATAAATTATCTGATGAAGATCTAGATCATGTAACTGCCATTGCTGGAAAAGTGAAAGATAGTAAAGATCATATTTCGGTGTACGGTAATGCTTTAAAAGAAAATACCCAAGATCTAAAAGACAAATTAGTTAATTTCGTCGAAGATTTAATGTAAGAAATTTTAACCAAAAAAACACCTCTGGCCTTTACGCGCAGGAGGTGTTTTTTGGTTTTATTCACTTAATAAAAATTCTTCAAAAACGAGATTGCCGATAAATAAACTTCTGGGGGTGAGTTTTAACCAGCCATCTTCTAAAACGAGTAATTTATCATTTATTAATTTTTTTGTCACATCGCCGTAGACAGACCAGTAATCGACGCCAAATTTTTTGGAAAAATGTTGTAAAAAGACCCCTTGTTTTTTTCGGAGACCTAAAAACATTTCTTCTTCCCAATGATTTTTGGTCGTTAATTTTTCTTTTTCTAAAATAGGTAATTTATTTTCCGCAATTGGATTTAAATAATGAGGAATTGGCCCGAAATTTCGGTAGCGAATATCTCTTAAAAATCCGGAAGCTCCCGCACCAAAACCGAAATACTGTTCATTATTCCAATACATAAGATTATGTTGGCTTTCCAGACCAGGAACGGAAAAATTACTAATTTCGTATTGCATTTTGCCCGCTTTTTCTAAGGAAGTAAGAGCCATTTCAAACATATCAGCAGCCAAATCATCATCTGGCATGGCCAGCCGTCCTTGGCGCACCCAATTCATAAAGCGAGTTTTGTTTTCTAAAATCAATGAATACAACGAATAATGCGGCAAATCTAAAGCAACGGCTTGATCTAATGTTTGTTGGAAATTTTCCTTACTTTGGCCAGGCAAGGCATAAATCAAATCAATAGAAACATTCGTAAATCCGGCTTGGTCAATAAGTTTTAAAGTATCATAAACATCTTGGGCAGAATGTTTTCGACCGATTTTTTTTAAAAGGCGATCATCAAAAGTTTGGACACCTAAAGATAAACGATTGACGCCGTAATTTTTCAAGACCGCTAATTTATCCGCTGTTAAGTCACCAGGATTGGCTTCAACCGTATATTCCATGGCGTTATCGCGGGGCAATTCTTTTTGTAAACCAGCTAGTAAAACGTCTAATTGTTTTGCACTTAAAGCAGTCGGCGTGCCACCGCCAATATAAAGAGTGCTGACGTCAAATGGTTGTTGCTGTTTAGCTAAGCGAATTTCTTTTAGCAAAGCTTGAATATATTCATCTACTGGTTGACCTTCAAGAAAAAATTTATTGAAGTCGCAGTAATAACAAAGATGCTCACAAAAAGGGATGTGAATATAGGCGGAAATTTTTGGTTGAATTAAGGATTGGGACAAAATGATTTTTTTTTCTTCCATAATAATCCTTTCTAATTATCTTGCTTTCTTTTTATGCTACCACGGATTTTTCAAATTGCAATCACCAGGCTAGAAATTCAAGTTGGCACTCGAGACAATTAAGTGCTAATTTTTTAAGTCAAATCCTTGACAACCCTTTGTAAACTTGATATGATACAGAAGTATTAGCACTTAGAGTATAGGAGTGCTAGTAAGGAGGTGGAACAATGTTAACGAGTCGTCAAGAAAATATTTTACGTCTGATTATTCAAACGTTCACCACCACCGGACAACCCGTGGGCTCGAAGTTTTTGATGGAACACGGTATCCAGGCCTCTAGTGCCACCATTCGTAACGAGATGAGTGCTTTAGAACAATTGGGTTTACTCAATAAAACTCATTCATCGTCAGGACGAGTGCCGTCGTTAGTTGGTTTGCGATATTATGTTGATCATCTGTTAGTTCCTTCTGCGGTAACCAATGAACAAGTTACAACGATTCAACAAGCATTTTTACAGCCGTTCAAAGAAATTGACGATATTATCGAAGCTTCAGCGAGCATTTTATCGAGTTTGACGCGCTACACCGCTTTTTCTCTAGGACCGGAACTTTCGGAACGAAGATTGACAGGATTTCGAATCGTACCATTAAATGCCCGGCAAATTGTGGCTGTCATTGTGACTGATCACGGCAATGTGGAAAGTCAAATTTTTAATTTGCCTAATCAATTGTCCGCCGAAGATTTAGAAAAAATGGTCCGAATCATTAATGAACGCCTTGTTAATCAACCCTTACTGAGTGTTTATCATAAGTTGCGAACAGAAATTCCTTTAGTTTTGCAAAAATATTTTCAAACGCCGCAAGGTATTTTGAATTTATTCGAACAATTATTCGCTACGACTTTTGATGAGCGGGTCTTTGTCGGTGGAAAAATGAATTTACTGGATTTTCAGATGACTCATGATGTCAATCATTTCAGGCAATTGATTACGCTGATGGATAACGGCGCGGCCCTTTCGCAATTATTGGAAAGACAAGGCAGCGACCAGAAACCAACCGCCATTGCTATTGGTGAAGAGATTGGCAATAGCTCTTTGAACGATTTGGCCTTGATTACTTCAAATTATGAAATCAATGGTCACGGGCAAGGGCGGATTGCGATTCTTGGACCAGCTAACATGCCTTATGAAAAAGTATTGGGTCTGTTAGATGTTTTTAAAAATGAAATGGAAAACCGTCTGAGCGCCTATTACCGCTTGTTAGACGGGAAAAATTAAAAAGTTAGAAAGAAGGTTTCATGATTGGCTAAAAAAAAGCAGGAAGAAAAGTTTTCTGAGGATGTTAAAGCAAACCAAACAGAAACAAATCACTCAGAAGAAATTTTCAAATTTCCTGAAGAGGAAACAACAGATGCAACAAGTGAAGCTCAAAATGAAGTCGATCCAGTTGCTGATTTAACGGAGCAACTTTCTGAAATGGAAGACAAATTTTTACGAGCTCAAGCAGAAATTGCTAATATGACTCGTCGTTCTCGCCAAGAACGGGAACAATTGACGCGTTATCGCTCGCAAGATTTGGCCAAAGGAATTTTAGGAAGTTTGGACAATTTGGAACGCGCGTTAGCTACTGAAGTTAACGACGATCAAGCAGCGGCTTTGAAAAAAGGCGTGGAAATGGTCTTAGAAGGATTGCGCCATGCCTTAAAAGAAGAAGGCGTCGAAGAAATTCCGGCCTTAGCTCAAGCTTTTGATCCTAATTTACACCAAGCAGTCCAAACCGTGGCAGCAAGTGATGAATTCCCAGCTGACACCATCATCTCTGTGTTACAAAAAGGGTACCAACTCCATGAACGGGTGTTACGTCCGGCTATGGTGATTGTTGCTCAATAAAAATAAAAAATTAAATTTAAAAGGAGAAATTCTTATGTCTAAAATTATTGGTATTGACCTAGGTACAACAAACTCTGCAGTCGCTGTTCTTGAAGGCGGAGAAGCAAAAATTATTACAAATCCAGAAGGTAACCGCACAACACCATCTGTTGTTGCTTTTAAAAATGGTGAAATTCAAGTCGGTGAAGTTGCTAAACGTCAAGCAGTAACCAATCCTGATACTGTTTCTTCCATTAAACGTCATATGGGCGAAGCAGGTTACAAAACGGAAGTAGATGGCAAATCTTATACACCACAAGAAATTTCAGCGATGATTTTGCAATACATGAAAGGTTTTGCTGAAGATTATCTTGGGGAAAAAGTTGAAAAAGCAGTTATTACAGTTCCTGCTTACTTTAACGATGCGCAACGTCAAGCAACAAAAGATGCTGGTAAAATTGCCGGTTTAGAAGTGGAACGGATTGTTAACGAACCAACCGCTGCAGCATTAGCTTATGGTTTAGATAAAACCGACCGCGACGAAAAAATTTTAGTCTTTGACCTTGGTGGTGGGACATTCGACGTTTCTATTTTGGAATTAGGCGATGGCGTCTTTGATGTATTATCAACATCTGGTGATAATTTACTTGGTGGGGATGATTTTGATAACAAAATTATCGACTACTTAGTGGCTGAATTCAAAAAAGAAAATGGCGTTGATTTATCTAAAGATAAAATGGCCGTTCAACGGTTAAAAGATGCTGCTGAAAAAGCGAAAAAAGATTTATCCGGTGTGTCTAGCACTCAAATTTCCTTACCATTTATCACTGCCGGCGCTAATGGTCCATTGCACTTAGAAAATACATTAACTCGTGCTAAATTTGACGATTTAACTTCTGATTTAGTTGAACGGACGAAAACTCCTGTCCGCAATGCGTTGCGTGATGCTGGACTTTCTCAATCTGATATTGATGAAGTTATTTTAGTCGGTGGTTCAACTCGGATTCCTGCAGTAGTTGAAGCCGTTCGTAAAGAAACAAATAAAGAACCAAATAAATCTGTAAACCCTGATGAAGTTGTAGCCATGGGTGCTGCTATTCAAGGTGGAGTTATCACCGGTGACGTGAAAGATGTCGTTTTACTTGATGTAACACCATTATCTCTAGGGATTGAAACAATGGGTGGTGTCTTCACTCGTTTAATCGATCGCAATACAACAATTCCAACGAGCAAATCACAAGTCTTCTCAACCGCTGCTGATAGCCAACCTGCTGTAGATATTCATGTCTTGCAAGGGGAACGTCCAATGGCTGCTGATAATAAAACTTTAGGTCGTTTCCAATTAACCGATTTGCCACCAGCTCCACGTGGTGTACCACAAATCGAAGTTACATTTGATATCGACAAAAACGGGATCGTTAATGTTTCCGCTAAAGATTTAGGAACGAAGAAAGAACAAAAAATTACGATCAAATCTTCATCCGGTTTATCTGACGATGAAATTGAACGGATGGTTAAAGACGCTGAGTCTAATGCCGAAGCCGATAAAGCGCGCAAAGAAGAAGTTGATTTGCGCAATGATGTTGATGCATTGTTGTTCACTGTCGACAAAACTTTGAAAGATCTTGACGGTAAAGTTGATGCTGATGAAGTTAAAAAAGCCGAAGACGCCCGCGACGAATTGAAAAAAGCTGTCGAAGAAAATAACATTGAAGATATGAAAACTAAACGCGATTCTCTAAACGAAATCGTTCAAAACCTAACCGTTAAATTATACGAACAAGCAGCTGCAGCGCAACAAGCTGAAAATCCTGATGCAGCAGCTGAAGCCCAAGATGGCAAAGACGACGTAGTAGACGCCGACTTCACCGAAGTAGACGACGACAAAAAATAGGTTGTCGCAAGTGCGTTTAGTGACGTAGGAAAATAGAAATTCTGAAAGTGAATGGAACATTCGCCAAAAGAATTATCTTTTTCCCTAGGCACTGCGCTTAAGACACCGAAAAAAAGGTTGTCGCAAGTGCGTTTAGTGCCGTAGGAAAATAGAAATTCTGAAAGTGAATGGAACATTCGCCAGAAGAATTATCTTTTTCCCTAGGCAGTTGCACTTAAGACACCGAAAAAATAAGTTGTCGCAAGTTGTCACGCTATGTTTAAAAAGCCAAAGATTTCTTTTGGCTTTTTTTCTTAGGCGAGTGAATCTAGAGTATCTTAGTAAAATATGTTATGATATGATAGATTTTTGAATTTAATTATTGGAGGTTTTTTGATGGCGGATAAACGCGATTACTATGAGGTGCTGGGCGTTGCAAAAGGTGCCAATGAAGATGAAATAAAAAAAGCCTACCGCAAGCTTTCCAAACAATATCATCCGGATATTAATAAAGAAGCCGGAGCTGAAGATAAATTTAAAGAAGTGGCGGAAGCCTATGAAATTTTAAGCGATCCACAAAAAAGAGCGGCCTACGATCAATACGGTCATGCTGGTACCAATCCTAATTATGGAGCTGGTGGCGGCGGTTTTGGCGGATTTTCCGGTGGTGGTTTCTCTGGTGGTAGCGGTGGTTTTGGCTTTGAAGATATTTTTGATTCCTTCTTTGGCGGTGGCGGATCTCGTCAAGTTGATCCAACAGCCCCACGGCAAGGCCAAGATTTGCAATACAGTTTGAATTTGAAATTTGAAGAAGCCATTTTTGGTGTTGAAAAAGAAATCAAATACAATCGTGAAGATGAATGTCATACTTGTGGCGGTTCTGGGGCAAAACCTGGGACGAGTCCGGTCGTTTGTCATAAATGTCACGGAGCCGGGACGATCAACGTGGAACGTCAAACGCCACTTGGGCGTGTGATGAGTCGCCAAACGTGTGATGTTTGTCGCGGGACTGGTAAAGAAATTAAAGATCCATGTCCAACTTGTCATGGAACGGGACACGAAAAATCTTCTCATACGGTGAAAGTAAATGTTCCAGCCGGTGTGGAAGATGGTCAACAAATGCGTTTGACAGGTCAAGGGGAAGCTGGGATCAATAAAGGTCCTTATGGCGATTTGTATGTTGTTTTCTATGTTGAAAAAAGTGATATTTTTGATCGTGATGGTTCAGAAATTTACTACGATATGCCCATTAGCTTTGTCCAAGCAGCTTTAGGCGATGAAGTGGAAGTGCCAACTGTTCATGGTAAAGTAAAATTAAAAATTCCAGCAGGCACGCAAACAGGAACAACTTTCCGCTTGCGTGGTAAAGGGGCACCTAAGTTACGCGGTGGAAGCTTCGGCGATCAACAAGTGAAAGTAAACTTGCTGACACCAAAGAGCTTAACAGAAGCGCAACGTGATGCTTTACGTACGTTTGCACAAGCTGGTGGCGACCAGGTAAATGAACAAGGCGAAGAAGGATTCTTCGACAAAGTATTTGGTAAAAAGAAAAAATAAATAAAACAAAAAACAGAAATTCTGAGGATGGAAGGATCCTTAGAATTTCTGTTTTTTTATTTTAAATTTAATTGGCGGAAATAGTAACGACTGGAAAAAAGGAAAAATAAGAATTGGAAAATAAAATAGACA
This sequence comes from Enterococcus timonensis, assembly GCF_900104595.1. Taxonomy (GTDB): domain Bacteria; phylum Bacillota; class Bacilli; order Lactobacillales; family Enterococcaceae; genus Enterococcus_J; species Enterococcus_J timonensis. Next base: position 479,003 of record NZ_FNVY01000003.1, read on the forward strand.
AGCAAAATTTGGAAATAAATATTCCAAAAACTGATGGCGCTCAAAAGTTGGAGTGCCCAAAAGGCCATTGTGAAATGAAGTGTGGCAATAATTCCCGGTAAGAAATACATTAAAAGCATTTCGCGGCGAATAATTTTTTTGCGCATTTTTTCAGGGATTCCTAATAAGTCTAGTGCGTGTTGATACTTTCTTGCTTGAGGAATTTGGCCGAAAAGTCTAAAGGAGAGAATCGAAGCGGCGAAAATAAAGAAGACACCGCCTAATAAAATCCCAATTAACATAATTAGACCGTTCGCTTGGCGGCCGGCTTGCCATTGTTGATAGCGAGAAGTAAAGAAAAATGAATCGTCGAGATACTTTTGGTTATACGATTCTTGAAATTCAGTCAGCTGGTTATCAATGGATTGGGAAAATTTGGCATCTTTGGCCCACTGGGAATAATTAATAATCCAAACTTTAGTAGGGGTGCCAACAGCTTGTTCTTCAGGCGAATGATAAATTTTTTCAAAAAGAGCATCTTCTACTACGACAGCGTCCCACAAATTAACATTTAAAAAATCGGGAATTTTTTCGATCACAACGGGAATTTCTTCACCTTGAAAGGTCATCGTTCCTTGAGCTGTCCGTTCTTTGGCACTTTGACTTTTCAAAGTTTTTAATTCTGAATTGTAGCTGGCAAAAGTGTACATCTTGCTACCAGTCGGATGAAGAGGCGGCAAGCCAGCGGATGTGGCGAGTTGATTATATTGAGAAGCTTTAATGAAAGTTGGCGTAGTGGGCCAAAAATTATTAGGAGTAAATGGCGTTTGGTAATTCACTTCTAAGGTGTTCACTGTAAATTCTAGCGCCACTTGTTGTGCCTCTGGATATTTTTCTTGAATTTTTTCGGTGATTTTTTGACTAATTTCTTGCGTTTCTTTTGATGGCGATAAAATATAGCTGAAACTAATCGTCGTATTTTGCGCTAAGTTAGCTGAACCAATGGCCATGGTTACGCCAAGACCGACAAAAGCCACAGAAGCTGTTAAGGCAATTAAGGCATACATGGAGGCATTTTTTTTCGTTTGAAAAATTAATTCACTGATTAACAGTAAACGTTGGCCCAATTTGTTGCGGGGCTTTTTTTTCAAGTATTGTAAAAAAATAATCGAAAATTGGTGGAGCAGCAAAAATGTGGCTAAGATAGTTAGCAACACGCAAGCTAACAGAAGATAGAAGTTGGCCGATCCTCTAACAAAATAAATGAGCAAACCGTAACCGGCGATTAAACTAACAACATCTAATATAGCTAGTGATAATTTTGCTTTGGGAGTGGCAGGGGCTTTTTCTTCTCCTTTGGCTAGATCGGTTAAATTTTCCGTTTCAATTTTTCGGGTTTCTAAAAAAGAAATTAAAATAAAAATCAAGAAAAAACTAACGACGGAAAGGATAATCGCTTGCCAAGGGAAATAAAATTTTAAAGTGTCGGTTAAATGAAGCATTTTTTGCGCCACTAAAAGGAAAATTTTGGCAAAAATAGTACCGAGCAAAACGCCAGAAAAAATAGCCATACTGCCTAAAGTTAAATTTTCGCCAACAACCATTTTCCGCAAATTTTTCGGCGACATCCCCAACATTAAATAAATGGCGAGGTCCCGTTTACGGGCGCTTAAAAAATTGGCAAAAGAGTACCAGAGAAAAATAATCGAAAGAACAATAATCACCACTTGGGAAACCCCCAGCCCCATTTTAGCTAGAGCAGAAATGGTGTCAGAATTAGCCGGGAGATTATTTTGCAGTTGGGGATGGAAATAGAGAAGACCAAAAATAAAAAAAACAAAAACCGAATAGACGCTGGAGAGAAAATAACTGCCGTACGTCTGAGTATTGCGGGAAATGTTACGCCAAATGAGTTGTCGAAAATTCATGGCGCCCACCTCCCAAATGACTTAAGACCGTTAAAATTTCTTGGTAAAAGGCTTCGCGACTTTCTCCAAGATAAACTTCATTAAAGAGTTCACCGTCTTTAATAAAAATTACCCGCTTAGCATAACTTGCTGAAATCGGATCATGGGTCACCATTAGCGTGGTAACTTTTTTAGTCTGATTTAGCTGTTGCAAAATTTCCATCACGTCTCCGGCGGCCTTCGAGTCGAGATTTCCGGTAGGTTCGTCGGCTAAAATAAGGCTCGGGTCATGAATTAAAGCCCGGGCGATGGCCACACGCTGACACTCACCGCCGGAAAGTTCATGGACTCTTTTATTAGCTAATTTTTCAATGCCTAGTTCAGCCATTAACTCGCGAGTGCGACTTTCCATTTCAGTTAAATTTCCATGGTCTAAAGTTAAGGGCAACATAATATTTTCCGCAACAGTTAATGGCGAGAGCAGATTATAATTTTGAAAAATAAAGCCCAATTGCTGACGGCGGAAGGTGGCCAGTTTTTCTTTATCATAAGTGGCGGGATTTTCATCGTTTAATAAAATCGTGCCACTTGTGGGTTGATCGAGAGTACCTAGACAATTTAAAAGCGTCGTTTTCCCGCTACCAGATGGTCCCATAATAGCTACAAATTCACCAGTTTCCACTGTGAAATTCATTTTTTTTAAAACTTCTACCGGCACTTCACCGGCATAATTTTTCGTCAATTGATTGACTGTTAATATTTTCATTTTATTCACCTCAGATTGATTTTACAAAACATTTAGGAAAATCGATAGCGATTTTGTTGACAGTTTTCTTACATCTTTGTCAGCTTGGCAAAGTTTTTTTAAAAGTTAAAGAAAAAGTTGTCCCGACGCCTTGGGTTGAAGCGATGGAAAAATCAATCGCCAACTCTTTAGCAATATTATCGACTAAATAAAGACCCATACCAGTCGCTTCAGGAAATATTCGACCATTGGTGCCAGTGAAAAATGGTTCCTTTACGCGAGGCAAATCTTGCTTAGGAATCCCTTGGCCGTAATCGGTGAGCAAGATTGTGACTTGTGAATTAGAAACAGTAGCTGAAAATGTAATTTGAGAGTGGGAAGGGCTGTATTTTAAGCTGTTTTGTAGCAATTGTTGCAAAATAAAAGCCAGCCATTTTTCATCACTAGTGACGGTCAGGTCTGGCAAAAAATTTTTCGGATAAATTTCCCGCTGAATAAAACTCATTTTTTCTTTGATAATGGCTTGTTGGACGACTTGTTTAAGATTTAATTTTTGCAGGTGAAAATCATGTTCAAAGCTAGTGGCCCGGGACATATTCAATGCCAAATCCAGTCCTTCTTTTAAACGTTTGGTTTCTGCGACGATTTGGCGCGGATCAACTTGGTCTTCTTGCGCTAAAAGCGTCAAAATAGTGACAGGTGTTTTCATTTGGTGGACCCAAAGTTCGATAAAATCTTGTTGCTGTTTTTGAGTTTCCAGCAGTTGATTTGTTTTTTGCTCATGGGCAAGTTGATTGGCTTCAATCAATTGAGCTAAGGCAAGACTCATAGGGCTGGTATCTTTTTTTAAAGTAGCGGCAGATTTTTGGCCGGCTAAAAATCCCCAAAAATGCCGAGATTTCCAGTATGAACGAAAAAGGAGCGCGGCTTCTAAGATAAAGAAAATAAAAAAGCCATAGCCAAACAATAAAAAATTTTCATAGCCGTCTAAAAAAAATAAAACCATAACGACTAACATTAAGAATAAGTGGCTAATAAAATGGGTCAGATATTGTTGCCAAAAAATTTTCATGAAATTTCCTCAAAAGAAAGTCCATAACCCATGGAACGCAAGGTTTGAATCGTGTTTGGTAAGCCAAGTTCGGCTAATTTTTTGCGCAACCGGGTAACATTGACAGATAAAGTATTGTCATCGACAAACTGCTCATCGTCCCACAAAAGAGCCAGCAGCTGCTTACGATCACAAACTTGAGGGAATTTTTCTAAAAGACAGCCTAAAAGATCGCCTTCTTTTTTGCTAAGATTAATTGTTTGATTTAGATAAGTCGCACTGAGGCGCTCGGGATAGTAAGTGAGCCCATTTTTTTCAATAAAATTTCCCTTTAATTGGGGATTATAAGCGCCATAAACGCGACGCAAATGACTTTTAATTTTGGCCAAAAGGAGTTCGTAAGAAAAAGGTTTAGTAATATAATCATCAGCCCCGCATTCTAAAGCCCGCACTTGATCGATGGGATGTTCGCGGGCTGAGAGGAAAATCAGGGGAACCGTAGAAAATTTACGGATTTCTAAACACCAAAAAAAACCATCAAAATAAGGCAAGTTGACATCCATTAAAACAAGCTGGGGATCATTTTGCCGTAAATTATCGGTGACTTGTTGAAAATCCTGACAGACAGTCACTTGATAGTTGTATCTTTCGAGGTGTTGTTGAATTTGTTGAGCTAAATGTTGATCATCTTCTACTAAAAAAATCTTCATGGCAGTCTGATGTCTCCTTACTTTTTGAAAATAATTTTTTTGGACAAAAAATAGTTGGTGACGACAATGACTACTTGCGTCAAGGTCTTAGCCCAAAAATCTGACCAGGAAAGGCCGCTAATTAAAGCAATCATCAAGAGCATGTCTAGTCCTAAAGAAAAAATTCGTGCGCCAAAAAATAACGAAATTTCCCGCCAAAATTTTTGTCCGCGGCGATTTTCTCCTGTTTGAAAAACCCAAACTTTATTTACGACATAGGCAAAAAGGACAGAAAAAAACCATGCGAGAAAATTTATTAAGCGATAATCCCAGCCAGTTAAATAAGTTGTCAGAAAGTAAACGGCGTAATTTACAACGGTAGTTAATCCGCCGAAAAATAGATAAGTTAGAAGTTGGCGATTTTTTTCAAGTATTTTAAATATTTTAAGCATAGGCACCTGTTCCTATAATTTTTCCAGTTAATTTCTTTCAGTATACCAAAAAAGTCGGCTATAAAAAGCCGACTTAAGTCTGAGTTTTAAATTTTGTAGTCTGAATCATTCATGGCTTCCACTTGGCCTAATAAATAACCGTTACCGACTTGGGAGAAAAAGTCGTGATTGACAGTGCCGGTGGAAATTCCGTTCATCACAATCGGATTGACATCTTCGGCGGTATCGGGAAATAGCGGATCAAAGCCAAGATTCATCAGCGCTTTATTGGCGTTGTAACGCAAAAATATTTTCACTTCGTCCGTCCAACCAAGCCCATCATATAATTCTTCGGTATATTTTTCTTCATTTTCGTAAAGTTTATAGAGGAGATCATAGAGCCACTCTTTTAAATTTTCTTGAGCGGTATCATCCAGTTCATTAAACCCTTGTTGAAATTTATAACCGATATAAGTGCCGTGGACCGACTCGTCACGAATGATGAGTTTAATAATTTCGGCGACATTGGGAAGTTTGTTGTTGCCTAAATAATAGAGCGGCGTATAAAATCCTGAGTAAAATAGAAAAGTTTCTAGAAAAACGCTGGCGATTTTTTTCTCTAGTGGGGTGCCGTTTTTGTAAATTTCATTAATGATTTCGGCTTTTTTTTGCAAATAAGGATTTTCATGAGTCCATTGAAAAATTTCATCAATTTCTTGTTTCGTATTTAAAGTTGAAAAAATCGACGAATAACTTTTAGCATGGACACTTTCCATAAATTGAATATTGTTTAAAACCGCTTCTTCATGAGGGGTGCGAACATCATGGCGCAGTTGCTCCATCCCAGATTCTGATTGGACGGTATCTAAAAGTGTCAGTCCGCCAAAAACATGGCCGACGACTTTTTTTTCTAGCGCGGAAAGATTGCGCCAATCGTCTAAATCATTGGATAAAGGCACGCGGGTATCTAGCCAAAATTGTTCGGTTAGTTTTTCCCAAGTCGCTTTATCAATGGCATCTTCAATTTCATTCCAGTTGATGGCGTAATAATAAGTTTCAGTCATAGTTTCGTTGAATCCTCCTTGAATGTTAGGCAAAAAATTTGGGCGTCTTTTTAGATTGACGCTGTTAAATCGTACAGCTTTCACATTGATTGGCGCCAATTTCTTCATTATTTTCCGTAAAAGTCCGGACATAATAAATGGATTTAATCCCTTTTTTAAACGCATAATAGCGCAAAATTGATAAATCGCGAGTCGTTTGTTTATCGGTACCGCCATTTTTCCACTCGTAAAGACCATTAGGAATCACTGCCGGCATAAATAAAGTCAAACTCATTCCTTGATCGACATGTTTTTGGGCGATGGCATACGTGTCAATGACTTTGCGCATATCCATTTGGTAGGCGCTCGTGTAATAAGGCAAACTATCGTTGTTTAAAAGAGGCACCGGAAAATAAATTTTGCCGATTTTTTTCTCTTGCCGTTCTTCAATCAAACGAGTAATCGGATGAATCGAAGCTGAAGTATCGTTAATATAAGAAATCGAACCATTGGGAGCTACGGCTAGCCGGTTTTGATGATAAAGTCCGAACTGTTGAATATTTTTTTTCAGTTGGGCCCAATCGTTAGTAGTAGGAATAAAAATATGTTTAAATAATTCAGCGACTTGTGGCTGATGAATAACGATATCTTTTTCCAAATAAGGAATAAAGTAAGCGCCAGATGCGTAAGTGGAATTTTCAAAATTGGCAAAAGTTTCCTTTTTCTCTTTAGCAATTTTCATGGAAGCTGTTAAGGTCCAATAATTTAGCAACATAAAATACAAATCAGTAAATTCTAAAGCCGCATCTGAACCGTAAGTCAGCTGGTGGTGGGCTAAGAAAGTATGCAGGCCCATAGCGCCAAGTCCAATAGTGTGAGCTTTTTGATTGCCATTTTTAATGGAAGGGACGACATCAATTTCCGAATGATCGGTGACAAAAGTTAAGGCGCGGGTCATAGTTTCAACCGACTGGCCAAAGTCAGGTGACTTCATCAGATTAACAATATTTGTCGAGCCAAGATTACAACTAATATCGGTCCCCAGAGTGGCGTAACTTTGATCGTCATTTAAGACACTAGGTTCTTGGACTTGCAAAATCTCCGAGCAAAGATTACTCATAATAATTTTTCCGGCAATTGGACTATGGCGATTGGCAGTATCAATATTTACTACATAAGGATAGCCCGATTCTTGCTGGAGCTTAGAAATTTCTTCTTCTAAAGCGCGAGCTTTAATTTTTGTTTTGGAAATTTTTGGATTCGCAACGAGATTGTCATATTCAGCGGTAATATCGATATAGGAAAATGGTTTTCCGTATTCTTTTTCCACTGAATAAGGAGAAAATAAATACATATCGGCATTTTTTTGCGCTAATTCGTAAAATTTATCTGGAATAATAACGCCTAGTGATAACGTTTTGACGCGAATTTTTTCATCGGCATTTTCTTTTTTTGACGATAAAAATAATTCAATATCCGGATGGAAAATATTCAAATAAACCACCCCAGCACCTTGCCGCTGACCTAATTGATTGGAATAGGAAAAACTATCCTCTAGTAATTTCATCACCGGCACCACGCCAGAAGCAGCACCGGCATAACCTTTAATAGGAGCGCCGGCTTCACGTAAATTAGACAAAGTAATTCCCACGCCGCCGCCAATCCGTGACAATTGCAAGGCCGAATTAATGGCGCGGCCAATGGAATTCATATCATCAGTCACTTGAATTAAAAAACAAGAAACCAATTCGCCCCGTCGTTTACGTCCGGCATTGAGAAATGTTGGAGTCGCCGGTTGATAGCGTTGGTGAATCATTTCGTCAGCTAACTTCCAAGCCAAATCTTCATCGCCGCCAGCCATATACAAAGCGTTGTAAGCGACTCGATCAGAAAAATCTTCTAAGTAAAGGGTGCCATCGTTAGTTTTTAAGGCATATTGGGTGTAAAACTTATAAGCGGCCATAAATGATTTAAAACGAAAATTTTGCTCTCTTAGAAAAGCAAAAAGTTTTTCAATAAAGGTTAAGGAATACTGATGAAGAAATTCAGTTTCCAAATAATCATTTTCTGTTAGCCAAGAAAGTTTTTCTTCAACGCTAGCAAAAGTTTTCGTATTTGGTATGACGTTTTCCTTAAAAAAAGCAGACAAAGCTTCCAAATCTTTATGCAAAGGAATTTGGCCATTTTTTGGTCGGTTGATTTCGTTATTTAACTTAAAGTAAGTTACTTCTGGTAATTGTTTGAGACTCAAGTTGTTCCACCACTTCCGTTAATTTTTCGATATCGCGTGTCGTCCCTGAAAATTCAAAGCTATAAAGAATCGGTAGCTGAAATTCTTTGGCCAAATCTTTGGCAGTAAAAATAAAAAGTTCCGCAAAATTTCGATTGCCTGTTCCTACAAGCCCCATACAATAACGGGCATTTTCTTCATAAGCTAGAAATTCAAAAACTGGATCGGTTATTTCTCGCTCATAAGTTGGGGTGATTAAAATAAAAGGCTCCTTGATCGCTTTGAACGGATCAAGGGGCGTAATTTCTAAAGTGTTTGTAAAAGGGGATTTTTGAATAAAGCGCCGCGTTTGCCCGGCAACTGAAAAATAAATAATTTTCATTAGCTAGCCAGCGCCTTTAAACGATCGGGATTAAAACCCACAATCATATCATCTTGATAAAAGACCACCGGTACACTGACTAGGCCAAGTGATTTCAGCCAAGCGATTTTTTCCGGTTGTTCGTCAATATTTATTTCTTGAAAAGGCACGTCATGCGCCTCGAGATATCGTTTCACCATTTTGCATTGCACACAATTATTTTTTGAATAAACAGTTGTCATTTTTCTTCCTCCTTGCTTGCCTTAAGTATACGAGAAATATTTTAAAAGTCAACGAAATAACACAAGATAATGTATGCAAAAACATATCGACTACTATCCATAGTGGGTAAGTGACGGATTCAGCGGATTGTGCAAAAAATAAATAACAAAAAATTTTTTTAGTTAGAAGAGTTAAAAAAGGCTTTTTATTTTTGATTAGAAACACCAAGAAAACGCAATTTTTCATTGACTTTGGCCATTAATAAGGGTATCGTTTTAATTGGAAATGAGAATCATTCTCAACTTAAAGGAACGGGAGAAAAATAACTTGCTCACTTTAGCTCAAGGAGTTGTCGGGAAAAATTACCAAATCGCTGGATTCCACCCGTCCTTAATGCAAGATCATCATTTGCGCAATTTAGGATTAACGATGGGCAGTTCCATTCGATTGATTGCTCCACAAGTAGATGGTGGGATTGTCACCATGGGACCGACAAAAATAGCGCTGAATCAAGAAATTTTAGAAAAAATATTAATTACCGAAATCACTGAAGAAAAACCTCGCTACGCACTTGCTACGTTAAAACCTAATCAAAAAGGAAACATTGCTGCTGTCCTTGGCACCGGAGCGGTGAAAAGACGGTTATTAGATATGGGTTTAACGCGGGGAACAGAAATTTTACTGAGAAAAGTCGCGCCCATGGGCGATCCCATTGAAATTAAAATTCGCGGCTACGAACTCACGTTACGGAAACAAGAAGTGGAACTAATTATGGTGACGCTGGAGGACGATAGATGAAAAAAATATTCGCATTAGCGGGCAATCCCAATGCCGGAAAAACGTCCGTCTTTAATGAACTCACTGGTTCTAGTCAATATGTAGGAAACTGGCCAGGGGTCACCGTTGAGAAAAAAGAAGGCGTCTTGAAAAAAAATAAAGAAATCGCCTTACAAGATTTGCCAGGAATTTATTCACTTTCTCCTTATACGCCAGAAGAAATTGTCGCCCGTCGTTATTTATTGGAAGAAGAATTTTCCGGCATTATTAATGTGGTGGACGCTACGAATCTGGAGCGAAATTTATATTTAACGACACAACTATTAGAAATCGGTCAGCCGTTAGTTGTGGCGGTAAATATGATGGATTTATTGAGAAAAAGCGGCCAAGTGCTTAATTTAGAAAAATTAGCATATGGGCTAAATGTGCCGGTTGTGGGTGTATCAGCTTTAAAGAAAAAAGGCCTAGACGAACTAGTAAAAAAATCTCTTAGTCACGCTGCTAGTTCAATTAATCAAATGCCCCCAAGTTATGATCCACGCCTAGAAGCTGCTCTTAGTGAACTGGCTGATATTTTAGGCAATAGTTTACCAAAAACGGCTACTAGATTTTATTTAATGAAAGTTTTTGAACGTGATGAGGCAATTTTGTCGCAGCTAATTTTAAATCCATTACAAAAAAAAGAAATCGCTGAAGTTATTCATTTGACTGAAAAAATTTTTAAAGATGATGCCGAGTCGATTGTGGTAAATGAACGTTACGCATTTATTGAACGCGTTTTGGATTTATGTACCGAAAAAAAAGCGAGCGCGGAATTTTCTGTCAGTGATAAAATCGACGCCATTGTCACCAATCGCTTTTTAGCTTTACCGATTTTTGCTTTAGTCATGTGGGCAGTCTATTATTTATCGATTCAAACGATTGGAACGCTAGCCACTGATTGGGTCAATGAAGTTTTATTTGGCCAATGGGTGCCAACGACGATTGGAAACTTTCTGCAAATGATTCACGTCGCCCCTTGGATGCAAAGTTTAGTTTTAGATGGAATTGTAGGAAGTGTGGGAGCGGTCCTGGGTTTCTTACCACAATTATTAGTCTTATTTTTCTGCTTAGCGATTTTAGAAGACTGCGGCTATATGTCGCGGATTGCATTTGTGATGGATCGTCTATTTCGAAAATTCGGACTGTCAGGAAAAAGTTTTATTCCCATGTTAATTGCCACCGGATGTGGGGTGCCCGCCGTTATGGCCTCTCGCACGATTGAAAATGAAGCCGACCGCAAGTTAACCGTCATGGTGACGACGTTTATGCCCTGCTCAGCAAAATTACCGATTATCGCTTTAATTTCGGGGGCATTTTTCCCGCACAATTCTTGGGTGGCACCGTCTAGTTATTTCTTAGGAATTTCGGCGATCGTTTTATCGGGGATTGCTTTGAAAAAAACAGCACTCTTTGCAGGAGACCCGGCGCCATTTATTATGGAGTTGCCAAATTATCATTGGCCACAACCACGCAACGTGATTTTCCATACGTTAGAACGAGGAAAATCTTTTGTAAAAAAAGCAGGAACAATTATTTTTGTATCTGGCGTATTTATTTGGCTCTTGTCTAATTTTAATTGGCATTTGCAATTCGTAAGTGAAAATGAAAGTCTATTGGCTGATTTCGGTCGCTTCTTAGCACCAATTTTTGCGCCACTTGGTTGGGGAACTTGGCAAGGAACAGTGGCGACATTAATGGGACTGGTAGCTAAGGAAAATGTTTTAGGAACTTTTGGCGTTTTATTAGGCGGCCTATCTCAAGTTTCAGATACCGGATCGGAAGTCTGGCCACAACTGCAAACCATGTTCACTCCAATGGCGGCTTATTCTTTCTTAGCGTTTAATTTATTATGCGCCCCATGTTTTGCGGCGATGGGGGCGATTGCCAAAGAAATGAATAATCGCAAATGGACAGCTTTAGCTATTTCTTATCAATGTGGTTTGGCTTATGTGGTAAGTTTGATTTTTTATCAAGTAGGTCATGTGGCCTTTGAAGGTGGACAAATTGGATTTGGTTTTTATATGGCGCTAGTTTTTGTCGGTGTATTAACTTATTTTGTCGTTCGGAAACCAAAAAAATCAGTAGCAACAGTAAGTTTATCTGGACAATTGGAAAGGAGCCGATAAAGTGTCAACTTTTATTTTAGGGGTATTCATTTTCGGTAGCTGTGGTTTAGTAATATATAAAACAATTAAAAGAGGATCCAGTTGTGAAGATTGCACAACAGCTTGTGCGGTAAAAGATTTGAAAAAAAGCTAAAAAATTTTTAAAAGCGCAACTGGATTGAATAAAAGAGGAAGCATTTCGATGCTTCCTCTTTTATTTAGCCAAAATAAGCGGTGAAAATATTAGAATATTTTAAAAACTTATTGACATTACTTTAGATTTAAGATAATATTAAAAAAAAAATAAAAGGTGATTCCAATGAAAAATAAAAAATAAAATGGTTTAATCGTTCTAAAAAGTAATTTAAAGATGCACTTAAACTGCAAAAAAATGTTCTAGTGAGCTAGCTTTTTTTTGCAGTCGTTTTGCTCAGTTTAACTATTTATAATAACTGGAGGCTGCAAGGGCCTTTTTTGGAGGAGTATTTTGATTAAGTATATGTTACGCCGTAAAACTTCAAATTTTTTAATTTGTCTAATGCTCGTTTTGTATTCTGGTTTAACCGTGCTATCCGCATTTTTAATGACCTATTCTACCGATGCGTTAATCAAGTTGGATTTTAGCACTTTTTCTTTTTGGTTAGGAATTATTGTGGTCATCCGTATTTTTTTAACTTGGCTTGATTATTTTGAATCGGTTTATCAGGAAAAAATTATTCAAAGAATGGTCACTGATATTCGCATCGACATTGTCAAAAAAATTGGCGGGATGTCTTATGTTGAATATGAGGGCACCAAGTCGGAAAGTTATAGTTCTTGGCTGACTAACGATATGAAAAGATTGCAAGATGAAGGATTTACCGCTATTTTTCATGCCGTGGATTTAGGAGCGCAAATTATTTTTGCAACAATTGCCCTACTTTATTACAGTCTGCTAGTTATGATCGCAGCTTTGTTAACGACCGTGATGATGATCTATGTGCCAAGGAAACTAAGCGCAAATGTGAGTATCAAAAGTCGGGATTTATCCGATCAATACGAAAAATTTCTTAGTAAATCTAATAGCATTATTGGTGGATTTTCGATTTTTTATGCTTTCGATCGATTGCCCACCATGGTGAAGATGATTCGCCAAAGTTCTGTGGAAACAGAAGACGCTGCGGTAAATTTGCAAAGAGAAAAAGAAAAAGTTTTTGCAGCGGTAAATTTAGTTGGTTTCTTTGGCCAAATTGTCATCGATTTGCTCACCGGGTTTCTGGCCGTTGCAGGAGTTGTTACGGTGGGGTCCATTAGTTCAACGGGGAATCTGTCGGGAAAATTAACTTTTTCGCTCTCTAATATTACTAACGATTTTGTGGAAATTAAATCTAGCCGCGTCTTGTTGCAAAAGTTTGACTTAGCCCAAGACATTGAAAATGAGTCGCTAGTATTAGCTGAAGTCAATTCACCTATTGACATGAAGCAAATTGAAATTAAAAATCTCGCTCTTTCTTTTAGGGAAGAAATTATTTTTCGCGATTTTAATTTGACGATTCAGCACGGAGACAAAATTATTATCACTGGCCGCAGTGGAGGCGGGAATCAGCGTTTGCTAAAATATTAGCCGGTTACTATCAAAATTACACCGGGGAAGTTTTGGTGGATGGAGCGGAGTTAAAAACTATTTCTGAAAAAGACTATCGAAAATCGGTTTTATATGTGGAGCAGACGCCGTATTTATTTTCCGCCGATCTGCAAAATAACATTACCTTGTTTGAAGATCCGCAAGAGCCAGAGCTAAATCAGTTGCTTGATTTACTGGAATTAAAAAATTTAAATCATGATTTGACGAAATTATCTGGCGGACAAAAGCAAAGAGTCCATCTAGCTAGAGCACTTTATCAAGGGCAACAGGTGTTGATTTTGGATGAAGCAACTTCTTCTTTAAATAGTGAGTTGCAATACAAAATTGAAAAAGAGCTTTTTTCGCAAGAGGATCTAACAATTGTAATTATTACTCATCATTTGGATGCGAGAATTGCTGAGCTGGCTGATGAAGTAGTGAATTTTTAAGCGTATAACCAAAAAAATTGACCGCAAATTTTCTTGCGGTCAATTTTTTGTTATAATGAGGAGCATTACTCATAGTAAGCAGTAATTGTTTTGCCATCTTCTTCAATATATTTTAAGGTCAATTCTTTTCCGTCAAAATTTTTCTTTTCGGGAATTTCTTTTTTTGTTTCAAAAGTAGCCGATTGATAATCTTCGGCGTGGAAAGTTTCATTGGTGGAAGTGAAAGTAATTGTGTTCTCGGTATTTTTAGCCGGGGTACAAGCTACCATAAATAATAGACAACTGATAGTTACTAGTAATAATTTTATCGGACGCATGATAACTCACTTTCTACCCTAAATAGGCTGAAACCGTTCCAGAATAACGGATGTAATATAAATTATAAGAAGTCATTGGAATAACTGTATATCCCTGATAATACAGTGTTCCATAAAATGGAGTTGAGTACCCCGGTTCAAGTTGTGAATAGATTATTGTTTTGGGAACTACAGTGACTTGAGAAGATCTGGTCACAGTAATATCTTTATAAACCATGTGACCAACCGAACTTCTAAGGAGTAAATCAGAAGGTTTTGAGTAGGCTTCACTTTCTTCAGTGATAATAAAACCATCCAGTAAGTTCCCAGATTCATCAAAAAGTTGAGCAGTTTCGTTGTTTGTAACAACGGGAGAAATCACCTCCTCACTTGCAGACACATTTTTGATTCCAGCAAAACCAATAAATCCAACCAAAAGTGAAGCGAATAATAAAAATTTCTTCATACTAAAACCTTCTCTCTATTTTTTTGAACACCTTCATTATATTCTTAAAATTCCAAAAAGCAAACCTTTACATTAAAAGAAGGAGATGAAAATGAAAATTATTTTAATTGGATCATCTGGTGCTGGAAAATCAACTTTAACCCGGAAACTAGCAGAGATTTTAAATTATCCAGTATTGCATCTAGATAAAATTTGGCACACGACTGATTACAGCTCAGAAGCTGAAATTTGGTTTGCAGAAGTTGTCGCTGATTTTATGAAGAACAACGAAAATTATATTATTGACGGCAATTATGCCGGAACATTAGCCATAAGAGCGGCGGATTGTGATCTGATTATTTGGCTAAAAGTACCACGAATCGTCGCCTTAAAGCGCGTTATCTGGCGCAGTCTAAAACAAAAATTATCCAAAAAAAGTCGACCGGATATGGCTGCAGAATTTGAAGAAAAATTTGACCGCGAGTACTTAGAATTTTTAAAATTTGTTTGGGATTTTCCAAAAAAATCAGCACGCAAGATTGAAAATATTTTACAAAAGATTCCTAACAGCGCCCAAAAAATAATTATTGTGCAAACGAAACAACAGAGAAAAAGAGTGATCCTACAAATAAAAAAAGCGACTAGCCAAAATTAATTGGTCAGTCGCTTTTATTGATTATTAAAAATTATTCTGCTGTAGTAGTTTCAGTTGTTGATGCTTCAGTAGATTCAACGGTTGAAGCTTCAGTCGATGCTTCGGTAGATTCTTCCGTTGTTTCTGTTGCAGCGCTTGAGCTTGTTTCAGCAGTAGAGGAGTCAGTTGTTAAGTATTGAGACAAAGCTTCGTCAAAGGCGGAGTCTTTGATTTTAACATTGGCTTTTTTCAATTCTTCTTGGATAACACTCGTTACAAAAGTAGAATCGTTCATTTGTGTTTGAGTAGCGATTTCAGTTAAGTCGTCTTTGTAAGGATCCATGGAATTGCCTTTAGCTTGGTTTTTCACCATTTTAACTAAGTAGAAAGTATTTGCATATTGGCCAGTAACTGTAATGACTTCAGAAACAGCGCCATCTTCTAGAGCAAAAGCGGCTGCTTGAACGTCAGCTGGAACGGTGTCGGTGTCTTGAGAATCAAATTTAATTGTTCCGCCGTCATCTTTAGTTGTAGTATCGGTTGATACTTCTTTAGCTACATCGCCAAAATCAGCACCACCAGTAATTTCTGTTAAAGCAGCTGTAGCATCTTCTTCAGAAGCAGTAGTAATAATTTGTGCTTCTACTTCAGGGTGGAAAGATTCCCAAGCTGTTTTCAAATCATCATCAGTCACTTCAACGTGGCTGCGCAATCCGGCTTCAAAGGCTAAGCTTTGTTTAATTTGCGCTTTGAAACTTGTTTCTGTTAAGCCATTAGTTTTTAAAGTATCTTCAAATGTATCGCCATATTGATCGGCTGTTTCGTCGTATTTTTCTTGGATTTCTTTATCCGTAACGTCGTCGCCATAAGCTTCTTCAAAAACTTTATAAATCACCATATTTTGGACGATTTGTTGGGAAGTAGATTGACTTTTTGCTTCTTCGTAAAAATCTTCTACCGTAATTTTGCCACCTTTCATAGTCGCAATTTCTTGGGAAGAACTACTTGAGCAAGCAGCTAAAGTTAGGACGCTGGCCGCGCTTACGACAGCTAGGATGATTTTCTTTTTCATGTTCATTTGGGGCACCTCATTATTTTTTTTTAAAAGATTTAAGCTAACGAAAATAACTATACCACAGTTTGTAGCCTTTGAAAAAGCCCTTTGCTAAATTCTCGAAATAAATTCAAAAAAAAAACACAAATAGTCGCCAAATTTTAAATAAAGTTTAGCGACTATTTTGATGTTTTATTTACGTTTTGGTAAATAATAGCGAACGTAACGCGGTTTTTGAGCAGGAATCATTTCATCTTGTATTTTTTTTAGCGTTTCAGTGACTTGGGCTAAGCGTGGCTCCATTTGAAACTGATAATCGGCAAATGATTTTTGCAAATCACTAGTCAATACATTGAGGATAGGCATCGTGTCTTTTAATTTCTGGGCATTTTTTTTCACCGCTTGAAAACTTGTTTGCAAATTTTCTTTAGCGATTTTTAAATCTGTCCAATCGGTTTGGATTGCTTCTCGGGTTTCTTTACCACTAGCTGGGGCAACAAATAAACCGAAAAGGCCCCCGGCGAGACTCCCAAAAAATAAACCGTGGATAAATTTTTTCAATGACATAAAAAAATCCTCCTTTATTTATTTAGCGACATGTTTAGAAATTTGATCAGCAATAGCTTGCATTTTTTCGGGCGGATAGTCTGCTTGATGATTGCCAAAATGAATCGAAAAATCATCGTCTTTGCCATAACGAGGAATCAGATGGAAATGTGAATGGAAAACCGATTGATAGGCCAGTTGGCGATTATTATTTAAGACATTTAAGCCGTCAGCTTCCGGAAATGCATCGTCAAGGGCTTGGGCGATTTTTGGAATGCGGCTAAAGACATCGGCGGCCAATTTCTCATCGTAAGCAAAAAGATCTTCCACGTGTTTTTTTGGCACAACTAGCGTATGGCCTTTTGTCACTTGGGTCATATCTAAAAAAGCAAAAACCACATCATCTTCATAGACTTTGTAACTAGGAATATCTCCTTTAATAATTTGACAAAAAATACAATCAGACATCTAAAATCCCCCTTAATTATTTACCTTAACTTTACCACAAAAGTAAAATGCTGGCGAAAATTTTTCGCAAAAATAATCTCTGTGCTTTATAATAGAACAAACGAAGAAAAATGAACGCCAATTCAGGCAAAAATTCAATTAAAAACGAGGAAAGCAAATGACTTTAATTTTGAATCATTTAAACGCCGGGTACGGCAATAAACCAGTGTTAAAAGATGTGAATTTATCGATTGAAAGCGGGGAGATGGTTGGACTTATTGGTTTAAACGGCGCCGGAAAATCTACCACCATTAAAAATATTATCGGACTCTTGCAGCCATATAGTGGTGAGATTTCTTTAGATAATTTGACATTAGCTAAAAATCCTGGCGATTATCGGAAGAAAATCGGCTATATTCCCGAAAGCCCAATTTTATATGAAGAACTTACTTTAAAAGAACATTTAGAAATTACCGCCATGGCTTATGATTTATCTTGGGACAAAGCATGGGCGTTAGCAGAAGGCTTATTAAAAATTTTCCGCCTAGACACGCGCTTGGACTGGTTGCCGGTTCATTTTTCAAAAGGAATGAAACAAAAAGTGATGGTCGTCACCGCGCTGATGATTAACCCCAGCTTATTAATTATCGACGAGCCTTTTTTAGGCTTGGATCCGTTGGCGATTCATGATTTATTAGAATTATTAACAACGGCGAAAAAAAACGGGGCGGCGATTTTAATGTCGACACATATTTTAGCGACAGCTGAAATTTATTGCGATCGCTTTTTAGTGATGCACCAAGGAACGATTATCGCCGATGGATCGCTGAAAGATTTGCAAGAGCAGTTCAATCAACCAGGGAAAAGCTTAGATGAAATTTATCTCACCTTAACGCAAATAGAGCAGGTGCAATAGATGAATGACTTATTTAAAAAGCGACGTCAGGCCCAGCTACGTCTTTTAATGAAATATTTACGCTATGTATTTAATGATCATTTTACGATTGTTTTGTTTTTTCTGTTAGGTGGCTTTTTATTTTTTTATAGCCAGTTATTACAAACCATTGATCAGAAGGCCACGCAATTTGTTTGGTTGGCGGGATTTTTTTTACTGATTCTGTTTCCCTTTGGACATTTGGCGACTTTTGCTAAACCAGCCGACCAATATTTTCTATTGCCACAAGAAAGTGCGATGCTAGCTTATTTAAAAAAATCTTTTTGGCACTCGGTTTTCTTACCGATTGGTCTTTTATTAGCCGGTGTCGTCTTGACGGGTCCTTTATTAATATTAGTAGGCAATTTTTCGGTCGCCGAATTAATTGGCCTGTTCTTGTCGTTAGTCTTTTTAAAAATGATTGACCTGTTATTTCAAGTGCGGGCCAATTATAAAAAAGAACCAGTCAGCCGCTGGATATTACCGCTTGTGGCAGTCTTATTGTTCGCTAGTTTATGGACGATGATTTGGCCTTTGATGGCGGTAGCGCTTTTGATTTTTGTTTTCTTATATCAAAAAACTTTCTCTAATATTGATTCTGCACAATTTAAAACGGCTAGCCGGCCACTTTTTCAATGGGATTATTTTACCCAACAAGAACAAGCTCGGCAAAAAAAAATCTGGGCGTTTATCGCTTTATTTACTGATGTGCCTGAGGTTTCTAGTAAAATTTCCCGCCGCAAATATCTTGATTTCTTACTTCAATGGATTCCTAAAAATCAAAGTCACACGTATTTGTATTTATTTGCCCGCCGCTTTGTCCGAGGCAATGAGTATCGGAGTTTGTTTTTATCCTTGACAAGTTTAGCCGTAGCCATGATGGCGGTCTTTTCCAATTTTTATGGCGTGGTTATTTTAACGGCGCTCTTTCTTTATTTATTCGGCTTCCAATTGTTGCCCTTAGCTCGCCAATTTGATTACATGACCATGACGCAACTTTATCCGGTGGACAACACGCTTAAAATTAAAAATTTCCAGAAATTATTAGGTTTTATTTTAGTTTTAGAAAGTTTATTGTTGAGTCTTTTAAGCATTTGGTTTTTAACAATAGCTCAAGCGGGAATTTTATTTTTATTTTTACTTTTGGAAAGTTTTTTATTCACCGCTGGATACGCGCCAGTCCGCCTTAAAAAAAATTTAGCCTGATTTTTAATGGTTTAATTTCAAAAAAGAGAACATATATCCCCTTGACTCAAGAGAAAACTCTCGCTAAAATAAATATTGCGCACAAATTGTGGAGGAGGAGCTTTCATGGGACTGAAGTTGGATAATGATTGGCATTTACAACCGATTGACGGCGATACTGGCCAAGCATTTATGGGCATCAGAGCCGCCGAAAAAGTGTTTATCAAGCGAAACACGTCACCTTTTTTAGCAGCACTTTCCAGAGAAGGCATCACCCCAAAACTTGTCTGGACCAAACGCGCCGGTAATGGCGATGTGTTAACGGCCCAAGAGTGGTTAGATGGACGAGTCTTAAATGAAAATGAAGTCGGTCGTTATCAAGAAGTGATTACGATTTTGCGACATTTGCATCATAGTCCCTCATTAACAAATATGCTAAAAAAAGTGGGCGGAAAAGAAATTTCAGCTTTTGACCTGTTATTGCATTACGCTGAAGATTTGCCTCAAGCATTAAGAGACAACACCTATTTAACAAAAGTTTTTCGTCATTTGGAAGATCATTTGCCAAGTTTTGATCCGAAAAATTATGTGGCCGTTCACGGTGATACGAATCATCGCAACTGGATGTTAAGTGACACCAACCAGTTGTATTTGGTTGACTGGGACTCGGCGATGTTGAGTGATCCAGCAGTGGACTTGGGCTGTATTTTAGGGCGTTATGTGCCAATGGAAAAATGGTCAGCTTGGCTCGTTGCATACGGAACAACGCCAAAAAAAGAAGTTATGGAACGAATTCACTGGTACGGCACCATGCATCAACTGGAACAAATTAAAGTTCAATATCGAAAACGTAATTTCAAAAAAATGAACGAAGAGATCTTGATTTTAAAAACAAATTATAATTATTTGTAAAAAGAGGGGGCTGCGGTCTCCTTTTTTTATGGAAAGGAAGTTATGCAATGCGTTTACGTCACAAACCTTGGGCGCAAGAAACATTTGAACAAAATGAAAACTATGCCACCGGTCAGCCGGAAAATTTTCGGGGCAAATGGCAAAGTCGTTTTGAAAAAAATCAACCAATCCATATTGAAGTAGGTTCCGGCAAAGGCCGTTTTTTATATGATATGGCCGCAGCTCATCCAGAAATAAATTATATCGCTATGGAAATGCAAATCAATGCACTAGTGACAGCTTTAGATCGGCTGGTGGAAAATCCCTTGCCAAATTTACAATTATTATGGGCAGATGGTAGTAAACTGACGAACTATTTTGCTGAAAATGAAGTGGCGCGGATTTATTTGAATTTTTCTGATCCTTGGCCTAAGAAAAAACATGAGAAGCGTCGTTTGACCTATAAAACTTTTTTGCAACAATATCAAGAAATTATGGAACCAGATGGAGCGATTCATTTTAAAACCGATAATCAAGGATTATTTGAATATTCTTTAATGAGCTTGGCTAATTTTGGAATGACTTTTGATTTTATTTCCCTTGATTTGCACCAAAGTGAGTTTGTGGGAAATATTATGACGGAATACGAAGAACGATTTGCCCAACAAGGCAAACG
Source organism: Enterococcus timonensis (assembly GCF_900104595.1). Taxonomy (GTDB): domain Bacteria; phylum Bacillota; class Bacilli; order Lactobacillales; family Enterococcaceae; genus Enterococcus_J; species Enterococcus_J timonensis. Next base: position 499,745 of record NZ_FNVY01000003.1, read on the forward strand.
AATTTATCGTTTAGAAGCGCAGTTTCCTTTAAAAAAATGAGCTTGCAAAAGAAGCAAATTAAATAAATTTATTGGCCGCTAAAAGATAGAAAGAAGTCGACAATTTGAAAAAAATTTTATGGACCTTGGCGAGCGTAGGATGCTTAGTGCTTATTTTTGCTGGTTTATTTTGGGTCAATCAATTAGGCGCCAAAGAAAAACCGACAGAAACAAATGCTGATTTTTGGATTATTTCTGATAATCATTTGTTGGCCCGATCTTTACATGATGATGGGAAAGCTTTTCAACAAATTGCCGCCACTACCGCCGGAAAAGATATTGTTTATAACGAAGAAATTTTAGAGGCGTTGGTGCAAAAAGCGTTAATCGAAAAACCAGATGTCTTAATTTTAACAGGCGATGTCACTTTAAATGGGGAATTGATTAGTCTACAAGCGTTGAATCGGATTTTTGCGCCATTAAAAGAAGCCGAGATTCCCGTGTTGGCAATTCCTGGCAATCACGATATTTTTGACGGTTGGGCAAGAAGTTTTATCGGCGACAAGCAACAAGTTATTGAACAAATTTCGACAGATGATTTTGAAAAATATTTACCGGATGGCTTTGATTTGTCTATTAGTCGTGATTCGTCGTCTCTTTCTTACACGGTTGATTTTGGGACGTATCGGTTGTTTATGATGGATAGTAATTTGTACACAATTGAAAAAAGTCATATGGCGCCCATTACTGCCGGGCGTTTTAAAGATGAAAACATTTCTTGGCTGGACCAACAGCTACAAGCTTGTCAAAATGACGGCCAGCAGCCCATTGTTTTTATGCACCATAATCTTTTGCAACATAACGAGCGAATTCATGATGGTTATGTTTTAAATAACGCCGCTGAAGTGATTCCTTTAATGAAGAAGTATCAAGTGCCCCTCGTTTTTTCCGGGCACATTCATGTTCAAGATATTATGGAAGATAGCAAAAATGGTTTTTATGAAATCACTAGCTCATCATTTAGTATTGCTAAAACGCAAGTCGGTCATCTCCATTTGTCGCCCAATAAAATAAGTTATCAAGCAGAAAGTTTTGATCCAACGTCCTATTTAAGTACGGCCGAAAAAAATCAGACAGATTTGCAAAATTATCCGAATTACATTCAACAATTATTTATGGAAGATGGAAAAAGAATGGCTTACCAAAATTTATTTGGCCAAGACATTTACGAAGATGAAATTGTGGATCCTATTGCCGATTTTGTAGGTCAGGCCAATCTGCGTTATTTTACCGGGAACAATAATTTATCAGCACAAGAGATTGCAGCGATTAAAGCAGAGCCAGGGTATGCGCTCTTAGAAAAATATGATCAGTCGCTTTTAAAATATGTGGAATCTACTTTAGTCGATCCGAATACGCCAGATAATTTGCATTTAGAAATTGATTTAACTGATAAATAAAAAATAAAAAAAGATCAACGTCACTATAGGCGTTGATCTTTTTTTATTCAGGTAAAGTGAGATTTTCTTGGAACCATTTTTCAGTCAACTTGCCGTAAGTGCCATCGGTGACAAGTTCTTGTAAGGTGTTGTCGATTTTTTCTTTTAGTAAAGTATCACTTTTTCGCATGCCAATCGCAAATGTTTCGCTAGGAAAATCGGTGTTAAAGGTCATATACTTAGCGCCATTTACATCGTGGGCTAAATAATAATTGGCATATAATTCGTCAATTAACAACCCATCGATTCGGCCGGCTTGGACATCGAGATAGCCTTCTGTAAAAGTTGGATAGGTGACCACTTCAGCTACCACATCTTTTAAAATTTCCGGCTGACTTTCCAGCGCCTCATAACCAGAAGAGGCCGATTGGACGCCGAGAATTTTACCGGCAAGTTGACTTGATTCGGTAAATTGATTTTCTTTACTAGTTAAAATCACTTGATGATTAGCTAAATAAGGAATCGAAAATAAAACTTGTTCTTCTCGTTGTGGCGTTTTGGAATACCCGTTCCAAATTAAATCAATCGTTTGGTTTTTCAATTCGGTTTCTTTCATGGACCAATCAATAGCTTGAAAGCGAACCGTTAAGCCAAGTCTATCGAAAACAGCTTTGGCTAAATCAATATCAAAACCTGATAACGTGCCATCTTTTTGCCTAAAACCCATGGGAACAAAGGTATCATCGAGTCCAACAATAATTTCTTGTCCGGCTACGGCTAGTGAGTAAGTGTCGGATTCTTGGTTGGTTTTCCGGCAAGCGCCTAAAGTGAAAGTTGTCAAAAAAATGGTAAAAATGAATAATATTTTTTTGCCCATAGCAACAAGCCTCCTATAAATTTAATGTTTTAGTAGCAATTTTTTGTGCAAAAAGCGGATCGTGGGTAACAACAATTTGAGTGATGCCTTCTTTTTGTAATTGTAAAATGAGTTGACTAACGGTATCGCGTAAAGCCGGATCTAATGCGGCGGTGGGTTCGTCGTAACCTAAAACATCCGGTTTTAAAGCCAGCGCCCGAGCAATGGCCACTCGTTGTTTTTGACCGCCAGATAATTGAAATGGATATTGTTTTCTTAAATCATTGAGTTCTAATTTGCTAAATAAATTTTCGATTTCAGGAGCGGAGGCTTGTTTGCTATTTGGATTCAAACGAGGGGCCAACGTAATATTTTCTTCGACTGTTAAATGAGGGAACAATTGATAATCTTGAAAAACTAAGCCTAAAATTTGTTCCTTTTCATTTTCTGGATGAAAAGGGCGATCGTCCCAAAAAAATTCACCGCTATCGGCTGTTTCTAAGCCTGCTAAAATCCGGAGCAAAGTCGTTTTCCCTTGGCCGCTTGGTCCGACAATCGTTAAAATTTCTCCTTCTTGTAAAGAGTAGGATAAACTTTCAAAAATATTTTTTTCGCCAAATTTTTTAGTCACATTTTTAAATTCCAACATAATTTTTCCTCCTATTGATAATAATTAAAGCCAGCTTCGATTTTTTTCAAAAGTGCAGTGATCAGTAAAATAAGGACGATATAAACAACTCCAACAGCCAAAAGTGGCACGAGGGTCACATCACGCTGCATGGCAATTTGGCCGGCTTTTAATAAATCGGACAAACCTAAAACATAAACTAATGACGAATCTTTAATCAAATTAATAATTTCATTACCCATGGGAGGCACAACATTTTTAGTCACTTGGGGCAAAATAATTTTTTTAAGTGTTTGTCCTTTAGAAAGTTTCAACATGCGGCTAGCTTCAAATTGACCTTTGGGAATGGTATTAAAACCACCACGAAAAATTTCAGCAAAGTAGGCGGCATAATTTAAAGTAAAGGCTAGAAGCGCTGCAGGGAATCGGTCAAAGACGACATGTAAAAGCGGTAGGCCGTAAAAAACAAAAATTAATTGTAATAATAATGGCGTGCCGCGCATTAATAAGACATACAAATCAAAGATCCATTTTAATGGTTTAAATTTGCTTTGTAGTGGGAAGCTCACCAAAAGTCCCAAGGGAATCGATAGAACTAAAGTTAAGCCAAATAATTTCAAAGTGGTGAGAACTCCGGTTAGTAAAGCCGGTAAAATATCTAATAAATATTGCATCTTTTTTCCTCCAATTTTTTTTAAATAAAAAACGCCCACTGGTTACTATGAATAACCAGAGGACGAAAATTTCGTGGTGCCACCTCAATTCGTTTTTTTCTCGCGAAAAAACCTCAGACTGTTTTAAACAGCCAACGTTAACGCCGTTATACGAAAAAAACTAATAGGAATCAAACAATGAAATACTTAAAATTGTTTATTCGTTCGCTTTTTTGACTTTTAAGGGTGAAGAAAAATTTCTTTGGTCTCAGCTTATCCAAAGTCTCTGTCATTATTTTTCCGTTTGTCTTAAAATTGTCGATATAAAAAAAGTCCCTTAGCGTAAAACGCTAAAGGACGATTTGACTCGTGGTGCCACCTTTTTTCGCTGATAAATCAGCCTCAGGGAAATAATTTCCTCGGTAACGGGGTGACCGGATTTTCCTAGACTAGTTTGCACTAGCTTCAAAAAATCAACTCCAAGCTGTGTTTCCAATTCACTGAAGCCTTCTTTTCACCGCCAGAAGGTCGCTGCTGTCTTCGTTTATTGTACTGAGCTTTTCAAAGTTTTTTTTATTGAACTTAGCATACGCTAATAAAAACTAGCTGTCAAATATTTTTTGTTTTTTTTAATTTCGGCGCAAGCAAGTGATTTGTAAAACTTCTTGATCATAGGCAATATCTACTTCATCTACCATCATTCCGATTAATTTAAAATCGCCAGACTCGTGGTAATTGGTTCCTAATAATTCTTCATAATAATCTTCCAATGACGGATTGCGCGGCACTTTTAAAGTATCAGCCAGCTCACTTAATTCTAAATCAGTCACTTGCGGATTGCCTTGAACGGTGACTAAAAAACCATCTGGTAAAAATTCGAGAGCCGTTTGAATATTTTGGGCGTAATGTAGCACCATAAATAATACCAACTCATCGCAAATGCGAATCGCCTTATGTCTTTCTTCCATCATGTCGTCCTTTCCCAATGCCTAAATGATCTAAAACTGGAACCATTAAAGCGGCAATAAATCCGCCAGAAAAACCATTGTTGTATAAATTTAAGCCACCGTGCAAATAACCAACGTTTGTGACTAATGCCAAATGTAAAAATCCAGCGACAACGCCAACAATCGGTCCGTAAAATCCGGCAACTGGTCCTAAAGTAGTGGAAAAAATAGCCGCCATTAAAAAGTTAGCTTCTTTCATTGGATAAAAATTAACGAGACCGGCGAGATATACACCAATTAAAAGTGGCACCGAGTTTAGCGGATGATTGCCGTAAGCACTAAAACCAATTACTGACAAAATGGCGCCAACAACAGGTCCATTTAAAGTGCCGTTAGTCAGGCGGACAAAAAGTAACATCAATAAACACATCAGACCCATATTAATCAGCGTCGGTCCGCGGCCATTATCATTAATAAAGTCCGTCATTATTTTTCCTGAACGTTTGAAAATTTTTATTAGGTGCCAATTTTTTTCGGACCAGCAAAAATAAAAACCTAATAGAAATAAACAAATAGCTAAGCCGACTAATAAATAAAATAATGTCTGGTCCGTATTTGAAGAGACGAGATAAGTAGAATCTATTTCCCAACCAAAAAGTCGAAAAAGTCCGGTGACCACCATGGAAATCATTCCGGAAGTAAAGCCGACATTGTATAAATTAAATCCTTGGGTGAAACTTTGAAAATGAGTTGCTAACGGTGGAATGATAAAACCAATGGCGACGCCAACGACTAAGCCTAAAATCAAACCGTAAGCAGTAGGCAGATGTCCAGAAAAAATAAGCATGCTAACAACCGGCGACAACGATGAGCCAAATAAAGCAACAATGGCAACTGACGAAAAGGGACGCCTTTGATGGCAAGAATACAAATAAGTTCCTAGTAAAAGCGGCAAGGAATTAAAAATATTTTTTCCAAATAATCCAAAGCCTGAAACCATAAAAATTGCCGCCACTAAAGGACCGGACACGGACACTTTGGCCCGATAAGAAATAAAGACAACAAAAAGTGTTAGTAAGCCGCAACTCACTAATGTTGCTCCCAGACTAGTTAAAGCGATATAATCGGTCACAAGTGGGGCCGGCGAAGTAATAATTTTTAAAAGTTGGGAACCCAACGTAGAAAAATCCGCAAAAAAGATTCCTAAGAAAAATAAAAGGAACCCATAACCAAAAAGGGGGCCAAAATGTAATTTTGCTAAATTTTTTGGGCGTTTTGCAAGATGAATCGTCGCTAAGCCAGATTTTAAACGCAGACGGGGAATTTTTTTCATAAAACCTCCTTTAAAAAAACTTAATGTTTGAGGGAGCGCTTTACACTTATTATACCGTAAGTTCGGCAATTTTTATACGACAAAAACGAACTTGTGTCAGTTCCAGTTAAAAAAAAATTGTGGTACATTGTTTCTCGGACCTTTCTTTGAACTTTTCCATACTTATATGAGGTGAAAATAATGAAACATGTAAAAAATATTAGAAAACTTTTTGGACTGGATTGGAAACGAATCGGTAAACATCCAGTGGCGCTTCTTTTAGTGATTGCCTTAATGATTTTGCCAAGTTTATACGCGTGGTTTAACATTAAAGCACTCTGGGATCCATATGAAAATACTAGCGAGCTGCCGATTGCCGTTTATTCGGCCGATGATGGGGCGACGTTTAACGATGAAGAAATTCAAATCGGCAGTGAGGTGATTGAAAATCTTCACGATAATGATCAGCTGGGTTGGCAATTTGTCGATTCCAAAGAGGATTTAACAAAAGGTGTGCAATCAGGAAAATATTATGCCGGAATTGTTTTGCCGGAAAATTTTTCGGAAAATTTATTGAGTTTTACAACTGGCGAAATTGAAAAACCGCAACTGGAATATTACGTCAATCAAAAAATTAACGCCATTGCCCCAAAAATTACGGATAAAGGGGCCAGCAGTATTCAAAGTACGATTTCGTCAGAATTTATTAATACCGCCAGTTCAACTTTGGTCAAAGTGTTTAACGAAATTGGCTTTGAGCTGGATAGTAATCTAGTTTCTATTACTAAAATCACGAGTTTAATTCAAGATGTCAATGCCAATCATGATGAAATTAATGGCTATGTCGATCAAATTATTTCTTTGAATAATCGGATGCCAGAATTTAAAGAAAAACTCACGTTGGCCCAAACATTTATGGATTATTTGCCCCAAGTTGATGCGTTAACTGAAAAAGTCGTTGATTTAAATGAAAAATTCCCCGAAATAAAAGAACAAGCGGGTATTATTTTAACGTTAGAAGAAAAAATCCCCGAAATCGAAGCGGCCGGGACACAATTGGCCCAAGTCGATAGCGATTTTTCACAAATTGAAACAACTTTAAATAACGGCATCGAAGAAGCAAAAACCGGTCTTGGCGTTTTGCAAGCCGTAGAAACATCGTTACCAGAAATCGAAACATTACTCGATACTAGCTCTGAAGTGGTGACGTTTGGGTCGGATGCTTTAACGCAATTGCAAACGAATTTGCCAGAAAATCTCGACCAAATTATTGGCGCTACATTGCAAGTGTTGCAAGGAACTAGTCTCAATGTCGCCCAAATTTCTGGAAATTTATCCGAATTAGCGACATCAGAAAATCAAGCCGAACTTTCTGCAGGCTTAGAAGATTTGAACGGCTTAGTGGATACGCAAAAAACAACGATTGCTAATATTGAAAAAATGCTAGCCTTTCTAGGAACAGATAATCCGCAAATTGTGGCCCTGACACAAGTTTTACAAAATGCTCAAAGTAATTTGGATGTCTTGCAAACGCGATTAACGCAAATTAAAACGCAAGTAGATAATGGCGATATGGAACAAGCTAAAGCTGATTTACAAACGTTGTCGACACTAGCTCAAACTATAAGCGACCAACTAGGAGCCGTTGATGCAAAAAATCTTAGCGCAGAAATTAAAACGGCGCTAGAAAAATCTTTGACGGCTCTAGATGCCGCCAATCAATTACTCACGAAGGCCCAAGCGCTGGATTTAGAATCGTTTTTAACAGCGACTGAAACCACTGTTAGTGATGCGATTACTCTTTTAGAAAAATATCAAAAAGAATTGCCAGAAATTAAACAAGAAATTCATGATGCCAATCTTTTATTAAATGGCCACATGACCGAAATTACTGGTGCCATTACGACTGGGGCTGATTTATATCGAGACGAATTGCCAACTTTAGAAACTAAATTAGATCAAGCGGCAACTTTTATTGAAAATGATTGGCCGAAAATTGAAGATGATTTAACCACCACGATGACAGTCGTCAATGAAAAATTCCCAGAAGTGGAAAATGCATTAGCAATGGCTGCCGAACTTTTAGAAAACGACTGGCCAACCATTGAAGCAGGCTTAGCTAAAGCAGGCGATGCTATTGATATGGCTGAAGATAATGCGGATTTAGGAGAAATTATTTCCTTACTGAAACTTGATGCCACAAAAGAAGCCGACTTTTTCACCACACCGGTAGAACTAGTGGACAATCCGATTTATCCAGTGCCTAATAATGGCTCGGCATCGACACCTTTTTATACTGCTCTTTGTTTATGGGTAGGCGCCCTGTTGCTATCTAGTGTCGCTTCGACGGATGTTTATTTAAAAGATGACGACAAGAAAAAATTTAGTCCTCGAGAAAAATTTACCGCCAGACTTTTGAGTTTCCAAGTGATTGGCCTAGCCCAAGGATTAATTGTTTCTTTGGGGAATTTATTCTTGCTCCATGTTTACGCAGTCAATCCGGTGTGGACTGTTGTTTGGGCCGAACTTGTGGCGCTCACCTTTATGACGATGGTCTACGTTTTAGCGGCACTCTTTGGCAATGTCGGCAAAGGGATTGCGATTATTATTTTAGTGCTGTCGATTTCAGGCGGTGGGGGAAATTATCCGATTCAATTGTCGGGGAAATTTTTCCAAATGATTAATCCACTCTTACCATTTACTCATGCCGTTGATTTATTGCGAGAACCTGTGGGAGGAATTTACTGGCCCAATGCCACTGGAAATATTTGGATTTTATTTGGTTTACTCGTCGGCTTTTTCGTTTTGGGAGTTATTTTATATCCGAAAGTTTCTAAAGCTTCTAAAAAACTAGCTGAACATAGTCATCGTGCTCATTTTTTCCATTAAAATAAAAGAAAACTCGCCGAAAAAATTTTTTTCAGCGAGTTTTTCTTTTTGCCTTACAACCATGTATAATATAAAAAGAGAAAGGTTGTGGAAAATGAGTCAAGAACAATTATTTATCGGCGGCGTCGTTTTATTTGTCATTGCGTTGCTATTATTTATTAAAGTCAATGGAGATATCCAACTAAAGAAATCTGTCCGAAACGCTCAAGGCAAGTTTCCGCGCGTTGTGGCGGGGCGTGATACAGAAAAAAGTTTAAAAGAAGCTTTTAAACAAAGTTCAACTGGAGAAAATCAAGTGGAAATAGATGATTTAACTTGGAATGATCTGGATATGTTTACCGTCTTTCAAATGATTAACCAAACATTTTCAAGTATTGGTTCTGAAAATCTATATCAAAGAATGCGCAAATACGGACTGGATCAAGATTTTTCACAATTAGAAGAATTAATTACTTTTTTGTCAGAGCATCCTAAAGAAAAAGAGGATCTTCAATGGGCCTTTGCTAAACTGGGGAAAAAGGATTATAACGCCGTTCAAAGTTACTTAAAAGAACCGAAAAAACAACAATTAGGGAATCCTTGGAGCTTTTTATTTTTAGGTATTTTGCCGATTATCGGGTTAATCATGCTCTTTTTTAATGCATTAGGTTTGCTTGTTTTAATTTTTAGTGTCCCGTTTAATGTTGTGTTTTATTTCCGCAAAAAAAATCAAATGGAAACCGAATTGCTTTCCATGGGGTATTTAGTTCAGACGATTTTATGCGGAAAAAATATGAAAAAAATTACCCAACCTACGCAAGAAAAAATCAAAGAAAATTTGCGTCCGCTTGAAAAAATTACTCGTTTTGCATTTTCATTTTCCGTAAAAACCAATACAGATGGTGATTTATTTATGGAATATTTTAATATGATTTTCTTGCTGCCGTTTATTTCTTACAATTTTGTTTTAGGAATTTTACAAAATCACCAAAAAGAAGCGCAAGCGCTATGGCAGTTGCTGGGGGATTTGGAAGCCGCGTCGGCTATTTTGAATTTCCGGGAAATTATGCCTTATGCTACACAACCAACTTTTCAAAAAGAATTGCAAGTTCACGCCAAAGACGTCTATCATCCGTTGTTAAAAGAGCCAGTGGTCAATGATATCGACTGGACTAAAAACACGCTGATTACCGGGTCCAATGCTTCAGGGAAATCCACTTACGTTAAAGGTGTAGCGATCAATTGTTTATTGGCGCAAACGATTCACACCACTTTGGCGGAGCAATTTAGTTTGCCCCATAGCTTGGTGATTTCTTCCATGGCCTTAGAAGATAATATTTTTGCCGGGGAAAGTTATTTTATCGCTGAAATAAAATCAGTGAAACGAATTATCGACCACGTGAAAAAAGGTGTGCCGACTTTATGTTTCATTGATGAAATTTTAAAAGGAACCAATACGATTGAACGAATCGCCGCTTCCAGCTCAATCGTGGCGTGGCTAGCCGACCACGGCGCCTTATCCTTTGTGGCGACTCATGATATTGAGTTAACCGAAATTTTGAAAAAACAATGCGCCAACGTTCATTTTTCTGAATCGGTAAATAAAAAAGGTGTCTTCTTTGATTACAAATTAAAAGACGGCCCGGCCAAAACCCGCAACGCCTTAGCCTTACTTAAAGTTTTAAAATATCCAGCAGAAATTGTTACCGCCGCTCAAAATGAAGCCAGCTCATTTGAAGAACAACGCGCTTGGCGAGAAATCGATTAAAAAAAATCCGATCATCTGAAAAGATGGTCGGATTTTTTTGCGGAGCTGAACACTTTTTTTACAACCTTTTTGACGGTGTGTGGGGGCTAGCAGTTAGGAAAATAGAGAAAATACTTTCTGCGCGTTTCACACGCATGCACCATTTTCCTAATTTTCTACACTGCTGACCAGCCCCAACACAACCTTTTTTTACATTTCGGGTTGAAAATTCGACCGTTCGTGCAAAAGTGCTTTTTTTTTGAAAATTGCGTGTATATTAAATAGTGAGGTGAGGATGATGAAATTTAGTTTATGGAATAATTTTATTTGGTACTTTAAGATTGTCGTTAAACAAAAGACAATACTTTTTGTTTATATGTTTTTGGGCGTTATTTTAAATACGGCAGCTCTTATTTTAACGGCTTATTTACCAGCCATTATTGTCTCAAGTGTGGTGGATCATTTGCCGCTGGGGCAAGCATTACTTAAAATTGCTTTAGTAGCTCTTTTTTTGAATTTGGCACAAATGGGTGAAAGTCTAATTTGGACAATTTACGCCGCTGTTCCTAAAATGGGCATTCGTTTGGATGAAATGGGTAAAGCCAACGCTCAACTGGTGGAAATTCCTTTTGAAAAATTAGAAAGTGTCAAAACTCGGACAACGTTGGAAAAAGGATTTCAAAATGCTTTCTTTTTAGGAAATACTTCCGGCATGGAAAGTTATATTGATCAAAGCTATGTAATAGTGAAAAATGTTTTGAGTCTTATTATTTTCCTGACCAGTTTAACAGTTTTTAATCCTTGGATTTTAGTGGTGATTTTAGCCAGTGGAGCAGTAACCTTTTTTGTTAATCTTCATTTTAATCAAACTTTTATTAAAATCCGCGAAAAACTGATGGCCTTTTATTTAAAGATGCGCTATTTAAAAGACAATGCTTATAAAATTGAAAATGGGAAAGATATGCGTTTATATCAAATGACGGGCTGGTATCAAAAATTACTTGCGCAAAATGTTGACGGACAAATTAATATTCAAAAAGAAGCTGGTCAACGCAACATCTTGCAACGTGGTGTAGAAGCGACTATGAATTTATTGCAAAATGCGCTAGGTTACACTTTATTAATTATTGCTGCTACTGCCGGCACGCTAACGATTGCGCAATTTACGCTGTACTTTGGTTTTATGAATCAATTTGCCAAATTAATTAGCAACTTAGTGACTGCCAGCATGACGCTTGACCGGGCCAATCAATACAATACGGATTTGCGCAAATGGTACCAAGAGGCTTCAGATAGTTTGCTGCCTTATGAAAATAGACACGGGAAAATTGACCCATCAGAAAAAATTTCTTTAACTTTTGAGACGGTGAGTTTTAAATATCCCCAAAGCGATACTTATTCGGTGGAAAATGTCAGCTTCACTATTGCGGCTGGTGAAAAAATTGCCTTAGTCGGTGCAAATGGGGCTGGGAAATCCACCATTGTAAAATTAATTGCCGGACTTTTGGAACCAACGAGCGGCAGAATTTTAATTAACGGACAAGATATTACCACCATGGATCACGATTATTATTTAGCGCTAATTGCGCCGGTTTTTCAAGAGGCTTTAGTATTTGCTTTAAGTGTCGGGCAAAATATTTCTTTAGGGGAAACGTATGATGTGAAAAAAGTAGAACAAGCTTTAAAAGATAGCCATTTGGATCAAAAAATTGCCCAACTGCCACAAGGTTTCGATACACCTATGACCCATTATTTAGACGCAGATGGCATAGAACTTTCAGGCGGCGAAGAACAAAAATTAATGTTAGCTCGCGCGCTTTATAAAGATGCGCCGCTTTTAATTTTAGATGAACCAACCGCCGCTTTAGATGCGCTGGCCGAAAAAGAATTATATGAAGCTTACAATCAATTAGCTCACCAAAAGACTTCAATTTTTGTTTCTCATCGCTTAGCATCGACTCGTTTTTGTGATCGGATTTTCTTTATGGAACAAGCCCAGTTAAAAGAAGTCGGCACCCACGAAGCGCTGCTAGAAAAAAATGGAGCTTACGCTAAGATGTATCACGTGCAAAGTTATTATTATCAAAAGGAGGGCGCTGAAAATGAAAAAACTTTGGCCTAATTATCAAAAGATTATTCAACTTATTTGGCGGATTCAAAAATCAGTTTTTGTTTATGGCTTTTTCCTCGACTTAACGACCATTTTATTGCCGTATCTCGCCCTCTGGTTGTCGGCAATTATTGTCAATGGATTAGTAACAGGCCTCAGTGCGCAAAATTTATTAACGCAAACAGGCATTTTCTTAGGCGCCATTTTTTTAGTTACGCTGTTACACAGCTGGCTCACCAATCGCTCAGAAATTGTCAATGAAGAATTTGAATTGAAATTACAAGCAGAAGGCACGTTGAAATTATTAAGCATTCCTTATTATCAGCTGCAAGATGCTGAAATTCGTGAAAATTATCAACGGGCGCAAGACTCCATGCAATATAGTGGGGGTTTTACTAGCTTATTAGATAACGGCATGTCAGCCTTACTGCAAGGGGTGATTGCCTTAATCATTGGAATCATTTCATTAGGGCAACTGCAATATTTTAAAACGACCGATCCAACAGGTTTATGGAGTAATTCTATCTGGTTTGTTTTTCTGTTATTAGTAGTGATTTTTGTCCCGATTATCTTAAATATTAAAATCGCCACTAAACGAGTGGAAATTGAAAAAAATTCTTTTGAAGAAACGGTTCAGATTAATAATCAAGCGAATTATTTGCTCAATCTTTTTATTAATTATGAAAATGGACCCGTCTTACGTTTATATCAAGCAGGTCTGACGATGGTTGGCCGCTATAAAAAATTCCAAAAAGCTTCTGAAAATATTTTTCAAAAACAAGCATATGCGGAAGGAAAATTGCAAAGTTTCACTAGCATTTTGGCCAGTATTTTAAATGCCGCCGTGTATTTATTAGTTTTTTTAAAAGCGTATTATGGGGCAATTGGCGTAGGGTCAGTTTTATTGTATGCGGGATATTTTTTGACAATGACCGGCGCTTTAACGCAATTATTTACCTCGCTTGCTGGAATGAATGGCAAGGTCGAAATTTTAGCTTATTATTTTGACTTTTTGCATTTAAAGCCTTTAGAAACCGGCACTTTACCCGTAGAAAAAAGAGACGACAACCAATATCAAATCGAATTTCACGATGTCTCTTTTCAATATCCAGGAAGCGACGAATGGAGTCTGCGGCATGTGGATTTGAAATTAAAAATCGGCGAAAAATTAGCAATCGTCGGTCGCAATGGTTCTGGGAAAAGTACGTTAGTAAAACTATTAACTCGCCTGTATCCTGTGACGGAAGGAAAAATTACTTTAAACGGCATCGAAATTGAAAAATACGATGTCACAGAATATCAACAATTATTAGCCGTTGTTTTTCAAGATTTTAAATTATTTGCCTTTAGTGTCGCTGAAAATGTCGCTGCCAGTCACACACCCAATAACGAGCGGGTCAATCAAGCATTATATATTGCCGGCATTCAAGATAAAGTGGCGACTTTTCCAAAAGGGATCGAGACGACTCTTTACAAAAATATTGATGAAGACGGGATTGATGTTTCAGGTGGCGAAGCGCAAAAAATTGCGATTGCCCGCGCTTGGTATCGGGATGCGCCTTTCGTTGTTTTGGACGAGCCAACTTCAGCGTTAGATCCTTTTTCAGAATTTGAAGTGTATCGCCGGTTTGATCAACTGGTAGCGGATAAAACGTCCATTTACATTTCTCACCGGATGAGTTCCACCAAATTTGCCGATAAAATTGTCGTGTTCGACCACGGCGAAATAATTGAAAGTGGCAACCATCAAGAGTTAATGAATCAAGCGGGGATGTATGCTAATTTATTTAAAGCCCAAGCAGCTTATTACACGGAAAAACTTGATAAAGAACAAGTGGCAACCTTATTTGCTTAAAACATTTTCTTAAAAAAAAACACAAAAAAATCGCTGATGAATGAAAATTCATTAGCGATTTTTATTTTTTTATAAAATTAAACGAGATGAAGATGATTTTTTTTAAGTCGTTGATGGCCATTTGCCAAATTTTCCCGCAGCTCTTCTTGTTCAGTATTGCATAACCGAGCAATCGCTGAAAATTCTTTACAAACATCGCCAGTTAATAAAACACCGAAGTCGCGCCCGGAAGCGTAATTGTAAACTACAACAGAAGGCGTTTGGACAATAGACATATCATGGGCAATTTGTTGATCAGTTAAAAAAGCTTCTTTAACCAACCGACTGGACCGATCATGGTGAAATTCTTCCAAATCACCACCGGCGGCAGTAACCAATTGATCTACCAATTTTGGTTCATAAGCTAATTTTTCGATGCCACATAATTTTTGCAACTGTAATAAAAACGAGCGGCCTTTTTTCTTGCCTTGTAATTGCAGTGTTTTATAATCTAGTGCAGCATTGTAAAAAGTTTGAAAAATTTCATTCCGCAAGGCCAAATCACCTTTTGGCAAGTTATAAATTTTCATAAAACGGTCCACCACGTGCATATTAACGAACGGCACAAAGCGAAACTGAATTTTTTTTTGACTCTCCGCTTCAACTAAGCGAAGGATTTGTCGTTCCGCTTGGAAGCACTCGACGCCCAACGGATTGACGAATAAATAAATTTCTATCATCAATGTTCCCCCAATTATCCTGATCACTCACACTCATAATCTATCAGAAATGAGGACGAATTTGAAATATTTTGTCTTATCCTATGAATTTTTAGCGCCAGGAAAATTTTTTCCAAAGAGCATTCGCTGAATTTTACTTTTCGCTTTGGTGTCGGGAATTTGATATTTTTTTAAAAATTCCGCAAAATCTTTCGCTCCTTGCGCTTCATTTTCCACTTCTAATTCTAATTCATAATCGGTAAAGCCATAATAGACCGAGCGATCCAATGCCAACAAGCCAATCGGTAAAAGTAATTCATTGCGCCACGTTTCTAACTGGCCAAAGACTGATAATTTTGCCGGATGAATCCGAAATTCCGCTAATTTATCAGCTACAGCGCCTTGTTTTAAAAATTTCCCGCTCGCAATTTGGGCGACTTGTTCAGAAGTTAAAAGATCGGTAATTTCTAATTTACCAGAGGACTGTGGGACTTTTAAAGTCAATTCTCCGCTATTAGTAAATTCTCGTAAACGCAAAGAACAATGGCGATGTTTTAAATGGGTTTTGTAAGTATCGAAATAATAATTTTTTTGCCAAACCGCCTCTTGTGCTGGTAATTGTAAATCTTGCTGCAATTTTTCATAATTTTGCTTTGTTAAAAGCGTTTTGAATTCAATTTCTAGACTTTCCATAATTTCTCCTTTAACACACTTGTTTCTATTGTTCTAAAAAAAAGGGGATTCGTCAAGGAAAATTTTATTTTTCGAATTTTTTTTTGCTAGCTTAGTGTAACAAGAGTCAAAAAGCGCGCATTTATGTTAAACTAGAAAAGGTGTAAAAATCAGGAAAAACACAGGATAGAGGGATGCCAAATGGAAAAAGATTGGGAAACATTTTTAGTACCTTATGATCTAGCTGTGCGGGAATTAAAAGTAAAACTGCGGGGCATTCGCAAACAATATAAAGAAAAAAACTTACATACCCCGATTGAATTTGTGACAGGACGAGTCAAGCCGGTGGAAAGTATTTTGCAAAAGGCCAAAATGCGCCATATTTCTATTGATAATTTGGAAGAAGAGATGCAAGATATTGCCGGACTTAGAATTATGTGCCAGTTTGTAGAAGATATTTATGAAGTGATTGATCTTTTGCGGGCCCGTAATGATTTAAAAGTGATTATTGAACGGGATTATATTAATAATCAAAAGCCAAGCGGCTATCGCTCGTATCATTTGGTGGTGGAATTTCCCGTTGAAATGATTACCGGTGAGAAAAAAATTCTCGCTGAAATTCAAATCCGGACCTTAGCGATGAATTTTTGGGCAACGATTGAACATAGTTTAAACTATAAATATCAAGGGGATTTCCCTGAAGAATTACAAGAACGTTTAAAGCGCTCGGCGGAAGCTGCTTATCAATTAGACGAAGAAATGTCTAGCATTCGCGAAGATATTCAAGAAGCGCAGCATTTATTTTCCCACGGCAAATCAAGTGCCGACTGGCGCAATCAAGAAGACGAAGAGCACGACCATGAAGATCATGAAGAAGGTGAAAAACATTAAAGTTGCGATTGTCCATAATCAAGAAGAAAAAACCTTAAAGATTTTACCAGAACTGATGGAATGTTTAGCAAGTCATCAAATTGAAATTGATGCGGATCATCCGGAAGTGGTGATTTCTGTTGGCGGTGACGGGACGCTCTTGTCGGCGTTTCATCGTTTTAATCATCGCTTAAATGAAGTGCAATTTCTCGGCATTCATACCGGGCATCTTGGATTTTATACTGACTGGCGCGATTATGAATTAGTAGATATGGTGGAAAGTTTGAAAAAAAATGGCACAAGCATGCCGTCCATTCAATATCCGTTGTTAGATGTTGTCGTTCATTATCGTGATAAAGAAAATAGCGGTCATTTTTTAGCTTTAAATGAATCGGTCATTCGGCGCGTCGGAAAAACAATGGTG
Source organism: Enterococcus timonensis (assembly GCF_900104595.1). Classification (GTDB taxonomy): domain Bacteria; phylum Bacillota; class Bacilli; order Lactobacillales; family Enterococcaceae; genus Enterococcus_J; species Enterococcus_J timonensis. The sequence continues at coordinate 516,803 of NZ_FNVY01000003.1, forward strand.
GCCGATGTCTTAATTAATGATCGACTTTTTGAACATTTTAGAGGAGACGGCTTAGTCGTTTCCACGCCTACTGGATCCACAGCTTACAATAAAAGTATCGGCGGGGCGATTTTGCATCCGGAATTACCAGCATTTCAGCTGACGGAAATTGCTTCGTTAAATAATATCGTCTTTCGCACATTAGGTTCTTCGATGGTGATTGCCGAAAATGATTGGGTAACGATCATTCCTGATTCCGCCGATGATTATCATTTATCCGTCGATCAATTGGCGATGGGAAATCGCGATATTGAAAAAATAACGTATCGTTTGGCGGCTGAAAAAATTCAATTTGTGGCCACGCGCCACTTACCATTTTTTACGCGGGTGAAAGATGCTTTTATCGGAGAAGTCTAATGGAATTTTTATATCAAGTCGGCGACAAGCATCCGAAATATTTGCGAGAATTTTTAAAAGGACAAGGGATTTCAAAAAAATTATTAGCCAAAATAAAATTTCAAGACGGTAAAATTTTGGTTAACCATCAAGAACAAACGGTGCGCTATTTAATTAGTGCCGGCGATAAAATAGTCGTCCACATTCCAGCCGAGCTCCTTCATGAAACAGTGGCGGCCTGTCCGAAAGATTTTCCGATTTTATTTGAAGACGAACATTTTTTAATTGTTGATAAACCAGCTGGCGTGGCTTCTATCCCGGCGCAATATCATCCTAATGAGACAATGGCTAATCGGGTGAAATATTATTACGTTAGTCAAAATTATGAAAACCAAGTGATTCATATTGTCACCCGCTTAGATCGCGATACGAGCGGCGTGATGTTATTTGCCAAACATGGCTTTGCCCATGCGTTGCTGGAATCGGGTCCGAAAATTTCTAAAAAATATTTAGCGATCGTTTCTGGCGATTTAAAAAAAATAGCCGATCATGGCGAAATTGACGCTCCGATTGCTCGCGTACCATCATCTTTAATGAAACGCCAAGTCGATCCTAGCGGCAAGCAGGCCCGAACGGAATATTGGCTACGACAAAAAAATCAAGCATCTTGTGAAGTGGAAGTCCAACTACATACAGGACGAACCCACCAAATTCGGGTTCATTTTGCTTATTTAGGCTGTCCATTATTTGGCGATGATTTATATGATGGTCCGACTGAAAAAATTTCACGCCAAGCACTTCATTGTACGAAAATTACTTTTTATCATCCTTTTTTAAAAAAAGAGATGACAATTACTAGCCCCATTCCTGAAGATATCCGGGCCTTGGAGGAGGATTTATTTGAGCGAAGAGAATAACCTACAAGAAAAATTTCAAGAATTAAAAAAATTATTAATAAATGCGGATATGACACAATTTCGCGCTGAATTTCTTGATTTGCATTTATATGATCAAGCCCAATTTTATCAACAAATCGATTCAGAACTGCGAGTGGAATTTTACAATTTTTTGTCCCCGCAAGAAGTCGCGGATCTTTTTGATTTAATTGAAGAAGATGATCGGCAAATTCCAATTTATTTAAAAGAAATGCGTCCGGCTTACGTGGCGGAAATGTTATCGGGAATGTATATCGATAATGCGGTGGATTTATTGGATCAATTAGAGCCTGATCAAATGGCGAAATATCTTAGTCTAATGAGTCGCCAAGATGCTGGAGAAATGAAAGAACTACTTCATTATGAAGATCAAACGGCCGGCGCTATTATGACGACAGAATTTGTCTCGATTGTCGGCAATCAAACAGTAAGTTCCGCTTTGTTAGCTTTAAAAGTAGCCGCTAAAGAAGCCGAAACCATTTATTATATTTATGTGTTGGATGAAGAAAATCATTTGGCCGGCGTTATTTCATTGCGGGATTTAATTGTTAATGATGACGATGTGTTCGTGTACGACGTGATGAGTACGCGGGTGATTACCGTTGAAGTAGGCGATGAACAAACACAAGCCGCCCAAACTATTCGTGATTATGATTTTCTCGCTTTACCAGTAACGGATTATGAAAATCATTTATTAGGAATTATCACCGTCGACGATGTCTTAGATGTGATGGATGAAGAAGCCACTAGCGATTACTCCGGTTTAGCCGGGGTCGATGTGGATATTGTTTCGGAAAATCCGTTGCGGGCCTCATTGAAACGATTGCCTTGGTTAGTGACGCTCTTATTTTTAGGGATGTCCACCGCTAGTTTAATTTCTCATTATGAAGAACTCGTCTCTGAAGCGAGTATTTTAGCAGTTTTTATTTCTTTAATTACTGGAACGGCAGGAAATGCTGGCACGCAAAGTTTGGCTGTCGCTGTTAGACGTTTAGCGATTGGTGACGATGAAGGAAAAACTTTTTTTGGTTTAATTTTAAAAGAAATTTTAACAGGATTAATTACCGGCGTGGTAACGGGTGTGACGGTCTTCTTAATGGTAGGCATTTGGAAACAAAATTTTGCGCTTGGATTAGTGGTGGGCATGGCGATGCTTTTTGCCATTGTTGTAGCTAATCTTGCCGGCAGTTTGATTCCGATGTTGATGGAACGATTAGGCTTTGATCCGGCGGTAGCTTCGGGACCATTTATTACTACGCTGTCCGATTTAACGAGTGTTTTAATTTACTTTAATATTGCGGCGCTATTTATGAATCAATTCATTTGAAGAAATTTTCAAAATATATTGACAGAAGCCCACAAGATTGCTATGATATAAAAAAATATAAATGACTTTGAAGAAAAGAGTACTTATTCTGCTTGTCTACAGGGAGCCGTAGATGCTGAAACGCGGTGGCAAAATGTTTAAGGAAAATCATTTCTGAGTTCTGCGGTGAATTTTTAGCTGTAGCGTCGGCCTTCGTTAATAGGCTAGCTGATGTTAGTCGGCGACAAGTGTAGTTTTTTGACTACTAAAAAAAGGTGGTACCGTGCGTAAGCGCCCTTTTCCCAGATGGGAAAAGGGCGCTTTTTGTCATTTAAAGGAGTTGATTTTTGGCAATGTATCCGATTATGAAATGCCTGCAACAAAGAGGAAAAAAATGTTAAAAAAAATTGGAGGAAAAGATAATGGGAAAGAAACTCTCATGGAAAATGTTATTAGTAGTTAGTTCAATGGTTTTTGGAATGTTTTTTGGATCAGGAAATTTAATTTTTCCAGTCCATCTTGGACAAATGGCGGGCACCAACTGGCTGTCTGCTGGTTTAGGTTTTATTGTTTCGGCGGCGGTTTTTCCTTTGCTGGCGATTTTAGCAATTGTCGTGACGCGTTCTGATGGATTATTAGATTTAGCGCGACCAGTAGGAAAATTTTATGCCGGCTTATTTCTTGTTTTGGTTCATTTAACGATTGGACCATTATTTGGGACACCACGAACAGCGGCCACAGCTTTTGAAATGGCGGCCAAACCTTTTTTACCAGATTCGGTAATAACGGTGGGGATGATTTTATTTTCGGGACTCTTTTTTGGAGCAGCTTATTTTATTGCGACCCATCAACATCGATTATTGACCTACGTGGGAAAATATTTAAACGTGGCGTTTCTTGCATTATTAGCAATTATTTTTGTCGTCGCTTTATTTATGCCGATTGGGCCTTTAAATAGTGCCCCCAGTGCCACTTATGAAACGGGCTCTTTAGTCAATGGTTTTTTGGAAGGATACAATACGGTTGATGCCGTGGCACTTTTGGCCTTATCGGTGACTTTTGTCCATGCCGTGCGCCATTTAGGACTTGGAGAAAAAGAAATCGCCAAAACTACATTGAAGGCAGGAATTATTGCTGTTGTAACGGCTGCTTTAATTTATTTTGTTTTAATTATTTTGGGGGCAACAAGCTTAGCAAAATTTGATCTTTCATCAAACGGTGGAACGGCCTTAAGTCAAATTGTTGGTTTTTATTTTAGTCGCTTTGGGACGGTTTTTTTAGGCGTCTTAGTTACTTTGGCAGTTTTCACTACTGCGGTAGGCTTAGTCGTTTCTTTTGCTCAAGATTTCCACAAATTATTTCCAAAAGTCAGCTATTTAAATTGGTTACGGCTAACGACTTTTATTTCATTTTTAGTCGCTAACTTAGGACTCGACCAAATTATTGCTTACTCTTTACCGATTTTAATGTTGCTTTATCCATTGAGCTTAGCTTTAATTTTATTGGCTCTAACTAGTAAATGGAATCAACGGAGCCCGCTAGTTTATAAAACAACGATTGCTTTTACCGTTTTGCCAGCAGTAATGGATATGTTAACGGCCACACCTGCGATAATTTCCGATTCAACACTAGTAGCACCTTTAATTCATTGGTATCAACATTATTTACCTTTAGCCAGTCTCGGACTTGGTTGGGTCTTGCCAACACTGGTGGGTTTTTTAGGCAGTCTATTTATTTTTAAATTGCAAAAAAATCCGGTAACTTTAGCCGATGCCGTAGAAGTTTCCGAATAAAATAGTAAAAAAAAGCTCATGTTTAATCTTTTCGATTAAATCATGAGCTTTTATTGCAATTGAGGATTCAAAAATTTTTTAAAAAGAAACGATTTTTGTGCCGTGAAGTTCTTTGACGTTCAGTTGACTAGCAATTTTATCGGCATTTTCACTAGTTACGCCACCGCCAGGTAAAATAATCAGACGATCTTTCGCATAAGCAATTAATTCTTTCAGATGGGCTAAATTGTCTAAAATATTTGTGCCAGCAGGTCCACCGTGAGTTAAAATCCGCTCCACACCATTTTCAGCTAACCAATCGATCGCTTTAAATTGATCGCTTAAAGATAATTCATCAAAGGCCATATGAAAAGTAATGGACAAACCTTCAGCTAAATCAAAAATAGTCGATAGTCCTTCATAATCAAGCGTATTGTCTTCGGTCAACATGCCAACGACAATGCCGTCAACTTCTGATTTTTTAAATTCCAAGACATCGGTGGTCATCATTCGCAGTTCCGTATCGTTATAAATAAAATTTCCACCCCGCGGGCGAATAATAGCATTGACGGGAATGTTTTTCTCATGGGCATACTCAACGGTAGCTTCTAAAACGCCAATAGAAACCGTCGTTCCTCCGACATACAAATTATCACATAACTCAATTCGCTTAGCACCAGCGGAAATGGCCGCCGGGATATTAGTAAAATTTTCAGCGCAAAATTCTTTTAGCATAATCTTCCTCCTGTTTTTCTTTCGATTTTCTATATTGTAGCACAGATTTTCTTCAATCTTATGGTAGAATAAAAGACAAATGGAGGAGCTTATGTTAAAAAAAATCGACGTTGCCCAACAATTTTTAGTGAAAAATCATCAATTATTTGCTTGTCCCAAATGTTTAACAAAAATGGATGTCCACGGACAAGAATTAATTTGCCAAAATCACCACTCCTTTACTTTAAGTAAAAAAGGAACGCTCTTTTTTTTGGAAAAAAAGATGACTACTGAATATACGAAAGAAATGTTTTTACACCGAAAAAATATTATTCAACAAGGTTTGTATGAACCGCTACTTTCAGAAATTGCTCAAATGATGATACCTGACGCGCCGGTTTTAGATGTCGGCTGTGGTGAGGGGAGTTTTTTAGAAATTCTCGGAAAAAATATCAGTGCCGCTAAAATTGGGTTTGATATTTCTAAAGAAGGAATTTATTTAGCGACGGAACAAACAACAGCTAATACTTTCTTTTGTGTGGCCGATTTAACCCATTTGCCTTTTTCTAATCAACAGTTTGGGACGATTTTAAATATCTTTTCGCCGTCAAATTATCATGAATTTGCTCGGGTTTTAAAACCCGGTGGACAGCTTATTAAAGTGATTCCCAATCAATTTTATTTAAAAGAATTGCGCCAAGCACTGTACACTGGAGAGAAGGCGACTTATTCCAACGCCCCGGTCTTAAAAAAATTGCGGGAAACCGTTAATATTTTACAAGAAAAAAATTTGACCTATACGTTACCGACGTCAAATTTCACATTCTCAGATCTTGTGAAGATGACGCCTTTGTCTTGGTCAGCAGATGAAAAACAGTTGGCGGAGTTGTTCCAAAAGCCTTTTAGTACAATTACAGTTGACGTGACAGTGGCAATATGTCAGTTATAGTCGCTTTTTTTTGAAAATGAGGAATTTCTTACTTGTCAAATGAGTAGTGCGGTGGTATAGTATTTCCATAGTGTTTTTCGGTGATTTTTATCAGACTCCTGTGCTGATAAAAGTTAGTGAAAAAACTTTCACTAACGTAGAAACTCGCCGTGATAACACCGAGTTACTACGTTTTTTTATTTTAAGGAGATAAAAATGAAAAATCATATCGTTTTATATGAACCTTTAATTCCAGCCAATACCGGAAATATTTCCCGAACTTGTGCGGCAACAGACACAACGTTACATTTAATTGAGCCACTAGGTTTTTCAGTGGATGACAAACATCTGAAAAGAGCGGGCCTTGATTATTGGGACGCAGTGGAAATTGTCTATCATGAAAGTTTGCCAGCCTTTATGGAGTATTTAGGAAATCGCAAGTTGTATTTGATTTCTAAGTTTGCCAATAAATCTTACACACAAGAAAATTTTACGACGGATGAAGATCATTTTTTCATGTTCGGCAAAGAAACAACTGGTTTGCCGGAAGAATTTATGCGGGAAAATGCTGAAAAATGTTTGCGTATTCCCATGGATGACACTCATGTTCGGGCGTTGAATTTGTCAAATACGGCAGCTATTTTAATTTATGAAGCATTACGCCAACAAAATTTTCCCAATCTTGAACTGAAACATCATTATGCTAACGATAAAATCGATTAAAAATTTAAATCAATAGATTAAGCAGCAAAAGGGGTCGAAATTTAGAAAATGGATTTATATTTTACGCGCCACGGACGGACAGAATGGAATAAAGAGTTGCGTTTTCAAGGGTCAAATGGTGACTCGCCACTTTTACCAGAAAGTTACGAAGAAATCACCTTATTGGGCCAACGTATCAAAGAAATTCCTTTCCAAAAAATTTATACCTCGCCACAACTTCGCGCCAAAACTACCGCTGAACTTATTAATCAAGAGTTGGCCAATCCAGTAGAAATTATCGAAACTGACGCTTTAAAAGAAATGAATTTAGGCGATTTAGAAGGACAAATGATTCCTGAAATGCAAAAAAATTATCCCCAGCAATTAGATTGCTTGCGGGCCTTTCCTGAAAAATACGATCCGTCAGCTTATAAAGGCGAAACATTTAGCCAAGTGGTCAGACGCGTTGAAAACTTTGTCGTAAATGTAATCGCCGAAACACCTGTTGATGCGCCGATTTTATTTGTCAGTCACGGAGCAACGTTGACGGCGGCCATTAATGCAATGGCCGGTGAAAAACTTGCGGATTTACGCAAACGGGGCGGAATAAATAATAATTCTTTGAGTCAATTAGTTACGGAAAATAAACAGCTGCCATTTCACTTAGTTACTTATAATGACGTCAGCTTTTTAAAAGAGGAGCGAGTCCATGCCTCAGGAGATGAACTTATTTAATAACCAACAACACTTTATCACCGGCACAATTGTGGCGGTGTTTTTTGAGAACCCAGGAAATTTTTATAAAGTTCTTTTAGTTCGCGTGACTGAAACAGATTTGGATTTACCAGAGCCAGAAATTGTTGTCACTGGAAGTTTTGGTCAAACGCAAGAAGAAGAAACGTATCGTTTTGTAGGAAATACGGTGGATCATCCTCGTTACGGGCTGCAATTTCAAGCAGAAAGTTATCAAAAAGAGCGGCCAACGACCGCTAGTGGGATGATTCAATATTTAGCTTCGGATAAATTTCCTGGGATCGGTAAAATTACCGCTGAAAAAATCGTCACTGAATTTGGCGTGGATGCGCTAGATAAAATTTTAGCCGACCCAGAAGCGCTAAAAAAAATTCCTAGCTTGAACGAAAAAAAACGCCAGATGTTAATTTCCACTTTAAAAGAAAATCTCGGCATGGAACAACAAATTATGGGCTTAACGGCGCTAGGTTTTGGTACGCAACTGGCCTTTGCCATTTATCGCGTCTATGAAAATGAAGCTTTAGAAACGGTGAAAGAAAATCCTTATGCGCTAGTGGAAGATGTGGAAGGAATTGGCTTTACTCGCGCTGATAATTTGGCGGAAAATTTGGGTATTCCGGCTGATAGTCCGCAACGAATTAAAGCTTGCCTCCTTCATTGTCTGCTGGAAAATTCTCTGAACACAGGGGACACTTATATTGAGGCCAAGCCCTTACTAGTTCAAACTTTGCAATTACTAGAAAAAGCGCGGCCAATTGCAATTGCGCCCAAATTTGTAGCAGAAATGTTATTGCAATTAGAAGAAGAGGGCAAATTACAACGAGAAGGCTTGAAAATTTTTGAAAACTCGCTGTATTTTGCAGAATGGGGCATCACCAGTTCTATTGAACGACTGTTAGCTCGCCGAAAAAAAATCCATTATCCCGCCGATGAAATGAAAAAAAGTTTTGCCGCCTGTGAAAAATTTTTAAGTATTACTTACGATGCTTCCCAAAAAAATGCGATTGAACAAGCCATCACTAGTCCACTTTTTGTTTTAACAGGGGGACCCGGCACCGGAAAAACAACAATCGTCAAAGGCATCGTCAGTTTATTTGCCGAACTTAATGGACTATCGCTAGATTTAAATGATTACACAGATGCAATTTTTCCCATTTTATTAGGGGCGCCCACTGGTCGAGCGGCCAAACGATTGAATGAAACCACCGAGTTACCAGCGGCCACTATTCATCGGTTATTAGGTCTAACCGGCCGCGAAAAAAGTTCAGTCAACACAGCCCGAGAATTAGAAGGGGGCTTATTGATTGTCGATGAAATGTCCATGGTGGACACATGGCTTGCCAATACGCTTTTAAAATCAATTCCCGATAATATGCAAGTGATTTTTGTAGGGGACAAAGATCAATTGCCTTCAGTCGGACCAGGCCAAGTGTTGCACGATTTATTGCAAGCAGAAAAAATTCCTAAAGCCGAATTGAAAAAAATTTATCGACAAGAAGATGGTTCTTCAATTATTTCTTTAGCTCATGAAATCAAAGAAGGCCGCCTGCCAGAAGACTTCACGAAAAATCAGCGAGATCGTTCTTATTTTCCCGCCCACGCCAATCAAATCGAATCACTGATTGGTCAAATTGCCGAAAAAGCGAAAAATAAAAATTTTTCATATATGGATATTCAAGTTTTGGCGCCAATGTATAAAGGTCCAGCTGGAATAAATGTGTTGAATCGCCAGCTGCAAGAAATTTTCAATGGAAATGCCGATAAGCGAAAAAAAGAAGTTCATTTTAATGATGGTATTTTTCGGATTGGCGATAAAGTGTTACAACTAGTGAACGACAATGAACAAAATGTTTTTAATGGCGACTTAGGCCAAATTGTCGGACTGCAGCTGGCCAAAGACACAGAAGACAAAGTTGATGAGTTAACGATTGAATTTGACGCCACTGAGGTAACTTACAAACGCAACGAGTGGAATAAAATTACTTTAGCTTACTGCACCTCGATTCATAAATCCCAAGGTAGCGAATTTGAAATGGTGATTTTGCCCATGGTCCATCAATATTCCCGCATGCTGCAACGCAATTTATTGTATACGGCCGTCACCCGCAGCAAAAATTTATTGATTTTGTTAGGTGAGGAAAGTGCCTTTCAAGCATGCGTCAAGAATTTATCCGCCAGCCGGGCCACCACCTTAGTAGAAAAATTACAAGGCGACTTAAAACAAGAAATTCGCCTCGAATTAGAAATGTACGAAAAAGGCGAATTAGTCGGTCATCTAGTTGAAGAAAAAGAAACAAGTTATCAAGTTGCAGGAAATACAACGCAACAACCCGAAGAAACAACCGCCAGCAAAACCGACGCAACAATAAAACTAAAACCAGTTGAAAAAGTTGAAACACCGATTATCGATCAGGACAGTGACACCTTACCAGAGGACATTTCTTCTCAGAATTTTCGTTTGACTCCAGAAAATCTCTGGTCCATTGATCCCATGATTGGGATGAATCAATTAACGCCGCTGGATTTGATGAAGTAAAGTTAGTTGTTCTAAAATAATTTTTAGCTGGATTAAATAGAAAATGAACAGCTTTAGATAAATTAGTAATCATACTGAACATCAAAAACTATAGGTCTACCTTTTGAGGAGCAGAGAAATCTACTCCTTTTTTTTATTTCTATTTAAACGTTCAATATACTACTGGACGTACCCATAAACAGTGTGTTTGAAATTAAAATAATTCTAAAACATTACTATTTATAACGTTGAACTCGACTCCATAACCAACGACTTTAAGAAAATCGAGAAGAACCATTTTTTTGTCAGGTCAAGAAATATGGGCTCTTATTAATGGCCACAATATGGATATCTGGAATTATTAATACAACTTAATAAACGAGGTTAAGAATAAAATAATTTGAGAATAGCATTTTGAACATGATTTCCAAAATCTTTACCAAAAATTGTCAAACCACCCTTATTTTTTGCATTTTCATTTATCCCAATCTTAACTTTGATAAAAGGTGATAAATTTAAGTTTAAATCATCTAAAGTAGTACTAGAGATTTTTTTTCCATCAATTCCGGTGTCCTTATTTGTAACTCTTATGTGCTTTAATATCCCATACTGACTGTACTCACTAGCCCACCAATTTGGAGTTAAACTACCACGAACATCTGAAAAATTTCCAGGAGCAGTCCAAAATCCTAAATCAATATCATTAATAAAAAATGAAATATCACTTGGCCAATTGTCATTTGATTCTGGAAACTCAGAGGAAAGTTCTAAGGATAATTCTAGTAATTCTATATGAGCACCTTGTGGAAGATGATTAGGAATAATATATTCAACAAAACCATCAGAAAACCAAAGCAAGGATGCTCTTATACGATCATCAGACACAAAAGATCTTGGATCATCTAAATCACCAATTATTTCGTCAGAACTTGCCAATCCACAGGTAGGGGTAGCTAAAAAGTCAGAGTAGTATCCTAATTTGATTTCAGTTTCTAATTCTTTATATGGTAAATGGATTTTTTGTGGAACATCGATTTCAATATGATCAACCACTAAATGAAATCTTTTTATTCTATTATCCATACTATCTTCAGATTCTTGTAATTTTATCAATTTCGAGTCTTCAAGCATTCGCATATGTCTTGAAACTATAGATTTGCTAAGTTTTAATTCCTTAGCAATTTCAGTGACAGAAGCGGGCATGAGAGATAGTTTTTTTATAATTTCTATTCTGGTATCTGAGGCTAACGTTTTAAGTGTATTGATACCTTGTTCGTCCAACTTAATATACATTTTAAATTTTCCTTTCGTAAACGGTTTTATTAGAATCTATTTTACACTTTTTGAAAAAATTATCAATATAGTTCACTAAAATAGCAACTAATTTAGTTTTCTATCAGGCTTGATAATGATACGGTTGTTGAAATAGTTGAAAATAGAAAACGGTTTAATTTAATGTTGAAAAGGATTTCTTTAAATGATATTATTTGTTTGTTCAGTAAGGGTGTATAAAAAAGTGTACCTATATTAAGGAGGAAAATGAAATGAAGTTGCGTAAAATAGTTACATTTGTAGGAGTAGTTTTATTAGGGTCTACGGTCCTAGCCGCATGTGGCAACAACTCTGACAGCTCCGCGGATGGTAAAACTACGGTTAGAATTAGTTGGTGGGGAGCTGATGATCGCCATGAAGCTACGTTAGCTGCGATCAAGGCTTTTGAAAAAGAAAATCCCGATATTAAGGTTAAAGCAGAATACAGTGGTTGGGATGGTATAGAACAAAAAATGGCTACGCAAATTACTGGACAAACTGAGGCAGATGTTATGCAGGTTAACTATGATTGGTTAGCCCAATACTCCCCTGATGGAGAAGGATTTTCAGACCTAAGTAAATTAGAAGGTTTAGATCTATCAGGTTATGATGATTCTATATTAGAATCTGGAAAAGTAAATGGTTTTCAAGTAGCAGTTCCATTTAGTGAAAATGCACGGGCATGGGTGGTAAATAAAACAGGATTTGACGAAAGAGGCATTGAAATTCCGACCACTTGGGATGGATATTTAGAAATAGCGGATGAGTTTGAGGATGGATCGTTTCCTGCTCGTATTGACACATACGCTTTACTAGTTTATATGCAACAAAAAACTGGTAAATCTATCCTATCAGAAGATGGAGCTTTTCAATACGATAAAGAAACGTTAATTGATGCTTTTGATTGGCTTCAAAAAATGACCGACGACAAGGTTATTCCGACAATTCAAGAAACAAAAGAACAAGCTGATGCGAATCCAGGAGCACCTTCTAAGAAGTGGTTAGATGGGGAATATGGTACTTTGTCAACGTGGTCGTCACAAGTATCAGGTGAATTTAAGAATCTCGAGGAAGCAGGGAAGGAACTTATCTTAACCGGATTTCCAACATTAACAGACGGTGGCGAACAGGCAGTCATGACAAAGCCATCTATGCTATTTTCGATTTCAAAACACACTAAAAATAAAGAAGCTGCGACAAAATTGCTAAATTTCCTGTTAAATGAACCAGAAGGTGTTAAGGCGATGGGGCTGGTTCGTGGAGTTCCTTCAAATCAAAAAGCGTTCGATATTTTAGATCAAGATGGACAAATTACTGGAATAGATAAAGATGTTAATGACTACGTACAAAATGTCAAAGGAATAAACTTCGGTAAGTACACTGAGATGAGTAAAGTAATGCAACCCTATAATGATGCGTTTGATGAATTTTCCTATGGGAAAATAACAGCTAAAGAAGCTGCCCAAAATGTAATTGATGGGATGACATCTGCAGTGGAGCAAGTTAAGAGCACAATAGAAAAATAATAAGGAGGTGAGGACAATGGGCAAAAATAAATGGACAGGATTGCTTTATATATCACCTTGGATAGTTGGTTTTATTATTTTTACCGTGTATCCTTTTTTAAACTCACTGTATATTAGTTTTACAGATTTCACTATGATTCAAGCACCTCGTATTATAGGTTTAGATAATTACAAAGAATTATTCCAGGACAAAGAATTTTTAAATTCTTTAGTTGCAACGTTTAAATATGCTTTACTAACTGTTCCAGCATCTTTAGTTTTTGCTTTATTGATTGCTGTTATATTGAATTTTAAAATTAAAGGGATTAATTTTTTTAGAACTGCTTATTATATTCCTTCAATCTTAGGAGGAAATGTGGCAATCTCTGTTATCTGGAAATTTTTATTTACTGGTGATGGTTTGATTAATCAAACGCTTGGATTCTTTGGAATTAATTCACTGCCTTGGATGTCTGATCCTAACTTGGCGATGATTGTGGTCTCATCACTAAGGGTTTGGCAATTTGGGTCATCTATGATTATTTTCTTAGCCGCGTTACAAAATATTCCGGTAGAACTGTATGAAGCATCTGAAATAGATGGTGCAAAAAAAATCACTCAATTCTTTAAGATTACCTTACCGTTAATTACCCCATCACTATTTTTTAACCTAGTAATGGGAATGGTGGGGGCATTTCAAGAGTTTAATAGTGCATATTTAATTACAGGTGGTGGACCACTCAAAGCAACACAATTTACGTCCTTAATGATCTATAATTACTCCTTTAAATTTTTCCGGATGGGGTATGCAAGTGCAATGTCGTGGATTCTTTTCGTGGTTATCATGATATTTACGGGTATTATTTTCTTGAGCCAGAAAAAATGGGTTTATTATGTAGATGAGGAGTGAAAATTATGATGAATAACAAGGTAGCTGCTGAAAAATCTGTAGAGCATTTGCATCATAAAACCCCAATTAGAATTGGAGCAATTATTAGATATGTAATTCTAATGGTAGTTGCTTTAATAATGTTGTATCCAATTATTTGGATGATTGGCGCAACTTTCAAAACTAATGCGGAAATTTTTAGCTCAATTGGTTTTTGGCCAAGTTCTTTTGACTTTACGCCATATATTAAAGGTTGGGAAACGGGAACGGAATTTACATTCACAACTTATTTCATTAACACTTTTGAAATTGTTGTCCCAAAAGTTATTTTCACTCTAATTTCAACCGTCTTTGTGTCATATGGATTTGCTAGATTTAATTTTCCATTCAAGAAGATACTTTTTTCAGCCATGATTGCAACAATGTTTCTTCCAGGTGTAGTAAAAACAATTCCAATGTATCTAATGTGGCGCAATTTAGGTTTTTTAGATACGTATGTCCCTTTAATTGCGGGAACATTATTTGCTCAAAGTGCATTTAACATTTTTATGTTAGTACAATTTATGCGAGGTATACCACGTGATTATGATGAAGCAGCTATGATGGATGGGTGTACTTCCCTTCAATTTTTATTTCGAATTTTATTACCGATTGTTAAACCAGCACTTGTCACTATCGGGTTGTTAGAATTTATGGGAAGTATGAATGATTTTATGGGTCCACTAATTTATATTTCCAGCGTAGAAAAATTCCCAGTCTCTGTTGCTTTAAAAATGGCTATGGACACGACGAGTGGTGGGTTTAACTGGAATCAAATTATTGCTATGTCTGTAATTTCATTATTACCTTCAATTATTTTATTCTTCTCTGCATCAAAACAGTTTATTGATGGGATGTCTACAGGTGGATTGAAAGGATAAGAATAATGTTTAAAAATTTAAAGAATTTAGTCGCTCCAAAGACAATTCAGGAAGCAAATTATGCTATTTATCGTATGGTTAAACTTAGTATTTTTATGACTGTTTTTTCTCTACCATGGACAATTGTAAATACTTTTATTACCTTTTCGACTGAGACTTCATTTTTTTTCATTATTGCCTTTCTATTGATGATTCCAAATGTCATGGCGTTGTTTCATTTTTATGAAACGGATGATGTAACAATCAAAGAATATTTCTTTTTTTTAATTAATAATGAATTTTGGAAAAGAGTTAAAGTGAGTTTGACCATTACAATTATTACTTCCTTTTACTTATTTGATAGTTACATTTTAATATTTCTAATGGATCTAAAGATAATAACTCCAATTCTATATATTACTTTTATGTTCTTAGCAATCGCAGGTGTATATGCGATCATAATTTGTAATCAAGAAACAATTGGATGGAAAAAAATGATAAAAAAAGCAACCTACATCAGTTGGCGGTATATTTTCTCTACAGTCTTACTTTTCATTATCTTAATGGTATGGGTGATCATTGGATATTATATTCAAGGTATTAATATCATTTTAGGAAATTCAATTTTGTGGGGAATAATATATCGTATTGGTTTAAAAAAAGTAAAATAGATAAAAGGAGAATTTTCATGTATTTTAATCCGGCAAACAGTGCTCAATATAACTATAACTCTCAAACAAAGCCTATTCTCAAGTCGTTGATTCAAAGATTTATAGGCTCTAATCCAGAAATTCCTTATAATCCTGTAGTTGACTTTCCAGACCAATATCCTTACAACAGAAAAGGCTGGTGTAAGGTGTCTATGGAAAAGGAATTTGATTACTTGGAAGTAGGTAAAAAGGTCGCTGCCTACACTAACTGGACAGCAGAAAATGATAGGGAAGCGACATTAATTTTAGAATGCTATGGTCCGACTACTGTTTTTGTTGATAAAGTTCAGGTATTTGTCTCAAATCCATCCCAAGAAAATTGCCGCACTGAAAATGCGATTCCAATTTTGTTGAAAAAAGGTTGGAATCAGCTTGTAATTATAACTGAGAAAACACCATTAGGATTTGGATTTAGTATACGAAGTGATAAGCCTCAATGGGATCCGACACATTTCTATCGTAATGCAGACTATTTCCTACCCATGTTGGGCTTTAACTGTAGCGAATTTTCTGGAAATCTATCTTTGGAAAATTTTGTAGAACCTTCTTGGATAGAGGAGAAAGAAGAGATTAGCTCTAAAGCAGAGGAGACCTATTTAGTTAAAATTGCAATAACAGATGCTAATCAAGTACTAACTTATCGTGGAAACGGAAAGCTATACTTTAATGATGGAACTCAGATTTTAAATGAAAAAGCTATTCAGATAACTCATAATGATGGTTGGTTAGACTTAATATACAAGGGAACTGCCTTGAGTGAAGATTTGGCAAAAATAAGTGGACCATCCAATATAGAAAATAATTGGCTATATTGCGGGCCAGTGTCTTCTTCTGAAAATTTCGTCACCGACTTTAAAACAATTCAGCTAAGTCCGGATAGAGAAAAAATTTATTGGAGAGTACCTATAAAAGGGGCTTATATTCGTCTTGCAAGGAATGCTCCACTTTTTGCTCATTGGACTTATTGGATGGGTGTTACATTGTATGGGCTTTTAGAGGCTAGTGATTTCTTTGACGAAGTAAGTTGGAAAGAATATGCACTTGCTTCGGTTAAACAAATTACAGACTACGATCAATATGGGCAATGGGACAAAGAGAAATATAACTACACAATAATCAACACACAGTTTTATTGGCTAGATGAATTGGATGACTGTGGTTCATTTGGAAATCTAATGCTAGAAAGTTTAAATTATCAAAAAAATGAATCGGCGATTTTAATTGCGGAGAGAATTGCAGATTTTATGGAAGCAGGTGTTTTACGACAACCAGATGGTGCCTTCTATCGCAGTAATGAAACAATGTGGGTTGATGATTTATATATGAGTACACCGTTTCTTGTTAGATACTGGGAACTAACAAGAAATGAGCAGTATTTAAACGATGCGATTAAGCAATTTTATTTTTTCAAAGAACGATTTTTTTTAGAAGAAAAACAGATAATGAGCCATATCTTTGACACCCGGTTTAAAAAGGCAAATAACATCCCTTGGAGTCGAGGAAACGGTTGGGTAATTTTTTCTCTATCGGAACTACTGAATAAACTACCAGAGGACCACGTAGAACGACCAAAACTTGTTAAATTTTACAATCAACTTGTGACAGGGCTGCTTGCTCAACAAGACGAAAAAGGATTGTGGCATCAAATTATAGATGATGAGACTACTTATTCGGAAAGCTCATGTTCAGCAATGTTTATTTGTGCGTTGTCTCGTGGAATTCGTAATGGTTATTTAGATGAAGAATTAATTGAAATAAGTACAAAGGCAATTCAGCGGGCTTGGAAAGGGCTAATTACTTATTGTATTGATAAAAATGGGAACTTATATGGTGTTTGTCGTGGTTCTGGTTTTTCGTTTTCTAGAGATTATTATAAAAGTTTAGGATGGCTTCTAAATGATGCTCACGGAATCGGTATCGTAGCTCTAGCAGGAGTTGAATATGAAAAAGTTATTCAATTTGTAACAGATAAATCCTAATTAGTAATTAAAATCTAACGTGTTTTTCTATTATTGTATATGAGGTGAAAAATGAATAATTTTGTAATTACTGGTTTTGCTGACGAAATCAGCAATGATATTGAGGAGCAGATTCGCGTTTTACGAATAAATAATATTTCGCATATTGAGATTCGTGGAATTGATGGAAAAAATGTGAGTGACTTTACTTTATCAGAGGCCAAAAGGTACCAAAAAAAGTTAAATATAAATGGAATTAAAGTTTCGAGCATTGGTTCTCCTATTGGGAAAATAAATATTAAAGATCCCTTTCATGAACATCTAGAAAAATTTAAACACACTTTAGATATTGCCACAATTTTTCAAAGTCCATATATACGGATGTTTAGTTTCTATCTAAATCATGATGATAATCCGAATGAATATCAAGATGAAGTAATTAATCGGTGGAAGCAATTTTTATCTGTCGCAAAAGATTATCCGGATATCACCTTATTACATGAAAATGAAAAAGATATTTTCGGAGATACACCTGAAAGATGTGCTGTTCTAATAGAAAAACTAAATGATAAGCAGGTAAAAATTGCATTTGATCCGGCAAATTTTGTTCAATGTGACGTTGAGGTATATCCCCATGCATTTAATTTATTAAAAGATGATATTGAATATATGCACATTAAAGATGCTAATTTTTCTGATCATAAGGTTACACCAGCTGGTCTAGGCGATGGTCAAGTTCAGAATGTATTACAAGCCCTAGTCGACAAAAAATTTAGAGGTTTTGCTTCTCTGGAACCACATCTTTCTATGTTTGATGGTTTTATAAATCTTGAACAAGAAAATTCATTAGTTGAAGAGGATAATAGCGATGGAGAAGCGCTCTTCAACGTAGCTAGTAATGCTTTAAGAAAAATACTAGTAGAAAAGATGGGTCAGGAGTGGAAGTAATGGGCAAAGTTCGAATAGCGATTATTGGCGTTGGAAATATAGGATCTTTACATGCTAGTTATCTTTCTGAGCACAAAATAGAGCATGCTGAAATAGTGGCATTTTGTGATACTAATCCAAAAAAATTAGAAATTGCAAAGAATAAATTTGGAGCTCAATATATCTTTTATTCTTCAGCAGAGAAGCTTCTGACCAATCCAGAAATTGATGCAGTGATTATTTCAACACCGCATTACGATCATCCGATACTTGCAATTGAGGCCCTGAAAGCTGGAAAACATGTCCTTATCGAGAAACCAGCTGGAGTGTTTACAAAAAATGTTAGAGAAATGATTGAAGAGTCTAATCGGAATCCCGAATTAACATTTTCACTCATGTATAATCAGCGGATGAATCCGACATACCAAAAAGCAAAAGAATTAGTTGAAGCAGGACAGCTTGGTGAATTGCGCAGAACAAATTGGATCATTACAAACTGGTATCGTTCTCAAAGCTATTATGATTCCAGCAACTGGCGAGCAACTTGGGCTGGTGAAGGCGGAGGAGTTTTATTGAATCAAGATCCTCATCAGCTAGATTTATGGCAGTGGATTTGTGGAATGCCAACTAGAGTAATGGGATTCGCTTATTTTGGCAAGCGAAGAAATGTTGAGGTTGAAACTGAAGTTACAGCTTATGCTGAATATAAAAATGGCGCTACTGGAATTTTTGTTACAACAACGACAGAGACGCCAGGAACCAATCGATTTGAAATTGTAGGTTCTCAAGGAAAGATTGTGATTGAAAATGATCAATTGAAATTTTGGAGAACTGTTATAGATGAAACCGAATGGAATGACACCTATACTGGAGGATTTGGAGAACCAGAGGTATGGGAAATAAAAATTCCGGTACTATTTGATGGAACAACGGGGCATCGGAAAGTTGTCCAAAACTTTGTGAATAATATTTTGTTTGATGAGCCGTTGCTAGCACCAGCAAGTGACGGAATCTATGGATTGAGTATTTCAAACGCTATTCATTTATCTGCATGGAAACAACGTTGGGTTGACTTGCCTATCGATGAAGAAGAATTTTTGCAGGAACTTAAAAATAGAATTGGTTCTTCTAAGAAAAAGAAGGGTAACGAAAAAATTCTCGACACGAAAAATACTTATTAAGAAAATGTTGGTGAGTAAAATGATTAAATTTGGTATTATCGGTTGTGGATCAATTTCAGGAATACATGCGGCCGCAATTCAAAAAATCGAAGGTGCTAAGATCACTGCGTGTTGCGATATTAATATTGAAAAAGGTCTGATTTTTGCTTCAAGAAATCAATGTCAATATTATTATGATTACCAAGAATTATTAGCAAGTGATGTAGATATTGTTACTATCGCAACACCTCATTTTCTCCATAAAGAAATGGTGCTTGCAGCTTTACAAGCTGAAAAACACGTTATTTGTGAAAAACCTATGGCAGTTACTATTGAAGAAGCAAATGAAATCATAAAAGCAACAGCGGATTCTGATTGTCTATATGCAGTTTGTTTTCAAAATCGTTTCAACCCATCTTTTATTGAACTTAAACACCTAATTGACGGTGAGCAACTAGGGCACCTAAAAGGATTAAAATGCGAATTGACATGGAAACGAAATAAAGAATATTATCAATCAGCTAAATGGAAGGGGAGTTGGGAAAAAGAAGGTGGGGGAGTTTTAATTAACCAAGCCATCCATACGTTAGATGCTATTTCTTGGCTAATCGAACAACCAACGAGAGTGAAGGGGAAAATCATGACATCGCTTCTGGAAGATGTTATAGAGGTGGAAGATGCAGCGATGGCGACTGCACAAATGGCAGACGGAGTGCCAGTTGTCATTTTTGCTTCTAACGATTATTCTTCAGATCCCACCCCGTTGATGACATTTGACTTTGAAGAAGGCTTAGTGGAATTAACAATGAATGATTTACGTATTGATGGAAATCTAATCAAAAGTAGCGGAAACTCACAGGAGGAAGGCAAAAAAGATGTTTGGGGTGATGGGCATCAACGCTTCTATCGCGCTTTTGTTAATCAGCTAAAGGGAATTGAGGATCCTCTGATTCCTTTATTGGCTCATGCAGATGCAAAAAATGCACTTGAACTTTTAACTAGGATATATCAAAGCAATGCCACTAATAAATGGGAGCTAGTCTCTGAAATTTAAAGATGTATCTTGATTTAGCCCACGCTAAATGTATAGATAATTAGGTGGGTTTTTTAAGTATGCAGTAAAAGGAGGAATTTTTGAAGTGAATATAAGAAATGAGTATCCCAGACCACAGCTAGTTCGGGATAATTGGCAAAATTTAAATGGAGAGTGGGATTTTTTCTTTGATGATGAGAATCGAGGAGTGAAGGAAAAAATTTATTTTTCTGGAGAAGAATTTAATCAAAAAATTTTAGTGCCTTTTGCTTACCAGACGGAGAAAAGTGGAATTGGAGTTACAGATCAGCATGATATCGTATGGTATCGAAAACACATCAATTTAATAAAGAAAGGCAATAACAGATATATTTTACACTTTGGAGCCGTTGATTATTATTCTGATATATATATGAATGGGCAACTAGTTATGCATCATGAAGGTGGTAATACTTCATTTTCAGTAGATGTCACTGATTCCCTATTTGTAGAGGGTCAAAATACATTGATAGTCAGAGTCTGTGATCCTCAATTGGACGAAAGTATTCTACGTGGAAAACAAATATGGGAACAAAAAAGTAAAGGAATTTGGTACACAAACACAACTGGAATCTGGCAGACGGTTTGGATGGAAGAAGTTCCAAACTCTTACATTACAAAATTAAAAGTAACGCCACTTTTTGACGAGAATAAAGTTGAAATAATCGTTGAGTTAAATAAAAATTGTAAAAATTCTAGGTTGAATTATCAAATATTTTTTAAAGAAAAAACTATTTGTGACGGGAGTTGTAATTTTGATGGTAGAAAAGTAAAGTTACAAGTTGATGTTCTAGGAGAAAAAATTTTTCAAACAAATTTCCATGGTGACGGTTGGTCATGGACGCCAGAAAATCCGAATCTATTTGACATTGTTTTGACAGTAACAAATGAAGAAGAAATTCCATTTGATATAATTAAAAGCTATTTTGGTTTTAGGAAAATTCATCAAGAACAGGGAATGACTTATTTAAATAATCGTCCATATTATCAAAAGCTAGTGTTAGATCAAGGATACTGGCCAGAAAGTCTTTTAACAGCGCCTGATGATGATGCATTCAAAAAAGATATAGAGTTGGCAAAGGACATGGGTTTTAACGGATGTCGTAAACATCAAAAAACTGAAGATCCCCGATTTTTATATTGGGCGGATCACTTAGGATATCTGGTGTGGGAAGAGTGTGCATCTGCACCTATATTTAATACTGATGCCGTTAATCATCTTATCAATGAATGGAAAGAGATAGTTGAACGGGACTACAATCACCCATGTATTGTTACTTGGGTTCCACTAAATGAAAGTTGGGGAATCCCCAATATTCAACGTAATCGCGAGCAACAACATTTCTCACAGACCATGTATCATTATATTCATTCATTAGATCCAACTAGATTAGTAGTTTCAAATGACGGTTGGAGTATGACTGAAACAGATATTTGTGCTATTCATAATTATAGTCACGGAAACTTAAATGAGACAAAAAAATATGAGTTTTTCAAAGAAAGCCTTAATTCCAGAGAAAATATATTAAGATTTCCTTCAACCTCTTGGGATATTTACGCTAATGGATTTGAAAATCATGGCGAACCAATGATGTTGACAGAATTCGGAGGAATTGGATTTGAGGTTGGCAATCAAAAAGGTTGGGGTTATACATCGGTAAGCTCCTCTGTGGAATTTATTTCAGAGTATCAACGGATAATGGATGCCGTTTATTCATCAAAGGGACTTTGGGGATTCTGCTATACCCAGCTTACAGATGTAGAGCAAGAAATCAATGGTATTTTAACTTATGATCGAAAACCCAAATGTAGTTTAGATAAAATAAAAGAAATTAATGACGCCTATCATGTTGCAAGAATTTAGTTTTTGTAGATTAGAAAAAGGTAAAGCTTATTTTAGAAAATCTCTGGTCCATTGATCCCATGATTGGGATGAATCAATTAACGCCGCTGGATTTGATGAAATAATAAACAAGATAAATGAAATTAATAGAAACAAAAAATCCTGTGCCCATTTTTTGGACACAGGATTTTTTTTATTATGGTTGGGTTACTTCAGCAGCTGGTGTTTCTGCTGCTGGATTTTCAACTGAGGGGGTTGTCTCTTCTTTGGCAGCATCAGAACTTGTGGAAGGGCTAGAGCTGCTGGAAGGAATTGTTGGTACTTTCGGAATTTCTACTTGGTAAAGTTTTAATTTATCTTTCCAAGCGACAGCGTAATTTTCTTTCGTCCCGCCAATCGCAAATTCATATGAAGTTGCCGGCGCATCGCCGGTGGCATATAAACTATTTACCGGAGTTCCCGGTGTAACATAAGTTTTTCCTTCATAAGAAAAATTAGCGATTTTAGTTCCGGTGACATTAGAGACAGGAACTTGTTTAACAGACGGGTCTAAAGTGAATTTAGTATCAGCTTCAAAAATGGTCGCATTGGTTTGATAAACGCGATTGATGACATACGCCCAATATTTTTGATTACTAGTCGCTGTACCTGAAGCCATGGAAGTACCATCGTCATAACCGGCCCATGAACTAAAAGTAATCCCCGGAGTCGACGCGATAAACCAAAAATCTTTATTGTCTGTTGTTGTTCCGGTTTTTCCGGCCCAATCAGCGTTCGCTAAAGTAGAATTCACTTCGCCTAAAGTCCAATAAGCAGTACGTCCGGTTCCATTTTTCACCACGTTTTTCATCATTTCATTTAAAATAGATGCCGCAGCTTTAGAATAAACTTCAACCGGAGCTGCTTCGTGTTGATAAATTACTTCGCCGTCATTCGTAGTAATTTTTTCAATCAAATAGCCGCGATTATACACGCCGCCATTGGCTAAAGTGGCGTAACCTTTTGTCTGATCGTAAACCGTCATATCCATTTGACCAAAAGCCGACGATTCTAAATAATATTCTGACTCAGGCACATCGTATTCCATTTTTTTCATATATTCGCCAGGATCAGTATTTTGCAAAACTTCTTGGTACAAGTGATACGTAGGAATGTTCAATGATTTCGTTAAAGCATCCAGGCTAGAACGGAACGTATTGTCAGGAGGAACACCGGCATTCCAAATTTCTGTTTCCGGTTCTTCTTTATAAAAAGTTTGAAAATTAGACAGCATCGTTTGCGTGCCGATTAAACCAATATCAACGGCAGGACCATATGCTAAAACAGGTTTAATAGTAGAACCTGGCGCGCGTTTTGTATCAAAGGCGTGATTATTTTGACTCGTAGCAAAGTCTCGTCCGCCAATAAAGCCATAAATTCGTCCCGTATGATTATCCATTAAGACGCCGCCGTTTTCCACGTAGGCGCCGCGACCGTCATCTAAAATATAACCGTAATCACTAACGGCGGTATCTAAAGTTTGTTGAATCGAAGCATCAACGGTCGTTTGCACCGTGTAGCCTTCTTTAGATAATTGGCGTTGGGCTTGTTCGTAATATTGATTGTACAAAGCCTCGTCGTCGATGACTTGTTGTTGGGTTAATTTATCTTTAGTATAATTTTGAGCCATTAAAATTTCTAGCACTTGTTTTTGAACGGTGAAATATAAAAATCCGCGCTGGGTTTCGGTGGCATGAGCGGTTGGCAAAAATTGACTAGTTAAATCTACCGCTTTGGCCTCGTCGTATTCGGCTTGGGTAATAATTTTTTCTCTTAACATGGAAAATAAAACAATATCTTTTCGACCTAGACCAGCGCTTTGATCTTCTCTTAGTGCACCATTATTTAAATAAGGAGAGTAAACAATGGGACTTTGCGGCAGACCGGCGATAAAGGCCGCTTGTGGCAGCGTAAGTTCAGCGGCTTTTACACCAAAAATTCCTTCAGCGGCTTCTTCGACACCGGCGATATTTTGGCCTTTATTATTACGACCAAAAGGGGAGATATTTAAATAAGAAGTAATAATTTCGTCTTTTGAAAAATATTTATCCACTCGTAAGGCCAGCAAAATTTCATTGGCTTTGCGTTTGAAAGTTGTTTCTGAAGTTAAAATTTGTTGCTTTACTAATTGTTGGGTCAAGGTCGATCCACCTGAAGAACCGCCCAAACCGGTTAAATCAGAAATAACTGCCCGTGCTAAAGCTTTTGGAACAACGCCAGGATGATCTTCAAAATTTTCATCTTCGGTGGCGATAATGGCTTGTTTTAAATAGGGTGAAATTTCTTCAGACGGTACAAAAGTCCGAATCAAATCAGAACTAATGGTAGCTAAATTTTCACCGCCAGCATAAGTAATTTGCGAAACTTCTTCGTAATCGCTGAGTTCTTTTTGCAATTCTTCTTTTGTCGGTGGTGTTGTATCGGCAACTAAAGAAGCAAAATATCCAGTCCCAACACCTAGGGCCAATGATCCGCCTAATAATAGGAAGATAACTAAGAATAGCGCTAATCTTTTAACCACGCCTAGAGTGACATTGAGACCAAAAA
The DNA here is from genome assembly GCF_900104595.1 of Enterococcus timonensis. Lineage (GTDB taxonomy): Bacteria > Bacillota > Bacilli > Lactobacillales > Enterococcaceae > Enterococcus_J > Enterococcus_J timonensis. The sequence continues at coordinate 541,663 of NZ_FNVY01000003.1, forward strand.
TAAAAGTCTTAACTTGTTGTCTATTTTTTTTGAAAAAAGTTTTTGTGGCCTTTAAGAAATCTTGAAATCCTTGCGGCAAATATGTTCACCTCGTTTTTACAAATTTACATAGTCGCTTGATTATAGCAAATAGAAAGCATTTTCGATAGTGAATTCGCCCGTTGCCTCGGCTTTGTAACAGAAAATTTAGCAAAATGTAAAATTTGAGGCGGAATTTTAGGTTTTTTTCCAAAGATTTTGATAAGATACTTATAAGAAGAAAGAAAACTTGGAGGAAAAAATGGAAAAATTATTGCTCGGCTCCCACGTTTCCATGAGTGGCACTAAAATGTTATTAGGATCAGCAGAAATGGCGGCTCAATTTGGCGAAACGACCATGATGATTTACACCGGCGCACCGCAAAATACGCGCCGCAAAGCAGTTGATCAAATGAATATTCCGGCGGGTCTAAAATTTATGGAAGAGCACGACATCAGTCATCTGGTGGTTCACGCGCCTTATATTATAAATCTCGGCAATACGTTTAAGCCGGAAAATTATGCGTTTGGCGTGCAATTTCTCAAAGAAGAAATTATGCGAGCACAAGCTTTAGGGGCTACGCAAATTACTTTGCATCCGGGAGCTCATGTAGGTGCTGGACCAGAGGCGGCCATTGCCCAAATTGCCCGCGGCTTAAATGAAGTTTTAACGCTAGAACAAATTCCGCAAATTGCTCTAGAAACGATGGCTGGAAAAGGAACTGAAATTGGGCGCACATTTGCAGAGTTGGCGGCGATTATTAATCAAGTAGAATTGAAAGAAAAAATTTCAGTAACTATTGATACGTGTCATTTGCATGATGCTGGATATGATGTCAAAGATCATTTTGACGATGTGTTAGCAGAATTTGATCAGGTGATTGGTCTTTCTTATTTGAAAGTTGTTCATGTCAATGATTCCAAAAATTTGCGGGGGTCACATAAAGATCGCCACGCCAATATTGGTTTTGGGGAAATTGGTTTTGAAGCAATAAATAAAATCGTGCATCATCCGCTTTTAGCAGCGTTACCGAAAATTTTAGAAACACCGTATGTGGGTGTAGATAAAAAAACGCAAAAGCCGCCGTATGGTTTAGAAATCGCCATGCTTAAAGCGGGCACCTTTGATCCTTTGCTACTAGAAAAATTACTTAGTGAATAATAAAAAGTCGCTGACAAAAAATTTGTCGGCGACTTTTTTTATGAAATTAGAGTTTCTGTTTTTTATCTACTAGGCGATGGACGAGCATGGCACTGGCGATATTACTAGTGGAGTTCAGCAGCGTTGCTGGAATATCAATAATCGTTGAAATAATAATCACTAACGGAATGGCTTCGGTTGGAAAACCAAAAAGAGAAACGATTAAAGTCTCAGCCACCAGACCACCACCGGGAATGGCTCCCATAATGGCGCCAACAAAAAAACCACCAAAAATAATAGCTAGAATATTGATTGGAGTAGTAATGTCGCGGCCGAATAATAAGAAAAGAAAAGCGATTTTAAAAATCCCACCAACAACGGAACCGTCTTTATGAACGTTAGCCCCTAGTGGAATAACGGTGTCCACAATATCGCGACTGACACCGATTTTTTGCGTGTATTCTAAGTTGGCTGGAATACTGGCTGCTGAAGAACAAGTAGCCATCGCTGTCGCAGCCGGCACCGGAATATTTTTCCAAAAGCGCTGCAGTCCAACTTTTCCGCTAGCTAAAAAGGCGTAGAAACTTAAGACCCCAAAAAAATAAATAACCGTAACGACTAAGTACAAGACAAAGACGCGGAAATAACCATTAATAATTTGCGCCCCCAACTCGCCGATGATCACAGCAAAATAACATCCTAAGCCGATGGGCGCTAAATACATGACGTAAGTAACCACTTGCATCACAACTGCATTTCCTGCCACGAGAAATTGTTGGAAGGCTTTGGCAGATTTTCCTTTAGCAGAAGTGGCTAAACCAATCAGCAAAGAAAAAATAATTAACGGCAACATATTACTTTTGGAAAGTAACTTTGAGAAATCGTCAACAGTTAACAAATTGACAATGCGCTCAGTTATAGGGAGGGCTTCGGAAGTATCGGCGCTGCCCATTAATGCTAAAATTTTACCGGAATCTGCAGCATCGATTGGGTGAACCAACGCGACTCCTAAAAAGCCAATCACCGCCGCAATCAAGGAAGTGAAAAGAAAAGTCCCAAAAGTAGCGGCCAAAATTTTTCCAAGCCGCGTCTTAGAAGTCATTTGACCAATCGCCGCTGAGATGGAGAAAAAAACTAGCGGCACTAAAATCATATACATTAAATTTAAAAAAATAGTGCCCACAGGTTTGACAATGGCCGTTTTTTCTCCCCAAATCAATCCAGCCCCGCCTCCTAAAATTAAGCCAGCTAATAAGAAAAGGGAATCTTTATATTGAACAATTTTTTTCATTAGACACCAACCAAACTATATTCTTCAACGATTTCACGATCGTCAAAATGATGTTTCACTTCACCGATGATTTGATAATTTTCATGGCCCTTACCGGCAATTAAAACAAAATCATTTGGCTGAGCTAGATCAAGGGCCGCTTGGATAGCTAATTTCCGATCGGTTATTCGGCTAAAATTATTTGTAGTTAATGAAGAAATCATGTCATCTAAAATAGCTTCGGGATCTTCAGTGCGAGGATTATCCGAGGTGAAAAAAGTAAAATCACTATGGGCCGTGGCAATTTCAGCCATAATTGGGCGTTTTGTTTTATCGCGATCGCCGCCACAACCCACGACACAAATCAGTTTGCCAGTTTTTATTTTTTGAGCTTCCGTTAAAACATTTAACAAACCATCTGGTGTGTGGGCATAATCAATAATTGCCGTCACATGTTTAGCGGTGGTGAGTTGCTCAAATCGCCCTTTGCAACCAGCAAATGTTTGCAACGCATCAATAATTTGCGTTAAGGAAAGACCAGAGGCAAGAGCGGCACCAATGGCAGCTAAAGTATTATAAACATTAAACTCACCAATCAGTTGAGTCGACACTAAATAATTTTCCCCAAGATAACTAAGCTCAAAATGGGTACTCTTTTGCGTAGTCTGGATATTTTTTGCTTGTAAAAGAGCATTGTGATGAAATCCGTACGTTAACACATTTTGACCCGTGACTTGCGATAATTTTTCGCCAGCCGGATCGTCAATATTAATTACAGCGGTTTTTTTCTGATGATAACTATTGCCGAGTTGGGAAAATAATAAACTTTTCGCCGCTAAATAATTTTCCATTGTGCCGTGAAAGTCCAAATGATCTTGTGTTAAATTCGTAAAAACGGCGACTGAAAAATCCGTTCCCCAAGTGCGCCCTAATGTTAAAGCGTGGGACGAAACTTCCATCGCCACATGGTGCACATTTTCTTGAACCATTTCCGCAAATAATTTTTGTAAAGTGAGAGCATCGGGGGTCGTATTATTGGTGGAAATTATTTTGTCGCCAATGGCATCGTACATCGTCCCAATCAGCCCAGGTTTTTCACCGACAGATTGAAAAATATGTTTTAAAATATGGGTAATCGTAGTTTTGCCATTCGTGCCAGTGACACCGATAAGTGATAATTTTTGACTAGGATGGCCATAAAAGTTATTTGCTAATTGCGCCAAAGCCTTATTGGTTGAAGGGACGAGAATAACAGGTAATTCAGGAGCTAATTTTTTTTCAGCAATAATAGCCACAGCACCTTTTTCCAAAGCTGCTTGAGCCAACGTATGACCATCAACATGATTACCGGCTATACAGATAAAAATATATCCCGGTTGCACCTCCTTCGTATCTTGGGTTAAACCGCTAATTTCTAAATCTTGGAATTGATCAATTTTGTTCAAGGTTAAAACATTTTGGAATACTTTACCCAAGCGCATGTTAACGTCTCCTTTAATGGACTTGCTATTTTTTTTATAATAATATCACAAGTGTTGTCTTAAGCCTAGCTTGATTTTAAAGTTTTTTTAAGAATTTTTAGTGACTGAAAAATGAATAAAAATTATTTCAAAATAAAATCGACTTATGGCGGGAAAAATTTTCAAAAAATTCAATAAAATACTTGGCAGATTGATACTTTGTCGCTAAAATAAAGTAAAGAGAGGGGATGTCTATGACAATTCCAAGTTTTGGTGAAAAGACGGCCAGCGTCTATCAAACCCGCATCGGGGTCTATGTGGTCATCTATAATGAAGAAAAAAAAGAAATTATTTTAGTACAAGCGCCAAATGGGGCTTATTTTTTACCCGGCGGTGAAATTGAAAAAGGCGAGACCCAAGCACTTGCTCTAAAAAGAGAACTGTTAGAAGAATTAGGGTTTGTCGTAGATAATCCCGCGTATTTAGGCGTGGCGGATGAATATTTTCATTCTAATCATCGAAAGACCGATTATTATAATCCTGGCTACTTTTATGGCAGCCAAGTGTTCCAACAAGTAGCCGAGCCTTTGGAACAGTTCAATCATGTGGAATGGTTCGATGTGGAAACGGCACTGAAAAAATTGAAACGCGGATCACATCGTTGGGCGGTAGAACAATTTTTTAAATTAGAAAAATAAATGATTGCAAATATCATGAGCAATAAAAACTGTGACGAAAAGAAAAACTTTTTGTCACAGTTTTTGTCTTTGCTAAGAGACAATTTTTTTGACTCTTTTTACTAAGAAGATGATTTTTTCATACCAAGACTCAGCGGTTAGAAACTTTTTTTAAAAGCGTTGCTATGCTATGATATGTAAAGAAAAAAGAACTTTAGGAGGGCTGGAAAATGGGCGAAATTTTAGACGGGCGAGCATTAGCCGACCAACTACAAATAAAATTAAAAGAAGAAGTGGAACAATTACCATTTTCTCCAAAACTAGTCGTTATTTTAGTGGGCGACGATGGAGCTTCTGAAATATATGTGCGAAATAAAAAACGAGCCGCTGAAAAAGTGGGCATTATTTCTGTTGTGGAAAATTTGCCGAAAGAAACTTCGGAAGCAGAATTATTGGCATTGATCAACCGGTATAACGAAGATCCAGAAACAGACGGCTTAATTGTCCAACTGCCATTACCAGCACATCTTAATGAAGAAAAAATTATTTCTGCTGTCGATCCAGCAAAAGACGTGGACGGTTTTCATCCGGAAAATGCCGGCTTATTACTGACGGGAAAAAATCAACTGGTGCCAAGTACACCGCTAGGAATTATGACTTTACTGAATCATTACGGCATTTCTGTGGCCGGAAAAATCGCTACAGTCGTTGGTCGCAGTAATATTGTGGGAAAACCAATGGCCCAACTCCTTTTACAAAATGACGCCACCGTAATTATGACGCATTCTAAAACAAAAAATTTAGCCGAAATGACAAAATTAGCTGATATTTTAATTGTCGCTATTGGTCGCGGTCAATTTATCACAGCCGACTATGTTAAAGAAGGCGCCGTTGTGGTGGATGTGGGAATGAATCGCAATGCGGAAGGGAAACTTGTGGGAGATGTCGATTTCAAACAAGTGGAACCGCTAGCTAGTTTTATTACGCCGGTACCAAAAGGCGTTGGTCCCATGACCATTACGAGTCTGCTGCAACAAACGGTAAAAGCTGCCAAAATTCGGCGAGGCATATCATGAATGAAGAATATTTAACCGTCAGTGCTTTAACTGGTTATTTAAAACAAAAATTTGACCGTGATCCTTATTTGCAACAAGTCTTTTTGACCGGGGAAATTTCAAATTTTCGGCCGCGAGCCAATGCCCATCAATATTTTTCTTTAAAAGATGATGGGGCCAAGATTTCGGCGGTGATGTTTAAAGGTGCGTTTGCTAAATTAAAATTCCGACCTGAAGAAGGACAAAAAGTTCTCGTTGTCGGTCGTATTTCACTTTATGAAGGTAGCGGTAATTATCAAATTTATGTCGAAAAAATGGAACCAGATGGCGTAGGTGCCTTATTTCAAGCATTGAAACAATTGCAAGAAAAATTAACCAAAGAAGGCTTAATTACAGCCCCGAAAAAACCAATCCCTAAATATCCGAAAAAAATTGCTGTAATCACTAGTCCAAGTGGCGCTGTGATTCGAGATATTATCACCACGGTTAAGCGTCGTTATCCGATTGCCAAAATTGTTTTGTTTCCTACATTGGTGCAAGGAAGTTTAGCGGCTGAAAATATCGTTTCTAATTTAAAACAAGCCGATGCTCTTGGCTTTGATACGATTATTATGGGTCGCGGTGGCGGATCAATTGAAGATTTGTGGCCTTTTAATGAAGAAATTGTCGCTCGCGCTATTTTTGCTGCCAAAACGCCAATTATTTCTTCAGTGGGTCATGAAACAGATACGACAATTGCTGATTTGGTTGCCGACAAACGAGCAGCCACACCAACCGCCGCAGCTGAATTGGCTGTTCCAGTTTTAGTGGATGAACTTAGAAAAATTAGCGATTTTGAAAATGCCCTCGTCTTAAATTTACAAAAAATATTGCAACAGAAAAAACAATCTTTCAATCAATTCGCTCAGTCATATGTCTTAACGCAACCACAACGACTTTATGAAGGATTGAGTTTAAAAGTTGATTTAAATGCGCAACAATTGTCAAATAATTTCCAGAAAATTTTCCAGAAAAAAACACAAGAAACACGAGTCGTCCAAGATCGTTTGCAAAAAACGGATTTACCCCAACGACTAGAGTTAACTAGTCAAAAAGTCAATCAGCTAAGTATCGATTTGACTCGGGGAAGCCAAGATTTATTGGCTAGCAAAAAAATTCAATTTGAAAAAACAGTCAGTGCTTTGAATTTACTAAGTCCGTTAAATATTTTAGAGCGGGGCTTCAGTTACGTAACGACAAATAGAGAGATTGTGAAATCAAGTGAGCAAGTTGCGGTGGGAGATGAAATTCAAATTCATTTACATCAAGGACAAATCACCGCCACAGTCACGAATAAGACAGATCAGAAAGATCAGAAAGAGGAGAAAAATGGTTAAAGAAGAAAAGAAAGCTCAGACATTCGAAGAAAATTTACAACAACTAGAACTTATCGTCCGCCAATTAGAAAGTGGCGACGTGCCATTGGAAGAAGCGTTAACCGCCTTTCAACAAGGCATTTCTTTAACCAAAACACTTCAAAAAACTTTAGCCAATGCTGAGGAAACTTTAACGAAAATCATGACAGAAAACGGCGAAGAAGTATTTGCAGAAGACAAATAAAAAGGAGTGGTTGGAATGGTTGAAGGAAATGATCAATTAGCCGCGACTTTAAAAGGCAATTTAAAAGACACTCTAGAAAAAAGTTTAGAAGACACCTATCCGGAAACATTAAAAAAAGCCATGTTGTATTCCGTTCAAGCAGGTGGCAAAAGATTACGTCCAAACTTAATCTTAGATGTAGTGGCAGGATTTCATGGACCACTTTCTGTTGGTGTTTATCAAGTAGCATCTGCTGTCGAAATGGTTCACACCTATTCCTTAATTCATGACGACTTGCCGGCGATGGATAATGATGATTATCGCCGAGGAAAACTCACCAATCATAAAGTGTTCGGAGAAGCTGTAGCGATTTTAGCAGGCGATGGACTGTTAACAGAAGCTTTTGCGCTACTTGCAGCAAGTGAAAATCCAGCAGACCAAGTGGTGGCTCTAACAAAACTTTTAGGAAAAAAAGCTGGCACTAATGGGATGGTTTCCGGCCAAGTCTTAGATATCAACGCCACTGGTCAACAGTTAAACTTAGAGCAGCTGACCGAAATTCATCGGCTAAAAACGGGCGCGTTAATTGAATTTTGTCTGATGACAGGCGGCATTTTAACCAATCAATCCCAGAAAGTCATTAAGCAACTAGAAGAAGTGGGAACGCATTTTGGTTTGGCCTTTCAAATCAAAGATGATTTACTTGATGTGGAAGGGGATTTTGAAACATTAGGAAAAGCGCCCCATCAAGATGAAATTCTCAATAAGAGTACTTTTCCTAAATTATTAGGATTAGACGGCGCAAAAGAGGCGTTAGCCAAAGAAATTAAATCAGCACAAGAAATTTTAGCCAACATCCAACAAACAGAAGATTTTGATACAACGGCTATTTTAGCTAAACTTAACCAACTGAAATAAAAAAAGAAGTACCATAGAAAATAAGGAGGCATCCGGTGAAAGAACGCATCGATGTATTAGCAGTGCAACAAGGATTATTTGAAACGCGGGAAAAAGCCAAGCGGGGTATTATGGCTGGCCTTTTATACAATGAAAATAATCAGCGCTTCGACAAGCCTGGTGAAAAAATTCCAGCTGAAACCAAGTTACATATTAAAGGGGAAAAGTTCCCTTACGTTTCCCGCGGTGGTTTAAAATTAAAAAAAGCGTTGGCCAGTTTCGGCTTAGATGTAACGGATAAAATTATTTTAGATATCGGATCATCCACTGGTGGTTTTACTGATGTAGCTTTACGCAGTGGGGCAGCTATGAGTTATGCACTAGACGTGGGTTACAATCAATTGGCTTGGTCTTTGCGCCAAGATCCGCGGGTTGAAGTGATGGAGCGAGTGAATTTTCGTTATAGTAAGCCGGAAGATTTTACTAAGGGATTGCCAGATGTAGCGACGATTGATGTTTCTTTTATTTCGCTGCGGTTAATTTTCCCACCACTGAAAAATATTCTAGTACACAATGGTGAAGTGGTGGCACTCGTAAAACCACAATTTGAAGCCGGTAAAGAGCAAGTAGGAAAACATGGCGTCATTAAAGATCCTAAAGTTCATCAAATGGTTTTAGAAAAAGCATTTTCTTACGCTCTCGATGCTGGGTTTACCATTGCCGGCCTAGATTTTTCACCAATTACCGGAGGCGTAGGAAATATTGAATTTTTACTTTATTTAAAAAATAATGAAGACGTGCAGCAACTGGTTTCAAAAGAAGAAATCAAAGAAGTGGTCACAAAAGCCCATCAAACATTGCGCCAAGATTAAAGAAAGGAGCGAGAATTATGAAAAAAAAAGAACGGCAAAAGTTATTGCAAATTTTAATGGAAACGACCCCGATTAGACGTCAAGAAGATTTTGTCGCCGCCTTGAAAGAACAAGGAATTCCCGTGACACAAGCGACGATTTCTCGAGATATTAAAGAAATGCAATTGATAAAAGTGCCGGCGGAAAATTACGGTTCTGTTTACGCTTTGCCGCAACAAACTCGCTCCACTGAAATCTTGCCGCGAGTTAAAAAAATATTGAAAACGAGTTTAATCAAAATGGATCGTCAAAATAATCTGTTGGCTTTGCGTTTACAACCAGGGTCCGCTGTAGCAGCCGGCTCTTTGTTAGAAAAAGTTTTTGCTGATGAATTATTTACTATTATGACTGATGATAGTCATGTCTTATTATTTGCCGAAAATCCAGCGTCCGCTGAAAAAATGGACCAACAAATCAACGAATGGATTGACCGCCTGTGATGAATAGTCTGAGTATGAGTGAGGAAAAGCCATGTTATTAGAATTAAGCATTCATGATTTTGCAATTATTTCCAAATTGCGTTTGAATTTTCAAGGAGGCATGTCGGCTTTAACCGGTGAAACTGGTGCGGGAAAGTCGATTATTATTGATGCCGTGGGTTTATTATTAGGTGCGCGGGGCTCAGCAGATTTTTTACGAAAAGGGGCGGCCAAATGTACTTTGGAAGGTTTATTTACTAAGCCTAATCAAGCAAACTTTGACCAAACCATAGAAGAAATGGGCTTGAGCGCTCCTGATGATCAATTAGTAATTCAACGAGAAATTTTAGCGAGTGGGAAAAATATTTGCCGAGTGAATGGTCATTTGGTAACTATTAGTCAGCTGAAACAGTTGGGTATTTTTTTAGTAGATATCCAAGGGCAACACGACACTCAAGCGCTATTGCAAGTGGAACGGCATCTGCCTTTATTAGATGAATTCGGTAAAAAAAAGATTGCCCCTCTGTTAAAGGATTATCAGGAAAAATTTCAAGAATATAAATCTCTTGCCCAGAAAGTCGCCGCCCAAAAGCAAAATGAAAAAGCCTTCGCCCAACGGATTGATATGCTGTCTTTTCAATCGGATGAAATTGAACAAGCGCAACTAGTAGCCGACGAAGAAGAAGGCTTGATTCAAGAACGCAATCAATTAGGCAATTACCAAAAAATTATGACGGCGCTAGCTGAAACATACCAAACACTAGAAAGTGACTGGAGTGTTTCTGACCAACTGGGAACTGCCAGATCCGTTATGGAAACAATCGCCGACATTCATCCGGCTTACCAAGAAATTTCCGAAAGTTTGGATACGGCATTTTATGCTATTCAAGAAGCAATTCCTAGTTTAAATGCTGAAATTGAATCGCTGGAGTTTGACGAGGAACGTTTAAACCAAGTAGAAGAACGTTTAGAAATTATTTTTCAGCTAAAACGTAAATACGGGGAAGATATTCCCGCCATTTTAAAATATTGGGATGAAATTTCAGAAGAGTTAGCTGCAGCCGGTGGCGCCGTCGATGTAGAGGCGCTAGAAAAAAATTTACAAGCAAAAAAAGACGCTGTTTTAAAATCCGGGCAAAAGTTACAACAAACCCGCCAACAAGTCGCGGTCAAAATGAGCCCACTATTAAAAAAAGAACTCCAAGAATTGTATATGGAACATACACAATTTGAAGTTCGCTTTACTGATTTGGGAGAACATTTTACTAAAGAAGGCTTAGCTAGCGCTGAATTTTTCATCCAAACAAACGTCGGGGAAGATTTAAAACCATTAGTAAAAGTCGCTTCTGGTGGCGAGTTATCTCGCTTACTCTTAGGATTGAAAAGTTTATTTGCTAAAAGTTTAGGCGTCACCTCGATTGTTTTTGATGAAGTGGATTCCGGGGTTTCCGGTCGGGTGGCAACGGCGATTGCTAATAAAATCCATCATATTTCTCAAAATTCGCAAGTTTTGTGTATTACTCATTTGCCGCAAGTCGCGGCCGTTAGCGACCAACAATATTTAATCGAAAAAGAAATTCAGCATGGACGAACCGAAACTAAAGTCCGACTTTTAGATTTTGAAAAACGAGTCGAAGTCTTGGCTAAAATGATTGGCGGACAAACCGTGACCCCAATTAGCTTAGAGCATGCTAAAGAATTATTGGTGCAAGGGGAAAATGAACAAACAAAATGAAATAAAAAGTAGAAAAATGATTGGTTGATTTGATTATTTTCGCCATAACTTGGACAAGAAATTAAAACCTATTAAACAGCAAGGAGTGATTGCGATTAAAATTGGATTAAGAACTGTAAAAACAGCAGTCGCGGCCACACTGGCCATGATTGTAGCTTATAGTTTACAATTACTTTATGCGCCATCTGCCGGAATCATTGCGGTCTTGAGTGTGGGCAATACTAAGAAAACATCATTGATGACGGCAATTAAACGCATCGCCTCTTTGTTGTTAGCAACAGCGATTGCTTTTGTCTGCTTTCAATTATTTGGTTTTCATCCAATCGCTTTTGGTATTTATTTGTTGCTATTTATCAGCATTTCAGTGAAGTTTGGTCTAGAAGATGGCATTGTGGTGAATTCAGTTTTGGTGACTCACTATCTAATCGAGGCCTCGTTTGCCCCCAAACTTTTGCTAAATGAATTTCTGTTAATGATCATTGGCGTAGGTTTTGCCCTCCTATTTAATCTAGTCATGCCGGATATGCAAAAAAAATTAAAAGAAGATCAACTGGTCATTGAAGAAATGTTTCGCAAATTACTGCGACAAATGGCGCTACATCTTAATCAAGTGGAACAAGCAGGGCTGCGTGCTAACTGCCAAGGTTTACTGGAATTTATTTTTGAAGCGCAAAAAAGAGCAAAAATTGACGGTGAAAATCAGTGGCTTGATCAAAATGTTTACTTTACAGAATATTTTGCGATGCGAAAAACCCAATTGCGGGTGCTGGGGGATATGATTACTTTACTGGACAAGATTTTTGTCGAAGAAGCTTTCATTGAAGATATTCGTTATTTATTGGAAATGACCGCTGATGAATTTGCCGAGTTCAATGATGGCAAACAAATTTTGACAGAAATCATGCAAGTTTACGAAAATTATCGAAAAAAACCACTCCCGCAAACAAGAGAAGAATTCGAAAACCGCGCCAGATTATTTCAGTTTTTACAATCATTTACGAGTTTTATCGAAATTAAAGCTGAATTTAGTGAAACATAAAAAAATCCTTCTGCGGTGATCCACAGAAGGATTTTTTGTTTTTTTTGATTTTCCTAATTTTCTACAGTGCTCAACACTAAAAATATAACCTTGATTGACGGTATATTTTTAGCCGCACTTTGGAAAATAGATAAAATTTTTGCCGAATGTACCATTCGTCTTTCGATTTTCCTAATTTTCTACAGTGCTAAACGCAAAAAAATATAACCCATTATAAAACACCCATTTGGGCGAGGGCGGTTAGGACAACGCCGGCTACGGTTAGAATTAACATAGTCCAAATCATGATTTTGGTAATTTTTTGAAAGCCAGTTACTTTTTTCTTTTCACTCATTGATTGCACCTCACGATGAACACATTTTAAACGGAAATAGATAAAATTACAAGCAAAAAATTTTTTTAATTTAGCAAAAATTTTACAGTAAACATGATATACTAGATGAGTTCTAAAATTTTGATGGAGGTGAAGACGATGTGGTGGCGCATTTTCTGGTATATTTATCCGCTAGTAGTGCTTTTGGCGACTGGTTTTATTGTCTCGCGATTCCTTATTTTTAAAAAATATAGTCTTAAAAGTGTTGATTTGGCCACGATTTTATTGGTCTTAGGGTTACATATACTTTCGCAAGATACATATGGACAATCTTTTTTTCCGTTTTGGCTAATTATGACGATGCTCATGGGAATCGCGGTGGCCATTTTCCTAGGTCACTATTATGGCGAAATTGAATACCCCCGCTTTTTTAAATTATTTTGGCGCCTGACCTTTTTAATGACCATAGCACTTTATTTGGTCTTTATTATTTTAAACATTATTCATCATCTTAACTAATCGCTTAAGCTAAGCCTCCGTTAAAAAACGGGGGCTTTTTTTTGTTAAAAATTGCCCCACTTTCCAAACGAGAAAATTTCAGCAAATGAATCGCAAAAACAGCAACTTTTTCTTAAAAATAACTAATATTTCCAAAAAATATTTATAAAAAATGCCATAATGTCTGTTTAATGTTACAGCAATGTTACGTAGGTATTAAAAAAAATTTGCGGACCACAATTTTTTAAAAGCTGGTGGAGAAAAGTGGGGGAATGTGGTAGACTTATCCTATCTAGTGGAAGGTAGGTGAGCGTCATGTTTATGGGAGAATTTCAACATACAATTGATCCAAAAGGGCGCTTGACTATGCCAGCGAAATTTCGCGAAGCCCTAGGTGAAAAATTCGTCGTCACCCGCGGACTTGATGGCTGTTTATTTGGCTATCCTTTGAGTGAGTGGGAACAGATGGAAACAAAATTCGAACAAATGCCGGTCAGCAAAAAAGATGCCCGGACTTTTGTGCGTTATTTTTATTCTTCGGCGACTGAATGTGAAATTGATAAACAAGGACGAATTAATATTCCTAGTTCCCTGCGCACCCATGCGACCTTAAGTAAAAATTGTGTCGTCATTGGTGTCTCTAACCGGATTGAAATTTGGGATGAAACCCGTTGGCAAACATTCTCAGCTGATGCTGAAGAGAACTTTGATGAAATTGCCGAAAATATGATCGATTTTGGATTTTAAGTAAAGGAGTCAGACATGCCGGCATTTAACCATGAAACAGTTTTATTACACGAAACCGTCGACCAATTAAACGTGGATCCCACCGGCATTTATGTCGACTGCACGTTAGGTGGAGCCGGTCATACAACTTATTTACTGGAACAACTAACGACGGGGAAATTATATAGTTTTGATCAAGATCAAACCGCCATTGATCATGCTAAAGAAATCTTGCCTGAAGAAATTGCTTCTGGCAAGTTAACTTTAGTAAAAAATAATTTTAGAAATCTGAGAGAAGCGCTAGCTGATCTTGCTGTTTTTAAAGTTGATGGCATTTTTTATGATTTAGGCGTATCTTCGCCTCAATTTGATATTGCGGAGCGCGGATTTTCTTATCAAAAAGATGCGCTCTTAGATATGCGAATGGATCAAAGCCAAGAACTTACAGCGGCGATTGTGGTGAATACTTGGCCTTATGAAAAATTAGTGAAAATATTTTTCCGTTATGGCGAAGAAAAATTTTCTAAACAAGTCGCCCGTCTAATTGAAAAAAAACGCCAGCAAGCACCAATCGAAACAACTTTTGAATTAGTAGAAATAATTAAAGAAGCCATTCCAGCACCTGCCCGACGAACTGGCGGACACCCAGCCAAACGGATTTTCCAAGCTTTAAGAATTGCAGTCAATGATGAACTGGGTGCTGTTGAAGAATCACTAGAACAAGCTTTTGATTTATTAAATATCGGCGGCAGAATTTCAGTGATTACTTTTCATTCTTTAGAAGATCGCCTCGTAAAAAACATGTTTAAAGAAAAAGCGAATCCTAAAGATTTGCCACCAGGTTTACCCATGGTGCCTGAAGAATTCCAACCCATGTTGAAATTAGTTTTTCGCAAACCAATTTTAGCTAGCGCTGAAGAATTAGAACATAATAATCGTGCCCGCTCGGCTAAATTACGAGTGGCGGAAAAAGTAAAGGAAGGTGAGACACTTGGCTGAATTAAAAAAAGAATATATTTTCGATGAAGCAAATCCTAGTCAAGTGCCCCAAGAACTTCCCCAAACACCAGAAGTTCCCATCGTCCTACCTATTAAAAGATCCAAACGAATTTCTCGGTTGGAAAAACTTTTAATCGTCGTTTTCCTTGTCGGCACACTCGTCATGGCGATTGCCACAATTAATTTATCTAATGAAGCAACCCGTGTTCAAGAAAACACGACGAACATTCAACAATCGATTAATCAACACCAAAAAACAATTACTCAGCTTCAACAAGAAAGAACAGAATTATCCACCGCCGCGCGGATCAAAGAAATTGCCGAGAAATTCGGCTTGACCTTGCAAGAAGAAAATATAAGGAATGTGAAATAAATGGCTCGGTGGAAAAAGTTTTTTGAAAAAAATGCGTCCTCACCTAAGAACAATCGCAAAAAAGTCGGCAGATTGTTATTTGCTGTGGCTTTTGGGTTGTTCTTTTTGTTTGCTATTCGGCTAATTACTATTGTCGCTACTGATTCGGTTTCTGGCACTAAGCTTTCTACGCAAGTTGCCAAATTATACAATGGAGAAAGTAGTGTACCAGCTAGACGAGGCACGATTTATGACCGCAACGGAGAAGCCATTGCTGAAGATGCCACTTCGTATTCAGTTTATGTCGTATTAAATACTAATTACACAATAGGCGACACAAAATATTATGCCCAAGAAGCTGATTATCCAGTGATTGCCCAAATTTTAAATCAGTATTTAGCCATTGACGAAAGTTATTCACTTGACCAAATGCAACAAACGTTAGAAGATGGTTCGAAACCATTTCAAGTGGAGTTTGGCAATGCGGGAAAAAATGTGAATTTAGAACAAAAATTAGCTATGGAAGAGGCAATGGCTGCAGATAATAGGAAAGGATTGTTTTTTGAAGAACATCCTGCACGTCTGTATCCTAATGGCAACTTCGCTTCTTATTTGATTGGTTACGCGCAACTGACAGACGTTAAAGACGAGAGTAAAGGACTCGAGGGAATTATGGGGATTGAAGCAAGTTACAACGATATCTTGCAAGGAACCTCGGGGAAAACAACTTTTGAAAAAGATCATAATGGCAATCCGGTGGCAGGCACAGTAGATGAAATTACTCAAGCAACAGATGGTCAAGATATTTACACTACAATTGATAGTCATTTGCAAAGTTATCTAGAAACTTTAATGGATGCCGCTTTTGAGACGAGTCAACCGGAAGATTTAACTGCTGTTTTAATGAAAGCTAAAACCGGAGAAATTGTGGCCATGAGCCAAAGACCAACTTATAATCCCCAAGAAGGATTTAAAGAAGACACCTTGTATCGAAATTTATTGGCAGAAGATCCTTTTGAACCAGGATCCACCATGAAAACGATGTTGTTAGCTGCGGCGATTAATGAAAATAAATTCAATCCATACGAAACTTACAACAATCAATCATTAAAGCTTTATGACACCACTATTAATGATCATGATTTAGGCGCCATTGGTACTTTAAATATGAGTCAAGCTTTTGCCTGGTCGAGTAATATCGGGATGACTTTACTAGAACAAAAATTAGGTGACGATGTTTGGCGAGATTATTTAAATCGTTTTGGTTTTGGTCAATCTACTGGGTCAAAATTACCAAATGAAACAAGCGGCTCATTGCCGGAAAGTTCACCAGTTAGTGTGGCCATGTCGTCATTTGGACAAGCTATTTCTGTTTCTGATTTGCAAATGCTGCAAGCTTATTCAGCCATTACAAATCACGGACAAATGTTAAAACCTTACTATATTAGTCAAACTGTCGACCAAAATACCGGCGAGGTGCAAGTAACGCAACCTACTCAACTAGGACAAGTCGTCACCGACGATACGGCGAGCCAAGTTTTAACGCATTTACAAGATGTGGTGGAAAATCAAACATATGGGACCGGGAATGGATACGCCATTGACGGCTATGAAGTTGGTGCTAAAACCGGGACCGCCCAAATTGCAGAAGGCGGCGGGTATTTAACCGGGACCAATCAATATATTTACTCTGTAATGATGGCAGCGCCGATTGATGATCCGGAATATTTACTTTATGTAACGATTAAAAAACCGACAACTTATACTAGTGCGGTCTTACCAAGTATTACCAATCCTTTAATGAAAAGAGCATTGGATTTAAAAGAAAATCAAATCAGTACGTTAACCCCTGAAGTCGCAAATTATCAAGGACAAGATGTTGAAACAGCAAAAAGTGCTTTAACTGTCTTAGGCTTGCAACCCATTGTTTTAGGTGATGGCACCACAGTCGATGCCCAATCTATTGCTGCTGGAACTAGCTTGCTTTCTAATTCCAAAGTAATCTTACGGACAAAAGGAACGTTAACGATGCCAGATGTTTCTGGCTGGAGTAAAAATGATTTGATTCATTTACAAGAATTACTCAATGTACAATTTGAAATAATTGGTCAAGGATTTGCTGTGGCTCAAAGTTTAAGCGCCGGACAAGCTCTTGGTAGTGAAACCATTCGAATTGTTTTACAATAAAAATAACAGCCCTAAGCAAAATTAAGGAGAAAAAATATGGAATGGACCCAAATCTTTTTACCGATAGCTTCAAGTTTTGGACTAACAGTCGCGGCGATGCCGTTTTTCATTGGTTATTTTCGCATGAAAAAACAAGGTCAACAAATCCGCGAAGATGGGCCGAAATGGCATAATGCCAAAGCGGGCACTCCAACCATGGGGGGCGTGATTTTTTTACTTGCTGCAGCGATAACGGCTATTTGGTCAGGATTTTGGGTCGGCGCTGTGACGCCAGTTTTATGGATTTTACTTTTTATTTTGGCACTTTATGGCTTATTAGGATTTCTCGATGATTTTATTAAAATCTTTCAAAAAAGAAATCTAGGTTTACGTTCTTGGCAAAAATTGGCCGGACAAATTCTCGGTGGTTTGATTTTTTATTTAGTTTATCGCAGCGAACATTTTTCCGATGCTTTACATTTACCATTTGGCTTGGAATTGCCTTTAGGTTTATTATACGGCGTGTTCGTTATTTTTTGGCTCGTTGGTTTTTCCAATGCAGTGAATTTAGCAGATGGAATCGATGGCTTAGTGGCCGGCCTTGGCACAATTTCTTTTGGCACGTATGCGATTATTGCTTGGCAACAACAACAATGGGATGTTTTCATTTTGTGTATTGCCGTTGTTGGCGGCTTACTGGGCTTTTTCCCTTATAATCATAAGTCAGCGAAAATTTTTATGGGTGATGTTGGTGCCCTTTCACTAGGCGGCGTGCTAGCGGCGGTTTCCATTTTGCTGCGCCAAGAATGGACGTTACTTTTGATTGGTTTTGTTTATGTAGTAGAGACTGCTTCGGTGATGCTCCAAGTGACCAGCTTTAAATTGACCGGCAAACGACTTTTTAAAATGTCCCCGATTCATCATCATTTTGAAATGAGCGGCTGGAAAGAGTGGAAGATTGATATCGTATTTTGGAGTGTCGGTCTAATTATGAGTGGACTGACCTTGGTAATCATTTATGGCTTGGGAGGCTAATTATGAAAAAAATTAAAGATTACGATCAAAAAAAAGTGTTTGTCTTAGGGTTAGCTCGTAGTGGTTTAGCAGTTACAAAGCTGCTAAAAACACTAGGAGCTTTTGTCACTGTTAACGATTTACATGCAAAAAGTGACGATCCGGAAGTGTTAGAACTAAAAGAATTAGGCATCGATGTTATCTTAGGTGAACCACCGTTAGAATTATTTGACGAAAGTTATGTGGCCGTTTTTAAAACACCGGGGATTTTTTACAATAATCCTTTAGTTGAAAAAGCCGTCGCTCTTAAAATTCCAGTCTTGACTGATATCGAACTGGCTTATGCGGTTAGTGAGGCACCGATTGTGGCCATTACTGGGACTAACGGAAAAACCACCACCACGACGATGATTGGAGAAATGCTAAATGCCGAACTTGCACCAGGGCGAGCATTTTTAGCCGGCAATATCGGAATTCCTGCTAGTGAAGTAGCGCCACTTGTGACTAAAGAGGATATTATCGTGATGGAAACTTCGAGTTTTCAGTTGTTAGGGACGAATGATTTTCATCCGGTGATTGCTGTAGTAACAAATATTTATTCAACTCATTTAGATTATCACGGGACCCAAGAAGCCTATGAAGATGCTAAGTGGCAAATTCAAAAAAATATGACGAAAGACGATTTGCTTATTTTAAATGGCAACCAAGAAAAATTACATAAATGGGGTGCCAAAACACAAGCGGCTGTTCGCTATTTTTCAACGGAAGAACAAAGTCGCGGGGCTTATCTAGAAAATGATTGGCTAATGTACGACGGGAAAAAAGTTATGGCCGCATCAGACGTGGCGCTTCCTGGTAGTCACAATATAGAAAATGCATTGGCGGCTATTACGGTGGTGAAAGCTTTTGGCATTTCTAATGCCGCAATTACTCATGTCTTAAGTCATTTTCATGGCGTGAAGCACCGGACACAATTTTTAGGGAAAATTAAAGGCCGTAAATTTTATAATGATTCTAAAGCGACCAATACATTGGCTGCTCAAAAAGCGCTCCGTGGTTTTGCGCCAGAAAAAACAATTTTAATTGCTGGTGGTCTTGATCGTGGCAATGGATTTGATGATTTGTTGCCAGACTTTGCTGATTTAAAAGCGATTATTACTTTTGGAGAAACGTCAGAGAAATTGCAAAAAACAGCGAAAGCCGCTGGAACGAAAATAATTAAAGCAACAAAAGATCCGGTGAGTGCTGTGCCGTTAGCTTTCTTGCTATCTGATCCAGACGATATTATTTTATTATCACCAGCCAATGCCAGCTGGGACCAATATCCTAATTTTGAAGCGCGGGGCGATGCTTTTATGGCAGCTGTTGCGGCCTTACAAAAGGAAGTTGAAAAATGAAAATTTTAATGACTGGTGGCGGGACCGGTGGCCACATTTACCCAGCTTTAGCTTTTATTGATTATGTTAAAACGCAAGATGCTAGCGCTGAATTTATGTATGTCGGTGCCAAACGCGGCTTAGAAAATAAAATTTTGCCAGAAACAGATATTCCTTATGAAATGCTAGAAATTCAAGGTTTCAAACGTTCCTTAAGTTTAGGAAATTTTAAGACGTTGCATTTATTTTTTAAAAGCGTTCGTGACGGGAAGAAAATTTTAAAAAAATTTCAACCGGATGTTGTTATTGGAACCGGTGGCTATGTCTCAGGGGCGATGGTTTATGCCGCTAGTCGCTTAAAAATTCCGACGATTATTCATGAACAAAATTCAGTACCCGGCATTACAAATAAATTTTTAGCCCGTTATGTCCAGGCGATTGCGATTTCAATTCCGCAAGCGGCAAGCTATTTTCCAACTGAAAAAGTGGTGCTTACCGGCAATCCGCGGGCCAGTCAAATCGTCTTAACTAAAAAAAGCGATGTTCTCACGCAATTTGGTTTAGATCCAGCTAAAAAAACTGTCTTAATTTTCGGCGGCAGTCAAGGGGCGAAAAAATTTAATGACGTTATTTTAGCCAGTTTGTCTGAATTGGCCCAAAAATCTTATCAAGTGTTGTATGCTTCAGGTGAGCGGTATTTTGCCGCTTTCAATCAACAAAAAATACCGAAAAATGTTGTAGTTGTTCCTTATTTAAAAAATATGCAAGATATTTTAGGCAATATTGCGCTACTAGTTGGTAGAGCAGGGGCGACTTCGATTGCTGAATTTACAGCAATTGGTCTTGCTTCCATTTTGATTCCTAGTCCTTATGTCACTAATGATCATCAGACAAAAAATGCCCAAAGTTTGGCAGAGGCAGGCGCTGCTGTGATTGTTAAAGATGCGGAGCTGACGAAAGAAAATTTAATTACTGAATTAGATTCTTTGTTGAATGATTCGAAAAAACTAGCTATAATGGCGGAAGCTTCTAAAGAATTAGGACATCCAGATGCGGCTGAGCATTTATTTAAAGTGGTAAAAGAAGTGCTTTTGCATCATTAGAAAATGATTTATTTTACTTGAAAGGAGGGATGTTGTGAGCGACGATTTCGTTTATGCGGATCATCATCCGCAAAAAAAAGCCCCACCTAATGCTGATTTGCCGGAAGGTCAATCGGAAAAACAGAATATCGACCAAAATAATACCGGTCAAAATAATCCTACCGAAAACAACTTAGATGAAAATAAAGTTTCTGAAAAAAACAGCACCGAAAAATCAAATGTACCAACTCATGAAAAAAAGAACATAAAAAAAGATCAAAAGGAAAAAACTTGGCAGCCGGCGATTATTTCTAATGATCCTAATCAACCTTTGCCGAAAAAAAATAGTTTTGCCGATCAATTACCTAATATGCATAAGGTGCGGAAAAATCGTTTAACCGGCCGTCTGATTTTACTGATTTCAACTTTTTTATTAGTCATTTTACTGACCTTATACTTTTTATCTCCTTTGTCTAAATTAGAAAAAATAACGATTGAAGGCAATCAACAAGTAAGCAACCAAGAAATTTTGCAACAAACTAATTTCGCCTTGGATAAAGGTCTTTGGGGACAAGTTTTTAGTTCAGACCAACAAGCTGAAGCGATTTTGCTAAATATCCCCCAAGTAAAAGAAGCGAAAGTAACGTATCAACCACTTAACTCTTTAGAAATTACCGTTGCCGAATTTGCAACTAGTGGCTTACTTTTAAAAGATCAAGCGTACTATCCGATTTTAGAAAACGGCGTTGTTTTAACTGAAAAGGCGGTGCCAGTGCAAAGTGGGCTGCCGATTTTAGAAAATTTCAGCCAAACTGATTTAATTTTACAAACGCTAAATCAATACAAAGAACTCGTGGATAGTGTCAAAGTCAATATTTCTGAAATTTATTATTCTGGAACGAGTGAAAATGTTAAACAAATTACGTTAACGATGAATGATGGACATAAAGTGATTGCCCAAATTAGTGACTTGGCACAAAAAATGGAAAAATATCCGCAAATTGTTGGTAATTTAACCGAACCTTCCATTATTGATCTTGAAGCGGGGATATTTTCTTACCCGCAAAGTCAAGAAGCAACGGAAAATTCCACAGTGGATTCCACTGATGCTTCCACGGAAAAGTAGAATGCGTAAACTTTTTTAAAATTCATAACAATTGCGCTTTTAAAACACTACTGACTTGTGTTAAAATCGTAAGAAGTAAGATATGCTTAAACTATAAAAAATAAAAACTTAACTGGCAGTCTGATAGTAATTTAGGAGGGAATCCCATTTATGGCCAAAACGGGAATGTATGTCGGTCTAGACATCGGTACAACAAGTGTTAAAGTTGTTGTTGCTGAATATGTCGACGGACAAATGAATATCATTGGAGTAGGAAACGCGAAAAGTGACGGCGTTAGTCGCGGCATTATTGTCGATATCGATAAAACAGTCCAAGCAATTAGCCGCAGTGTGCGTCAAGCCGAAGAAAAAGCCGGCATTCAAATTAAAAGTGTTAATGTTGGTATTCCAGCCAACATGTTAGAAGTTGAAAATTGCCAAGGGATGATTGCCGTAAGCAGTGAATCCAAAGAAATTACTGATGAAGATGTACGCAATGTTGCTTCAGCAGCTTTGGTTCGCTCAACACCTCCTGAACGTCAAATTGTCGCCATTTTACCACAAGATTTTACGGTAGATGGTTTCGAGGGCATTAAAGATCCTCGCGGGATGATTGGGGTTCGCTTAGAAATGTTTGGTCTCGTCTTTACAGGACCTAAAACCATTGTTCATAACATTAAAAAATGTGTGGAACTTGCTGGTTTGAAAATTAATGAACTCGTTGTAGGGCCTTTAGCCTTAGCTGATTCAATTTTATCAGAAGGCGAAAAAGATTTTGGCACAATTGTGATGGATCTTGGTGGTGGTCAAACGACAACTGCTGTGATGCACGATTCACAACTGAAATTTAGCCATGTCAATCAAGAAGGTGGCGACTTCATTACTAAAGATATTTCCATCGTTTTAAATACATCGTTTAATAATGCGGAAGCTTTGAAAATCAATTATGGTGATGCTTATCCTGGGCGGACAAGTAAAAATGAAGAATTTCCAGTGGATGTCATTGGCCAAAGTGAGCCGGTAAAAGTGGATGAACATTATTTATCCGAAATTATCGAAGCGCGTTTGGAACAAATTTTTGATAAAGCCAAACAAGAATTAACGGCGATTGATGCCTTAAGCCTACCCGGTGGTTTAGTTATTACAGGTGGCGCTGCAAGTCTTCCTGGAATTGTGGAATTGGCCCAAGAAACATTTGGCGTTAATGTACGACTTTATGTGCCAAATCACATGGGTTTACGTAATCCAGTATTTTCTAATGCGATTAGTTTAGTCGATTATGTCAGCAATTTGACCGATATTTATCATATTGCCAAAGGAGCGATTACTGGCGAGAAAACAGTGCCGGTAAAAGAACAACAAATGGAAGTTACTTATGAAAGTCCTGAGGTCGAAGAAGATTATACAGATGATGTTGTTACTGAAAAAAAACCAGGGACATTTGGCAAAAAACTTAAAGACCTTTTTGGCAATATATTTGAATAGGAGGAAGCATTCATGGAATTTACGTTAGACAATACAGAAAATACTGGCGCTGTGATTAAAGTTATCGGGGTTGGCGGTGGCGGCGGAAACGCTGTAAACCGGATGATCGATGATGGCGTTAAAGGCGTTGAATTTATCGCTGCTAATACAGATGTTCAAGCATTAAAAAAATCAAAAGCTGAAGTTGTAATTCAATTAGGACCTAAATATACTCGCGGTCTTGGTGCAGGATCTAAACCTGAAGTTGGCCAAAAGTCAGCTGAAGAATCTTCTCAAGTTTTGCAAGAAGTTTTGCAAGGAGCAGATATGATTTTTGTCACTGCCGGCATGGGTGGCGGAACTGGAACTGGAGCTGCTCCAGTTGTTGCTAAAATCGCAAAAGAATTAGGCGCTTTAACAGTTGGTGTTGTGACTCGTCCATTTGGTTTTGAAGGACCAAAACGCGGTCGTTATGCTGCTGAAGGAATCGCTGCTTTAAAAGAAAACGTGGATACTTTATTGATTATTTCTAACAACCGTTTGTTAGAAGTTGTCGACAAAAAGACACCAATGATGGAAGCATTTGGCGAAGCTGATAATGTTTTACGTCAAGGGGTTCAAGGGATTTCTGATTTAATTACTGCACCAGGTTTTGTGAACTTAGACTTTGCCGATGTGAAAACAGTAATGGAAAACCAAGGAACAGCTTTAATGGGTATCGGTGTAGCTTCTGGTGAAGATCGGGTAATCGATGCAACGAAAAAAGCAATCTCTTCTCCATTACTAGAATCATCTATTGATGGCGCTGAACAAGTTCTTTTAAATATTACTGGTGGCGCGGATATGACTTTATTCGAAGCACAAGATGCTTCAAATATTGTTTCTCAAGCAGCGGGTAACGATGTGAATATTTTACTTGGAACATCAATTAATGATGATCTTGGTGATGAAATTCGCGTCACTGTTATTGCAACTGGGATTGATCCTACTAAAAAGGAAAAAAAAAATCCTCGGGCCGTTAATCGGGTAGCAACAACGCAAACAACGACCGCCCAACCACGCAATAATTTTGAAGAAAAACCTCAAAAAGAAGCAGAAGAACAAGCTTCAGCTTTTGGCGATTGGGATATTCGTCGTGACGAACCAATTCGTCCACGGGTGGAAGATACGCAATTTGATAGTATTGAAAAAAAAGATTTTGATACGTTTAAAGACAACAATTCTGAAGAAGGTGAAGGGTTAAGCACCCCGCCGTTTTTCCGTCGCAAACGCTAAAAAAATGAAAAACGAAAAGCTGTGGGAAAGTCGTGGACTTTTCTAACAGCTTTTTTTGAAAATAAAATTGGTCCTCTACCTTTTAAATAGTAAAAATAACTAAAAATTGGTAAACTAAGAGTATCCAATGAATGTAGGAGGAATGGTGATGTCGATTATTAATCGCCGTAAATTATCAAACTTTTTTGGTTTATCTGACGAAGATGACTATGAAGAAGAATATCAACAAGAAGAAACACAAGAAAATGAAAATCAAAACGTAAGACAAGAACAAGCACGTTTTCAACAAAGTCGCCCGCAACAAGAAGAAACGCCTAATCAAAATTATCAAAGTCGTCCTGAAAAGATTGTTCCTATGCGTCACCCTGAAAGAAAAACGGGAGCAAGTACTAATAATGCTCAAATTACCATTGTTGAACCACGTGTTTATTCAGAGGCTTTAACAATTGCTAAAAAAATTATTAATCAAGAAGCCGTAATTGTTAATTTTCAGTTAATTGAAGAAGCGCAAGCCCGCCGGATTGTAGATTTTCTTACAGGGACAGTGTATGCTTTAGGTGGCGACATTCAACGGATTGGCAGCGAAATTTTCTTATGTACGCCAGAAAATATCGTCATTGATGGAGCAACAGCAAAAAGCTTACTTCAAGACGAATTCCAACAATTTTAGGAGGCGTTCATTTGTTTTTGTATAATCTTTTTAGATTTATTTTAGAAGTTGTCAATATTTATTCGATCGCTTTAGTCATTTATGCCTTATTGTCGTGGTTCCCTGGTGGATACGGTAGCGCGCTTGGACGGTTTTTAACTAGAATTTGTGAACCGTATTTAAGCATTTTTAGAAAACTACCGTTACAATTTGCCGGCTTAGATTTTTCAATTATTGTCGCCCTCTTTGGCTTACAGTTATTGACGCGGATTCTCAACTGGCTTTTTATGATGATTCTTTATTAAAAAGGAGGACTTTTCATTGGATGAAACAATTTACCAACATTTTAGAAAAAGTGAATCGAATTTTATCGATGAAGTCGGTAATTGGCTTGAAACCGTGGAAAGTCAATATGCTCCTTATTTAACTGACTTTTTAGATCCACGCCAGATGTATATTTTAGAAACATTGATTCGCCAAAATAGTGAACTTTCTTACTCATTTAACGGGGGGTATCGGCTGGCTGAACGGGCCCGCTGTTTAATTTATCCGGAGTATTTCACCCCTAGTGATGAAGATTATAATCTCACTTTAATTGAAATTGTTTATCCTACTAAGTTTGCTAAATTGTCCCACGGGAAAATTTTAGGAACATTGATGAGCACTGGGCTGAAACGAGAATTTTTTGGTGATATTATGACAAATGGTCTCCAGTGGCAATTTTTCGTCGCTACTGAAATGAAAAATTTCGTTACTAGCCAAGTAGATAAAATCGGGCGCGTAGGTGTTCGTTTTGAAGAACGAGATTATACAGATTTAATTATGCCAATTGATGCTTGGGAAATTGAACAAACGACCCTCAGTTCTTTAAGGCTTGATGTTGTCATTGCCGGTGTTTATAATATTTCGCGCCAGCGGGCAAAAGAACTGGTGGAACAAGGGAAAGTCAAAGTCAATTGGACGGAAAATACCCATCCGGATTTTGGCATCGAACTATTAGATATTCTTTCGATTCGCGGATACGGTCGCATTCAGCTGCGAAATATCGAAGGAAAAACTAAAAAAGAGAAAATTCGCCTGGAAATTGGCGTGTTACGAAAATAAAAAACGAGGTGTATATGATGGCTTTAACTCCACTAGATATTAAAAATAAAAGTTTTGATACTAAATTTAAAGGGTATAATCCTGATGACGTAGATGATTTTTTGGATCAAGTCACTCGTGACTACGAAGACATCGTCACTAAAAACCGTGAAATGGAAAAATCATTGAAACATGCCGAAGAAAAACTGGAATATTTCAATGAATTAAAAGATGCTTTAAATCAATCAATTATTGTGGCGCAAGATACGGCTGATAAAGTAAAAGTTTCAGCCAACAAAGAGGCCGAAGTAATTATTGGAACCGCCAATCAAACAGCACAAGCAACCACTGCTAAAGCTGAACAACAATCTCATGATTTGGTGAACACAGCCCAAGCGAGTGCCGCGCAAATTTTAAACGAAGCGTCTAGTAAAGCCAAAGCTTTAGCCGCTGAAACAGATGACTTGAAAAAGAAAACTAGAACTTTCCACCAACGCCTCCGTCTATTGTTGGAATCTCAAATAGATATTGTTAATAACGATGACTGGGATGAATTGTTAGAACCATTTTCATCATTTGTCGGCGACAATCATCGCCACGTCAAAGAGATGCTTGACAAAGAAACTCAGCCTAAGGTAGAATTTACAGAAGACCAAGCGAATCCTGGGTCCAAAGCTGAAGTAGATACTGAAAAAGGCACTGAAATTGGTACTGAAATAGAAGCTGGATCTCAAGAGTTAAATCAGTCGGAAGCGACAGAAATTATTTCTGCTTCAACTGCTGAAGTAGAACCTGGTTCTCAAGAATCAGATCAAGCTGACGCTGTAGAAGTTGTCACTGACGCAACGGATTCAAAATAAATGCACGGTTTATTATTTCAAGCTTAGAACAGATTTTTAAATATTCTTTTAGCGAGCCAATAACAGGTGAAAGATTGGCAGACCCTATTTAAAAATAAATCATCTAAGTTAAGTATTTTTGAATGAAGTAGAAAATACCGAGGAAGTCCCCGCTAACAACGTCTTGAGGGAATACAATTTGTATTCTAAATTTGGGTGGTAACACGAGCGCTTCGTCCCTTGCGGATGGAGGGCTCTTTTTAGTTTTTTTATATTTTTTTAAGTTTGTAAAGGAGGAATTTATTTGAAAATCAAAGATACATTACATTTAGGAAAAACCGCATTTCCCATGCGGGGGAATTTGCCACAACGGGAAGTCGACTGGCAAAAATCTTGGGATGAGGTAGATTTATATGGTATGCGACAAGCAAAAAATGCCGGCAAACCGACTTTTATTTTGCACGATGGACCTCCTTATGCTAATGGGAATATCCATTTAGGACACTCATTAAATAAAGTATCGAAAGATATTATTGTTCGCTACAAATCCATGACGGGCTTTCGCGCTCCTTACGTTCCTGGTTGGGATACGCATGGTTTGCCCATTGAACAAGTCTTAACCAATGCTGGTATGAAACGTAAAGAAATGGATTTAGTGGACTATTTAGAAGAGTGCCGTAAATATGCCTTGAGTCAAGTAGACAAACAACGCAATGACTTTAAACGCTTAGGTGTTTCTGGTGATTGGGAACATCCTTATGTGACTTTGGCTCCTGATTATGAGGCGGCACAAATTCGCGTTTTTGGGAAAATGGCAGAAAAAGGCTATATTTATAAAGGGTTAAAACCAATTTATTGGTCTCCATCTTCAGAGTCTTCTTTAGCTGAAGCTGAAATTGAATATAAAGATGTCAAATCACCATCTATTTATGTCGCATTTAAAGTAGTAGACGGCAAAAACATTTTAGACCCTGGCACAAATTTAATTATTTGGACGACAACTCCTTGGACCATTCCGGCAAACTTAGGCATTTCAGTCAATCCTGCTTATCAATATGTGGAAGTGCAAGTAGGAGATCAAAAATATGTCGTAGCAAAAGATTTATTAACTCAAGTAACTGAAACACTCGCTTGGGAAAATCCAGTCGTTATTAAAGCCATCGCCGGATCGGACATGGAATATATGACCGCTCAACATCCTTTTTATGACCGGACAAGTCTGGTGATGTGTGGCGACCACGTGACACTTGATGCCGGGACTGGCTTAGTTCATACGGCACCAGGACACGGGGAAGATGACTATATTATCGGTAAAAAATATGGCCTAGATATTTTATCTCCAGTAGATAGCCGCGGCGTATTTACGGAACAAGCACCAGGATTTACCGGTGTATTTTACGATAAAGCCAATCCAATGGTGACAGATTTATTAACAGAAAAGGGCGCCTTATTAAAACTAGATTTCTTCGTCCATTCTTATCCACATGACTGGCGGACTAAAAAACCGGTGATTTTTCGGGCCACGCCACAATGGTTTGCTTCCATTGATAAATTCCGAGCCAATGTTCTAACTGAAGTTGAAAAAGTTGACTGGATTATTCCTTGGGGCAAAGTCCGTCTGTACAATATGATTCGTGACCGGGGGGACTGGGTGATTTCTCGTCAACGAGCTTGGGGCGTTCCATTGCCAATTTTCTATGCTGAAGATGGCACCCCCATTTTAACGAAAGAAACCACTGATCATGTAGCGGAACTTTTTGCTGAAAATGGTTCAATTATTTGGTGGAAAAAAGAAGCCAAAGATTTATTGCCAGAAGGATTCACTCATCCAGCAAGTCCCAATGGTTTATTTACGAAAGAAAAAGATATTATGGATGTTTGGTTTGATTCCGGATCATCTCACGAAGCGGTATTACGTGGGCGGGATGACTTGAGTTTCCCAGCTGATTTGTATTTGGAAGGATCCGATCAATATCGCGGTTGGTTCAACTCCTCAATTACGACGAGTGTGGCCATTAACGGCGTTGCACCTTATAAAGCCGTCCTGTCGCAAGGATTTACTCTAGACGGCGAGGGCAAAAAAATGTCCAAGTCATTAGGTAATATTATTTTGCCTGAAAAAGTGATCAAACAATACGGCGCTGATATTTTGAGATTATGGGTCGCTTCAGTAGATTACGAGTCTGATGTCCGAGTTTCTATGGATATTTTAGGCCAAGTGTCAGAAGTTTATCGGAAAATCCGTAACACGATGCGGTTCATGTTAGCTAATGTGGAAGATTTCGATGTGAAAAAAGACACCGTTTCTTATGGAGAACGCCGCTCAGTAGATAAATATTTAACCGTTCGCTTGCAACAAGTGATTTCTGAAATGCGCCAAGCTTACGAAAAATATTCTTTTTCTAACGTGTATAAAATTTTAGTCAACTTTTTAACGGTTGATTTATCTTCATTTTATTTAGATTTTGCTAAAGATGTCGTTTATATCGAAACAGAAGATAATTTGGCTCGTCGTTCGATGCAAAGTGTTTTTTACGAAACGCTTGTCGCTTTAACTAAATTAATGACGCCAATTTTACCTCATACAGCTGAAGAAATTTGGGGCTATTTGCAAGAAGAAGATGACTATGTCCAATTAAGCGAAATGCCAGGTTACCAAGATTTTGATAATCAAGATGAATTGTTAGATACTTGGCGAGGATTTTTAGACTTCCGTGATGAAGTGTTAAAAGCTTTAGAAGAAGCCCGAAACGCCAAATTAATCGGTAAATCTATGGAAGCTAAAGTTACCGTTTATCCAACAGAAGAACCGGTAGCCGCTCTTTTAGATGCGCTAGATGCGAATCTGAGTGAGTTGTTGATTGTTTCTGATTTTGCCTTAGCTAAGGGAACTGCACCAGAAGCTGCTATGGTCTTTTCTGATTGCGCCATTTTGATTGAAAAAGCAAGTGGGACCGTTTGCCCTCGTTGCCGCTCGGTAAGAACTGATGTGGGAAGCCATATTCATTTGCCTGAGTTATGCGATCGTTGCGCCACTGTAGTGGAAAAAGAATTTCCTGAAGCTGTTGAGACAGGGTTCGAACAATAATAAATCAAGAAGTCACTGGCTAAAGTCAGTGGCTTTTTTTCAAAATTTTTATGATCTATGTTAAAAATTATCATTTGTAAAAAGAATTTACAGGTCATTTTTATCGAAAGGATTTTATGCCCCTTTTTTTCTGTAAACATCTTTAGTATAATTAAAGTAAAAGGAGGTGCCTACATGCTTAAAATCGGTCAAAAATTAGCTGGTACCATCACCGGTATACAACCATATGGCGCTTTTGTAGCCTTAGATGATCATCAACAAGGCTTAATTCACGTTTCCGAAATTCAACATGGATTTACTAAAGAAATCAACGAATATTTAAAAATAGGACAAAAAGTGGAAGTACAAATTATTGATATTGACGAATTTTCGCAAAAAATTTCATTATCGATGCGAACACTGCAAAGTCAATTTGAACCCCACATCTATAAGCGGAAACACTACTTCACTAGTAAACGAAAAAAAATTGGCTTTACACCAATTGAAAATGCAATGCCGCAATGGATTGCCGAAACAAAATCTTTTTTACATGAAAAAAGATGAATTTCACTTTATTTTATAAACAATGATGTTAAACTAAACGAGTATTCTTAAATTTTTGAGGTGAGATTGTGACAAAACAAATTGCAGCAACCATTATTTTAAATCAGAACGGTGGCGCTAAAAAATTTTTGATGCGCCTAACTGAAGAACCCCTTCACTTTGTCGTCAGCGACGTGAAAGATGGTCTTACCGGTCTAGCCAGCATTTTAGAAACATTAAAAGCTTTAGCAATTCCTGTCGATCAACTAAATTTAGTAGAATTAACCAATGTTCAAATGGAGCAACAACAACTTCCTTTTTTTGTATTCAGTCTGGAAAATGAAATCCCGTTAGCAGACACCGATTTTGCCTGGCGACCAGCAGAAGAATTTCGTCGAGCATTGATTGGTTTAACTTTAGAAGGAGCACCATTATTTTAAATTCACACTAAGAGCGACAAGTCAGGAGAATTCCTGATTTGTCGCTTTTTAATTTGGCACATTAATTTTTGAAAAAGTCGAGTGAAGCAAAAGACATATCAATGGACGACTTTACCATAACTAAAAGGTGTTTCTATCTGATCATTAAGACAAAAAAATCCTACTATTTATGGCTGGTTTATCCACCATTTAGATCAGAGATCTCAAACAAATGGCAAAATCAAAAAAAAGTTAAAAAAAGTGTTGACGACTATCAAATTTATTGATATAGTTAAACACGTTGCTACGATAGTTAACGAAGATTGCTAATAACTTTTAATTAATTTTAAAAAAAAGTTGTTGACATTCCAATTGCTTTTTAGTAAACTAATTAAGTTGTCAAATTTAGCGAATAACTTTTAAAAAAACTTTTCAAAATTAAGAAAAAAGTTCTTGACTTTCACTTCTGCTTTTGATAAGATATAAAAGTTGCTAACGCGACAAACAAGTGAATGTAGACCTTTGAAAACTGAACAAAGTGAAAACGAACCAAATTGTGTAAGGACGTTTTGATTAGTCAAAACAACCAAAAGTAACAAAATTTTTAAGCGAGCAATCGCTAGTGTAACAAATGAGCTTAACGGAGCAATCCGTTCAAACACTTTTAATGAGAGTTTGATCCTGGCTCAGGACGAACGCTGGCGGCGTGCCTAATACATGCAAGTCGAACGCAACAAAGTCACCGGAGCTTGCTCCACGACTTTGTTGAGTGGCGGACGGGTGAGTAACACGTGGGTAACCTGCCCTTTAGTGGGGGATAACATTTGGAAACAGATGCTAATACCGCATAACAATTTTTTCCGCATGGAAAGAATTTGAAAGACGCTTTACGGTGTCACTAAAGGATGGACCCGCGGTGCATTAGCTAGTTGGTGAGGTAACGGCTCACCAAGGCTGTGATGCATAGCCGACCTGAGAGGGTGATCGGCCACACTGGGACTGAGACACGGCCCAGACTCCTACGGGAGGCAGCAGTAGGGAATCTTCGGCAATGGACGAAAGTCTGACCGAGCAACGCCGCGTGAGTGAAGAAGGTTTTCGGATCGTAAAACTCTGTTGTTAGAGAAGAACAAGGATAAGAGTAACTGTTTATCCCTTGACGGTATCTAACCAGAAAGCCACGGCTAACTACGTGCCAGCAGCCGCGGTAATACGTAGGTGGCAAGCGTTGTCCGGATTTATTGGGCGTAAAGCGAGCGCAGGCGGTTTCTTAAGTCTGATGTGAAAGCCCCCGGCTTAACCGGGGAGGGTCATTGGAAACTGGGGAACTTGAGTGCAGAAGAGGAGAGTGGAATTCCATGTGTAGCGGTGAAATGCGTAGATATATGGAGGAACACCAGTGGCGAAGGCGGCTCTCTGGTCTGTAACTGACGCTGAGGCTCGAAAGCGTGGGGAGCAAACAGGATTAGATACCCTGGTAGTCCACGCCGTAAACGATGAGTGCTAAGTGTTGGAGGGTTTCCGCCCTTCAGTGCTGCAGCTAACGCATTAAGCACTCCGCCTGGGGAGTACGACCGCAAGGTTGAAACTCAAAGGAATTGACGGGGGCCCGCACAAGCGGTGGAGCATGTGGTTTAATTCGAAGCAACGCGAAGAACCTTACCAGGTCTTGACATCCTTTGACCGCTCTAGAGATAGAGTTTTCCCTTCGGGGACAAAGTGACAGGTGGTGCATGGTTGTCGTCAGCTCGTGTCGTGAGATGTTGGGTTAAGTCCCGCAACGAGCGCAACCCCTATTGTTAGTTGCCATCATTAAGGTGGGCACTCTAGCGAGACTGCCGGTGACAAACCGGAGGAAGGTGGGGATGACGTCAAATCATCATGCCCCTTATGACCTGGGCTACACACGTGCTACAATGGGAAGTACAACGAGTCGCGAAGTCGCAAGGCTAAGCTAATCTCTTAAAGCTTCTCTCAGTTCGGATTGTAGGCTGCAACTCGCCTACATGAAGCCGGAATCGCTAGTAATCGCGGATCAGCACGTCGCGGTGAATACGTTCCCGGGCCTTGTACACACCGCCCGTCACACCACGAGAGTTTGTAACACCCGAAGTCGGTGAGGTAACCTTTTAGGAGCCAGCCGCCTAAGGTGGGATAGATGATTGGGGTGAAGTCGTAACAAGGTAGCCGTATCGGAAGGTGCGGCTGGATCACCTCCTTTCTAAGGAATATTACGGAAATACACAATT
>NZ_FNVY01000002.1 GCF_900104595.1 Enterococcus timonensis
TTATAGAGGAAAAGCCAGATTTCAGAGATGCCGGGGTGGCGGAACTGGCAGACGCACAGGACTTAAAATCCTGCGGTGAGTGATCACCGTATCGGTTCGATTCCGATTCTCGGCACTATTTATGCGCTCATAGCTCAATTGGATAGAGTGTTTGACTACGGATCAAAAGGTTGAGGGTTCGACTCCTTCTGGGCGCGTATTTTAATTTAATCTGTTATTTCGGGAAGTAGCTCAGCTTGGTAGAGCACCTGGTTTGGGACCAGGGGGTCGCAGGTTCGAATCCTGTCTTCCCGACTCGTAAGATCGCCTATCTGGCGATTTTTTTTTGCAAAAAAATATTTTTAAATAAAAAAGTGTGAAGCTCTTTATCATCAAGAACGTCACGCTTTTTTTCTTTTGTTACCATGTTTTTAAAGAAATTTCTCCAGAGTGGAGGATGATTTTTTCATGATTGGCTAATTCTACTAAAAGAGCACCGTCAGGCATAATGTCACGAGCATATCCGATATAAGTTTTTTGATTTTGTTGGAAAGAGACTTCTCTTCCTAAAACAAATGAGCGACTTTTATAAAATGTTAAAATCTCTTTCGAATCTTTTTTAAGATTGGCAAAAAAATAATTCAAAAAAGTGGCGATAAAAGTTTCTTGACTGACCACCGGATTTCCTGAAAAAAGTGAAGTTGCTTGCTGAACTAAAGTTTCTGGAAATAAGTTTTCTGGAATATTAAAGTTTAAACCGACACCGATAATTGTTTCATAAACATCAGCACTACTAATTACACGAGTAGCCAAAATACCAGCCAATTTTTTTTGCTGCAAATAAAGATCGTTGACCCACTTAATCATAGGTTTTGCCGTCGTTAGCTTTTCGATTGTTTGGCAAAGGGCAACAGCAGTAATAATAGTAGGAAAAGTGCCGCTCTCAATATCAGAAATTTTTAAACTAAAATAAATCCCACCACCAGCAACTGTAAAAAATGGACGAGAAAAGCGGCCGTGCGCTTGGGTTTGTTGATCGGCTAATAACAGCACTGGGGCGGTATAAGGTTTAATTTCAGTCATAGTAGACTGTGATGCAACTTGAAAATGAATTTGTAAGTTTTCTGGCACGTCGCGACTTAATTTTTCGTATATTTTTTCAATTTCCATTGTTTTTTCCTTTAGTTTTTATTTTAATTGTAGCATTGACGCCCATCAAGAGCTATACTTTGGATACTAAAGAAAGGATGATGAAGATGGAAAAGAAACAATATATTTGCGATAAATGCGGCAATATGCATTATGAGGCCGATCAATTCCAAGCAACTGGCGGGAATTTCGCGAAAATATTCGATGTGCAAAATAAAAAATTCGTGACGATTTCTTGTACCCAATGCGGCTACACTGAATTGTATAAAGCAACATCTAGTGACGGTTGGAATGTGTTAGACTTTTTAATGAACTAATCTAATCTAAGTGGAGCACAGGAAAATGGAGTCAATGAAAATTGGCTCTATTTTTTTTGCGGAAAACAGTTGACAAGAGCACGTATTCTGTGTAAAATTAGGAGTTGCAAATGTTGCTTGAAATGAAAACAAAAACAGGGTGAAATATTGTCCATCCTCGTTTAATAGATGCACAAAAGTAGAAACTCGCTTGATCAAGAAGAGAAAATTCTATTTTTGTCTTTTTTTTGCCCAAAAATCAGGGGTAAAAGACGATGTAAAGAAAATTTAATCTTTGCAATGTTTTTGTAACATTTCTTCTTTTTGAATAAATAAAGGAGTGAAGAGCTTGGCTGGACACGTAGTTAAATACGGAAAGCACCGAGAACGTAGAAGTTTTGCACGGATTTCGGAAGTTTTAGAATTACCAAACTTGATTGAAATTCAATCCGACTCT
This sequence comes from Enterococcus timonensis, assembly GCF_900104595.1. GTDB lineage: Bacteria > Bacillota > Bacilli > Lactobacillales > Enterococcaceae > Enterococcus_J > Enterococcus_J timonensis. The sequence goes on from NZ_FNVY01000002.1 coordinate 1,882, forward strand.
TATCAATGGTTTTTAGATGAAGGCCTCAAGGAAATGTTTGAGGATGTCTTACCCATTGAAGATTTCAATGGCAATTTATCATTGGAATTTGTCGATTATGACCTGAAAGAACCAAAGTACACTGTCGCTGAAGCACGGGCACATGATGCCAACTATTCAGCACCACTACATGTAACTTTACGTCTTGCTAACCGCGAAACTGGCGAAATCAAAGCTCAAGAAGTTTTCTTTGGCGATTTCCCACTGATGACTGAACAAGGAACCTTCATTATTAATGGTGCCGAACGGGTTATCGTTTCTCAATTAGTTCGTTCACCAGGAGTTTATTTCCATGGTAAAGTGGATAAAAATGGTAAAGAAGGCTTTGGCTCAACAATGATTCCTAACCGCGGTGCGTGGTTGGAAATGGAAACTGACGCTAAAGATATTTCTTATGTACGGATTGACCGGACGCGAAAAATTCCAATGACCGCTTTAATTCGGGCGTTGGGCTTTGGCTCAGATGACACGATTCTATCGATGTTTGGTGATGCGTTAACTTTACGTAACACAATCGAAAAAGATCTTCACAAAAATCCAGGCGATTCCCGCGCTGAAGAAGGATTAAAAGATATTTACGAGCGACTCCGCCCAGGCGAACCTAAAACGGCTGATTCTTCACGGAATTTACTGAATGCTCGTTTCTTTGATCCAAAACGTTATGATTTAGCGAATGTGGGTCGTTATAAAGTCAATAAAAAACTCGATTTATCCACACGTTTATTGAATTTAACTTTAGCTGAAACTTTAGTTGATGCTGAAACTGGCGAAATTCTAGTCGAAAAAGGTGTCGAAATGACGCACGAAGTCATGGACAACTTGAAACCATATTTATTGGCCGGCTTAAATGCGGTCACTTTCTATCCTTCTGAAGATGCGGTAGTCACTGAACCTATGACTGTCCAAATCATTAAAGTGATTTCTCCAAACGATCCTGAACGGGTTGTTTCAGTTATTGGTAATGGCTACCTTGGCGATAAAGTGAAAACTGTTCGTCCCGCTGACATGATTGCTTCCATGAGTTATTTCTTTAACTTAATGGATGGTATCGGCAATGTCGATGATATTGATCACTTAGGGAATCGTCGGATTCGTTCCGTGGGTGAATTACTACAAAATCAATTCCGGATTGGTTTGTCTCGGATGGAACGTGTCGTTCGCGAACGGATGTCCATTCAAGATCAAGAAACCATTACACCACAACAGTTGATTAATATTCGTCCAGTTGTTGCTTCAATTAAAGAATTCTTCGGTTCTTCTCAGTTATCACAATTTATGGATCAAACCAATCCTTTAGGGGAATTGACTCATAAACGTCGGCTATCTGCCTTAGGGCCTGGTGGTTTGACACGGGATCGCGCTGGTTATGAAGTCCGAGATGTACATTACACGCACTATGGCCGGATGTGTCCAATTGAAACGCCAGAAGGTCCAAATATTGGGTTGATTAACTCGCTTGCTTCTTATTCTAAAGTAAATAAATACGGCTTTATTGAAACACCTTATCGCCGGGTCGATTGGAAAACGCACCATGTTACCAATCGTATTGATTATTTGACTGCTGATATTGAAGATCACTATATTGTAGCGCAAGCAAACTCCCCATTAAATGACGATGGAACTTTTAAAGAAGATATCGTTATGGCGCGTTCTCAATCAGAAAACTTGGAAGTAACGATTGATAAAGTAGATTACATGGATGTATCGCCTAAACAAGTAGTTGCTGTGGCTACCGCTTGTATTCCTTTCTTGGAAAACGATGACTCCAACCGGGCTTTGATGGGTGCCAACATGCAGCGGCAAGCTGTACCGTTGATTAATCCTCATTCTCCAATCGTGGGAACTGGGATGGAATTTAAATCTGCCCATGACTCAGGTGCTGCTTTATTATGTAAAAATGATGGAACTGTTGAATATGTAGATGCCGGCGAAGTTCGCGTGCGTCGCGCTGATGGTTCTTTAGATAAATATGTAGTTACTAAATTCCGTCGTTCTAACTCAGGAACAAGTTACAACCAACGTCCGATTGTTCATGTTGGTGAAATTGTAGAAGTTGGCGATACTTTAGCTGACGGACCTTCCATGGAAGAAGGAGAATTAGCTCTTGGACAAAATCCATTAGTGGCCTTCATGACTTGGGATGGTTATAACTATGAAGATGCTATTATCATGAGCCGTCGTTTGGTAAAAGATGATGTCTACACTTCCATTCATATTGAAGAATATGAATCAGAAGCACGTGACACGAAATTAGGACCTGAAGAAATCACAAGAGAAATTCCGAATGTCGGCGAAGATACTTTGAAAAATCTCGATGAAATGGGTATTATCCGCATCGGGGCTGAAGTAAAAGACGGCGATTTATTAGTCGGAAAAGTAACACCAAAAGGGGTCACTGAATTATCTGCTGAAGAACGTTTACTACACGCTATTTTCGGTGAAAAAGCGCGTGAAGTTCGCGATACTTCATTACGTGTTCCTCACGGCGGTGGCGGGATTGTTCACGATGTTAAAATCTTTACTAGAGCAGCTGATGACGAATTGTCACCAGGAGTAAACATGCTCGTTCGAGTTTACATTGTCCAAAAACGTAAAATTCATGAAGGCGATAAAATGGCTGGACGGCATGGTAACAAAGGGGTTGTCTCTTTGATTATGCCTGAAGAAGATATGCCATTCTTACCAGATGGCACACCAGTGGATATCATGTTGAATCCATTAGGGGTACCTTCACGGATGAATATCGGACAAGTTTTGGAATTACATTTAGGGATGGCTGCTCGGTCATTAGGTATTCATGTTGCGACACCAGTATTTGATGGCGCTAATGATGACGATGTTTGGGAAACAGTCAAAGAAGCTGGAATGGCTAGTGACGCTAAAACAGTCTTGTATGACGGACGGACCGGGGAACCATTTGATAACCGGATTTCAGTTGGTGTAATGTACATGATTAAATTAGCCCACATGGTTGATGATAAATTGCATGCTCGTTCGACTGGACCTTATTCTCTAGTAACGCAACAACCATTGGGTGGTAAAGCTCAATTTGGTGGACAACGTTTCGGGGAAATGGAAGTTTGGGCCCTAGAAGCATACGGCGCAGCTTACACATTACAAGAAATCTTAACTTACAAATCAGATGACGTAGTTGGTCGGGTGAAAACCTACGAAGCAATCGTCAAAGGCGATCCAATTCCAAAACCAGGCGTACCAGAATCATTCCGCGTATTGGTTAAAGAATTACAAGCTTTAGGTCTTGATTTGCGAGTATTAGATAATGAAGATGCAGAAATCGAATTACGGGATATGGACGACGACGATGATCTAATCACCGTTGACGCCATGGCTAAATTCCAAGAACAACAAAGTGCAAAAGAAATCGAAAAACAAGCCACAGTAGAAGATATCCAAGCAGACGAAGCACTAGACGAAGCAATCGACGATGAAGAGTAAGGATGTCGAAAAGGCGTTAAGCAGTGTAGAGAAATAGGAAAATAATTAAAAATCCCGGTTTTGGATTTTCAATTATTTTATCTTTTCTCCTAACTGCTGCCTTTGAGACACCGTCAATAAGGTCATCATCAAAGATCAATCTCGTCTGAACTTCGCCCTGTTTTCAGGGCAAGTTCTTGCTTGTTGTTAAAAATGAAATGGAGGGAATCCCTTTTGATCGATGTAAATAAATTCGAAAGTATGCAAATCGGGCTAGCTTCTCCGGAAAAAATCCGTAGCTGGTCTTATGGGGAAGTAAAAAAACCTGAAACTATCAACTATCGTACATTGAAACCAGAACGGGAAGGTCTGTTTGATGAACGGATTTTCGGACCGACTAAAGACTGGGAATGTGCGTGTGGTAAATATAAAAGAATTCGTTATAAAGGTATTGTTTGTGACCGTTGTGGCGTTGAAGTAACACGCTCTAAAGTTCGTCGGGAACGGATGGGTCATATTGAACTGGCTGCACCTGTTTCTCATATTTGGTACTTTAAAGGTATTCCATCACGGATGGGTCTTGTTTTAGACATGTCCCCACGTGCGTTGGAAGAAATTATTTATTTTGCATCATATGTTGTAATTGATCCAGGTGAAACTTCTTTAGAACGCAAACAATTGCTGACTGAAAGAGAATACCGGGAAAAATTAGAACAATATGGTAATACTTTCGTTGCTGCAATGGGTGCCGAAGCTGTAAAACAACTTTTGGACCAAGTAGAATTGGAAAAAGAAGTTGAAGAATTAAAAGAAGATTTAAAAACAGTTCAAGGACAAAAACGGACGCGGGCTATTCGTCGTTTGGATATTTTAGAAGCATTCCGTGCTTCTGGAAATACACCTTCTTGGATGGTGATGGATGTTATTCCAGTAATTCCTCCTGATTTGCGTCCAATGGTGCAATTAGAAGGTGGCCGTTTTGCGACGAGTGATTTAAATGACTTGTATCGTCGTGTAATTAACCGGAATAACCGTTTGAAACGTTTATTGGATCTTAATGCACCATCAATTATTGTTCAAAATGAAAAACGGATGCTCCAAGAAGCTGTCGATGCTTTAATCGATAATGGTCGCCGTGGCCGTCCGGTAACGGGTCCTGGTAATCGTCCTTTGAAATCTTTATCTCATATGTTAAAAGGGAAACAAGGTCGGTTCCGTCAAAACTTACTTGGTAAACGGGTGGATTACTCTGGTCGTTCCGTTATCATCGTTGGACCATCACTTAAAATGTACCAATGTGGTCTGCCAAAAGAGATGGCAATTGAATTATTCAAACCATTTGTTATGCGGGAATTAGTGAGCCGTGAAGTTGCTTCTAATATTAAAAATGCGAAACGCAAAATCGAACGTCAAGAAGATGTTGTTTGGGATATTTTAGAAGAAGTGATTAAAGAACATCCTGTTCTTTTAAACCGGGCACCTACATTGCACCGTTTGGGAATCCAAGCTTTCGAACCAATTTTGGTTGAAGGCCGGGCCATTCGTTTGCACCCATTAGTATGTGAAGCGTATAACGCCGACTTTGATGGTGACCAAATGGCTGTCCATTTGCCATTAAATGAAGAAGCACAAGCTGAAGCACGGATGTTAATGTTGGCTGCTAGCCACATTTTGAATCCAAAAGACGGGAAACCAGTTGTTACCCCTTCACAAGATATGGTGTTAGGGAATTACTACTTAACAATGGAAGAAGTTGGACGCGAAGGCGAAGGGAAAGTATTCCGTGATTTGAATGAAGCTGTCATGGCTTGGCGCAATGGGTATGTCCATTTGCACACGAGAATCGGGATTCAAACCAACTCTTTAGACAAACCATTTACCGAACAACAAAAAAATCAATTATTGATTACAACGGTTGGTAAAGTTATTTTCAATGAAATTATGCCTAAAGAATTCCCTTATTTAAATGAACCAACTGACTTTAACTTGGCTGTTCAAACGCCGGATAAATATTTTATTGATCCAGCTGTTGACGTATTGGCTCATATTCAAGAACAAGAGTTAGTTTTACCATTTAAAAAGAAAAACTTAGGTAATATTATTGCTGAAGTTTTCAAACGTTTTAAAGTAACTGAAACATCAAAAATGTTAGACCGGATGAAAGATCTCGGTTATAAACATTCCACTCATGCTGGGATGACTGTTGGGATTGCCGACATTACCGTCTTAGCTGAAAAACACGAAATTATTGAAGAAGCTCACCGCCAAGTGGCTGATTTTACAAAACAATTCCGTCGTGGTTTGATTACTGATGACGAACGATATGAACGCGTTATTGCAATTTGGACCAATGCTAAAGATCAAATCCAATTGAAACTGATGGAAAGTCTTGATGCAAAAAATCCAATCTTTATGATGAGTGATTCCGGAGCCCGTGGTAATATTTCCAACTTTACACAGCTTGCTGGGATGCGGGGCTTAATGGCCGCTCCAAATGGTCGGATTATGGAATTACCAATTATTTCTAATTTCCGTGAAGGTTTGTCGGTCTTAGAAATGTTTATTTCCACGCACGGCGCTCGTAAAGGGATGACCGATACAGCCTTGAAAACAGCTGACTCAGGTTACTTAACTCGTCGTTTAGTTGACGTAGCGCAAGATGTGATTGTTCGTGAAGATGATTGTGGGACTGATCGTGGCTTAGTCGTTTCGGCGATTAAAGAAGGCAACGAAGTCATTGAATCATTAGAAGAACGTCTTATCGGGCGTTATGCACGTAAATCTGTTTTAAATCCTGAAACAGGTAAAGTTTTAGTTGCGCCAAATGAATTAATTACTGAAGATATTGCTAAACAAATTATTGAAGCAGGTGTCACTTCAGTAACGATTCGTTCCGTCTTTACATGTAATACAAAACATGGCGTTTGTCGTCATTGTTATGGGATGAACTTAGCTACTGGGACTAAAGTTGAAGTTGGTGAAGCAGTCGGAACAATCGCTGCTCAATCTATCGGTGAACCTGGTACTCAGTTAACGATGCGGACATTCCATACCGGTGGTGTTGCCGGAGACGATATTACGCAAGGGTTACCTCGGGTTCAAGAAATTTTTGAAGCTCGGAATCCTAAAGGGCAAGCAGTTATTACTGAAGTAACTGGGACAGTGACTGATATTACTGAAGACGCTGCTACTCGTCAAAAAGAAGTGACCGTTTCTGGTAAAATCGATACGCGTAGTTACGTGGTACCATTTACCGCGCGGATGAGAGTCACTATTGGCTCAGAAATTCATCGGGGCGATGCATTAACGGAAGGTTCAATTGATCCTAAACAATTATTGCAAGTGCGTGATGCCATTTCAGTGGAAAACTATTTGCTTAAAGAAGTTCAACGAGTTTACCGGATGCAAGGGGTAGAAATTGGGGACAAACATATCGAAGTAATGGTTCGGCAAATGTTACGGAAAATCCGGGTCATGGATCCAGGTGACACCGAAATTTTACCAGGCACATTATTAGATGTTGCTGATTTCCGCGCGAAAAATTACGAAACGCTGATTGCTGGTGGCACACCGGCAACGAGTCGTCCAGTCTTGATGGGGATTACTAAAGCTTCATTAGAAACCAACAGTTTCTTATCAGCTGCTTCCTTCCAAGAAACAACTCGGGTCTTAACTGATGCAGCCATTCGTGGTAAACGCGATCCATTATTAGGCTTGAAAGAAAATGTTATTATCGGGAAAATCATTCCAGCTGGTACCGGGATGGCAAGATACCGGAACATGGAACCTAAAGAAGTCGGTATTACTTCAGATGCTGTTTATTCAATCGCCGACGTTCAAGCACAAATGGAACGGGAAGACGCTGAAAAAGAATAATTTAACAGCTGTTGAAAAATTTTAACTTGTTATATGAAAAATCCGCCAAGCTATCGTAAAGATAACTTGGCGGATTTTTTTAATATAAGGAGCTGACTGCGGCGAGATATTGGCGAAATTCAGTTAAAAAAAGAGGATCACTTTTAATAATTTTAGCACGTTTACCTAAAGACATTAAAAAGCGAAAACTAGCTTCTGATTTTGGTATAGTGAGCTCGATTAAAAATTCATCTTGATTAACGGCGGTCATCTTGGCTTCACCAAAACGCTCGACTAAAATATCGCGAATTAATTGTTGAGCTTGTAAGGTAATGGCAAAAAATATAGGTTGAAAAGATTGATGAGCTGGCGGTAAAATTTGGGAGGAGAAGGGTCGCGGGGTAAAAGTTTCTGTTAGTAAAACAACGTTAGTCATTCTAGAAAGGCGAAACGTCCGAAAGTCTTGGCGCTTGGTAGCAAATCCTTCAATATACCAACGATCGCTAAGATAGGCCAGATGATACGGCTCGATGATTCGCTGGGTGGCCACGCCGAGACGATCATAATAAGAAAATTCGATAAGGCGATGTTGGGTGACGGCTTGATTTATTTTTTCCGCAAGTTTTTTTATTTCAGTTTGTCCTTGCCACTTGGAAAATTGAATCGATAAAGACTCAGGAGATTTTTCTTGTTCCATCGCTTGAATTTTTGTAATAGTAGCACTCAATTCGGGGCTGGTGATTAATTGTTGGACACTGGAAAGGGCGGTTAGTAAATTTGAAATATCTTGAGCCGTTAATAATTTTTTGTCGACTTTATAATTAGGCAATAACCCAACGCCGCCGTTGCGTCCTCTCTGGGTGTAGACGGGAATATTGGCCAGACTTAAAGCTTCCACATCCCGTAAAATCGTTCGGGGCGTCACTTGAAAAATGGCGGCCAATTCTTTCGTGGAGACTAATTCTTTTTGCAGTAAAATCATTACCATGGAAATTAAACGTTCAATTCGCATTTTTTTACCTCGCTTAAATATATGACAGACTGCTGTCAGGTATTGTTTACTATAGTATAAACATACCAAAGGAAAGAAGGCAAAAACAATGACTCAATTTGAAATAAAGAATTTTCCGGAAATCACTTTATCCGGCTACGCAACAAGTTTACCTGTACCAACGATGGAAAATATTAATGAGGTTTCGAAAAGTAAATCGGCTCACTTTTTCCAATTTGCGCAAAGTGGAAAATTTGCAGCTCTAATGAAAGAATCCCGGGACCAAATTGGTTTTGCGATAAGTACGACATCAGAAGACCAGGCAGAATATTTTGCAGGTGCTAATACAACAGCTGTTGATAAAAAGGCCGTGACGAAGGTGATTCCAGCTGGAGATTATCTCGTTTTAGCAGCGAGTGGATCAGCAAGTCGGGAGTTATTTGACCAATTGATCGCAACATTTTTTGGCGAAATTTTACCAGCGAATCCAGAAATTCACTTAGCGGATCATTTTGTAGTGGAAGCTTTATTGAATGGCAACCCACTAGACTCTGAAGTAGAGTTGCGGGTGCCAGTTTCTCAAAAATAAAAAAAATCTCGACTTTAGGTAAGTATTTACCAAAGTCGAGATTTTTTTTTTTAGGCAGCGTCTGATTCATAAAGAGCAATGAGTTCAGTGAGTTTTTCGGCGATGATTTTTTCAATGTCGGGATAAGTATGGTCACTAGGTAAAAAATAACCGACTTGAAAAGTGGTAGTTTCATTGAGTTGGGATTGAAATTTTTGTTGGAGCGCGGGATTTTCAAGATAAGTAGTTAGTGAAAGATAATCGCCATCTTCAGCGTCTTGACTCGTCCAAATATAATAATTTTCTAAGTCAGTGAAGTGTTGGGCGGCAGTTGGCAGCTGGGCGATTTTTTGATTATAATCAGCCGGGCGAATCGGTGAATTGTCGGATTTGTAATGTTGATACATAAGGTAAATCCGAAAGTTTTTCCCGTTAAGCATAGTAGCTAGACAAGGAGCTTCGTCGCTGCGAGCAATGGTGCGATAAGGACACCAATAATGAGTCCGCAACTTCCAACCGTTAGTCCAACTTTCACATTTTATTTTGGTGAAAAGAAATGGGGTAGTCACGGCTAACTGCCAACTTTTGAAATCTAGCCAAGTTGCTTGGAAGATTTTTTTAAGTTGGGCGATTTCTTCTGGCGTGCGGACTTTTTTTAATTGACTAAAACCAAAAATTTCTTGGTGAAACGTGTTGAAATGGGTGGGGGTGAGATTCATGAGGTGACCGGCTTTCCTGTTCTTTTTATTTATTTTACCAAAAATTTTGAGTCGGCGCAGTTATTTTGCTATGATGAGAGTGATGACAAGGGCGAAACTTAAAAAAGGAATAAACGGCAGAGGCTGATTGGCGCGGGAAAAAAGCAGCCCAGAAAGACTGGCGACAATAATTAACATGAGCCAATGTTCCATGTGAAACAGCGGACTCCAAAAAAGCAGTAGCAAAAGATCGGCCAATCCGATTTTTCGGCCGGCCACAAGAAATAATCCGCCGAGAAAAATTACGGCTAGCCCTAACGTTTCCAAATGCCAAATACTTCCAGTGAATCCATAGGCGATAAGTAAAATGATTTGAGAAATTAGGAGCAGGCGCAAGTCCACTTGTTGGGTCCAAAAATCTTCGAGACTTAAAAGTAAGGCTGTAAAGAGCCAGAAAAAAATCAGCCAACTGTGCCAACAACTTAAAGAAAAAAATAAAAGCAGGCCGGAAAATATTTCTAGTAGTAAAATACTTTTAGGAATGAGTGTCGCGCAATGGCGACATTTTCCCCGTAAAATAAAATACGAAACAATAGGCAGTAAGTCATAGGCGGCCAGCTGCTGTTGACAAGCGTCGCAGCGGGAACGACCAGTAAGAAAATTTTCTCTGCTCGTCAGACGACTGACTAAAACATGGCCAAACGACCCGAAAATACTGCCTAATAAAAAATAGAACATTTGACGACGCTCCTTTCTTACATACTCTAATAAAACATACGTAAAGGAAAACAAAATGGAAAAATTATATGCGGGAATCGATCTAGGGACGACCCAAACTAAAATAGTTGTCTATAACAAAGACGGCGTGGTGCGCCATCAAGTGTATCGTAGCTATCAATTAGTGCAAGATCAACCAGGAATGGCGGAGTTGAAAATTTCCGATTTATTGCAAGCGGTGCAAGGATGTTTAGCCGAAGTCTGGCAACTTTTTGCCCCGCAACTTCAATTAGTCAGCTTCAGCTCGGCGATGCACGGGCTGTTAGTCCTTGATGAAAATGTTGAACCATTGACGGAGCTGCTGACTTTTGCCGACACCCGGGCTGTGAGTGTGACAAGCAAATTAACGGCAACACAAAGAGAAAATTTCTTGCAAAAAACCGGCGTGCCAGTGCATCCCATGGCTCCAGTTTATAAAATCAAATGGCTTGAAAAAAATCGCCCAGAAATTTTTGCCAAAGCCGGCTACTTTGTGGGCTTTAAAGATTATTTATGGTATTTATTGACTGGAAAATTATGGCAAGATGTCGCTTGTGGGGCAGCAACGGGCTTAATGAAAACAGACGGCGGCATTTATGATGAAGAAATTCTCCATTGGGCCGGCATTACCACTAAGCAATTGCCGCAATTAAAAGCCATGACAGAAAGTTTTTCGCCAGTAGCTAGTGATAAGTTCCCTTTTCTAAAAGGAGACGTGCCCTTTTTTATTGGTGGCAGCGATGGTGTTTTGGCTAATTTAGGCGCGGTAAAAACCGGAAATGAAGCGGTAATGACGATGGGGACTTCCGGGGCGCTGCGTTATTTAAGTCCGGTATTGCCGGAAGTTTTGCCGGAACAATTATTTTGTTACAACTATCAAGAAAATGGTTGGTTAATTGGCGGCGCCAGTTCGAATGCCGGTTCGACGTTAGCTTGGGGCAAGGAGCGCTTTTTTCCAGAAACTGAATTTAGCCTGGCCATTACTAAGGCGTTAAAAAGTACTCAACCGCCTGTTTTTTTGCCGTATTTATTAGGAGAACGGGCACCCTTATGGCAGCCAGAAGCGACCGGGAGTTTTTGGCAATTACGTTATGGGCAAGACAATGCTGATTTATTTTTTGGCGTGATTTTAGGTATTTTATTTAATATGAAAATTATTTTGCAAAGCGTGGAAGATGCCGCGGGTCCTAGAAGTGAAATTTTAGCCAACGGTGGATTTTTTCAAACACCAGCGCTGGCCCAACTGGCCGCCGATGTCTTGCAGCGACCATTGATTTTCCAAGAAAACAACGAAGCCTCAGCGTTAGGCGCAGTGAAAATCGCGGCTCCTGAGTTAACTTTTAAAGAGGCGCAAAAAATTGGCGCCACCGTAGTGCCGAAAAAAAATTATCAAAAACAATTTCAACAATTTGTCCGACTCTTAACCTTGAATGAAAAAATGTTTGCAGACGCCTAAAAAATGAGAGTGCTTCACGAAAATATTATTTGCCAGAAATAATATTTTATGATACACTTGAATTCTTTTGGCGAAAATGGTATAATACCGTAGAGGTGAAGCCGATGCCAACAACGTTAACGGCGATCAAGAAAGAACTTGAAGGTCGCTTAGGTAGCAAGATTAAATTAGTCGCTCAAACCGGTCGTAAACGACAAACCGAGCGGAATGGAATTTTGACGGAGACGTATCCATCTGTCTTTGTTGTGGATCTCAATCAGGATGAAAATTCTTTTGAACGTGTTTCATACAGTTATTCCGATGTGCTCACCCACACGGTAGAAATTCAATTTCAAGATGCTGAGCTAGTAGAAGTTATTGCTTAGCCTAAAACACCTTAAGGAAAGCCTTGAGGTGTTTTTTTGCGCGTTTTTTTGTTAAAATGCGGATAAAGCTAACTTTTGTGGTTAAAAATAAGGCTCGTCTACTGAAAATATATAAAGGAGTCGCCATGGAAATTTTAGAAAAAGCCCCCGCTAAAATAAATTTAGGCCTCGACACGCAATTTTTGCGCCCAGATGGCTACCACGAGTTGTCCATGGTGATGACCACGGTGGATTTGGCCGATCGGGTGACTTTAAAAGAAATCCCAGGAAATAAAATTATAGTCACTAGCAATAACGCATTTTTGCCGTTGAATAAAAAAAATCACGCCTATCAAGTGGCCCATTTTCTGAAAAATAAATACCATAAGGAAACAGGGTTACATATTGCTATTGAAAAAAACATTCCGATTGCCGCCGGTCTTGGTGGCGGATCAACGGATGCCGCGGCTACTTTGCGGGGACTGAATCGGTTGTGGAATTTACAATTAAGTAAGGCGGATTTGGCGGAAATCGGCTTAATCGCCGGCTCCGACGTTCCTTTTTGCGTGCATGGAAAAACCGCCCAAGTTACCGGATTTGGGGAAATTATTACGCCACTTAAAGAGCTACCAAAAATGTGGGTCGTTTTAGTGAAGCCGCCTGTTAGTGTGTCCACCGCCAAAATTTTTCAAGCGCTAGATGTTTCCAAAGTCACTCATCCAAATATCAACGCGCTAGTGGCGGCCGTCAACGCCCAAGATTATTCAGGAATTATTGAAAATTTAGGCAACTCTTTAACTAGTGTGACGAAAGAGCGCTACCCGATTGTGGAAAAAATCGAGACTAAGATGAAACAATTCGGCGCAGATGGCGTCCTAATGACTGGATCTGGTCCGACCGTTTATGGTTTGTGTCAAAATTATTCTCGCGCCAAACGCGTTTATAATAGTATGAAAGGTTTTTGCCACGAAGTTTATTTAGTTCGGACGCTGTAAAAAAAGATTAATTTCATCTAATTTTGTTATTTTATGACCCTGAACATGTGATGAACCATACATTTGAATGAAATTTCATATTATTTTATTCTTGACGAAATCCTTTTGGGCATGATAAAGTGGAGAAGTTGAAAATGGATTGAAAAATTCAAACGCCAAGAAAAAATAAAGGGAAACTTTCAAAGGAGACGACATGAAGAAAAAATTTTTTGCCGGACTTTTATTACTATTAATGCTCACTTTAAGTGGCTGCAACGCCGCTGAAGCCGAACAAAATGGCGACGGCACGCCCGTTGATGACGATAAACCAACCATTGTAGCGACTTTTTATCCTATGTATGCTTTTGTCAAAATGGTTGTCGGCGACACGGCCAATGTGGAACTCTTGATTCCCGCCGGCACCGAGCCCCACGATTACGAACCATCCGCCAAAGATATGGCCAAAATTGCCGACGCCGATGCTTTTGTTTATAATTCGGTGGAAATGGAAACTTGGGTGACTGACGTTTTAAAAAATATCGGCGACACGCCAGCCATTGAAGCGGCCAAAGAGATTGATTTAGTTGAGACTGACGATGAGGATGACCATTCCCATGATGCCCATGATCATAGTCATGATGAAGAAACTGAAACTGCCGCTGATGAGGAAGCCGTTGAAGGTGAAACCGAAACCGGACATAATCACAGCCACACGAAAGATCCCCACGTTTGGCTGGATCCTGTTTATGCGGCGATTGAACTTTCTACTATTATGCAAGAGTTGACCACGGCAATTCCTGGCCACGCAGACATTTGGTTGCAAAATGCAGTTGATGCTCAGTATGAATTTGACGCTTTAAATGAAGAATTTGAAGCAGCGCTCGGTTCAGCTACCCAACGCACCTTTGTCACTCAGCACGCCGCCTTTTATTATTTGGCGGCCCGCTATAACTTAGAGCAAGTGGCTATCGCCGGATTATCGGCGGAAGTGGAGCCCAGTCCGAAGCGTTTGGCCGAGCTGAAAGATTTTGTCGACGACAAGCAGATTTCCGTGATTTATTTTGAACAAAATGCCAGCCAAAAAATTAGCGAAACGTTAGCTAACGAAGCCGGCGTTGAACTAGCAGTTTTAGATCCGCTAGAAAGTTTATCCCCTGAAAAAATTCAAAATGGCGCCGACTATTTTTCCGTGATGCGGGAAAATTTAGCCAGCCTGACCCTAAGCATAAAATAAAGTGAGGCGAGTGCGATGCACTACATTGATGTCAAAGATTTAACTTTTTATTACGACGAAGAACCAGTCTTGGAAGACATTTCTTATTACGTGGATCCTGGCGAGTTCGTGACGTTAACCGGGGAAAATGGCGCCGCCAAATCAACCCTCATTAAATGCACGCTCGGTTTATTGACGCCAAGAAGTGGAACGGTGACGATTGCTAAAACCAATCAAAAAGGCGAGAAATTAAAAATCGGCTACATTCCCCAACAAATTTCTTCATTTAATGCCGGATTTCCTTCGACTGTTTTAGAACTAGTGACTTCAGGACGTTATCCGGATAAAAAATGGTTTTCTAAGCTAACAAAAAAAGATCACCAACAAGTCCAAAAAGCATTGGAAGCTGTGGGGATGTGGGAATACCGCAAGCGGAGAATTGGCGAATTATCTGGCGGCCAAAAACAGCGAATTTCTTTGGCGCGCGTTTTTGCCAGTGATCCGGATTTATTTATTTTAGATGAACCGACAACCGGGATGGATGAAGTGAGCCGGGGAGATTTTTATCAACTTTTATCCCACCAAGCCCATCATCATCAGAAAAGTATTTTAATGATTACCCATGATCACGCCGATATTAAAGAATATGCGGATCGCCACATTCGTTTAGTGAAAAAGGAGGACTCCCCATGGCGCTGCTTTCATATGAATTCTTAAGACGAGCCTTGCTGGCGGTTTTATTTATGGCCGGCATCGCCCCCATGCTGGGCGTCTTTCTAGTGGTCCGCCGGCAATCGCTTTTGGCCGACACCTTAAGTCACGTCTCGCTAGCTGGTATCGCCTTGGGATTATTTTTCAATCTTAACCCGACGTTTACCACGTTATTAGTCGTAGTAATTGCGGCGATTGTTTTAGAATATTTGCGGCGGATGTACGCCGGATATTCAGAAATTTCCATCGCGATTTTAATGGCTGCCGGGCTTTCGGTAGCGTTAGTTTTAATGAGTCTCAGCGAAAATGCCCAAGGAGTTAATATTCAAAATTATTTGTTCGGTTCAATCGTGACAATTACTTGGAGCCAAGTCTGGCTATTGGCGGGATTATTTGTCGCTTTGGCGATTTTATTTGTCCTGGTCAAACGGCCACTTTATGTGATGACTTTTGATGAAGACGTGGCGTCTGTTGACGGACTGCCGGTGTCCTTGATGTCAAGCATTTTTAATATTGTTTGCGGCGTGGCGATTGCCGTCATGATTCCGATTGCCGGCGCCCTGTTGGTTTCGGCGATTATGGTGATTCCCGCAGCGATTGCTATGCGGATTGGCAGAAGTTTCAACCAAGTGTTGGTAGTCGCCGTTGTGGTCGGACTGATCGGCATGCTGGGCGGACTTTACACGAGTTTTGAAGTCGACACGCCGCCTGGTGCGACGATTACGTTACTGTTTATTGCGATTTTTATTCTCGTTAATCTCTTTAAAAAAATTATTTTACGCTTCCGACAAAATCAAGCCGCGAAAGTTCGCGATAAAAATTAAGAAAATAAAAAACGTTGCCAACACCGATTTAGGTGCAGGTAACGTTTTTTTCCGAACTTTTTTTAAAAATTCGCAGAAATTCCTCGCTTTTTTCAGTAAATCCCCATATAATAATTGAGGCTTACGATTTTTTGTGCATTTAAAAATAAAATATTTTTTGGAGGAACTTTTATGAAAATTCGCCGCAGTGAACGACTGATTGATTTAACCCAATATTTGCTCAACCATCCCCATGAACTGATTTCGCTAACTTTTTTTGCCAAACGCTTTTCCTCAGCAAAATCTTCCATTAGTGAAGACATTGCGATTATTAAAAAAACTTTCAAAGAGCGGGGACTTGGCGTGGTGGAAACTTTGCCAGGGGCGGCCGGCGGTGTCGTGTTTACACCAGCCATTTCTGAGAGCGTCGCTAAGCAAATGATTGCCGATTTGTCAGAAAAATTATCCCAACAAGATCGCTTACTGCCTGGTGGCTACGTTTATTTATCCGATTTATTAGGGCAACCCGAATTATTGCGCCAAGTCGGCCAAATTATCGCCTCCAAATATCTCGGCAAAAAAATTGACGCCGTTATGACGGTGGCTACAAAAGGCGTGCCGATTGCCCAAGCCGTCGCTTATTATTTAAATGTGCCCTTTGTAATTGTCCGCCGCGACAGCAAAATCACAGAAGGCGCCACGGTGAGCGTTAATTATGTTTCCGGCAGCTCAGAGCGGATTGAAAAAATGGAACTTTCTAAGCGCAGTTTGAAATCCGGTTCGCGCGTCTTAGTGGTGGACGACTTTATGAAAGGCGGCGGCACCGTCAACGGCATGAAGTCCATGATTGAAGAATTCGACTGCGAACTTGTAGGCATCACCGTTTTTGCCGAATCGAATTTCAAAGGACGCCGCCAAGTAGAAGACTACACCAGCTTACTTTACGTCGAAAATGTCGACACCGCCACAAAAACCATCAGTGTCGTACCAGGGAATATATTTGAATAAGGATGTGAAAAATGCGTTATGTGGTGTAGAGAATTAGGAAAATTTTTCGAAAATCCCGAAGTTGGATTTTTAAAAATTTTATCTATTCTCCTAACCACAGCTTTTTTCACACCGTGAATAAGGATGTCGAAAAGCTGATTTGCGCTGTAGAAATTTAGGGAAATGGTGAATGAACGCAAAGCGGTCAGTAGGCATTTTGTCTAATTTCCTAAGCGCAGGCTTTGAGACACCGTCAAAAAAAGGATGTCGAAGGCGCGAACAGGGACGTAGAAAAATAGAGATTCTGAATGCGAATGGAACATTCGCCGGAAGAATCATCTTTTTTCCTAGTCACTGCGCCTAAGACACCGTCAAAAAAAGGATGTCGAAAGAACGGGTTGCTCCGTAGAAAATTAGAAAAACTGAGGATGAATGGAACATTCAACAGAAGTTCTATCTTTTTCCCTAACTGCTGGACAAAACACACCGTCAATCAAAACCCCACCCCAACAATCTGTGAAAGGAGCACTCATGTCTCTTTTTGGTAAAATTGATTTCAATCAGCTTTCTGATGTTGACCGAACGATTTATCAATATTTCGCCGACCACACCGAAAAAATTGGCTACATGCGCATTCGAGAAATCGCCAATGAATCCCACACGAGCGCTAGTTCCGTGATGCGTTTTATTCGCAAAATGGGCTTTTCTAGCTTTGTGGAATTTAAAGCGAATTTTAAAAATGAACCCCGCACTGAGCTAGAATTTTTTCAAACAGGTCAGCAACTTTTGGCAGCAGAAAATTTTCCTAATAATTTGTCACAGCATTTACAAGAAGTGGCACAATTTATTTACGAAGCGGAAAATGTCGTCTTTTTCGGCATGGGAGCGTCGGGTTCTTTGTGTGATTATGCCGCGCGAAAAATGGCGACGATTGGCTACAACAGCTTTGCCCTCACCGATCCCACCTATCCCATCGCGCAAAAATTGCGGAACACCGTCAACAATGTGATTATTGTTTTGTCGGTGACTGGGACTACAACGGAGCTTTTGGAAACCATCAATGGCTTTAAAAATCGGGACGATTATACGACGGTCGCTATTTGTGCTAATGAAAATAGTTTGCTGGCTCAACTGGCCGATCACACGTTGAGCTATCACGTGGATATCCGCCATGCCGATCGTTTTAACGATCTCACCAGTCAAATTCCCGCTCTTTTTCTAGTAGAATCACTCGTAGCTGAAGTGGAAAAATTAAATAATTAAACAATTAAAAATAGCCCGATTAGCTTGAAACGCTAACTCGGGCTATTTTTTTCTTGTGTAATCTGACGATACACGGTATAACTATTTTGTAACAAAGAAGGAGGATCGTGATGCTAGAAGTAGTAACCAGAAAAGTTGGTAATTCCATTTCTATTTCTATTCCAAAAAAATTAAATGTCGCTGCCGGGACTGAATTTGTTGTCTATAAAAGTAATAGCGGGAGTTTAATTTTTTCTCCAAAAATTAAAAATCCTTTTACTTCGAATAGTGAATTTAAAAACGACGAGACAAAAATTTGGCAAGATATCGCCCAAGAAGAGTGGCAAAAAAATGTATAAGACATTATCCTTGGAAGAATAAAATCAAATGAGTTCGCTGACCGAATTAGAGGGGAAGATTTCCTTTTAGTGAAGCAAATTTTAGACTATTCATTAGAAACTGATTTTTAATTTATCGAATTTAAACAAACAAAAAAACGTCTCTGGTGCGCTGTGTACCACGATGGCGTTTTTTTCTTTTTTGAAAAAATTTGCCAAAAAGTGATAAGAGGGTAGTAAATATATGGAAGGGTTTTATAATGAGTGTAACGAGGTTGGTGACAACCTGATGAACGGTGTCTTAAGAACTGCTCCTAGGAAAATAGATAAAACTTCTGTCGAATGTTCCATTCATCCTCAGTTTTCCTAATTTTCTACGGAGCAAATCGTTCTTTCGACAACCTATGATTCACGGTGTGAAAAAGGCTGTGGTTAGGAGAATAGATAAAATTTTTAAAAATCCAGAAGCAGGATTTTCGAAAAATTTTCCTAATTCTCTACACCCCAGAACGCTTTTTTCACAACCTTACTTTAAGGAGGAATTTTTATGCCAGAATTTCCAAAAGATTTTTTATGGGGCGGGGCTGTGGCTGCGCATCAAGTTGAAGGGGCTTATAATGTTGACGGAAAAGGGCTGAGTACAGCCGACGTGATGACCGCCGGATCCAATGGCGTGGCTCGCGAAATTACGGACGGCGTGCTCCCTGGAAAATATTATCCTAACCACGAGGCGATTGATTTTTATCATCATTACAAAGAAGATATCGCTCTTTTCAAAGAAATGGGAATGAAAGCTTTTCGGACTTCGATTAACTGGACGCGGATTTTTCCAAATGGCGATGAAGAAACGCCCAACGAAGCTGGATTGCAATTTTACGATGACTTATTCGACGAATTATTAAATGCCGGCATTGAACCAGTGATCACTTTGTCGCATTTTGAAATTCCGCTCCATTTGGCTAAAGTTTATGGTGGTTTCACTAATAAAAAAGTGATCGACTTTTTCGTTCATTTCGCTGAAGTTGTCTTCACTCGTTATCAAAATAAAGTGAAATATTGGCTGACGTTTAACGAAATTAATAATCAAGCAGATGGCGCTCATGACTTGCACACCTGGACCAACTCTGCGTTTATTGCTGGCCCTGGCGAAAATAAAGAACAAATGATGATCCAAGCTTCCCTTAATGAGCTGATTGCTTCGGCTAAAGCTGTTGCCATTGGTCACAAAATCAATCCGAAAATGCAAATCGGCTGCATGATGGCTTACGTGCCGGTTTATCCATATTCTGCCAATCCTGAAGATGTGTTGGCGGCTGAAAAAGTTATGCAGCGGAGATTTTTCTACAATGATATTCATGCTCGTGGCGAAATTCCTCGTTACGCGTTGGCCGATTGGGAACAAAAAGGCTACGAAATTAATTACAACGACGAAGAACTGGCGGCACTAAAAGCCGGCACAGTGGATTATATTAGTTTCAGTTATTATATGTCGGCGGCGGTCACCACTTTGCCGGAAATCAAAGGCTCTGACGCATCGGATGCTTATCCTGGGGCAAAAATTGTCCGCAACAATCACGTTAAAGCTAGCGACTGGGGTTGGCAAATCGATCCTGTCGGCTTGCGTTACGTTTTGAATACTGTTTACGAGCGTTATAATTTGCCATTATTTATTGTGGAAAATGGTTTCGGCGCTTACGATAAAATTTCTGACGATGGCAAAATTCATGATGACTACCGCGTCGATTATTTATCCGCCCACATTGAAGAGATGATGAAGGCTGTCGTTTTGGATGGCGTGGAGCTGATGGGCTACACTCCTTGGGGCGTGATCGATATTGTCAGCTTTGGCTCTGGCGAAATGGAAAAACGTTACGGCTTTATTTATGTGGACAAAGATAATCAAGGCCACGGCACGCTGGCTCGCAGCAAAAAAGAAAGTTTCGCTTGGTATCAAAAAACTATTTCTGAAAATGGAGCCAATATATGGCACAAATAGTTAACGGTTTTGTTCGCGCCAATGGAAAAAATCTCGTCAATGATGATGGGGAAATTCTGTTAAAAGGTTGGGGGATTGGCAACTGGCTTTTGCAAGAAGGCTACATGTGGCAAGCTTCTGGTATTTCTCGCATGGACCGACCGGCGAGAATGAAACAAGTGGTCGCCGAGCTTTTAGGTGACACCAACGCCGAAAAATTTTGGCAAGATTTTACCGATAATTATTTTACAATTGAGGATTTGCTGTATCAAAAAAGTATGGGCTACAACTCGATTCGCCTGCCACTCCACTGGGATTTATTTTTGGAAAATGAACCGGAAGCTGTTTTTAAAGAAGACGGCTTTGCTCTTTTGGAAAAAATATTTTCTTGGTGCCAAGAAGCCGACTTGTATGTGATTTTAGATCTCCACGGAGCACCTGGTGGACAAACGGGAGCTAATATTGACGATTCGGCTGACGATTTGCCCCGCTTATTTTTAGATGACCAACAATTTGCAAAAGGTGTAGCGCTCTGGCAAGAAATTGCCCGACGCTACGCCCAGAACCAAGTGATTGGCGGTTTTGATTTATTAAATGAACCGATTCGTCCGGGATTTGATCCCGTGCAAGAGCAATTTTTTGTAAATCGCTTATTCGCGTTTTATCAAGAAACGATTGCCGCTATTCGTAAGTTTGATACCTATCATATGATTTCACTAGAAGGCCATCATTGGGCCACCAATCCATTAATTTTTAACCAGCGTTATGACGATAATTATGTGATTCATTTCCACCGCTATGCCACGTTGCCAGAAAAAGAAAATTTCGCCGACTTTTTAGCACTTCAGGATAAATGGCAAGTGCCGCTCTGGTTAGGGGAAACTGGTGAAAATTTATTACCGTGGTTTTCTGGTATGACCCAAATTTGTGAAGCTGAAAATATTTCTTATCACTTTTGGCCTTACAAAAAAATGGGCAAAAATAATTGTCCGGTAACGATTAAAACGCCAAAAGATTGGCAACTTATTTTAGATTATGCCGCCGGAAAAAAACACCCTGGCGCAATGAAGGCACAAGAAATTTTTTCCCAACTGCTAGAAAATCTGAAATTAAAAAATTGCCAAAAAAATTCAGCGACCGATTTCGCCGTTTTACGTAACGGTCCTTACACCTTGCGCGCGACTGAATTTATGGAAAGTGTTGGCGAAAGACAGCCTAAAGAAAATCTTTTTAATTTTCACAAAGAGGCTCCAATTTCTATTGTTGAAGTGACTCCGCGACAAGAAAATCGTTTTTCTTTTGACAACGGCTGGGATCGATTCGGTTTAAAATTACAAAAAAATGATTGCGTAACTTACTCCGCTCCAAACTTTTCAGTAAAAAAACTTTTGTTATTTATTGAGTCTGGAAATGGACAAATTTCCCTGCAAAATAAATTATACCAAGTCACAGAAAAGTGTGTCATCAAGCATGATTACGTATCCAACCAATTGCTCCAACTCAAACAAATCGAAGGCACCTGTATATACACTCACTTTGATTTTTTATAGAAAACGGTTAAAAAAGTGCTTGCAATTTCGAAACGGTCGGATATAATAGAAACATAAAAACGTTTTTATTTAAGGAGGCAAGTCGCATGAACAAAATTACTATTAGGGATGTCGCTAAAGAAGCGGGCGTCTCCATTGCGACCGTCTCTAAAGCTTTAAACGGTGTAGATGTTGTTAAGCCAAAAACAAAAGAAAAAGTTTTGTTAGCGGCTGATCGACTTCATTATGTTCCAAATCTTATGGGCAAACAGCTCAAAGGAAAAACCACTTTAATGTTGGGTTTTTATACAAATTCTATCACGGGTCCTTATTTCTCTACTTTAGTTGATGCTATTGCTAAAGAATCCGAAGCTTATGGTTATGGCGTAAATGTTTTTATTTCTACCGATAAAAAAGTTGTCCTCAATAGTATTTTAGGAAATATTGTTGATGGTGTGATTGGTTTTGAAGATATGATCACTGCTAGTGACCTAGAAGCAATTAAACGAGAAAAAATTAGAGCAGTTTTTATTGATCGAAATATTTCCTCGGAGTCAATTGGTTCTGTGGTTTTTGATTCAGCCGAAGCAGGTTATCAAGCGACGAAGCACCTAACACAACTTGGGCATCGAAATATTGCATACATTGCTGGATTTAATGACGTGTATGACAATGAAGAACGTTTCAAAGGGTACTTAAGAGCTTTACAAGAAGCTAAAATTTCTTTTGACGCGAAATTAATTATTCGCGGCTATTTTGAAGAAGAAGCATCATTTAAGGCGACGGTAGAATTTTTAAAAAGTAATCCAAAGAGTGCGACAGCATTTGTGGCCGGCAACGATTTATCAGCCATTGGTGCTATTAAAGCCATGCGCACTTTGAATTACGATGTACCAAAAGATTATAGTGTGGTGGGCTTTGATGATATTGACTTGTTAGAATATTTTACCCCACCATTAACAACGGTCCAAAATCCAATTGTGCTACAAGGAAAAACAGCGGTACATCATTTGATTAGTTTAATTAATGGAGAAAGCGTCGGTCAATCGATAGAATTAAAAGGGAATTTAATCGTCCGACAATCAACCCATAAACTAGAATAAAAGTGACCATTGTTTTATTAGATATTAAAAACGTTTTTATTCGTGAAAAACGGAAGGAGAGTTCAAATGAGAGAAGTTGCAAAAGAAACGACGGGTGATCGTTTCAAAAAGTATTGGCAAACTTTTTTTAGGCAGTGGCAATTACAGTTGATGGCCATTCCCGGCGTAGTTTATATGATCATCTTTAGTTTTATTCCGATTTACGGCATTACGATTGCCTTTAAAAATTACACCGTCATTGACACTATGGAAAGTGCGCAATGGGTCGGGATGAGTAATTTCAAAATTATCTTAAATGACCAATATTTTTGGACATCAGTTGTCAATACGCTAGGAATTAGTGCTCTGAAATTAGCGTTTGGTTTTGTTTTACCAATCATCATCGCTGTCATGATTTATGAATTGCGGGACTCAGTTTTCAAGCGTGTCGTTCAAACTATTTCTTATTTGCCTCACTTTTTGTCTTGGATTATTTTAGGCGGAATGTTAATCACTTGGATGTCTTCCAATGGGATGATGAATCAAATATTGGGGATTTTTGGGGCAACGCCTAGCACCAACCATATGCTTGATGCCAATAAATATTGGTGGATTGCTTCATTAGCTGATGTTTGGAAAGAAGCTGGGTGGGGAACCATTTTGTATTTGGCTGCCATGTCCAGAATTGATCCAACTTATTATGAAGCAGCTCGGATGGATGGCGCTAGTCGTCTTCGTCAAATATGGAGCATTACGATTCCCATGATTAAAGGAATTATTTCTTTAAACTTAATTTTAGCCGTTTCAGGTTTATTCAACTCAAACTTAGATCAAACTTTAGTCTTGATGAATTCTCAGAACCAACCAAAATCAGAAGTCATTAACTCATATGTTTATCGAATTGGTTTAATGCAAGGCGACTTCTCGTATGCAACTGCCGTTGGTCTGGGTGTTTCGATTATTTCAGTAATCTTATTGGTCATTACCAATCTTGTAACTAAAAAATTAAACGACAACAAGTCAGTTTTATAGGAAGGAGAAATTCATGGAAACTTCAAAAAAGAAAATTAGTTTTTCTAAACGTCGGGCTAATAGTTTGGCTGATAAAGATTCAAAAATTTTTAATTTCGTGAACATTCTTCTTCTTGTCGTCTTCACGATAATTATCATTGTACCTATTTGGAATGTTGTTGCTTCATCTTTAGCTAGTAGTGAAGCTTTAGCTAAAGGAGATTTTGTTTTTTGGCCGTCAGAACTTTCTTTTGACAATTATAAACGGGTTTTAAATGATTCAACTTTATGGAACGCTTTATGGATTTCTGCTAGTAAAACCGTATTAGGCGTTTTAGCTCATACTACTTTTTGTGCAATTATGGCATTTGCCCTAAGTAAACGGAATTTAAAAGCTCGTGGTCTGTATTCCACGATGGGGATTATTACTATGTTTTTCTCCGGCGGGATGATTCCAACTTACTTATTGATTAAATCTTTAGGTTTACTAGATTCATTTTGGGTCTACATTATTCCAGCTCTCTTTAGTTATTATGATGTTGTCATCTTAATGAACTTTTTCCGTGATGTACCAACAAGTTTAGATGAATCAGCTAAAATTGATGGCGCCAGCGAATGGAAAATTTTTAAAGATATTTATGTTCCCTTGTCTAAACCAGCCCTCGCAACGATTGCTTTATTTCATGGCGTTTGGCAATGGAATGATTTTATGACCACCAAACTTTACATTACTGACAAAGGATTATACCCGTTGCAAATGAAACTTTACGAAATCATCACGCAGTCACAAGCTGCAAGTTCGCAAGGTTTGAATGCGGCGATTGCAATCAATACCACATCAAAGGGGGTTCAATTAGCAACCATTGTAATTACCACAATTCCAATTTTAGTTATTTATCCATTGCTGCAAAAACAATTCATCTCTGGAATGATGCTTGGGGCAGTGAAAGAATAAAAAGATTAAAAGAATCAAAAGAATACAAAAAGAAAAGGAGCAACAAAAATGTCAATGAAAAAAGGTTACAAATGGGCACTTGGTACTACACTTGCAGCAGCAAGTATTTTAACACTAGCTGCATGTGGCAGCGGCGATAAAAAAGAAAGCAGCACAAAAGCAACAGATTTGCCAGATCTTGGCGATCGTTATGAAGTCGACAAAACAAAAGCTGCTTGGACACTAGATACAAAAGAAGAAACAGATTTAACTTGGTATGTGAATGCTGACTGGTGGAATACTGAGTTTGGTGAAGATTTAGTTACTAAAAAAGTTAAAGAAGATTTGAATATTAATATTAAATTTGTGACCGGTGATGATACTAAATTAAATACTTTATTTGCCGGTGGCGATATGCCCGACATCGTAACAATTTTTGATTCAAACTCTCAAGTTGCACGGAAAGCTGAAAGTTGGGCACTACCTTTACAAGATTTAGCTGATAAATATGATCCGTATTTTTATGATGTAGCTGCTGAAGATACTTTAAACTGGTACAAATTATCAGATGGTAAATCTTATGGTTATCCAGATTATTCCAATACGGCTGATGATTATGCAAGTGGCGATATTTATTCACGTGATGCGTTTATCATCCGCAAAGATGTTTATGAAGCTATTGGTGAACCTGATATGTCTACGCCAGAAGGTTTCCAAAAAGCAATGGCTGATATTAAAGCACAATTTCCAGATTTAGTACCATTTGGCTTTAATGATTTTGCAGCTGATGGCTCTGGAAATGGTTCGATGGATGGCGTTTTACAAGACCGTTTAGGTGTTCCTTACTTAACTGAAGATGGCACATACTACGATCGTAACCTAGATGAAGATTACTTAACTTGGATTAAAACTTTCCGTCAAGCGCGTCAAGATGGCTATATTTCTGATGATTCATTCACCGATGATGGCGATCGTTTTAAAGAAAAAATTTCTACTGGTGAATATGCTACAATGCTAATTGGTAGTTTCGTAAACCAAGGAATTTCTTTACAAACATTTGCTTCTGCTAATCCTGATGGTGAATATATTGCTGTCGATGGTGTGATGAGTACTAAAGGAAATGAACCTACTTTAACACAAGCTGGGATTTCTGGTTGGATGATTAACTACATTTCTCAAAATGCTAAAGATCCAGCGAAAGCAATTCAAGTATTTACTTATTTGTTAAGTGATGAAGGTCAAATGTTAACTAACTACGGTATCGAAGGGGAAACTTATGAAGATGCTGGCGATGGTAAAGTCCAATTTACTGAAGAAACACGTAATATTCAATTAAACGACCCTGAAAAATTCCAATTAGAATATCGGATTGGCGAATTTATTCAATTTGGTCATGACCGTTACAAAGCTTTAAGCGATCAATCATATGTGGATGCTGTTAAACAATTGCAAGAATGGGGCGACGGAAAATTAACGCCAGAATTTGCCACTGAAAATATTGGACCAGAAGCTGCTAGCCAAGAAGCTCGTGCTTTAAGTGCTATTACAACAAACTGGGGAACAACTTTAGTCGGCATGCTTCGTTCTGATTCTGATGATGCAGCAGACGATCTATTAAATAAATACAAAGATTTCCAACAACAAAATAGCATCGACGCGATTAACAAAGTTCGTAACGAAAAAATTACTGAAAACAAAGAAAAATTAGGGATGGAATAAAACTTTGATTAGCTTACATCATTTGTTTTATGATGGTAAGTTTCTCATAAAGTTCTAGTAACATCGTTGATTAAGAAATGAGCTGTGACATTAGTCTTTTTGTGACTCATGCTCCAGCTCATTTTAATTTTTGGGAAAGGAAGTGGAAAAATGAACAACTTATTTAGTCCAGATCGCGGTATTTATAAGGCAATGGCTAAGCTTTATCAGTTACTAGTGTTAAATTTCATATTTCTTTTAACTTGTTTGCCAATTGTGACGATTGGTACGGCCATAAGTGCGGCCTATGCCACAAGTTTTAAATTACAAACTGGTTCCGAAGAGAAAATTGTACGTACTTATTTCAAAAAATTCAAAGAAAATTTATTTCAAGGAAGTCTAGTGTGGCTGCTTGTGATCGCCTTTGCCGCATTGATCTTTGCCGGTTATCAAGGATTAAGAAGTTTTTTCCAAACTTTTCCAGCAACATTTTATATTTTTGCCTTTGTACTAGGCGTTTTACTATTAACGTTGGAATTTGTTTTTCCTATGATGGCTAAATTCGCTAGCTCAACGCCGAAAATCTTTATTAACAGCTTGATTTTGGCACTGAAACATTTGCCATATAGTATGTTAATCTTTTTCATGTTTGGAGCAATTGGAGTTGCGTTACCACTTTTCATTCCGCAACTTTTTGTGCTGTGGTTGTTTTTAGGTTTTGGGTTAATGATTTATTTGAGCTCAATCGTGTTTCAAAAAATTTTTAGTCAATATGTAGATTAGATAGGAAGATGACTTATGTATGTGGGATTTGATATCGGTGGAACGACAATTAAGTATGGTTTATTAAATGAATTAGGATCGGTTTTAGAACAAAATGCAATCGACACGCGTCATGAACTAGTCGAGTTGTTGGCGGATTTGTCAGCGATTGTTAAAAATTATCAAGCACGCTTTGCAGATATTAAAGGCGTGGGTATTTCAGCTCCTGGGATTGTCCAAAAAGATGGTACTTTATTAACAGCTGGCGCAATTAAACCGATTTATGGTGTGAATTTAAAAATTGAGTTAGAGAAAATAATTGATTTACCAGTGGCTATTGAAAATGATGGAAATGCTGCGGCTATTGCTGAACATTGGATTGGAAATGCTCAAGGAATCGATAATTATTTGTGTATTGTTCTTGGCACGGGACTTGGTGCAGGGATTGTTTTAAACGGTCAAGTTTATCGTGGACAACATGGGATGGCTGGCGAGTTTGGTTGGATGTTGATTAAGGAATTACCCGCTGAAGATAATATTGAATTTGTTTCTATGAACTGGAAAGGGGCAGTAATTTTAGGATTGTGCCGCCTTTACACTGAAGCGCTGAGAGAAATTGACCCCCAGCAAGAAGATATTATTGATGCGCGGATTATTTTTGAGCGACGAGAAGCAGGGGAGCAATTGGCGACAGAAATTTTAGCCCAGTACTATGAAGATTTATCGGTCATGTTACTGAATTTAATTGCTATTTTTGACCCTGAGCGGATTTTAATTGGCGGTGGCATTTCAGCCAATGATTTATTTATGGAAGAATTAAAAGCAGTGTTTGCCAAAACATTAGCTCGCCATGAAAGTCTGGCTTATCTACCAGAGGAAATTATTGCAAAAATTATGCCCGCTGAACTGAAAAATAATGCCGGGATGATTGGTGCTGTTTATCAAATACATCAACAACTAAAAAAATAAAATAGGTGAATTCAATGCAAAAAGAAAATTTAGAAAATCTTCTTTCCACCATGACTTTAGCCGAGAAAATTGGGCAGTTAGTGCAGCTAACGCCTAATTTTTTTGAAGAAACGGGGGCAACTGGTGAAATTACGGGGCCGTTAGAAGAGATGGGGATGACTGAAGACGAGCTGTACACCATTGGTTCGGTTCTTGGAACGCATACGAAAGAAGAAGTTTTAGCGATTCAAAAAAGTTATTTAGAAAAGAGCCGCTTGAAAATTCCGCTAGTTTTTATGGCTGATGTGATTCACGGGTACGAAACGATTTTTCCAGTGCCGCTAGCACTTGCTTCAAGTTTTAATCCGGAACTCATTGAAAAAGTGGCTAGCTATTCAGCCAAAGAAACAGTGGAAGCGGGCGTTCATGTGACGTTTTCTCCCATGGTGGACTTGGTGCGCGATCCGCGTTGGGGTCGGGTGATGGAAGCGACGGGTGAAGATCCATTGTTAAATAGTCGATTGGGTGCAGCTTTTGTTCGTGGCTACCAAGGGGCGCCTGAAAAATTGGCGGAAGATTTTTCAAAAATCGCCGCCTGTGTGAAACATTTTGCAGGATACGGGGCGGCTGAAGGTGGTCGTGATTACAATACGGTGGATCTTTCTACGTTGAATCTTTACGAAAATTATTTGCCAAGTTTTAAAGCAGCAATTGATGCTGGGGCGAAACTTGTTATGACGAGTTTTAACGTGATGCAAGGTATTCCGTCGACCGCCAATCGTTGGTTATTGAAAAATGTTTTGCGTGATCATTTGGATTTTTCTGGTCTGGTAATTTCTGATTGGGGAGCCGTCCGAGAATTGGTGCCTCATCGCATTGCATCGGATTTAAAAGTTGCTGCTGAACTTTCTTTAAACGCCGGCTGTGATATGGATATGATGAGTAATGCTTATATGAAAAATTTGGCCGAGTTAGTAGCTGAAGGAAAAGTTTTAGAAGCGGATGTTGATCAATCTGTGCTGCATGTTCTAGAATTGAAAAATGATTTGGGCTTATTTGAAGATCCTTATCGTGGATTAATGGCTGAAAGTCAAAAAATCACCGCGGGATCTGAAATCCGTCAAGTGGCTAGAGAAGCGGCTAGTCAAAGTATGGTTTTATTGAAAAACGAAAAAAATATTTTGCCACTCAATTCACAACAAAAAGTGGCATTAGTCGGTCCAATGGCTGAAAGTCAAGATGTTTTAGGCGCCTGGTCATGGATAGGCAAAACGGAGCAGGCGGTGAATTTGGCAACTGGTTTAAAAAAAGTTTTGCCAGAATTAACTGTTGTGGGGACAAGTGATCGGCTGAAATTTTCCGAAAAAGAATTAGCGGATATGTTTATCGCCGCTAAACATGCCGACGTGGTCATCGTCGCTTTAGGAGAAAGTTCGCTGGAATCTGGCGAAGCTACCAGCAAAGGGGATATCAGTTTACCGAAATCGCAAATGAATTTGCTGAAAAAAATTTCCGAAATTAATCCGCAAGTTGTCACCGTCCTTTTTAACGGTCGGCCGATAATTTTAGGCGAAGTTGTGGCAAGTGCGCAAGCTGTCCTGGAAGGATTTTTCCCAGGAAGTGAAGCTGGAAATTCCTTAGCCGATGTGTTAACAGGCGTAGTTGCGCCGACTGGCAAGTTACCTATGAGTTATCCAGTAAGTGTCGGACAAATTCCCGTTCACTATGATGAATTATCCACTGGTCGACCACTAACGGAAAATTATGGCGGCGGCGGATATGTTTCATTTTATTTGGATCAACCGAACGCACCGCTGTTCCCATTTGGTTACGGGCTAACTTATGGCGCGCTAGAAATTTCTGAGGTGAATTTTACTGAGAAAATGAGTGACGAACTGCCTGTTAAAATTTTCCTTAAAAATGATGGTCCAACAGCAGTCACAGAAACGCTCCAGTTATATGTTCAAGATTGTTACGGAACTGTCGCTTTACCGAAGCGCCGTTTGCGGGAATTTACCAAAGTTACCGTCGCTGCAAATAGTAGCGAAGTCGTGACATTGAACTTAAAACCAGCCGATCTTTCTTACGTGCATTCTGATTTAGAAAATTTTGCTGACCCTGGTGAATTTGAAATATTTGTAGGCTTTGATTCCAATGCCGAAAGTTTCGGAAAATTTGAATTGATTTAACTAAAATGATCACTCAATCTTGTCTGTTGAGTGGTCTTTTTTTGTACTAAAGCGACTTTATCTTGATGATTTTCGACATTAGACAAGCGTTTGATTGGAAACGGCTTTATTTCTAGTTAAAATGAAGAAAATTAAGGCGGAGGTTAAGACGATGGCAAAAAAAGCAGATCATTATTTTTTAGTGGATCCTTGGAAGATGCGCTCCTTTAAAAGATATTCTAATTCAAAGCGATGAAAAAAATAATGGGGCAATCTAGTTAATTTCACGAATTTTTTCACAAATTTTTCTTTTAAGTTTTTGAGATAGACATAAATATTTACCTGCATATAAATTGCCTGCCTTTAATTTTTCTCGAAAATTTAATGTTTAATCATGTTATTTAGGACAGAAGAGAGGCCACTTGCGCCAAGAGTATTCAAATTTTGCGGATAATATTATATGATTTAGACAAATAAAAAGAAAGGAAAACATTTTCAAAAAATATCATTTAAAAGGGAGGGAATTTATGAGAAAAAAAGCGAATCATTGTTTCGTTGATATTAATACTTCCTTTATTATTCGGTTGTTTTAATAATGAGAAGAAAATCACAGCAAAAGAAATTGAGAAAATACAGTTATCTATTTCGTATATACAAACTGATGGTAAAAAGATAGATTTGAGAGAAGAAGTTTATGTTAAGGAGGGGGGAAGCCTTCTACTAGAAATGACTAATGTGCCCGATACACTACAAGGAAATTTATTGATTGATGAACGGTCCGAGATGAAGCTAATCGCAGGTTCTAGTAAGGAGTATTCGTTTAAAATCTAGGAGAAATAATTCCCCAGCTAGCTAGTGGTCCACATTTTGTGACCATTGTTTCAGAAAACGGGAAAATACTACTTTCAAAAAAATATTTGGTTACGTATGATGCTGCCCCTTAAATAAAAAACTTCAAAATCCCATTTATTTGAGATTTTGAAGTTTTTTTATTTTGTTTTTTTCTTCAATAACACCACGTATCCGGCAAAAATGACTAGTGAACTTGTGGCAATGACTACACCTAATTTAAAACCGGCTGGGACGAATTTTAGTTCTAATTTGTGCGATCCTGCGGGGATTTCTAAAGTGAGAAAGGCATTTTTAAAGTCTTTGATGGGAATTTTTTTGCCGTCTAGATAAGCTTGCCAACCAAGATCGTAAGGAATAGTAGTAAATAATGTTTGGTCTTCAGCCGTTTCAATAGTGGCGACAGCGCCGTTATTTTCCATAGTAAAATCGACACTATTTGCTTGAATATTTTCAGCAGAGCGTACGTAAGCAGCGGTATCTAGCAGGACGATTTTTGGTTTCATAAAAGTAACACTTGGGGTGCCGTACAAATTCAAAACAAAATCAATCGTCGTTTCTTCGGAGTAATTGCCCAAATCATAATATTGACCGGAAATATTGATTTGCGATTTATGCGTTTCGCCATTGATTAAAATGGCCGCGGTGGAACTTTCTAACTCGGCAAAATTCATTGGATACAAACTTAAGTAAGCTTGCTTACCGGCTGGAACCGTTACTTGAAAATGAATATCTTTGCCGACATTACTAGTTTCTTCGGCGTAAGTGACGCTACTATTTGTCTTAGTTACTTTTGTATTTTCAGTGGACGTTTCAACCGGCTCAATGAGTTGATAAAATGTTTCTTGCGTGCCGGCCAAAGCGTTAAATAAATTTGTTTGGCTAGTGAGATTATCGAGCTCGGGAAAATCGACATCGTAAATTGTCTGATCCGTTAAAATGCCAAGTCCGGCGGCGTATTGATTTTCAAAAAGTTTATAAGTATTAGCGACACTTGTTTGGGTGAAGCCGAATTTACTCAATTGATTTTGCGAAATATTATAGCGGACACCCAGCAAATTATCCATTAGCAACGTGTTATTGGCGTAACGAATATTTAAATTGGTGCCGCGGGAGCGAAAGCCCAGCTCATTGAGTAAACTCGACGAATTGCGATTGCGAATCGAAGAAAACATGGAAACGCCGGAATACCCGTAATTAAAACTATCATTACTGGAAACGCCGTTGAGATTTTCTAAGCGGAAAAATTGATTTTGTCCTTCATTTTCATCCGCATCTGTCACTAGTTGCTTAATATCTGGATACGGTTCGGTGTAAAGGGAGCGCGAGGCGTAATTCCAATCATCCAAAATCCCTTTAATCATCCCGCCGCTATTGAGCATAGCTTCGGCGATCATCAGCGCAGCCAAGGCGCGGGTCCAAGATTTTTGATCGAGCAAACGCAATTTGCCACTGGTGAACACTAAACAATACAGCAGCAAAAAACTAAGCGACAGCACCACCGACCAAATGCTTAAATAAGGATAACTTTTGCTAAAAAAGATTTTAATCAAAAGGAAAATCAGCGCTAAGCTAAGAAAAATTCCTGCAATAAGAAAATAATCTCGCCACTCAACTAGCCGGAAACTCCGCAGTGCTAAGGCAATGACTAGAAAGGAAAAAACAAAACTGTACCGGAATAAGAACATATTGGGCGCGTGCATCCCGTGCCAAAATAAATTCATAGGTACAATATAAAAACTAGCGCCAATCACGGCAAAAAGTCCGGCGAAAATAATTTTATTTCTGGCGGGAATTTTTCTTGAGAAAAAATAAAAAAGACAAAAAACTAAAGGAATCAAACCAATATAAATAAAAGGAATCGAGCCGTATTTCGTCGTGTCGTAAACGCCGATCATATTTTTTACTAGTAAATCTAAAGGCGCCGTAGCTTCGGTTTTTAATTTGGTAATGGTGGAAAATGCCTCGCCGTTAGTTCGCAGATCCAGATACGTGGGCAAAATAATTAACATCGCCGCACCGCCAGCAGTTAGCGACGTTAGCAAGTATTGAGCGATTTTTCGTTTGGCCCAAGCCCAATGCAAAATCGTGCGGGCGACAAAATACAAAAAGGAAAACAGTCCGGCCATAAAGCCAAAATAAAAATTTGACGTAAATAATAAAAAGTAGCTGACAAAAAGCAAGAGCGGTCGGCCTTCATCTTGGATTTTTTCAATCCCCATAATGACAAGCGGCAAATAAATAAAAGCGTCTAGCCACATAATTAATTCCGAATGGGCGGTAATGAAACTCATTAAAGCATAAGTTGTAGAAAAGCTGACTGTGACTGCCGTGGATAATTTAAAGCGTCTGGCGTAATAAAAAAACGTCAGCCCCGCCAGTCCGATTTTAATAATGGTTAAAAAATAAAGCGCATCGGGCATCATTTGGTTGGGGAAAAAAATCACTAATGGCGTCAATAAGCCACCTAAATAATAAGCCGCCAGCGCAAAAAAATTCAGTCCTAAACTAGTATGCCAAGAATAAAATAATCCTTGGTCGCCTAGCAACATATTGCGAAAACTAGCGTGAAAGTTGGAAAACTGCGAGAAAGCATCAGAAGCGAGAATGCTCCGTGTGCTCCCAGGATAAATGCCAGTAAATAAATAAATAATTACCATCGCCAAAAACGGCGTAAAAAAAGCCAGCAGTGCCCCGCGATTTACACGGGGTAAAATATTATTTTTCATGAAAAACTCCTCAAATTTGTTACTATTAGTGTATCACAAGGGTGAATTTTGCGGGTGAATTTTTTGTTACTTTTTGGCGTTTCTAAAAGCTTGCTTAAAAATTTTCTTTTCCCTTAAATTGAAGGTTGAAACCCGCTTATTTCCCTAGTCTTATGGTAAACTAGAAACAGTATAAAAAACTTTTTTAAGGGGGAATTTTTATAAATACAAAAAAAAATCGTGGCTTTGAAGTAGTGACCGAATTTATCACACAAGAAATTCAATTACCAACGCGGGCTACTAAAGCGTCGGCTGGTTACGATTTTAAAGCTGCCCAAAAAGTGGTGGTCCCCAGTTTATTTGCCGCGTTGTCCCGTGGTGAAAAAATCGCACCAACTTTAGTGCCGACCGGCGTTAAAGCCTTTATGCCAGAAGACGAATATTTAGCGCTCGTCATTCGTTCATCAAATTCCTTAAAACGCGGTCTTAGCATGCCCAATGGAATTGGGATTGTCGACAGCGATTATTACAATGCACCAGCTAATGAAGGGCATATTTTTTTTCAGTTGATTAATTTTGGCACAGAAGATGTTGTGATTGAAAAAGGCGAACGCATTGGTCAAGGTATTTTCCACAAATATTTTTTAACAGACGACGATTCCACCGATACAGCGCGTACTGGCGGCTTTGGTTCGTCAGGAAAGTGAGTGAGTAAGTAAGCGATGGCCAAAAAAAGTAAAACAGAATTTGTTTGTCAAAACTGCGGTTATAACTCGCCGAAATATCTCGGGCGTTGTCCAAATTGTGGCGCCTGGAATCAAATGGTGGAAGAAATTATTGCCCCAGAAAAAGAAACGCTGGCCGGACTTAAGACCGTGGCCGCTAAAGCTCAACGCCTTAAAGAAGTGAATTTGGAAAATCAACCGCGAACGAAAACGGCGATGCCAGAATTAAATCGAGTTTTAGGTGGCGGCGTGGTGCCGGGTTCTTTAGTTTTAATCGGCGGCGATCCCGGGATTGGAAAATCGACTTTACTTTTACAAGTGTCGGCTCAATTAGCAGCCAAAGCGGGGAAAGTTTTATATGTTTCTGGCGAAGAATCAGCCACGCAAATTAAAATGCGCGCCACTCGTCTCGGGGTGACGGCGGATGATTTTTATATTTATCCGGAAACTGATTTAGGATTAATTTCGCAAACGATTCAGCAGCTGAAACCAGATTTTGTCATTATTGATTCGATTCAAACAATGCAACACCCGGAAATTACTTCAGCAGCCGGTTCCGTTTCGCAAGTGCGAGAAGTCACCGCAAGCCTGATGCAAATTGCCAAAACTAGCCAGATTGCCATCTTTATTGTAGGCCACGTCACCAAAGACGGCGCCATTGCCGGACCAAGAATGTTAGAGCATATGGTAGACACGGTTTTGTATTTTGAAGGGGAACGTCATCATACGTTTCGTATTTTGCGGGCGGTGAAAAATCGTTTCGGTTCCACCAATGAAATCGGAATTTTTGAAATGCGGGAAGAAGGATTAAAAGAAGTTTTAAATCCTTCTGAAGTTTTTTTGGAAGAAAGACTGGCGGGCTCCACCGGTTCAGCGATTGTTGTTTCCATGGAAGGAACGCGCCCGATTTTAGTAGAAATCCAAGCGCTTGTTACGCCTACCATGTTCGGTAACGCCAAGCGCACAACGGCTGGACTTGATTACAATCGAGTCAGCTTAATTATGGCGGTTTTAGAAAAACGAGCCGGACTATTGTTACAAAATCAAGATGCCTATTTAAAAGCGGCCGGCGGTGTGAAGTTGGACGAACCGGCGATTGATTTAGCGATTGCCGTCAGCCTTGCTTCGTCTTATCAAGAAAAAGAAACGGCTGTAAATGAATGTTTTATCGGCGAACTGGGCTTAACCGGAGAAATCCGCCGCGTCAATCGTATCGATCAACGCTTAGGCGAAGCACAAAAACTAGGTTTCACCAAAGTTTATTTGCCAAAAAATAATCTCGACGGCCTAAAAATCCCCAAAGGCCTCACCCTAATCGGCGTATCAACAATAAGAGAAACCCTAAAAAAAGTCTTTGGATAAAGGATGTGTTTTGAACGGTTAATGGCGTAGAAAATTAGGAAAATGGTGTATGAACGCAAAGCGGTCAGAAGGCATTTTATCTATTTTCCTAGCCATTGTTCAAACCACACCGAAAAAAAGGATGTCGCAAGCGCGGTTAGGGACGTGGAAAAATAGGAATTCTGAATGCGAATGGAACATTCGCCAGAAGAATTATCTTTTTTCCTAGTCGCTGCGCTTAACACACCGAAAAAAAGGTTGTCGCAAGCGCGGTTAATGGCGTAGGAAAATAGGAAAATTTTTGAAAATTGCTTTTTGATTTTTAAATAATTTTATCTTTTTCCCTAGCCATTGCGCTTAAGACACCGTAAAAAAGTTACAACAAACAACAAACACAAAACAAAAATCTCAAAAAAACTAAAAAGGAGGATTTCTATGCAAAAACGAGTGATCATGATTCTAATGATCTTACTTGGTGTTACGTTGGGCATTTCATTTTTACCGGATGCTTGGCACGCGTTACAGTTGGATAATACGAATTGGCTGAACAATGTTTTAACAAATGCGGTGCTTGGTGCTATTATTTCTTTTATTATTGCAATGTTTTCCGCAAAATACATTGTTTCTGGGATTAAACGTATTGAAAAAGCTGTCAGCGAATTGTCCTTAACTTATTTATTATTTGGTTCGCTGGGGGCGATTTTAGGGCTCATTATTGGGGTTTTGGTTTCCATTCCACTTTATAATGTGCCGCTGCCATTAGTTAATTTGGCTTTGCCGATTTTTATTATGGTTTTTCTTGGCTACCTCGGCTTTAAAGTGGGCACCACCCGCATTGAAGAGTGGAGTAAATTATTTGCCGGCAAGAAAAAGGAAAAAGAAGGCGAAGTGCTGGAGCGCAAAGTGGGGGATCATTTTCATAAATATAAAATTCTTGACACGTCTGTCATTATTGATGGGCGGATTTACGATATTGCTAAGACGGGCTTTTTAGAAGGCGTGCTTTTGATTCCGAATTTCGTGTTGTACGAATTGCAATATATTGCAGACTCCGGCGACTCTTTAAAGCGTGTCCGCGGTCGGCGTGGTCTAGATATTTTAAATGCTTTGCAAAAAGAAGAAGATATTTCTGTTGAAATGTACGACGGCGATTTTGAAGAAATTTCTGAAGTCGATAGTAAACTGATTAAGTTGGCCAAATTGTTAGACGGCATCGTGGTGACTAACGATTATAATTTGAATAAAGTTTCTGAATTTCAAAATGTGCCCGTGCTAAATATTAACGCATTAGCTAACGCCGTGAAACCAGTGGTGATTCCGGGTGAAAATATGCATGTGCTAGTGGTGAAAGCCGGCACCGAGCGCCAACAAGGAGTCGCTTATCTAGATGATGGCACTATGATTGTCGTAGAAGACGGGCAACATTATATGAATCAAAATATTGAAGTTGTAGTTACAAGTGCTTTGCAAACGGCAGCCGGGCGAATGATTTTTGCTAAGCCAGTTCACGCGACTAAAAACATCGCCGAGAAATAAAAATTTTATTGGATAAATCTCGGTGAAAGTTTGGAAAATAAAGGATTTGTCCTTTACTATTTCACTAATTAACGTTAAAATTTTCATGAAAGAGCTTGAATTAAAATAAGAAAGAGGCGTGTCTTAATGACTAAAAAAGTTCGTGTTCGTTACGCACCATCTCCAACAGGTCATCTACACATCGGCAATGCTCGGACGGCGTTGTTTAATTATTTATTTGCTCGTCATAATGGCGGCGATTTTATTATTCGGATTGAAGATACTGACTTAAAACGGAATATTGAAGACGGCGAAAAATCTCAGCTAGATAATTTGGCTTGGTTAGGAATGGATTGGGACGAATCACCTGACAAACCAGGAGCATACGGTCCTTACCGTCAATCAGAACGTGGCGAAATTTATCAACCGTTAATTGATCAATTATTATTAAGCAATCATGCGTATCGTTGTTTCTGTACGGAAGAAGAATTAGAAGCTGAACGGGAAGAACAACGGGCTCGCGGCGAAATGCCTCATTACGGTGGCAAATGTGCCAACTTAACACCGAAAGAACAAGCGCAAAAAGCAGCAGATGGTTTTGAAAGTGTGGTACGTTTCCGCGTTCCGAAAAATACAGAATTTGAATTTATTGATATGGTTAAAGGTCATATTCAATTTGAATCTGATTCAGTCGGTGGCGATTTTGTAATTCAAAAACGCGACGGCATGCCAACGTATAATTTTGCCGTAGCTGTGGATGATCACTTGATGAAAATTACGCACGTGTTGCGTGGCGATGATCATATTGCCAACACGCCAAAACAATTGATGGTTTACGAAGCATTCGAATGGACGCCACCAATTTTTGGTCATATGACTTTAATTATTAATTCTGAAACAGGTAAAAAATTATCCAAACGCGACGAATCTATTTTACAATTCATCGAACAATACAAAGATCTTGGCTACTTGCCAGAAGCGATGTTTAACTTTATCGCTTTACTAGGCTGGTCACCAGTCGGGGAAGAAGAAATTTTCTCCCAAGAAGAATTAATCAAATTATTTGACGAGCATCGCTTGTCTAAATCGCCAGCGGCCTTCGATGCTAAGAAATTAGCTTGGGTCAGCAACCAATATATGAAAAAAATGGATGTTAAAGATTTGGCAGCCATGTGCTTACCTCATTTTGTAAAAGCGGGTCTTTTGCCTGAAGACTTAAGCGCTGATCAAAAAGTTTGGTTGGAAAAATTAGTTTCTTTATACCAAGAACAAATGAGTTTTGCCGCTGAAATTGTTGAGTTATCGGAATTATTTTTTGCCGATCATCCAACGTTAGATGATGCAGCGCGCGAAGTTTTAGCTGAGGAAAATGCGAGTGCTGTTGTGGCTGATTTTGCTGAAAAATTTGCTAAACTAGATGTTGTCAATAACGAAACTGTTTTAGCAACGATTAAAGCCGTCCAAAAAGATATCGGCATCAAAGGAAAAAATTTGTGGATGCCAATTCGTGTCGTAACAACTGGCCAAACTCATGGTCCAGGATTAGGCGAAGCGATTGAACTTTTGGGCAAAGAAAAAACTTTAGCTCATATCAAAGAATTAACGAAATAAGACTTAAAAAGCGCGCTTCGAAAAATTTGGAGCGCGCTTTTTTTAATTTCTCGACTACTAGAAAAATCCCTTGAAAGATAGTACACTGAAGGTGGAGAAGACTTATTTGTTTTCAGTTTTAATGGGCAAATAAATTTTTCGAGGAATTTATTTTTGAGTCGGCATTTAATCATTTAGCTGATGGACGGCTCAATCTTTCTAGGTAAAATTTTCCAAAAGAAAGGATGGAAATTTTTTGATTCAATTGTATAACACCCTCACGCGCACTAAAGAACCGTTTATTCCGCTCGTGTCTGGACAAGTGTCGATCTATGTTTGTGGGCCGACTGTCTATAATTATATTCATATCGGCAATGCTCGTTCGGCGATTGCTTTTGATACGATTCGGCGCTATTTTGAATATCGGGGTTTTGCGGTGAATTATGTTTCGAATTTTACGGATGTGGATGACAAAATTATTCACGCCGGCCAAACGTTAGGTTTAACGCCAGGGGAAGTGGCGGAGAAATTTATTGCTGCTTTTAAAGAAGATGCCGCGGCTTTAAATATTCAACCGGCGACTACTAATCCGCAAGTGACAGAATTTATCCCGCAAATTATTGCGTTTATTCAAGATTTAATTGAAAAAGGATTTGCTTACGAAAGTTTTGGCGATGTTTATTTTCGCACTCGGAAATTTAAAAATTACGGGCAACTTTCCGGCAAAAAAATTGACGAATTAGAAATCGGTGCCAGCCAACGAACCGGTCAAGAACAAGAGCGCAAAGAAGATCCGATTGATTTTGCTTTGTGGAAAGCAGTTAAACCGGGCGAAATTTTTTGGGAAGCGCCATTTGGTCCAGGGCGTCCCGGGTGGCATATTGAGTGTTCCGTGATGGCGACTCAACTTTTGGGCCCGACGATTGATATTCATGGGGGCGGTCAAGATTTGGAATTTCCCCATCATGAAAATGAAATTGCCCAAAGCGAATCAGAAACTGGTCAAAAGTTTGCCAATTATTGGATGCACAATGCCTTTGTTACAGTAGGTTCCGACGATGAAAAAATGAGCAAATCTTTAGGAAATTTTGTCACCGTCCACGATTTATTGCACACTGTTGACGGACAAGTGGTCCGCTTTTTAATGGCGACGACCCAATATCGTCGGCCGATTCGTTTTTCTAAAGAAAGTTTAGCTGAAGCCAAAAATAATCTTACTAAAATTCAAACGGCTTTTGATAATGCCAGCTTTTTATTGACGAAAGATATCGCTGAAACGAATAATTTGGACGGGGAAAATCTATTATCAATTGATCAATTTGAAAAACAATTTCAAGTGGCGATGGATGATGATTTTAATGCTGCTAATGGTTTGACGGCAGTCTATGATTTTGTTCGCTGGCTGAATAGTTATAGCGAGACGGAAGAAATTTCTCGCCTCGTTTTAAATGAATCTTTGACTAGTCTAACAAAAATAGTGAGCGTCTTTGGACTTGATTTGGCGCCAACTCAGACGGAGTCGTTAGATCATGAAATCGATGATTTAATTGAGCAACGAAATGCTGCCCGCGATGCTAAAGATTTTGCCAAAAGTGATGCGATTCGCGATCAGTTAAAAGCCCAAGGAATTGTTTTAGAAGATACGCCGCAAGGTACCCGCTGGAGGAAAATAAATGAATGATCTCTCTTTATTATCAGGCTTAACGCTAGCTTATGTTGGTGACGCCACTTATGAAATTTTCATCCGGCGCCATCTAGTAGAAATTGGGCAAACCCGTCCCAACACTTTGCATCGGCTGGCGACGCATTATGTTTCCGCCAAAGCCCAAGCGTTCTTAATGGAAAAAATGCTAGTTGAAAATGTTTTGACAGAAGTTGAAGTGAATATTTACAAACGCGGGCGCAACGCTAAAAGTCATACTTTTGCTAAAAATGCCGACGTGACTACTTATCGGGTGGCCACAGGATTTGAAGCGGTCTTTGGTTATTTAGATTTAACAGGAGAAAAAGCGCGGGTAGAAGAGTTAGCTGCCTGGTGCATCGAAAAAATTGAGGAGGCCGGAAATGAATAAACACCAAGAAAAAAATTTCTCTGGAGAAAAGAAAAAACGGCCAAGTCAGAGTCGTACTGATGAAAAACGTGGAGGACAAAATCGTTCCACTGAAAAACGCGATAACAAGCGTTCAGGAAAAAATCGTTTCGACCAAGTCGATCAATTAAATAAGCAAGATGAAATTGAAACGCCAGAAACAAATGAAATTGCATACGGCTATCACGCCGTGGTGGAAGTTTTAAAACAAGGAAAAGTTAATAAATTATTTTTACAAGCAGACGGCAAAGGGCAAAATTTTGAAACAGTAAAAGCACTGGCTCAAGAAAATCTTGTCCCGGTTAAATGGGTGCCAAAATCTAAACTCGATTTACTGACTGACGATGGCATTCACCAAGGATTTGTCGCCGGCACGACGCCTTATGAATATTTAACACTAGACGCACTTTTGGAGAAAACGGAAAATCCTAATCCATTTTTCGTTTTACTAGATGAGCTGGAAGATCCTCATAATTTGGGGAGCATTTTAAGAACGGCAGATGCCGCTGGTGTCGATGGAATTATTTTGCCGAAGCATCGGGCAGTGGGCGTAACAGGTACAGTTGTGAAAACTTCGACGGGTGCGGTGGAATACGTGCCGATTGCTCGCGTGGTCAATGTCAATATGGCGGTGAAAAAATTAAAAGAAGCTGGCTTTTGGATTTTCGGAACGGATATGGAAGGTACAAACTTCAAAGAGTGGAATGCCACTGGAAAAATTGTTTTAATCATTGGTAATGAAGGACGAGGAATATCGGCTGGTTTGAAAAAAGAAGTCGACGAAATGCTGACCATTCCCATGAACGGTCACGTCCAAAGTTTAAACGCCAGTGTGGCGGCGGCTATTTTAATCTATGAAGCATTTATGAAACGGAGGTGACACCATGAAAAAAGAATTATTAATTGTCGATGGCTACAATATGATCGGCGCATGGCCAGAACTAGTGGCTTTGAAGGATAAAAATTTGTTGGAAGAAGCACGGGAACAATTGCTAAAAAAATTATCCAACTACGCTAAATTTGAAGATTTGGAAATTATCGTTGTTTTTGACGCGCAATTTGTTCCAGGCATCACTCAAACGTATAACAAATATTCATTAGAAGTAATTTTCACCGAGGAAGGTCAAACTGCCGACAGCTATATTGAAAAAATGGCCGGTGAAAAAAATAATCGCCTGACCCAAGTAGCCGTGGCAACATCAGACTTGGCAGAACAATGGGTGGTCTTTTCCCAAGGCGCACTACGAGTTTCGGCTAATGAATTATTTAAACGTATTAAAAAAGCCGAAGAACAAATTCGCGGCAAAATGGAAGATGTTAAATTTGAAAATTTCCGCCGCAACTCACCTTGGAATGAAGGTCAATTAGATCAGCTTGATACTAAGTTGACGCAGTTGTCTGGGGCTCCACGCTTAAATAAAGTGGAACTAAAAGGGAAATTACCACAAACAAAAGAAAATAATCCCACCCACAGAATGTCTAAAAAACCTATCAATAATCTTGCGGCCACTAAAGCCAAACGCGGCTCAAAGAAAAATCCGAACCGCAAAACACCTTAAATTTAAGCAAAAAACAAAAACCAAAGCGCAAATGTGCTTTGGTTTTTTGTATCAGCAAAAAAGTTTTTGCAATATTTAAAAAACATTCCTAAATGAAAAAACAAAAATAAGCTAACAAAAATATTTGTAAATTTTTGCGAGTCAAGAAATAATTAAATGCAAATTTTCCAATATTGATAGTATTTTAAAAAATGATATTTAGCGAATAAATAATTTTTAGAAAAATTAAATAACAACTCATAAAGTAAAACCAAAAATTAAAAAACAGTCAAGATTTGGGAAGGTGTGATTAAAGCTTAAAAGCTGTTAAAAAGGAGATTAAAGCCCTTGCATTGTGTTTGCGAGATGTTATAATCGTTTTATAATAAAAAGACTGTTTTTAGGGGATGGTTAAAATGAAAAAATTTTTACAATCGTTTTAACTGCAGCTTCTCTTGGCTCAGCAATGCTACTTGTCAAACCAAAAGAAGTTGAAGCGGCCGTTCCCCGAATTCGAGCGGCGTATGTCATCGACTATATTGACGAGAATGGTCAAACGTTTTTTATAGATTTATACTATTCTAATAAATTTTTATCGCAAAAAATTGTTAATCCAAATGGGTCTGTAGATTATATTTATAGCATTGATGGTGGTAATTTTGAGTACTACGGAAATACTGTCCATTAATTCGTATCAAAATGGCGTGCTAACATATTCAGTTAACACGCCATTTTAAAAAAGAGGTGAATGTTATTTTTGAGTTAAAAAACTTTTTAACAAATAAGATTTTCTTTTTATTAATTCTCACCTTTAGTTTACTGATGGGTTTTGATATTTGGCGACTTACAGTTGTTGTGCCTTTTATTCAAACTATTTATCAAGTGAAAGAAAAAAATATTACTTTTATCAAAGAAAATTCTGCAGCAACAATTAATTCTTTAAAGGAATCTAGTAATAGCTATTCTCCTCAAAAAAAGGCTAGTCAAATTAAATATTTTGAAACAGTACCGCTACAGATGGAAGAATTATTGAATAAAGATGACTACCTTCAATTTAATCAACTCCATTTAAATGCCATTTTAGATGGCACTAATGTTTTGGGTATAATGGGACTAACCGGAAAGTATCCTATTTTTCAAGAAGCAATGGTTAAAAATTTAGTTGCTAATGAAATTGATGACACGGCTTTATTTGAACAAACACGTTCCTTGGGTCAAATGGGAATTATATTAAATTTGCCATTTATGACCGCACCAAGT
The DNA here is from genome assembly GCF_900104595.1 of Enterococcus timonensis. GTDB lineage: Bacteria > Bacillota > Bacilli > Lactobacillales > Enterococcaceae > Enterococcus_J > Enterococcus_J timonensis. The sequence goes on from NZ_FNVY01000002.1 coordinate 46,015, forward strand.
TCTACTTTAGATAGAATACCAAATACTCAATTTATCCCGATTTTTTTATTTGGATTATCAGCTTCAGTTGCTCTTTTTTTTACTAATGATCAACGAAATCGACATGATGCATTTGTTAATTTATTACCTACTTTTCGAGGAAAAATAATTTTATTTCGTTTTATGATAGTTGCGTCTAGTTTTCTAGTTGCTGTTTTTATTTCTTTAAGCACCATTACGTTATTTCGTGGTTTGAATCCTAACTATGGATTTGGTACGTTACATTATCCATATTCCTATGTGAATCCAGCTGATGCGGCACATCCTTTCATAGTTACGATAGGGCAATATCTTTTAAAATATTTTGGATACTTAACTGTGTGGGCTGTTTTTATGACAAGTCTTGGATTTTTAGTGAGTCGGTTTACAAAAGAAGTCTTGGTAGTTTTAGGCGTTTTATGTTTGCCCCTTTTCATGAATAATCTTGGGCTACAAAGTCTAGTAGGAAAATTTTCCGGCGTCTTTCCGACAAACTATTTGCCATTTACTAATTTACTATTAAATCGTGGGGAATTGGCACTAGTTTCTGATTTGCGGGCCGTCATGGTTATTTTAAGTTGGAGCGTGTTCTTTCTGTTAGTTTCAGGCGTTGTGATTAAAGTGCGAGGACGAATTTAAAAAAATAGACCACCAAAAGTTAGGCTAAAAAGCTCAATTTTTGGTGGTCAATTTATATTTTTTCAATAGCGACGCGCAATAATGTTTTTTGCTTTTCTGGAGCGGATCTTCTTGGATCAGATAAGTAAATTTCTTGGTGGGTTTTTCCTACTCGCCGATAGCCATTTTCTTTTAAAAAAATTTCCAAAGTGGCAAAACTTTCTGCTTCATTATCATAGGGCCCGAGATGGAGAATTTGTCCGACGATTTGGGCCGGTTCTTTTTTAAAAATCAGTTCTTTGGCGAGAGTTTCTGAAATTTTGGCGGTGGCTCTTTCAATGGCTTGTTTCATAATTTCCGGTGTCACAAAATCCGGTTGTTGAATCATCAAATCATATTCAAAAAAATCTTTTTTAATTTCAGCAGCGCCAAAATATTTTTCTTGAATCGTCCAAAAACCCATCAGTGGATAAACAGTGAATGGGAAAAATCCCGGAATAGCGAAACCATTTTTTTCGCTCATGCGAATCTGGTACGCTACTGGATAAAGAGTCGCCACCCGTTCTTTAAAATCGGCCTCGTTAGGATCGCCCAAACCGTGAATACTCAAAAAATTTTGCGCCGGAATATTTAAAATCTGTGGTTTTTTAACGGCTTTATACCAAGGTTCACTTTTTCTCCATTCGTATTTTTCCATAATACTGTCTCCTTAAATCAGTTCGATTATTCTTAAAGCATTAAAAATCCCGTTGTCATCATTACTATCGGTCACAATATCAGCAGCAGCGCGCACATGTTCTTGCCCGTTAGCCATCGCCACGCCAATACCAGCTGCTTGAATCATTTCAAGATCATTATTACCATCGCCAAAAACAATAATATTTTCTGGTGTAATCTGGGCAGCGTCCGCCATTTTCAAAAGGCCCCGCGCTTTGGAATTGCCTTTAGGAATAATATCAACGCCAAATGGATGCCAGCGGACAAAATCAAACTGAGCAAAATTTTGGCGGGCAAATTGTTGGTCGAATTCTTCAGAATAAAAAGCAATCCCTTGATAAATTTCTTCTTGCAAATGGAACGTATCATCAAAATCTGGGACCAACGCTTTAAAACTATTCATGGCCATTTTTTCTTCATTAGAAATAATTTCGTGATAGCGGCGAATCGTCGATAAGTTCTGATAGACCACATCAATTCCTAGTCCGCTAGCAAACTGAACATAGTCGCTAAAAGCAGCGCGATCCAAAATTTCTTTGACCACTTGTTGATTGTCTAGAAAAGCTGCCGCACCATTGACTAGCAAATAATTTTCAAATTGCATCGAACGAATTATTTCTTCAGCTAAAAAATACGAACGCCCGGTAGCAATCGTCACCACGTGTCCAGCGGAGCGCAATTTTTTAATAGCGTCTACGGTGGAAGGCAAGACGAAACCTTGAGAATTTAAAAGCGTGCCGTCAATATCAAAAGCAATTAATTTTTTGTGAGGATTGTTTTTGTTTGACTGCATTTTTATTTGTGGTTCAATATTTGTATCTGATTTAATTTCCATAATATTCAATGACCTCCCGATAATCTGTGTACATATGCTTTCATTTTACCTTATTTTGTCTTATTTTGAAAAAATTTTTGAAAATTTGCCGTTTATGCTTTCATTTTCTGAAAAAGTGGCTATAATCAAAAAGAGCGAAGGGGGACAATTTGTGAAAATCTATCGGCAATTTTTTTATATTTTACTTTGTTCATTCATTGGTGAATTAATTAAAAGTTTGCTCGGGTTACCGATTCCTGGCAGCGTAGTAGGCATGATTATTTTATTTATTGCGTTAGAATCAAAAATTTTAAAAATCGAGGACGTCAAAGAGGCCGGAGCGTGGTTGCTTGGTAATTTGACGATTTTATTTGTACCGGCGGGCGTCGGAGTAATGGTGAGTTTTTCGGCGCTGAAAGATATTTGGTATATTTTGGCACTGGTTTCCCTGATGGTGACCGCCATTTCCATGGGAGTTGTGGGCGTGATTGTCCAAAAAATCAAGCGGCGCTTTGAAGGAAGTTATCTAGATATTGACGACAAGGCCAAGGAGGAGGACAAATGAAGGAGTTAACTAGCAATCCGTTATTTGGTTTGGTCTTATCGATTGGCGTTTTTTTGCTCGCTTCACGCCTGTTCAAAAGATTTCCATATCCATTTTTTAATCCATTAGTCGTTTCTACTGTTGTGATTATTTTATTTTTAAAACTTACCGGCATTTCTTACGACGACTATTATGAAGGCGGAAAAATGCTCAACACTTTAATCACGCCAGCGACAGTCGCACTAGGAATTCCACTTTATAATACGTTGCACTTATTAAAACGCCACGCCCGTTCGATTTTAGTCGGTATTGTCACCGGATCTTTGATCAGTGGCGTGATGATGATTTTATTCGGCCGCTTGTTTCGTTTGGAAGATGCGGTATTAATTTCTGTCGTCCCTAAAAATGTGACAACAGCGATTGCCTTAGAATTAGCTGAAGGTCTCGGCGGGATTTCGGCGGTAACTTTAGTGATGGTGATTTTTACCGGCATTTCTGGATCAATTATGAGTCCCTTTATTTTGAAATTATTTCGCGTTACTGATCCGGTGGCCCAAGGAATTGCATTAGGATCAACGGCGCACGCTATCGGCACGGCGCGGGCGATGGAACTAGGCGAAGTCCAAGGCGCCATGAGCGGCCTTTCCATCGGCGTCACCGGCACCATCACCGTCTTTGTCATGCCCGTCCTCTTGAATTTGTTAACATAGGATATTTTTTCTGCGTTTAAGGCTTATAAAAAATAGGGAAATGGTGAATGAACGGAGCGTTCAGCAGGCATTTCATCTTTTTTTCCAAGCCTTGCATAAAAAATACTGATAAATAGGATATTTTTTCTGCGTTTAAGGCTTATAAAAAATAGGGAAATGGTGAATGAACGGAACGTTCAGCAGGCATTTCATCTTTTTTTCCAAGCCTTGCATAAAAAATACCGAAAAATAGGATATTTTTTCTGCCTTAAACCAAATAAAAAAATTCGTTAGCCAGGTGCTAGCGAATTTTTTTATTCATCCAATTGTAATCGTTGCCAAAATAATTATTTTTTCGTACACTGAAAAAGAGGTAAGAAAAGATGAACAAAATAAAATTAAAAGATTGGATTTTAGCCGCTGAGTTTGCGGCCTTTATAGCCATTTTTGCGCAACTAACTATTCCATTGGCGAGTATTCCTATTACCGGTCAAACATTTGCGGTGGGCATGACGGCGACAATTTTGCCGAAAAAAACTGCTTTTTATGCGGTGGGTATTTATTTATTAATGGGACTAGTGGGTCTGCCAGTTTTTGCTGGCGGGAAATCTGGCGTCGGCGTTTTATTTGGACCTACTGGGGGATTTTTACTAGGATTTTTAGCGGCTGCGTTACTTATTTCTTTTTGGCTGGAAAAATTCGGCTACGTGACGCTTCATAGTTTGTTGGCTAATTTTTTAGGAGCGGCGGTAACTTTATTTATTGGCACTTTTTGGCTGTGGCTAGGATTAAAAATAAATTTTTCCGCCGCCCTAACCGCTGGCGCGTTGCCGTTTATATTGCCAACTCTGATCAATGCTAGTGCTTCGGCTTATCTTGGTCTGCTTGTCCGTCGCGCCCTGTTAAAGGCCCACCTCTTAAAAAACGAGCGCTAATTTTTTGACCTAGCCACTTTTTTGTGGTGAGATAAAGAAGAGAGGAGCGCTGTTTTATGTCTTTAAAAAAATTATTTATTCCGATCATTTTTCTGAGTCTTATTTTTCTGTCGGCTTGTCAAAAAGAAGAACCGATTGACGCTGAAGAGGCCGCTACTTTATTTATTAATCGGCTCGTTTACGAAAAAGAAAGTGAGGCTTTTGAAAAAAATTTCAAAGATAGCCAAGACTTAAAAGATGTGATGGACGAAAATGCGGAAAACTTCCAGCAAAATTTATTGGCAGGACTAATTACCGCTGATGAAACAATTAGTACGGAAACGGCAAACCAACTTTCTGAAAGTTTATTGACTCAAGTGCAAGAAAAAACCAGTTACGCCGCCGAAGTGAAAACGCAAGACGAATCGTCAGCTAAAATTACCTATCACGTAACTGGGTTAAATTATCCGCAAATTATTCAAAATACCGACGTCGATTTACTAACAGCTGCTCAAGGAGATAATACAATTTTAGATGATCAAGCGCGGCTGATGGCAACGATTATTGAAAGTCTGCAAAAAAATATTGACGCAGCCACAACGATTGAAACGCCACAAAATATTAGTATTACGCTAGAAAAATCCGGCACACAATGGTCTGTTACCCAAGATCAATCAGAAGCGGTGGCTAATTTATATTTAGCTTTTATTTCCGGAGCGAAAACGCAAGACGAATTGAGTGAACAACTCACGGCAGTAGCTGAAAAAGTAAATGCGGATTTAGAAGCGCAATTACAAGAAGACAATTGAGAATGGTTTTCATTTGAAGGACTTTAATTTACAAAAAACTAGGAATTGAGTAGTATTAGATTGTAATAAAGATAAAGAGGAGGAATGTTTTATGAAATACACAGAAACGAAGAAAGTTTTAAATCAATTGGTCGCCGACCTTTCTCAAGCAGTTGCCGTCATTCACCAAGCGCACTGGTACATGCGTGGTCATGGTTTCATGAATTTGCATCCTTTAATGGATACTTACATGGATCAACTTAACGATAATTTGGATGAAATTTCTGAACGCCTGATTACTTTAGACGGCGATCCTTACTCCACGCTAGAAGAATTTGCTCAACATACTGGTTTGAAGAGCCAACCTGGTACTTGGGACAAATCAATGGATGACCATATCGCACACGTGGTAGAAGTTTTCCGTTATTTACAAGGCGTTTTCCAAAAAGGAATTGACGCATCAGCCAAAGAAGGCGATGATGTAACAAATGATATTTTAATCGGCGCAAAAACGACCGTCGAAAAAAATATTTGGATGCTCCAAGCTCAACTTGGTCACGCACCTGAAATCGACAAATAAATAATGATTCAACAGAAGATCGGGGAAAAATTTCCTCGATCTTTTTTTTAGCAAGAATTCTTGACTTTGCTTGCAGAGTTGGCTAAGATAAATCTCTAAGAACTTAACACCACAAAAGGCCGCAAGATTTTTCGCTCATTTTTATTTTACTTGAGCCGAAAAACGCCTGAGTCCAAGCTAGAAAGTCAGCGCTGATTTTTTGGCTTTTTTTGTGTCTAAAAAAGGAGGAAGATATTTGGTGCAAGAATTTATTGAAATTTACGGTGCACGGGAAAATAATTTACAAAATGTGAATTTAAAAATTCCTAAACGCAAAATCACAATTTTTACCGGCGTTTCTGGTTCTGGAAAATCGTCCATTGTTTTTGAAACCATTGCTCAAGAAGCAGGACGGCAACTCAATGAAAATTTCAGCAATTTTGTTCGCGGCTTTTTGCCGAAATATACGCAACCTGATGTGGAAGAAATTAAAAATTTATCCATGGCGGTAGTTGTTGACCAAAGTCGAATTGGCGGCAACGCTCGTTCAACTTTAGGAACCATCACCGATATTTCTCCTTTATTGCGGCTACTTTTCTCCCGAGTTGGACAACCCTATGTCGGGCCGGCGTGGAATTTTTCTTTCAATGATCCTCATGGCATGTGTCCTACTTGTCAAGGTCTAGGCAAAATCGTCACCTTGAATTTAGATCACGCGCTAGATTTTTCCAAATCGCTAAATGATGGGGCCATTTTGCTGCCCGGTCATGGCGTAGGCACTTGGATGTGGAAACAATTTGTCGGCACTGACTTTTTTGATAATGATTTACCAATTAAAGATTATTCCAAAGAGCAATTGGATAAATTACTTTACGCCAAGCCGGAAAAAGTTGAGTCCCTTTTAATTGAAGGAATGAATTCGACTTATGAAGGTCTGGTGGAAAAATTCCAGCGCCAACAGATTAATACCGCCAATGTTTCTGAAGCAGCCGCCAAAAAAATGAAACCATTTCTAGCAGAAGAAAATTGTTATGCGTGTCACGGCACTCGTTTTAATCCGCAAGTTTTAGCTTGTAAAATCAATGGGCAGAACTTACCAGAGATGCTAGCTTTACAAATTGACGAACTGCTAGCAGTCTTAGCTGAAATTAAAAATGAAGAAGTGGCTCCGCTACTGGCGTCTCTTGTTGAGCGCTTAAAAAATCTCGCTGATATTGGTCTTGATTATCTCAGTTTAAATCGGCAAACCGCAACTCTTTCTGGTGGCGAAAGTCAGCGGGTCAAAATGGTTAAACATTTATCCAGCTCTTTGACAGATGTTTTATATATTTTTGACGAACCGTCAATCGGACTTCATCCCCGTGATGTCCATCGCCTCAATGAGTTGCTGAAAAAACTTCGCGATAATGGCAATACGGTGATTGTGGTGGAACACGATCCAGATGTGATTCAAATTGCCGATTATCTTATTGATGTGGGGCCGCTTGCTGGTCGCAATGGTGGGCAAATTATGTTTAGCGGCAGCTACGAAGATTTATTGAAAAGTGACACCCTCACTGGAAAAAATATGAAGCGCCAAATTCCTTTCAAAACAAATCCCCGCACGCCAAAAGAATTTTACCAAACAGAACCGTCCACGCTGCATAATTTAAAAAATACGGTGCTTAAAATTCCACAAGGTTTATTTACCGTAGTAACCGGCGTGGCAGGTTCCGGCAAATCCACTTTAGTGAATGGCGTCTTTGCCAAACAATTTCCTGAAGCGATTTTAATCGATCAATCGGCAGTCTCAACTAATATTCGCTCGAATCCGGGAACGTACACCGGAATTATGGATAATATCCGCAAATTATTTGCCGCTAAAAATAATGTTTCAGTGGGACTTTTTTCTTATAATTCACAAGGAGCTTGCCCGACTTGTGGCGGTCATGGCGTAATTAAAACCAATTTATCATTTATGGATACGGTTGAAACAGTTTGCCAAGATTGCCACGGCACCCGTTATAAAGAAGAAGTCCTCCAGTATCATCTAGGTGGAAAAAATATTGTGGATATTCTTGATTTGACGATTTCTGAGGCGCTGATCTTTTTTGAAAATAAAGATATCCTGAAAAAACTTACTTATATAGAAGAAGTTGGTCTAGGATACATGACGCTCGGTCAACCGCTGAACACATTGTCTGGCGGCGAGTGCCAACGGTTGAAGCTGGCTAAAGAGTTGAATAAAAAAGGCAATATTTATATTATGGACGAGCCTACCACTGGGCTTCATATGGCCGACATTCAATCGATTTTAAAAATTATCGACAAATTAATTGTAAAAGGCAACACGGTCATTGTCATTGAACACAACACGGAAGTTATGAAATCAGCTGACTGGTTAATTGATGTCGGCGTTGACGGCGGTATTTTCGGGGGCGAGATTTTATTTAACGGCCATCCGGAAAATTTAAAAAATGAATCCCGCTCTTTAACAGCGCAATATTTATTTTAAAAATAATGGGCAAACTAAGAACGACTCGTCAAATGGCGGTCGTTCTTTATTTTTTCTTAAACGCCATTTAAGTCTCGGTTAAGCTTGAAGTTTTACAATCACTTTAAGCAAAGAAAGTAGGTGTCTTATGAAAAAAATTGTCAAGCGCACTTTAATCACCATCTCAACTGTCGCCATTCTGGCCATTAGTGGCATCTTGATTTTTTTTAAAACAAATATTTTTCAAACGTATCGAGATCTTTGGGTGCAAACGGCCATGACTACTAGTAGTCATCAATGGCTGGCGACAACTTTTTTATCCCAAGAAGAAATTGATAATATTTTAGCCAACTATGTAGTAACTAATGATGAAAATTCTAGCGCCGCACTTGTGGCTATCACCGATACCGATACCGATAGCCAGAGCGCTACAGACAGCACCACTTCTGAAAATACGAGTATCACAGAAATATCTGGCGACACGTATACCGGTTATGTAGTGACCATTAAAGACCCCACAACTGTTCAGCTGATCAATACTTTAAACGCCGACAACACCGGCACTGAATTATCAGAAACCGTAAGTGAAAATAATATTCAAGTGGCTATTAACGCCGCCGGATTTAATTTTTCCCGTTCTCGCAGTTCTAGCGCTAATTCAGATGCGAATTCAAGTTCAGGAACGCTAGATTCACTAACAATTATCGACAGCCAACTTCTTTACGGCGATGAGACGGAAACTTATCCCATGATTGGCTTAACGGCCGAAGGAAAATTGCTTTTAGGAAATTATACTTATCAAGAAGCACTTGACGCAGGAATTGACGATGCGATTTCTTTTTCGCCATTTTTAATCGTTAATGGCAATGAACAAATTACGGAAACAGAAACTGGTGGCTACCAGCCTCGTACCGCTATTGGTCAAGCGGCAGACGGAACATTTTATTTTGTAGTCATTGAAGGAAGGTCAACAACTAGTCTGGGAGCAACATTATATGATCTGCAAGAAATTATGAAAAATCTCGGCGCTGTGAATGCTGTGAATCTTGACGGCGGCGGCTCTAGTGAACTTTTCTATGACGGCACGCTCGTTAACGATCTATCCAATGGTTCTGAACGCAGCATCCCCAATGCTTTTATCGTCACTGACTAAAAAATATAATAAAAAAAGAAGCAACGAAAGAAGATTTTTTTCTTTTCGTTGCTTCTTTTTTTAGAAAATTCTTCCAACTTTCAACAAATAAAGTTGCATTATGTTGCGTTTCGACACAAATGCAACACAAACCGTTGCATTTATCTTCGTAAAATGAGAAAATAAAACCAACACAAATTTTTTTGTGGCGAAACAATCACCTCCTCTTGAAAAAAATGGCTAATGAAAGTCATTTGTGTTGTTTGTCTAGAGGAGTTTGAAAATGAATTTTATGAAAAGAAAGTTCGGTGATGGCCTCTAAAAATGAAAAAAATGATCGTACCATCGTCTAAAGACGAATCTTTTGTCAGAGAAAATAATAGTCTGAAAATTCCGCCGAAAAAAGCGTTTTCCTTGTGAAAATGAGAAAAAAAGTAAAAAAACTTTTCAAAATTTTTTTTCGAAATACTAACTTTTTTTCGAGTTTTGTTATTTTATTATTTTTCTTTGTTGGGAAATTCAGCGTAACACATCTCTTTTTGCCAAGTATAATTATTGATTAAAATTGCAAGTATTGTTGAAGAAACAGAGAATTTTCTGTGATAATCCAATATTTTCTCTTGATAAATCAAGCTTGTGCAAGAAGGGCAAAAAAATATTTTATGCACCTATTCATCTAGAAAAATGTTATCTGACAATTCAAATATTTTTTTGAAAATCAGTTGACGACTTTCTGAAATTCTGTTATTATCATTTCAATCTCAAATGAGTTTTCTTTAATGAACGGCTTATTAAATGAGAAAAAGTGAATTTGGAGGAATACACATGCGTACACGAAATAAAGTATTTGCCACAGCCGGAGTTCTGTTAGTTTCAACTTTAGTTTTAGCAGCTTGCGGCAGCAATAATGATGAAGGCTCAAAAGATTCCACCGGCTCGTCTGAAGTATCAACAGAAGATCTACAATCTTCTTATAGCTATGTTTACTCAACTGACCCAACAACATTTGACTACACATTCTCTTCAAGAACAACTAACTCAACCCACTATGCTAACTTTGTAGAAGGTTTATTAGAAAATGACCAATACGGTAATTTAGTTGGCGCTGGCGCTGAATCTTGGGAAGTTAGCGAAGATGGCTTAACTTACACGTACAAATTACGTGAAGGAAACAAATGGGTAGATAGCCAAGGCAATGAATATGCTGATGTTACTGCTAATGACTATGTAGCAGGTTTGAAACATGCTGCTGACGCTCAATCAGAAACTTTATACTTAGTTGCAGGTTCTGTTGTAGGTTTGGCAGACTACGCAGACGGTACAAATTCTGATTTCTCACAAGTTGGCGTAAAAGCTGTTGACGACTACACAGTTGAATACACATTAAACGCTCCAGAACCTTTCTGGAATTCTAAAACAACTTACGGAATCTTATTCCCAGTTAATGAAGAATTCTTAAATGAACAAGGCGAAAACTTCGGTGCACCTGTTGCCGATTCTATCTTATATAATGGACCATTCTTGTTAACTAACTTTACTGCTAAATCTGTTATTGAATATACACGTAATGAAGCATACTGGGATAATGAAAATGTCTTCTTAGATGATATTAAATATACCTTCTATGATGGTTCTGATCCAAGTTCTTTATTTAAAGGATTTGACGACGGTACTTACGGAATGGCTCGGGTTTTCCCTAATGACGCTGGATTTGCTGATGTTGAAGCTAAATATGGCGATGACATTATCTGGTCACAAACTGGTGGGACAACTTATAACATGACCTTCAACTTGAACCGGGCAACTTACAATGCCACGACTAAAGATGAAGCTCAACAAGAAGATACACGCACAGCTATTTTAAACAAACAATTCCGTCAAGCTTTACAATTTGCTTTAGACAAAACAACGTATAACTCACAAAACGTTGGTGCAGAAGGCGCTGAAAAATCATTACGGAATACTTTTGTTCCTGGCGAATTTGTAACAATCGATGGTAAGAACTACGGTGACACAGTTGAAACAGAATTAGCTGCTTTAGATCCAGTTTGGGAAGGCGTTGACCTTGCTGATGGACAAGATGGTTACTACGATCAAGATAAAGCAAAAGAAGTTTTTGCTGTAGCTAAAGAAGCTTTAAGTGCTGAAAATGTTGAATTCCCAATTCATTTAGATCTTCCAATGGTAGAAACATCTGAAATCAATGTTAACCAAGCGAAATCTTTGAAAAAATCAATCGAAGATACTTTAGGAACTGACAATGTTGTAGTTGATATTCAATTGCTTTCTGAAGATGCATTCAATGCAGCAACTTATGATGCAACAACAGGTTCTGCTTCTGACTTTGATATCTCCACTGCTTCTGGTTGGGGTCCTGACTACACCGATCCTTCCACTTACTTGAATATTTACAATGCTGAAACAGGTGACATGTTACAAACATTAGGCCTTGATGCTACAGTTAATGTTCAAGGTGAAGATGCTGGTGCAGTTGCTAAAGAAGCTGTCGGCTTTGCCACTTATGATCAATTATTAGATGATGCAGCTGCTATTACTGACGATCTAGATGCTCGTTACACGGCTTATGCAAAAGCTGAAGCTTGGTTATTAGATGCTGTTATCCAAGTGCCAATTCGTGCTGATGGTGGTACACCTTCATTATCTCGTCAAATTCCATTTATTAAATCATATGGTTGGGCTGGGATTTCTGACTTAAAATTTAAAAATGTTAAAATTGGACAAGATCCAATTACGACAGCTGAGTATGAAGATGCTTTAGCAACATGGGAAAAAGAAAAAGAAGAATCAACTAAGGTAGAATAAAGTAGAAAAGTAAAACGTTAGTAAAAAGGCTAGCTAAATCCTAGCCTTTTTACTTGTTTTATTAATCTGATTGGTAGGAGGCAACAAGATGAAGAAATACTTTTTCTTTCGAATCATACGTTCTATAGTCAGTATTTTTTTAGTTACGACATTAACTTATGCACTAATTTATTCTTTGGTTCCTCGGCGAGCTATTTTTCAAAATGATTCAAACGTCTCGAAGCTCAAAGGTGATCCTGATAAATTAGAGGATTATAAAAATACGGCATATGGTCGGATGGACTACATTGATTATTATGGTTCCAAACAGTTAGTCGAAAAAGTACAAGAAGATTATCCAGAAGTAACAACTGAAGATACCGCCGAAAATCGCGAATTATATCAACAATGGGCGGATAATAACTCCGGTTGGGAAATCAAACAGTTTGAAATTAGCAAAGGTTTTTACGCGGTCAAAGAATTATCCTTGGTGACACGTGTTAGTCGTTTTTATAGTGATTTAATTAAAATTGATCATCCTTGGAAAATAAATGATCCAGATAATCCTGATTTGAAACGCTCCATTAAAATTGAAAATGACGACTCAGTTGGTTGGTCGTTAGTTGGTTCTGGAACCCAACATAAATACTTAATTTATTTCAACAGCCAGTTTCCATATATTCATCAAAACATAGTTACTTTTAATTTTGGGACGTCCTATCCAACATTTGCCGGACTACCTGTACTAGATGTAATTTCTGACGGGCAAGGGAAAAATAAAACTGAACAAATTATGATTGATGGGAAAGAATTCAGATCTAATGCTGATATTGCTTCTCGTGAATATACAATGACCAGTCAAATTTCTTCGTCAGCTAAAAAACAATATGACGACAATTACACAACAACGGAAAGTCTCCACGAAGATCCATCTATGGTAGGTACATCGATGCGGATGGGTATTGTGGGGGTTATTATTGCCTATCTAGTTGCAATTCCTATGTCGATTCTAATGGCCCGCTTTAAAGGGAAGTTAGTCGATAAGGTTGGGATTGCCATCGTTACAGTTTTAATTTCTGTACCTAGTTTAGCTTTTATTTATTTCTTCCGCTTTATCGGTAATAGTGCCTTTAATTTACCATTAATGTTTCCAACGCTTGGCGCGCAAGATCTTAAATCATGGATTATGCCAACGGTTATTCTTGGACTTCTTTCAGTTCCCGGACTTGTTATTTGGGTTCGCCGTTACATGATTGACCAACAATCAGCCGATTACGTAAAATTTGCTAAAGCAAAAGGCTTATCCGCTGGAGAAATTTCTCGTCGCCATATTTTTAAAAATGCGATTATTCCAATTGCCAATGGGATTCCTGGTTCTATTATTGGTGCAATTGGTGGAGCAACAATTACTGAAACAATTTTCGCCGCTCCTGGTATGGGGAAAATGTTACCTGATGCTATTAAATCTCATAACAATCCAATCGTTATCGGTTTGGTCTTAATCTTTACGACAATTTCAGTTTTGTCGGTCTTCTTAGGTGATATTACTATGACGATTGTTGACCCACGGATTAAATTAAATACGTCAAAAGGAGATGAATAAGATGGAAGTATCAAATAATAATGATAATCAAGGATTCTCCTTTGTTAAAATTGATCGTGCAGAATCAGAAAAAATTGATGCTCCAGCTTACTCCTATTGGCGCTCAGTTGCGCGGAAATTTTTCTCAAGTAAAGTAGCGATTGCCATGCTAGTTGTGATGGTAGCTGTTTTACTAATGAGTTTTATTCAACCGTTATTTAGTAATTTTGATTTAATGGATGTGACTCATATTAATGATCTAAGCCGTCGCTATAACAAACCAAATGCTGAATTTTGGTTTGGGACTGACGATAGCGGGAACTCATTATTTGATGCCGTTTGGGCAGGTGCTAAAACATCTATTTCAATTAGTGTGTTAGCAACAATTATTACGACTTTTCTTGGAGTAGTAATCGGTGCAATCTGGGGAAGTTCTAAAAAATTCGACCGGGTGATGTTGGAAGTCTATAACGTGATTTCTAACGTGCCAACTTTACTAATCGTTATCGTTTTAAGTTATAGTTTTGGTTCTGGTTTTTGGAATTTACTTTTTGCCATGTGTGTGACTAGTTGGATTGGGACAGCGTATTTTATTCGGGTCCAAGTTATGATTCGTCGGGATCAAGAATATAATTTAGCTTCTAAGACATTAGGTACACCAAAAATGCGTTTAATTACTAAAAATATTTTGCCATATTTGACTTCAGTTTTAGTGACTGATATTTCTCGGTCATTGCCAAGTTTTATTTCTTACGAAACATTCCTTTCGTTTTTAGGTGTTGGACTTGGCGCAAACGTGCCGTCATTAGGTCGTTTGATTTCTAAATACACGACCAATATGAGCAACCAACCATATTTATTCTGGATTCCAGTAGCTGTTTTAGCAACAGTGTCGGTTTCCTTATATATTGTGGGTCAAACACTGGCTGATGCCACTGATCCACGAACACACATGTAGGAGGAGGAGTAAGATGACTGAAGAAGAAAACATTTTGACTGTTAAAAATCTTTCCGTCAGTTTTAAAGTACGGAACCGCACACTTAATGCGATTCGTAACGTCTCTTTAAACTTAAAAAAATCTGAAACCCTGGCTATCGTGGGGGAATCTGGTTCTGGAAAATCTGTTTTAACTCGTAGTTTTACTGGGATGCTTGAAGCAAACGGGGAAATGACGGAAGGAACAGTTGTTTATAACGGTCAAGTTTTAAGTGATTTGAAAAAAGATAAAGACTGGGAAGGGATTCGCGGAAAAGAAATTGCAACTATTTTCCAAGATCCAATGACTAGTTTAAATCCAATTAAAACTATCGGCTCGCAAATTGCTGAAGTCGTAGTGAAGCATCAAAAGAAAAGTAAAAAAGAAGCGAAAAAAATCGCTATTGATTTAATGGGTCGGACAGGAATTCCTAATCCAGACAAACGTTACAATGAATATCCTTTCCAATATTCTGGTGGGATGCGTCAACGGATTGTTATTGCTATTGCTTTAGCATGTCGGCCTAATATTTTAATTTGTGATGAACCAACAACGGCTTTAGATGTTACGATTCAAGCACAGATTTTAGATTTAATTAAAGAGTTACAAGAAGAATATAATTTCACGACAATTTTTATCACTCATGACCTTGGTGTGGTAGCGGCGATTGCTGATCGGGTAGCTGTAATGTATTCCGGTGAAATCGTCGAAACAGGAACAGTAGAAGAAATTTTCTACAATCCAAAACATCCTTATACTTGGGCTTTGTTGTCCTCGTTGCCACAATTAGGCGATAAAGGGGACGCGTTGTATTCGATTCCTGGTACGCCACCTTCTTTATATAAAGAAATTGTCGGCGATGCTTTTGCTCCGCGGAATCCTTTTGCGATGGAAATTGATTTTGAAAAAGCACCACCATTTTTCCAACTAAGCGATACGCATTTTGCTAAAACTTGGTTGATGGATCCAAGAGCTCCGGAAGCGAAAAAACCCGAAGCTATCACAAACTTGCACGAACATTTTACTCAATTGATGAAAGCTGATACGTTCCAAGTTTTCTCAGAAGAAGGAGGCGAAGCGGTTGGTAAATAAAAATGAAGTTTTACTTTCAATCAAAGATTTAGAAATTGCTTTTGGTGAAGGAAAAAACCGCTTTGTCGCCGTTCAAGATGTCAACTTTGATATTTACAAAGGAGAAACTTTTTCTCTTGTTGGTGAATCAGGTTCCGGTAAAACAACGATTGGCCGGGCCGTCGTGGGTTTAAATCCAACGAGCAAAGGCGATATTTATTTTGAAGGTAAGAAAATTAATGGTCGTTTAAGTTCGAAAGAACGGGCGGACGTGATTCGTAATATTCAAATGATTTTTCAAGATCCATCGGCTTCGTTAAATGAAAGGGCCACTGTCGAATACATTATTTCTGAAGGATTGTATAATTTTAATTTATTTAAAGACGAGAAAGACCGGCTGCAAAAAGTTGAAAAAATTATTGAAGCAGTTGGACTTTTGCCGGAACACTTGTATCGTTACCCCCACGAATTTTCCGGTGGACAACGACAACGGATCGGAATTGCTCGAGCATTAATTATGAGCCCAGAATTAGTTGTAGCGGATGAACCAATTTCTGCTTTAGACGTTTCCATTCGGGCGCAAGTATTAAACTTGTTGAAGAAATTCCAAAATGAGCAAGACTTAACTTATTTATTTGTTGCTCATGATTTATCTGTTGTTCGTTTTATTTCTGACCGGATTGCGGTTATTCGTGCCGGACGTATTTTAGAATTAGCTGAGACGGAAGAATTGTTCAAAAATCCGTTGCATCCTTATACCAAAGCTTTGTTATCTGCTGTGCCAATTCCTGATCCAAAACTTGCTAAACGGAAAATTTTGACTGTCTATGATCCAGAGATGCACGATTATTCCGTTGACAAACCTGTTTTTCAGGAAGTAAAACCTGGTCACTTCGTTTATGGGAACGAAAGTGAACACGCGCAGTACGTCAAAGATTTGCAGGCGACGGAAAAGTAATTTCGTCTGGATAGGAGTGATTTCATGAGTTTCAACCATTTGTCTTTGGAGGAACGCAAGATTATTGAACGGGCCTTACACGAAAATTGGTCTTTATATAAAATTGCTAAAAAATTAGGTCGTCATCGCTCAACAATTGGCCGCGAATTAAAACGCGCCGGCATTGAAGTGGAAAATGAAGACGGCAAACGTGTCTTGCGTTATCGAGCAAAACTCGCCGAGCAAGAAGCACAAAAAAGAAAATTATCAAGTCACATTTAAAAAGCTCACGAAAAAATCTTATGGGAGATTTTTTCGGAGCTTTTTTTATTTGGCTTGTAGAAGATTTTTTTTCGTTGTAAGGTAATAGAAAGGATGTGGTGAGTTGGAAGAAAATAAAAAATCAAAAAATATTGAGATGCCAAATGAGCCGACGAAAAATAAACATATTTTAATGCAGATTTTTATTTCTACATTGTATCTTAGTGCGTTTACTTTTGGTGGCGGCTACGTCATTGTGACTTTAATGAAGAAAAAATTTGTTGACGATTTTCATTGGATTGACGAAACGGAAATGTTAGATTTAATTGCTATTGCTCAATCGTCGCCAGGAGCTATTGCCGTTAACGGCGCCATTGTCGTAGGTTATAAATTAGCTAGAATTCCTGGCGTTTTAGTGGCTGTTTTAGGAACAGTGTTGCCGCCATTTGTAATTATTTCTGTGCTGTCATTTTTTTATGAAGCTTTTAAAGAAAATATTTGGGTCAATTTAATGTTAACGGGCATGCAAGCAGGTGTCGGTGCTGTGATTGCCGCGGTAGTTTATGATATGAGTCGCAGTGTTTTTTCTGAGAAAAAAGTTAGTCTAGTAGCAATTATGATTGCCGCTTTTGTTGCTAATTATATTTTTAATGTCAATGTGATTTATATTGTGCTGATTTGTATTGGTCTGGGACTATTACAAGCGCTTTGGCAAAGGGGGCGCAGCGCGGCATGATTTATTGGAAATTATTTGTGAGTTTTTTAAAGATTGGTGCCTTTAGTTTTGGTGGCGGCTATGCAGCGCTGCCCTTAATTCAAGCCGAAGTTGTGGATGGTCATCATTGGTTAACGATGGCCAGTTTTACTGATCTGATTACGATTTCTCAAATGACCCCGGGACCGATTGCGATTAATACGGCGACGTTTGTCGGAACTACTACCGGTGGAATCTTAGGAGCAGTGGTGGCGACAATCGGGGCAATTTTACCGTCTTGTATCATTGTCACAGTTCTAGCGTGGTTATATTTAAAATTCCGCAATATGAGTGTTTTACAAAAAGTTTTACAAACTTTGCGTCCGGCAGTCGTAGCCATGATCGCTACGGCGGGTGTCTCGATTATTCTTAGTGCTTTTTTTGCTGAAAAAGTTGTGGCGCTAAAAAATTTAAATTTACCCATGGTAGTTATTTTTATATTATGCGTTGTGCTACTGACAAAATTTAAAGCCAATCCGATTTTTGTAATGGTTCTTTCCGGCGTTTTAAATGTGGCCGTCTACTTAATGACAACTTTCGTTTTTTAAAGGGCAGCTTGACTTGAGACGGGGTGTTTGGTACAATGATAGCTGTGTAAAATACGCAGCAAGAAAGTTAGTTTGTCGTCAACAGTGAAGCGCCTATATGGTTTATCATTTTTTAGAAGGTTCAATTGTGTAACCACGGCTGCTACGGTGAAGATTGAAGGCTTGACTGCACGATGTCGAAATTTTCATTCGCTTATTTTACTCCAAAAAATTTTATTGGAGGAAAACTCATGTCACGTTATACTGGACCAGCTTGGAAACAATCTCGTCGTCTCGGAATCTCTTTATCAGAAACCGGAAAAGAAATCGCTCGTCGTCCCTTTGCTCCTGGTCAACACGGACCAAACTCTCGGAATAAAAAATCCGAATACGGCTTGCAATTAACTGAAAAACAAAAATTACGTCATATGTATGGTTTGAACGAACGTCAATTCCGTAACTTGTTCGTTAAAGCTAGCAAAATTAAAGAAGGAAAACATGGTGTTAACTTCATGGTGTTATTGGAACGCCGTTTAGATAACGTTGTTTACCGTCTAGGTCTTGCTACAACTCGTCGTCAAGCACGTCAATTAGTAAACCATGGTCATATTACTGTCGATGGCAAACGCGTTGATATTCCTAGCTTCATGGTTGAAGTTGGTCAAGTGATCTCCGTTCGCGAAAAATCACAAAGCCTTTCAATCATTAAAGAAGCAGTGGAAGCAACTGTTGGCCGCTTAGCATTCTTAAGCTTTGATGATGAAAAATTAGCTGGTAGCTTAACTCGCTTACCAGAACGCGAAGAATTATCTCAAGATATTGATGAAGCCTTCGTTGTTGAATTCTACAACAAATTAATGTAATTTATTTACGAAAAAGCAAAACCTTACTCGTTGAGGTTTTGCTTTTTTTGTTTAATAAATTATATAGTTTACAAGTTTTTAATTTGCACTCGCGCTATTAGTATGGGAAGAAGTTTGTTCAGAAGTTGATTCATTGTTTGATGTGAAGGAATATGAATTCTGTTCCATTTTTAGAATTTCATCGTCAGTTAACGAGGATTCATTCGCAAGATTTTCAGCTGAAAATGCGTGCGATTCTTCTTGCCAGTAATGGATCTTTCCGGCACTGTCTTCAACAGCTATCACAATGACTGGCTTGTCAGTCAGTTCTACATTTTGTGGCATCAATAGCAAATTATTGGCATGTTCTGTTAGGTATAATGATTTCACTGTAAAATCTGTATCTGAAATAGAAAAGTTAGTCCCAATCCAGTTATAACTTATATATAGGAAGAAACTGTTGGCTGTAAAGTTTTAAAGTAAGAAATCACTTCTAAATCCAATATAGCAAAACTTGCAATTTCTTGGAATTTCCTGTAAAGTCTACATGTATGAAGAATCATGCACCTGTTACCGGGTTTAGCGAATCACCAGCGTTTTACTCCGTTTCAGGCAAGAAAGAAAAAGAGGTGAAATAACATGGCAGTTTCAAAAGAAAAGAAAAATGAAATCATGAGCGAATACGCTCGTCATGAAGGAGATACTGGTTCTCCTGAAGTGCAAGTTGCAGTATTAACTTATGAAATCAATCATTTGAACGAACATTTCCAAATCCACAAAAAAGATCATCATTCACAACGTGGCTTGATGAAAAAAGTTGGTCATCGTCGGAATTTACTCGCTTATTTGCGTAAAACTGACGTCCAACGTTATCGTGAATTAATTCAACGTTTAGGTTTACGTCGTTAATTTACTAAGGAGAAAGTGAGGTTCTGTATAGAATCTCGCTTTCTTCATATTTTTTTGAATAAAATTTGGGCCGCTACTATGCAAAGAAGAGAAAAGTTATTTAATGAAGGAAAATATTTTTTTGTTCTTTGTTTAGTAGAAAATATGGCCAAATAAAAGGAGCTTATTATGTCAGAAAAACAAGTTTTTAAAACAACATGGGGTGGCCGCGACTTGCAAGTAGAAGTTGGACAACTTGCCAAACAAGCCAACGGAGCAGTTTTAGTTCGTTACGGCGACACCGTCATTTTATCGGCAGTTGTAGCTTCAAAAGAAGCCCGCGACGGCGACTTTTTCCCATTAACAATTAATTATGAAGAAAAAATGTACGCAGCTGGAAAAATTCCGGGTGGATTTATTAAACGGGAAGGTCGTCCAAGTATGGAAGCGACATTGACAGCCCGCATGATTGACCGTCCAATTCGTCCAATGTTTGCTGATGGTTTCCGTAATGAAGTTCAAGTTACCAATATTGTGATGAGCGTTGAACAAGATTGTTCCCCGTCCATGTCAGCGATGTTTGGTTCTTCTCTTTCGATTTCAATTTCTGATATTCCATTTAACGGACCAATTGCAGGTGTTGAAGTAGGTCGGGTCAATGGCGAATTTGTTTTAAATCCAACCATTGAACAAAGAGAACTTTCTGATATTCAAGTCACTGTAGCTGGAACAAAAGATGCGATTAACATGGTGGAATCTGGCGCCAAAGAAGCTTCTGAAGAAGATATGTTAAATGCACTTTTATTCGGTCATGCGGCAATTAAAGAATTAATTGCTTTTCAAGAAGAAATTGTTAAAGCTGTCGGCAAAGAAAAAATGGAAATTTCTCTTTTGCAAATTTCTGCTGATTTAAAAGAAGAAGTTTATGCAGCTTACTATGATACGATGAAAACTGCTGTTTTAACTGAAGAAAAATTAGCCCGCGAAGATAATATTGACGCTGTGAAACATCAACTAAAAGGTGATTACGCTGAAAAAACAGCAGATCAAGAAAATGCAAGTCAAGTCTTAAAAGAAATTAATCAGTTAGCTGATGATTTGGAAAAAGATGTTGTTCGCGAATTAATTACGATTGATAAAATTCGCCCAGACGGCCGGAAAGTCGATGAAATTCGTCCGTTAGCTTCTGAAGTTGGCTTGTTGCCTCGCGTCCATGGTTCTGGTTTATTTACTCGTGGTCAAACACAAGCTTTATCCGCTTGTACTTTAGCACCACTTGGCGAACATCAAATTATTGATGGCTTGGGTACGGAAGATTTCAAACGATTTATTCATCATTATAATTTCCCACAATTTTCTGTAGGATCTACTGGTCGCGCTGGATCTCCTGGTCGTCGTGAAATTGGTCACGGTGCATTAGGCGAACGGGCTTTATTCCAAGTTATTCCAAGTGAAGAAGAATTCCCTTATA
This sequence comes from Enterococcus timonensis, assembly GCF_900104595.1. GTDB lineage: Bacteria > Bacillota > Bacilli > Lactobacillales > Enterococcaceae > Enterococcus_J > Enterococcus_J timonensis. The sequence continues at coordinate 67,393 of NZ_FNVY01000002.1, forward strand.
CGATTCGTTTAGTAGCTGAAGTTTTAGAATCTAATGGTTCTAGTTCTCAAGCAAGTATTTGTGCCGGGACTTTAGCATTAATGGATGCTGGTGTGCCTATCAAAGCGCCTGTTGCTGGGATTGCTATGGGACTTGTTTCCGATGGCGAAAATTATACAATTTTAACAGATATCCAAGGTCTGGAAGATCATTTAGGCGACATGGACTTTAAAGTTGCTGGAACTCGTCAAGGAATCACTGCTTTACAAATGGATATTAAAATCGACGGCATCACTGAACAAATTTTAAGAGAAGCTTTAGCTCAAGCGAAAAAAGCGCGGATGGAAATTCTTGATCAATTGGAATCGACAATTAGTGCACCAAGAGCTGAACTTTCACCATATGCACCAAAAATCGAAATGATTCAAATTAAACCTGAAAAAATTAAAGCCGTCATTGGTAAAGGTGGAGACACCATCAACGGCATTATTGCTGAAACAGGTGTTAAAATCGATATCGATCAAGATGGTAAAGTAAGTATTGCTTCTAGTGATGCAGCAATGATTCAAAAAGCGATTGATTTAATTGAAGAATTAACTAAAGATGTTGAAGTCGGTCAAGTTTACATGGGTAAAGTGGTCCGCCTAGAAAAATTCGGCGCCTTCGTTAACTTGATTAAAGGCAAAGATGGTCTCTTGCATATTTCTCAAATCGCTAAAGAACGAGTGAATAATGTAGAAGATGTCTTGAAACTTGGTCAAGAAATTGAAGTGAAAGTAACTGAAATCGACAAACAAGGTCGCGTGAATTTGTCCCACAAAATTTTGCTGACTAACGACAATAAATAAAAATTATTTTGCTAACCAAAGTTTCGTACTTTGGTTAGTTTTTTTTTTGAAAATCATCAGTTTAAATTTCACTTAAAGGAGCAAAGCAGACTATAAAAAGGCAAAGATTCATGGTAGAATAACAAGGACTGAATCTGAATAAGGGGCTTTTTTCGTGAAAAAATTTAATCCGAGCAAAAAATTAATTATTACCTTGATTGTGGCCATTATTGTGGTAGCTGTTGTTTCTTTGACGGCGATGCAACGAGGAAAGAACAAACAAAATAATCTCGTCCAGTCGGTCATCAACGATACGACGGGTTTCTTCGATCGCGCTTTAACCGCACCAGTGTCTTGGATTGAAAATGGGGTCAGTGCTGTGTCGGATTTATTTGTAACCTATGATGAAAATAAAAGTCTGAAAGCGCGCATTGATGCTTACGATAATATTGCGGTGCAAAATAAAAACCAAGAAAAAGAAATTACCGAGTTGAAACAACAATTAGAACTCGATGCCACGTTAACAAGTTTTGAAACAATTAACGGGAATGTGATTTCTCGTTCGCCAGATAGTTGGCAAGATATTTTAATTATTGATAAAGGATCGATGGACGGCTTAGAAACCAATATGCCGGTGATGGCGCAAAAAGGATTAATTGGTCGTGTAATTGAGGTTAATACAGCGTCGGCCAAAGTGGAACTTTTAACTTCAGAAAACCAAAATTCCAATCATTTTCCTGTCAAAGTAAGTTCCGAGGGTGGCGAATCATTTGGCTTATTGTCCATGTATGATTCAGCCGAGCAATCGTTAGTTGTCACACAATTAACGGGCAGCGCGGAAATTAAAGCTGGCGACTTGGTGCAAACTTCAGGTCTCGGTGGAAATTCACCAGCCAACTTAGTCATCGGTACAGTAGCTAAAGTGAAAAATAATAGTTTTGGTTTGGATCGCCAAATTTACATTACACCTTATGCTCAAATGTATGATATTAATGTCGTTACCGTGGTGAAACGTCTAGTAGGTGACGGTCAATGATACAAAAAGGAAATTTGAAATATTACGCGCCCTTCATTTTTTTCTTGTTTATGTTATTAGACGCGCAAATTACTCGGGCACTAGAAGTTGTTAGTCAAGATACTGTCTTTTGGCACGCGCATTTATTAATGTTGGCCTTAGTGTTAGCGACGTTGAAACTTTCCAGACGCTACATGGTAATCAGCTCAATTGTGATTGGCTTAGTGATGGACAGTTATTATATTGGCATCATCGGAATTTATGCGCTAGGGTTGCCACTGCTAGTTCTGCTAGCTTACCAAATTTTTCAATATGTCGAACCGAATTTATTTGTTTTATTGCTGACAGTCATTATTTTGGTGACTTTTTTAGAAGTGGCGTTACTAGTCATTCAAATGATTTTCTCACTAGCAGCGATTGTGCCTGCCGTTTTTATTACCCGGACGCTTGGCCCAACCATTTTATTAAATGTCGCCATTTTTCTTATTTTAATTATCCCTTTAAAAAAATTATTCGGCTTTAAAAAATAGTTGCCTCAAGCGAGAATTTATGCTTAGCGGCAACTATTTTTTTATTTTTTTTAGGGAGAATGCAAGCCTTTTAAAAAAAATTGCGATTGAAACATTTTTGTAATATAGCGTATATCTCTTCGACACATTGCTATGCTACAATCAATTTGTTAGTTAAGAAAGATTAAAGAATAAAAAAATAAAAATGACCAGAAAAGTCGGAGGAATGAACTTGAAAAAGAAGTTTTTGACAGCTGTATTAGTTAGCGCCATAACGTTGAGTTCCCTAGCATTGCCAGTATTAGTGGCTGCTGACGATTTAGACAACGTGATCAATCAACAAACGCAAGAAATTATTGAGAGCCAAAAAAATATTGATAATTTAAATGCCCAACAAGCAGCAGCTGAAGATAAAATTGCTAAATTGGAAGCAGAAATTGCTGACATTCAAGCTGATGCACAAGAATTGCAAGCACAACAAGATAAATTAAATACAGAAATTGCTGAACTTGATGTCCAAATTTCTGATTTAACATCTCGGATTGCTAAACGAAATGAAGCACTTGAAGAACAAGCTCGTAACGTTCAAGTTTCTGGTCAAGAAACATCTGTACTGAATGCTATTTTAGAAGCTGAATCATTCTCTGATGCTATTTCACGGATCCAAAGTGTTAACACGATGGTTCAAGCGAATAACGATATGATGAAACAACAAGAAAAAGATAAAGAAGATGTTGTTTCCAAACAAGATGCTACGAAAGCTAAATCTGAAGAAGTAATGCAAGCACAAGTTGAATTGGAACAAAAATTAGTACCATTAAGCGCTAGCCAATTAGAACTTGATGTTTTAAAAGCTGATTTAGAATTACAAAAAGCAACTGAACAAGGAAATATTGAACAAGCTCAAACGAAAAAAGCTGAAGCAGAAGCTGAAAAAGAACGTCAAGAAGCTGCTGCTGCTGCGGCCGAAGCTGCTCGTGTTGCCGCTGAAGCTGAAGCTGCTCGTCAAGCTGCCGCAGATGCTGCTGCCGCTGCTGCCAACAATACTCCTGCTCCTTCTAACAATGGTGGTTCATCTTCAAATGGTGGATCTTCAAACGGTGGATCAAATGCCGTTGAAGTACCTAACACCGTTACTCCTCCAGTTTCTAATGCTGGTGGGATTGTCGGAACAGCACAACAATTTCTCGGCGTACAATATGTCTGGGGCGGAACAACACCAAGTGGTTTTGATTGCTCTGGTTTAGTACAATATGTTTATAATTTAAATGGCATTTCTTTACCACGTGTAACAACACAACAAGAATATGCTGGTACAATGATTCCAATTAGCCAAGCTCAAGCTGGCGACCTTTACTTCTGGGGCGCACGTGGCAGCACGCATCACGTAGCTATTGCTACTGGCGGCGGCGGATATATCCACGCTCCTAAACCTGGTGATGTTGTTAAAACTAGCAATGTTTCTTGGTACACACCAGACTTTGCGGTTCGTCTATAATTTAAAAATGAAAATGAAAATAAAAATGAAAAACCTGCCAACGCTGGCAGGTTTTTTTATTGTAAAAAAATAAAAGAAGGAAACAAAACTGTTTTTTGTTTCCTTCGCTTAAGTATTCCTTTTCGCTAACTTTATTTAATTTTTAATTCTTTTGAACTGGAGATGACTTTATGAACGATGCCGTAATCTTTAGCTTCATCAACAGACATCCAAAAATTCCGATCAGTATCACGAGCTACTTTTTCATACGATTGGCCAGTAGCATCAGCAATTAAACGGTTGACCCGCTCGCGCATTTTGATAATTTCTTTGGCTTCGATTTGAATCTCGGTGCTTTGACCTTGGACACCGCCAGATGGTTGATGAATCATGTAGCGCGTATTAGGTAGGGAGAAACGATGCGTTTTTTTAGCTGCAAGATAAATCGTAATCCCAGCACTTGCTACCCAACCAGTCCCAATCACATAGACATCAGGTTTCACAAATTGAATCATATCATGAATCGTGTCGCCAGATTCGACGTGGCCTCCTTGGCTATTAATAAATAATTTTATCGGATCATCAGACAATGACGCTAAAAGTAAAAGTTGACTTGAGACATCTTTAGCAACGTCTTGATTAATTTCACCAAATAATACAATCGTGCGATTGTCGATCATTTTTTGTGTTAAGAGATTTTGATTTTCTTTTGGTTGTTCTTTTGTTTCGGTTTCTTCAGACATTTAATCCCATCCTTTCATCTTACTCTGTACATTTTATCCTTTTGGTCAGGATTCGTCAAAGATTATGAAAAAAGAAAGGAAAAAAATGGTTTGGTTTTAAAAATTTCGTAATCGTCATAAAAATTTCGCGGGAAAATTTTATTCTTTAAGAAAGAGTAAAACTAAAAATGAAAAAAATATGAGAATTGATACACATCTTAATTACTGATTTTTAGTAAGAAAACGTTTGTTTGGTTTATTGGCTAAGAAATGCTCCTACAACCACAAGGACTTGGCCAAAAAAGTTTCTTATGAGAATCTCAGTTAAATAAGAAAATAATTGTAAACTAAAACAGATTTTTCCACTGTATGATAAATTAAAAATATAAAAAATGAATGAACTGAAACGGATAATTTTTGAATTTTTTGTGAAGAAAAGCGCAGATAAAGGGTTTTGTTTTACGGAAGCGGTTAATGGATTTTGAAAAATATTTAAAAAAGTATGGTAAATTTTGTAAAAGTTCGATATAATATAAACAGACAGAGAGATTTACTCAACTGTTCTAATCGCGTTAAATCGCAAAAAGGAGTGACGCCTGTGTTAACCTTATATACTTCCCCAAGTTGTACGTCTTGTCGGAAAGCGCGCGCATGGCTACAAGAACATGAAATTCCCTTCGAAGAACGGAACATCTTTTCAGAACCGCTTTCTTTAACTGAACTCAAAACGATTTTGAAAATGACTGAGGATGGAACGGAAGAAATTATTTCCACAAGATCTAAAGTTTTTCAAAAACTAAACATGGACTTAGACGACTTGCCTTTGAGAAGTTTGCTAGAATTAGTCCAAGAGAATCCTGGATTATTGCGTCGACCAATTATGATTGACGAAAAACGACTCCAAGTAGGTTTTAATGAAGATGAAATTCGTCGCTTCTTGCCAAGAGAAGTTCGACAATTAGAGTTGCGCCATGCTCAAATGATGGCCGGTCTCTAAAAAGCACATGAATTAAATGACATAAAAAATCGTTTCAGCAAAATTGATTTTGCTGAGGCGATTTTTTTACACTTCCTTAAAACTTTCTGAGTTTTAGTAGGTTTATCTTTACAATTCTTGCTTTTAGCTGGAAAATAAATTATAGTAGTACCATTCGAAAACGAATTGAGGTGCCTGAAGATGGATATGGAACGCTTAAATGAAAATACAATTCGAGTCATGATTAGAAACGAAGATTTAGAAGCGCGAGGAATTACTCTAAGAGATCTAATGAAGAATCAACAAGACACAGAAAACTTTTTTTATAGCATTTTAGAAGAAGTCGACCAAGAGGCACAATTTGAAGATTCCGATTCGGTGACCTTTCAAGTATTGCCTAACCGCAATGGCTTAGAAGTCTTGATTAGTAAAGATTTGGATTTGCCAGATGATTTTCCGTTTATGAATGTGGAACCGGCCAAAGATTTTGATGCGGCTGATTTTCAAAGTTTCCTACAAGATAAAATGGGGGACATGACGGATTTTGATGATGATCAAGAGGACGACCTGCTTTTTTCAAATGTTGATCAAGCGGCCAATATTTTTAAATTAAATTCTTTTGAAGAAATGATTTCGCTAGCTCAAAATGTTGAGTTGGAACATGGATTAACGAACTTGTATTTGTTGGAAGATATTTATTACTTAGAATTAGTCGATACCCCAGATGACGCCTCAGACTTTGAACGCAAAGTCGACCGGGCATTACTATTGGAGTACGCCCACGAAACAGATGTCACGGGCGCTTATTTACACGAACATGGCACTTGTGTCATGGAGCGGTCTGCCATCGAGCTGACACGTTATTACTTTCATGAATAATTAAATGAACTGCAACTTAAGGAAAGTCTTAAGTTGCAGTTTTTTGTAGGTGGACGCTTTTTGTCACGACTTTCACGGTGTATCTAAGCTAGCACTTAGGAAAAAAGAAAAAATGCCTTCTGACTGTTGCATAGTCATACACCGTTTTCCTATTTTTCTACGGAATGAAACGCTTTTTGTCACGACCTTTTTCTTTTTCTTGGTATAATGGGCAAAAGGGTGTGATTATTTTGTTAGAGCAATTGCAAGTGGAAGATTTTAAACGGGTGCTGGAAATTTTTGATAGTGCGAAATTGAAACTAAAAAATGACGGCGTAGATCAGTGGCAAACTGGTTATCCTAATATAGAAAATTTGTGGGCAGATGTAAAAAGTGGTGTCGGTTATGTTTGGCAAGAAGAGGGTCTTATTTTAGGTTACGGGGCGTTGATTTTCGGACAAGAGCCCAGTTATCAGCAAATAAAAGGAGCTTGGCAGACGAAAGAGACGCCGTATGCGACGATTCATCGCTTCTGCATCATCACCGGAGTAGCGCCTTTGACAAGTGATACTTTTTTACAGGCGTTAAGTGACCTTGCCAGACAGAACCAGGCGCAAAGTGTGCGGATCGATACTCATGATCAAAATATTCGGATGCAGCATTTATTAGAACGTTCGCACTTTCAATCGTGCGGGGAAATTATTTTACATGATACCGGTGAGGCGCGCTTGGCGTTTGAAAAATTGATTTAAAATGAGGTGGCAAATTTGTCGGAAGAAAAAAATGAAGTAAAAAAAACAGCGGAGAATTTGGCTGAAGATGCCCAAACTTTTGCTGTGGATGCTGACGACAAACAGGCACAAGCTTTAGCCGAAAAAATTTTATCCGAAGAAAATGAAAGCAGTGAAGAACGCCCAAATGATGCGCCAAAAAACGAGGGTAAACACCAAATAGTCGCCATTGGCAAAAAAGCGCGGCTCAAACAAATTATTAAAGTCTTGTATCGTTATCAAGTGGTCCCTAATTTTTTGCGAAAAGAACATCCAGAGAAAATTCGCCAAGCACTTGAAGAGTTGGGGGTAACTTTTATTAAACTCGGGCAACTTTTGTCGGTGCGCCCGGAAATTATTTTCCCCGCGTTACTGACGGAACTAGATATGTTGCAAGATAGCGTGCCGGCAGATGATATTGCCACGGTGGAAAAAATAATTGTTCAAGAAACTGGCGTTGCCGTCGACGTTTCTTTTAAAACTTTTGAAAAAGTGCCGCTCGCTTCTGCTTCCATTGGGCAAACGCATTTGGCAACTTTGCCTGACGGAACGACGGTGGCGGTGAAAGTTCAGCATGCGTCAGTGGAACAAACGGTTCATTTAGATTTGGAGTTGGTGGGGCGCCTGTTGCCGTATTTGGAATGGGTGGCGCCGGTGGATGTGGTAAATGTCCAGGCAGTCTTTGCCGAGGTGAAAAAAAGTTTATTAGAAGAAATTGATTATCGAAAAGAGGCGGCGTTTGGCCAGCGATTTTACCAATTGAATCATAGTGCGACTGTTAAATCACCGAAATTTTATCCCGAACTTTCCACCGCGCGCTTACTAGTGATGGAGGCGATGATTGGCACCAGTTTGAAAGTTTTTTTGGCAGATAGCCAGGCTAAGTCGGAGACGAAAAAAAAATTAGGGAAAATTTTAGTTGAAAATTACGTCAAGCAAGTTTTTGTAGACGGATTTTTTCATGCAGATCCCCATCCAGGAAATATTTTCATTCAGGAAAATCCGCCTCAAATTCAATTTATCGACTTTGGTATGATGGGCACTATTTCCAAAAGTTTGATGCAAAAGTTAGCCAATACCGTCGTTAGTTTGTATTTAAAAGACACTAAAGAAGTTGGCCGCAATCTGTTGACGCTTTGTAAACAAATCGGACCGACTGATGAAGGGCAATTTTTTCGGGAGTTAGATCCATTTTTGCAGGCTTATTATACGTTGCCGATTGAAGATATCGATTTTCAATCGTTGGCTGTCGAAATTGTCAGCTTATGTCAAAAAAATTATTTGCAAATGGACCCGGCCATCACGATGTTAGCTAAGGCGATGACCCTCTTAGAAGGCGTGGTGGGGCAAATGGATCCCAGTCTTTCTTTGTTGGAAGTGGCGATGCCCATTGCTAAACAACAATTGTGGGATCATCTTTCCGTGACACAACTAGTGAAAAATTTTGGTTGGGATTTTTTAAAAGCTTTTAAAGCCGCCCCGAAATTACTTCCGGAAACTATTAATGCCTTAGAAACTTATAATCACGGGCAAGGGCATCACAGCTTTGAGTGGAAAAATCAAAATCAATTTTTTATTCAGTTGAAAAAAATTAGCGATAGTTTTCGGTTAGGCATTTTTTTAAGTGCTCTTTTAGTGGCCGGAGCGATTTTACTAGCTTCTGGCTTTAAATCATTAGGTTATATTAGTTATATTGGCGCGCTCGTTTTAATGACGGGAGATTATTTGCAAAAAAAAATCCGCCAATTTTTAAGTCGGAAGAAATAAGGATTAGTTTCAAAAAAAAGACGGAACCAAAAAGAAGAATTCTTCTTTTTGGTTCCGTCTTTTTAGGCATTTTTTTCGGCATATAGTTGGCGCAAATATTGATATAAAGACATCAAACGGGCATATTCAAAGTCCAAGTCCCAATAATAAAAAGCTAATCGGGGATTATCTTTTTTTAAACGGGTGGAAGAGCTAATAATCAGATCAAAACCCTCCGCTGCACCAGAAAAATAATCGTAAGTGACAAAATTCAAACTTGTTAAAAAAGTTTCTAGCTGCTGAGTGAACAGATGATTGTGCTCAATAGCTAAAGCAACTTTTAATTTGTGGCGCTCTTGTTGATGCAATAGTGCGGGATGGACAATTTTTTTATAAAGGAGTGCCATTTCATCAATGCCTTTAGCAAAAGGGAGAAAAGGAGATTCGTTTACTTGAGTTTCTAAAAAAGTATTAGTGGCGGCAATAAAAGCTGGGGCAAAAACTTCGCCATTACTTTCTGCTGAAAAGCTGAGCATATTAGGGAAACGACCGTCAAAAACGTAAAAAGCAAAAGTGACTTGCAATAAATTAGCTAAAATCACTTTCCGGGAATTTTCTGGTAGCGAAGTTTCTAAAAATTCATCCTCACAAAAACGCAAAAATTTTTCGGCAAATTCAGCCACCGGATTATCCCGGCGGAAAAATTGTTCCAGTGTAGGATCTAAAAGTGGATCATCTGTTTTAGAAAAATAGGGCGCAAAAAGAGACAAAAAATAAAGATAGCTACTCTCGCCTTTAGAATGGGGGCCAACTTGAGGATCATTGGCCAAAATATTTAAATCATAGCGGGGATTATTGGCGAAAATAAAATCATAGCGATAATGATAAGAACAAAAATGACCGTGCTGGGCCCGAGCGTAAGAAACCGCCAAAAAATATTCCAGTTCTTGTTGACCAATGGTAGTCGACTGCAAAGGAAAATAGGACGAAAAATATTTATCGTAGTCGGCCAAATCTTCTTTCGGAAAAGAAAAAGGCCAAACCGTGCCACGAGTGCCTAACCATAAGACATAAAAATACAAGAGACGCACTTGATTCTCGTTACCGGTAATGGTCACCATCTGATAATTTATTTTCACATGATAACTTTGCAAAAAATGATTCAACGGTTTTAATTTCCGGGTTAACGTCGAGCGGCTGACAAAATAATCATCACAAAATTCATCTAAAGAGCGATCGTCAACATTAAGAGCATATTGTAAAAAAAAAACGGCAACGATTCTTTTAATAAATGATAACGATAAACATCAATGGATAAAGATAAAAGTCGCGAGTCAACGCCGTGATTTTTAATCAAAATTGCCGGATGCTCCGGCTCTATTTCAATAATTTCGCGATTTAATTCTCGCAAATGATGATAAACTTGTTGGTAAGTTAAATTCATTTTCTGACCGATGTCGTCAATGGAATAATGAGCAGGCGTTAAGGTCGTTAGTAGTCGAAAAATATTAAAACGCACTTGTTGGGAGCTATCAAACATTAATTGTTCAAAAATCATCCCGCACCTCCATAAATATACTTTCCCTCATTATAACGGAAATGGTAGGCAAAGTCATTGTTATAACGTTATTTTTTCCGGATAATAGCGGCGTAGGAATAAGGCGATGAAAAATCCTAAAAGGGCGACAGGAAGCCAGGAAAGTCCGAGGGAAAAAAGTGGTAAATGTTGGGCGAAGGCTAATAAAAAGCGCACCGGTTGGAAATTTTTGGCAGCAGGTGGTAAGGCATTGAGTCCTTCAAAAATGGCGGCTAAAAAAGTCGCGATCGTCGTAAGTTGATAAACAATTTTAGCATGATGAAATAATTGACTCGTTAAGACAAGTAAAATTAAAGTGATGGCGAGCGGATAAACAAATTGGAGGACTGGCACGGCGGCATTAATAATTTGAGTGAGGCCGACATTAGCAAAAATCGCTGGTAAAATGGTGACAACGACTAACCATTTTTTAAATGAAATTTTAGGATACATTTCAGAAAAAGTTTCGGAAAAGGCGGTGAGTAAACCAATCGCCGTTTTAAAACAGGCGAGAATGACTAGAAGAGCTAAAATAATTTTGCCGAAGCTACCAAAATAATAATCAGCAATTTGCGTCAGGGCGATGCCGCCATTTTCAGAAGGGGCGAATTGCCCGAGACTCATAGTGCCCATCAGCGAAAGACAAGTATAAATAATTCCCATCACCACCAGAGCCACAAGCCCGGATTTAATAGTCGCTTTCGTGAGGCTGCTCGTTTTTTTGACGCCCATTTGCTGCAAACTAGTGACAATAATAATACCAAAAGCCAAACTAGCCAAAGCATCCAACGTGTTATAGCCTTCTTTAAGCCCGGTGATCAGGGCGTTACTAGTGTAAGGCGGAATCGGAGCGGCAGAAAAATCTCCTAACGGACGTAAAAAAGCGATAAGAATTAAACTAAATAATAAAATTAAAAAAATCGGATTAAGAAATTTTCCAACATAATCTAAAATCTTGGCCGGTCGAACAGCTAAAAGAGCGGCGACTAAGAAAAAAATAAGCGAAAAAAATAGTAAAGCAGTACTAGTCATAGCGCTTGGCAAAAAAGGTTTTAAGGCAATTTCAAAAGAAGTGGAAGCAAGGCGGGGCAAAGCAAAGAAAGGACCAATGACTAAATAAAGAATAGTTGTAAAAAAAAGTCCGTATTTAACAGAAACGCGCTGGGAAACTTCTAAAATTCCTTTTTGACCAGAAACGCTAATGGCTAAGATGCCTAAAAAAGGAAGACCGATACCAGTAATTAAAAATCCGAGATTTGCCCACCAAACTTGGGATCCAGCATTTTGACCAAGATTTAAGGGGAAAATTAAATTCCCAGCTCCAAAAAATAATCCAAAGAGCAGTGAACCGACAAATGCATAATCTTTTAACGCTAATTTTTTTTCCATAAACACTCCTTCAAGTCATAGCTAAGCTAAATTATTGCTGAAAAATTTATTATTTCCAGCAAGAGCTTAGAGGTTGATGTTGTAATTTTTTGTTATTTTAAGTGTAGCGCGAATTTTTCTAAAGCACAATTTAAAATGAAGACAAAGGAGCGTTGTCGTAATTTATACATTTTTTTAATAGAAATTATGTTAAAATGTATGTAGATGAAAAAAAGGAATGAATGAAGATGGATATCGCTAAATTTGTGGCTGCCCGAAAAGCTTTAGGACTGTCGCAACAAGAACTCGCTAAAGGAATTTGTACGCAAGCGACGATTAGTCGTTTTGAAAAAAATGGGCAAGTGCCTTCAGTTAAAATTTTAACAAAATTATGCCAAAAAGTCGGCCTCGGCTTAGAAGAATTATTTCCCCAAGTCGCCGGTTCCGGTTCAGCGGTAGAAAAAAAGATGGAAGAAATTGAATTTTCCTTAATCATCACTCAATACCACGAAGCGTACCAAAACTTATTGACTATTGATTTTGGTAATTTAACCGAAGAACAGCAGCTGCGCTTTTTGTATTTGCGGGGCTTTTTAACTTTATTTTTAGGGATGGAGCCGACTGATGCGCTTTTTGATTTTAATCAAATTCTTGTCAGCACTAAAGCTTCGGAAAATAATTTGTTCACTATGTTAAGTTACACGGGATCAGGTTTGGTTTTTGTGGCGCTTGGCGATGTGGATAAGGCGGAATTTTATTTTGAAAAAGTTTTTGCTGAAATCCAAAGTTTTTCTCCTCAAAATAATCTCGATTTGTGGCGGGCACTAACGGTGTTATTTTTCAGTGGGAAATTTTACGCCGATCAAAAAGCTATTAGCCCAAGTAATGCTCTTTTGCGCCATGGACTCAGCATTTGTCGGAGTCATCATGTGACATATTATGTGGCGCGGATTTTTTTGCAGCTAGCTTTAAATGCGATTACTGAAGGGGAAAGTTTGGAAAAAATTCGCGAATATTTGCAAGATGCCCAAAGTTTTTCCAAATTTAATAATAATTTAGTCGAATTGGAAATTTTAGCCGAATTACAAGAAAAATATCATTTTTGCTAAGTAGCGCGTTAGTTACTGGCGTGTTAAAATAAGGGCGAGGTGTAAACAATGGAAAAAATTAAAATTTCAACCCAGTTCTTTTTAGTCGAAGGCGGCTGTAACGCTTGTGGCATGATTAATTGCGCTACTTACACATTGCATTTTGAAGATGGGAAAGAAGCGATGACTGATCAACTTGATCCTGTGCATTTGAGCCAAAGTATCGCTATTAAAGACGGCTGGCGCGAACATGTTGAGTCGGTGGGAATCGGCGAAGATGCGTTTTTTTTGAAAAAGGAAAAAAATGCTGTAGAAATTAGTGAAGATAGCTTTAAAACAACTTTTAAAAAATTTGACGGCACGCGTTTAGCGATTGCTAAAAAGGAATGCGAACTTGCTGAAGTGATGGATCAAACCAATACTTTATTGGTGGACTTTTTTGAGTTGCCAGCTTATGAATTTGAACTGATGGACTAAACTAAATAATAAAACGTGGTGACCATATGTCGCCACGTTTTTTTGCCAGTTGGCTTTATTTTTTATGCTTAATAAGCATAGATTTCTGATTGAATGGGCATTTGAACTTAAGGTAAGTCCGGAGTAGAATGAAAAGATAACAAAAGCCAAACGATAGAAGGTTAATACATGCAAGAAATCAGGCAACACATTCAAGAAATCAACCAAGAAGTGCTAACTGGTGAACGGGCGCTTTTTAAAATACACGATGCAAAAATTTTCGATTCCGTATTTCAAGACGGTGAGTCGCCTTTAAAAGAAAGTCGCAATCTCACGCTAGAAAATGATATTTTTCGCTGGAAATATCCTTTATGGTATAGCGAAAATATTACCGGAGAAAATCTCACTATGACAGAAACCGCTCGCTCAGGAATTTGGTATACTAAAAATATTACGATTAAAAATTCTTTATTGCAGGCACCCAAAATTTTCCGGCGGGCTGAAAAAATTCATTTGGAAAATGTCCAACTGACTAACGCCCAAGAAACCTTGTGGAATTGTTCAGAGATTACTTTAAATCACGTGACAGCGGTGGGTGATTATTTTGGCATGAATAGTAAAAAAATAAAAATTGCTGATTTCAATCTTTCTGGAAATTATGCTTTTGACGGCGCAAGGGATCTGGAAATTAAAAATGCCCATCTCAACACCAAGGACGCTTTTTGGAATTGTCAGCGCGTGGTAGTTCGCGATTCAATTATTGTGGGGGAATATCTCGGCTGGAATTCAGAAGATATTACTTTTATCAATTGTACGATTGAGAGCAATCAAGGATTATGCTATATGAAAAATGTCACCCTCATTAATTGTCAGCTGCTCCATACGGATTTGGCATTTGAGTATTCCACCGTCGATGCGCAAATTACCACCGAAATTCTTAGCGTAAAAAATCCGATTAGTGGGACCATTTCAGCGCAAGGCATTGGCGAAATTATTTTTGATGATCCAACGATTGAAAAAAATGCGACAAAAATCATTTGTCAGGAGGAAATATCTGATGTCATTTAATTTCGATGAAAAAATTGATCGCCGTAAGACCCATTCAGTAAAATGGTCCGGTGGGGAAAATGAATTACCTATGTGGGTAGCGGATATGGATTTTGCCGTAGCGCCGGCAATTCAAAACGTACTAGAAAAAAGAGTCAGCCAACGCATTTTTGGCTATAATATTATTCCGGAAACTTGGAACGAAAGCTATGTTAATTGGTGGGAGACACGCCATAATTTGCCGCTTCAAAAAGAATGGATTTTATTTTGTGCCGGCGTAATTCCAGCGATTTCTTCTGTCGTTCGGAAAATGACGATGCCGGGCGACAATGTGGTAGTCTTAACGCCAGTCTATAATATTTTTTACAATTCGATTGTCAACAATCAGCGCCACGTCCTCGCCAGTCCCTTAACTTATCAAGAAGAAAATTATACAATTGATTTTGCGGATTTGGCAGAAAAATTAGCTCGACCCGAAACGACTTTGATGATTTTTTGTAATCCCCACAATCCCATCGGACATATTTGGGATAGCGCCACGCTTAAAAAAGTTGGCGACTTGTGTCTGAAAAACCATGTCTTACTCCTGAGTGATGAAATTCATTGCGACTTAGCTCATCTTGGCAAAAGTTATACGCCAATGCTTTCTGTTAGTGAAGAAATTGCCCAAAATACGATTATGTGCGTTTCACCAACGAAAACATTTAATTTGGCTGGGTTGCAAACGTCGGCGATTATTATTCCTAATGAAAAAATTCGCGCCCGGGTCAATCGGGGAATTAATACCGATGAAGTGGCTGAGCCAAATAGTTTTGCCATTCAAGCGGCGATGGCGGCTTTTAACGAAGGGGGACCTTGGTTAGACGAGCTGACGGTCTATTTAGAAAACAATAAAAATCTACTGAAAAAAACTTTGACCGAAAAAATTCCAGAAATTAAAATCATCCCCGCCGATGCGACTTATTTAGCTTGGTTAGATTGCTCGGCAATAACGAGTCATACGGAAAAATTATGTGCAATCTTACTAGAAAAAACCGGGTTGCGATTGGCGGCAGGTTCTGTTTATGAAGGTAACGGCGCCAAATTTATTCGGTGGAACTACGCTTGTCCGCAATCTGATTTAAAAGATGGCTTGGATCGCTTTATCACTGGCGTAAAAATTTTTAAAGATCAACTAGCCTAAGTTTTTTTTGAAAAAAATCACTATATCGGCGATGAATGTTCCATATTTTATTGTAAAAAAATTTCCCGCAACAAAAATTATCGCCAAAATCCGAACATTAAAGTAGACCTGAGTCATTTCAAGTCTACTTTTTATTTACAGAAAATTTTTTCTAAGGTATCCTTAAACGCGGCAAAAAAATTGATTTTTGGAGGAATTTTTTTTGAAAGAGAAATTATTAACTTATTTTGAAGTAAAAAAATTAAATACCACCGTCCGACGAGAAGTGTTGGCAGGTTTTACGACTTTTATTTCCATGGCTTATATTTTATTTGTTAATCCTTCTGTGCTGGGCGCTTCAGGCATGGATACCGGCGCAGTATTTACAGCGACGGCTTTGGCTTCAGCTATTGGCTGTATTTTGATGGGCATCTTGGCGCGCCTGCCGATCGCCACCGCTCCTGCGCTAGGAATTAATGCCTTTTTTTCTTATTCCGTTTGTATCGGGATGGGCGTTTCTTGGCAGACGGCCTTAGCTGCGGTTTTTGTCGCTTCATTGATTTTTATTTTAATTACCGTTTTTAAATTACGAGAAATGATTATCGATGCCATCCCCCGCGACTTAAAATTTGCCATTTCGGGTGGGATTGGTTTATTTATTGCCTTTTTAGGACTTAGTGAAGGCGGGCTGATTGTTAATAATGATTCAACTCTTGTGGGTCTCGGTTCTTTCACGCAAAATAATACTTGGTTAACCGTTTTTGGTTTGTTAATTACAGCAATTTTAGTCGTGCGCCGAGTACCAGGTGGCATTTTTGTCGGCATGTTAGCAACGACCACGTTAGGTATTTTGACTGGCGTTATTGCGCTCCCTAGTGCAATTGTTTCTTCGGTTCCTAGTTTGGCACCCACTTTTATGGTGGCGGTCAATCATGTGAAAGATATTAATTCTTTACAAATGTGGGTCGTCGTTCTGACCTTTTTACTAGTAACTTTTTTTGACACCGCCGGCACGTTAGTCGGTCTCGGTAATCAAGCAGGCTTAATGAAAGATAATAAAATGCCTCGTGTTGGAAAAGCTTTGGCTGCTGATTCAACGGCGATGTTAGCAGGTTCCCTTTTAGGAACTTCACCGGTAGGCGCTTATGTGGAATCTTCAGCCGGAATTGCTGTTGGTGGACGTTCAGGAATTACCGCCATAACTACTGGATTATTTTTTGTTTTAAGTTTATTTTTCTCTCCATTATTATCAGTCGTCACTTCGCAAGTTACAGCACCTGCTTTAATTATCGTCGGTGTCTTAATGGCTCAATCTCTTAAAGAAATTAAATGGAATCAACTAGAAATTGCCATTCCGTCATTTTTAATTTTAATCGGCATGCCGCTCACCTATAGTATTTCAGATGGTATTGCCCTCGGATTTATTTTTTATCCAGTGACCATGCTAGCGGCCAAACGCGGTAGGGAAGTTTCACCAATTATGTACATTTTATTTTTTGTTTTTATCGGTTTTATGTGGATCTTAAATGTCAAATAAAAAAACGCGGGGCTGTTTATTGCAGCGCCGCGTTTTTTTGTTGAATCACTTCTAAAAATACTTGTCCGTATTTGTCCCGTTTACTTTCGCCGATACCTTTAATATCCAGTAAATCGTCTAAAGTTTTTGGCATTACCGTACACATTTCTTTTAACGTTTGGTCAGAAAAAATAACAAACGGGGGCACATGTTGTTCTTCGGCTAATTGACGACGCAAACTTCTTAATTCTTCGAACAAGTCGCCATCGACTTCCAGACTTACTTTTTTCACCGTAGCAGCCATTTTCCGGAAAACTTTTTCTTGGCCGGTTAAGACCAATAAGCCACGGGGGGTAATATTTAAAACTGGATATTGACCACCAACGGCTTGTAAAAATCCGGCAGCGACTAAATAATCAATCGTTTCACTAACTGATTTTTGACTCTGGTCTTTTAAAATTCCAAAAGTCGACAGCTGATCAAAATGCAAATCTTTTATTTTTTGAACTCGGGAGCCCGTTAAAACTTGGGCGACTAATACTTTGCCGAAGCGCTGATTCATTCTTTTGACACAAGATAAAATCTTTTGCGTCTCCAAAGTAATCTCTTGTTGCTCCCGATTATCTAGACAGTTGGAACATTTGCCACAAGAGGCCGTCACTTCGCCAAAATATTTTAAAATAAATTGTGGCAAGCAGTCTTCCGTATTGGCATAGGTGGTCATTTCTTGTAATTTCAAGAAAGCTTGCTGTTTATTTTTTTCGTCCATTTCATTTTGCTGAATAAAAAAATGTTGAATTTGGACATCGCGTAATTTAAAAAGCAAAATCACATCACTATCTAAACCGTCGCGTCCGGCTCTGCCGGCTTCTTGGTAATAAGCTTCCAGCGTTCCCGGCACTTGGGCGTGAATCACAAAGCGAACGTTGGATTTATCAATCCCCATCCCAAATGCATTGGTGGCCACCATCACCGGCGTTCGATCATACAAAAAATCTTCTTGATTATTTTGCCGTTCGCTAGCGGAAAGTCCGGCGTGATATTTTGTTGCAATAATTTTTTTGTGAGTTAATAACGAATAAATCCGCTCGACTTCTTTTCTAGTAGAAGCATAAATAATCCCGGAATTGGTAGGATTTATTTTTAAATAATCTAATAAAAAACGGTCGCTGTCTTGATTTTTAACAACTTGAAAAGCAAGATTCGGGCGAGAAAAATCTGTCTGCACTTTTTTTGAAATCTCTAAGCGCTGCATAATATCTTTAGCGACTTTCGGTGTAGCCGTAGCGGTTAAAGCCATAATCGTCGGCTGACTAGGTAATTTTTTAATAATTTCGGTGACGGTTAAATAACTCGGACGAAAATCGTGGCCCCACTGCGAAATACAATGAGCTTCATCAATAGCCACCAGATCAATCGGCAAGCGCGACAATAAATTAAAATAACCTGAGTCCAAGCGTTCCGGGGAAACATATAAAATTTTTATCGTGCCATTTGTTAATTCAGCCAAGCGTGTTTTAATTTGTGTGGCAGTCAAAGTACTATTAATAAAAGTGGCGGCAATCCCATTTTCGTTTAAGGCGTCCACTTGATCTTTCATTAAGGAAATTAGCGGCGAAATCACCATTGTGACACCCGGAAAAAGTAAAGCAGGAATTTGGTAACAAAGAGATTTCCCACCACCTGTCGGCATAATTGCTAAGACGTTTTTTTCTTGTAAGGCCGCATCAATAATTTCTTTTTGACCACCGCGAAAATTATCATAACCAAATTTTGTTTTTAAAATTGTTTCTGGCGTCATTTCATCCGTCCTTTCTGCTCGTATTATTGTAACAGAAAAAAGAAGTTAGAAAAAATAAAGCTAGAGAAAAATGATTTCATTTTTCCCTAGCTTTATTAAATAAACGTCTTTTAAATATTTTTCATTCCCGCTTCAGTAGTTAAAGCTAAAGCGACAGCACCTTTTTCTTTAGCAATTAAAGCTACCCGACTTTCAATCACGCGAGTATCCATCTTAATTTCCCGCGTTAATCCTGGTTGATTTAATTTTGGTTCAAAGAATGCTTTAAATTCAGCTAAACGTTCTGGCGTGCGGAAAACACGGCTAATCACAGTAATGTAAGTGGTAAATTCCATATCGCCACCCACTTTTTCTTCAAGCCAAGCCCAATCGTTACGAATCCAATCCCAAGCTTGTTGTTGACCATCGGGATTATTTAAAGTCAGCATGAACCAGCCCCGCAAGTCTTGAGGTTTAATTGTTTCAGCATCTTCAAATTTTCCAACAAGTTTTTCAACGAGAGCTGGATCTTTGACGCTCGTTACCGCCGCGCGCAAACTTTCTTGGTAAGCAGCATCTGGTGATTTGCGGTATTCAGTCAGTAACTGATTGAAAAGTTTAGCCGTGCCATAATTTTTCACTTCCGAAGATAAAACTAAAGGCCGAATCGGTGCTGGTAATTTACTTAAATCATCGGAAAATCCTTCAAATAAATTATGTGCTTGCGCGATGGTTTCAGGATTTTCGGCATAAAGGGAGGCCGATAAAACATAAGGACGCATTAATTGGTCGTCGTTGGATTCATCAGGCAACCCGCGCCAGCCTAAGCGCTCCACTTGATCTTTACTTAAGGCGTCAACGAAAGTTTTTAAATTTTTCTCTTCGCTTGATTTTGGTTCAACAAATTTTTTCAAATTATTAACGGCAGTATAAAGAGCTTGATTCACTACCGCCGATTCGCTAGCAGCAAAATCTTTCAATAACGGAATCATTTGTCCATAAGACATTTGGCCGCCTTCAGCTAATAAGCGCCAGTCTTGCAATAATTGGAATTCATCAATTGCCACAAAATCAGAATTATTTTCTAGTAAATCAGCCAACAAAGTGTCGTCATATTTAACGATAAAGTGCGAATTGTTGCCGATATTTAAACGGAATGGTTTTTTATTTTCAGCCCGTAATTTTTGATAATCCCCAAGAACAATATTTTTATCTGAAAGAAGAGCAGGGGCGGCTGCATAATTACTATTTAAAGGAATTTGCCATAAGCGACCGATCTCATTTCCTGCGCCGATGAAAAATTGTTTTTGGCTTAAAGTAAGTTGTCCATCAACGACACTTGCTTCAACGACAGGATAACCTGGTTGTTCTAACCAAGAGTGCATCACCGCACCCACGTCAAGACCAGACGCCGCACCGAGTGCATTCCATAAATCACTCCCGGTGGCATTTCCATATTGATGAGCGGCAAAATAATTTTTCAAGCCAGCTCGCAACGCATCGTCGCCAATTAAAGCCCGCACCATAACTAACATCCGCGCGCCTTTAGCATAAACAATCGCTGCGTCAAATAACGAATCGATTTCTTCAGGATTTTTTACTTCCACGTGAACGGATTGCACGCCGTCTGTAGCATCTCTTTGTAAAGCAGAAGGAGCATCTTGTGTTTGGAAAGTTTCCCAAATATTCCAGTCCGGTTCCAAATAATCGATGCAAACATATTCCATCATATTGGCGAAACTTTCATTTAACCATAAATCATCCCACCATTGCATTGTTACTAAATCACCAAACCATTGATGCGCTAACTCATGAGCAATCACTGTTGCCACCCGATGTTGATGGGGCAATGAAGAATTATTTGGATCAACGAGTAAATACGCTTCACGATAAGTTACTAGTCCCCAGTTTTCCATAGCACCGGCGGAAAAATCAGGCAAAGCTAATTGCCAAGAGTGAGGAAGTGGGTAAGGCGTTTGATAAAAATCTTCGTAAAATTCAATCGAGCTTTTGGCAATGTCTAAAGCAAAATCCAATTCAGCTGCGTCATGGGCATAAGTGGCAAAAACACCCACTTTAACGCCAGATTTCGTTACGTCTTGTTTATTTTGCATTTGCCCAAAAGCAAAAGCGACTAAGTACGTCGACATTTTAACCGTTTCTTCAAAATAATGAACGCCATCGACAGCTTTAATTTCCGGCATATTAGCTAAAATCGTTTCGCCATCAGTTTCGTCAAATTTAATCGCTAAAGAAAAAGTAGCTTTAGCTTCTGGTTCATCGACACAAGGAAAGGCTTGGCGAGCAAAATTCGTTTCAAATTGTGTCCCGATTAATTGTTTTTTCTCACCATTTAATTCGTAATAAGACGGATAAATCCCCATCATAGTGTCAGTAATTGGCGCAGTGTAGCTGACAGAAATTTTCACTTCACCAGCTTGTTTTACGGCAACGGTTAAAGAATTTTTTTCTTGATCAATCGTAAAATCAACTGCTTGATCGTTAAGCAAAACTTCACTTACTTGTAAATCTTTTTGATGGAGTAAGACCGTCGTTTCTAGCGCTGTTCCTCTGACTGTCGTTGTTCCGGAAAAAGATTTTGTTTGGCGATTAATGTCCAGGTAAACATCATAATGATTAGGTTGGAACGTTTCAAAAAATCGTTGCAAATGTATCAGTCCTCTCGAATTTTTCAGAATAATATAATTATACGGCTCGTGGTAAATTTCCGCAACGGAAAGGGTTATAAATGCCGAAAATGTTTGACATCTTGAAGCTTTAGCAGTTATTATGCCTTGATAGGTAAAATAATTAAAACATGCTAAAGGAGCAATAAAAAAATGCGCAATATTAAACTCACCATTGAATACGACGGCACCCGTTATCTTGGCTGGCAACGGCTGGGAGACTCTGACAAAACAATTCAAGGAAAAATTGAAAATATTATTAAACAAATGACTGGCGAAACAATTGAAATCACAGGTTCCGGTCGAACGGATGCTTCCGCGCACGCTCGCGGTCAAGTAGCGAATTTTAAAACAGAATCTACTTTATCTTTAAAAGAAATGCAAGCTTTTTTCCATCGTTATTTGCCAAATGATATTGTAGTTAAAGAAATTTCTGAAGTGCCAGAACGTTTCCACGCCCGCTACAATGCCACTGGGAAAAAATATATTTATTATATTTGGAACAACGAAGTACCAACGGCGTTTTCTCGTCATTATAGTTATCACGTGCCAGAAAGATTAAATCTTGTCAAAATGGAAGCCGCCGCTGAAAAAATGGTGGGCACCCATGATTTTCTTGGCTTTTCCGCCCTCAAAAAATCTAAGAAAAAATCCACCGTTCGCACGATTAATGAAATTTCTTTTCACCAAGAAGGCAGCATGCTAGCTGTAACGTTTGTTGGGGAAGGATTTTTATACAAAATGGTCCGCATTATGATGGGCACCTTATTAGAAGTCGGCTTAGGGGAACGCTCGGTAGATTCTATTGCCGATATTTTTGACCAAAAAGTCCGCGCCACCGCTGGCGAAACAGTCCCGGCCCAAGGATTATTTTTGGATGAAGTTTTTTATAAAAAATAAAGTTTAACTTTGCAAAGCCAGCAAGTGTAAAAAAACGAACGACCAAAAGTTTAGCGAAAAATATTTGCGACAAACTATTGACAATTGCGCCAACAACTTATAAACTACCAACAACATCTCCTTTAAATTGGTCCCGTGAGGCTAACAAGGTGGACAGTCTATTTTTAGTGCGGAGAAATTCTCGAAATTCTCCGCTGACTTGCCGCAGCCTCATGACCGTTAAACGTCATGAGGCTATTTTTTTTGGATTTGTTGGATAAAATGTTTCAACTAAAATTAGAAAAAGGAGGAGTACTATGGCCAAAATTATTTTAGATGAGTTGGCTATTCAAAAAGCATTAACCCGGATGAGTTATGAAATCATCGAGCAAAATGCTAGCTTAGATCAGCTAATTTTTGTAGGGATTAAAACGCGTGGGGCGTATTTAGCCGATCGTCTTTCACAAAAAATCGCCCAAGTGGAACAAACGAAAATTCCGGTGGTTCATTTAGATATTACCGATTATCGTGACGATCGCCGCGTGTCAGAAAAAGTTGTTACCGCCAGTCAATTTCCGCTAGAAATTACCGGCAAAAAAATTATTCTCGTCGATGATGTTTTGTACACCGGACGAACGATTAGAGCAGCCATTGAAGCTGTAATGGATGCCGGCCGACCAAAAAAAATTGCGCTAGCCGTTTTAATCGATCGCGGCCATCGAGAATTACCACTGCGACCAGATTTTATCGGGAAAAATATTCCCACCGCCAAAAATGAAGTTATTAAACTTCACGTTGTTGAAGTCGACGGACGTGATCAAGCGTTACTGTATTAATTGAAAACTAAATACGAAATATAAAGGAGCGCCTCAATGAAAAAAGTAACGACGCAACATAACAAAAAGGATTCAGATATTGTTTTAGACATTGCCGATCGTCCCACATTAGGTTTAGGCTTAGCTTTATCGTTGCAACATTTATTCGCCATGTTCGGAGCCACAGTGCTGGTGCCGATTTTGGTAGGCTTGGATCCGGGGATTGCTCTTTTTAGTTCAGGTGTGGGCACGCTGCTGCATATTTTAATTACGAAACGAAAAATTCCGGCGTATATGGGTTCCAGTTTTGCTTTTATTGTACCAATGCAATCATTAATGAAAACAGTCGGTTACCCCGGCATTGCCCAAGGAATATTTGCAGTCGGCGTGGTCTATCTCGTAGTAGCTTTAATTATTTCAAAAATCGGCACTGCTTGGCTGGATCGCGCCTTGCCACCAATTGTGGTAGGACCAATTATTATGACGATCGGCTTATCACTCGCCGGATCGGCAGCCGACAATGCCACATTAGATGCTGCGGGCAATTACGATTGGAAAATTTTAGTCGTAGCGCTGCTAACTTTATTAATTACAATTTTGTTTAATATGTTTTTATCTGGCTTTTGGGGACAAATTGCGATTTTACTAGGCATTGTCTGTGGATATTTAATTGCTTTATTATTTGGACTTGTTGATTTTCAACCAGTTATAGATGCGCCTTGGTTCCGTTTGCCAAAATTTGAAATTCCTTTTGTCAGCTACCCGATGGAATTTCACTGGTCGGCGATGTTAATGATGGCGCCGATTGCTTTTGTAACTATGACAGAACATATGGGTCACATTATGGTTTTAAATGATTTAACGAAGCGCAACTTTTTCAAAGATCCTGGCTTGCATAAAACGTTAACCGGCGATGGTGTCGCTTCCCTTTTTGCAGGACTTGTTGGTGGTCCGGCGATTACAAGTTACGGCGAAAATATCGGCGTGATGGCGATTAATCGGATTTATTCTGTCTATGTGATTATCGGGGCAGCAAGTTTGGCGATTGTCTTTAGTTTTGTTGGTAAATTATCTGCCCTGATTCAAAGTATTCCTGGCGCTGTTTTAGGCGGCGTAAGTTTTCTCTTGTTTGGAGTTATTGCTACAGCTGGTTTGCGCATTCTAATTGAAAATAAAATCGACTTTAATGCCCGCCGCAATTTAATGATTGCCTCAAGTATTTTAGTCATTGGGATTGGTAATGTCACTTTGCAATTAGACACATTCCAATTTTCCGGTGTGGCTCTTGCTACCGTGTTAGGAATTTTATTAAATCTTTTCTTACCGAAAAAAGCTGTCAGCGAACAATAATTAAAATAGAAGAAAAAATTCTCCTTGGTCTTAAGTCCAGGAGAATTTTTTTATTTAATGAAGGATTTTTGACAATTATCGTCTGAGATGATACCCTGTGTAACGATGAAACACTTGCTGTGGGCATAGTCCTGCAGCTTTTTTATGTAAAGGAAGTGAAAATGTGCTCCAATTAACGAATATTACTCAACAATTTGGCGACAAAGTGTTGTATGAAAAATTAAATTTGCAAATTAATCGCAACGAACACGTGGGACTAATCGGTCAAAATGGTGCCGGCAAAAGTACCCTCATTAAAATGATTACCGGTGAACTTTTACCCGATGATGGTACGGTGGAATATCCAAAAAATAGCCGCATCGGTTATCTCGATCAATATGTGGAAGTAGACGAAGAAAAAACAATTTTTGAATTCCTGAAAACAGCTTTTCAAACAGATATCGATAAAGAAGCAGAAATTGGTGAACTGTACGCGGAATATGGCGAAAATATGGACGAACGTTTATTAGAAAAAGCCGGCCAGTTGCAAACTCAACTCGATCAAGGGGATTTTTATCAAATGGATACCCTGATTGCTGAGATGGCTACAGGACTGGGGATTGATGTGTTAGGTTTAGATACGTTACTTAAAAACCTTAGTGGTGGTCAACGGTCAAAAGTTATTTTAGCTAAATTACTTTTAGAAAAACCTGAAATGTTAGTTTTAGATGAACCAACGAACCATTTAGATGATACGCATGTCGCTTGGCTGACAGAATTTTTACGAGATTTTTCGGGAACATTTTTAGTAATTTCTCATGACCGAAAATTTCTTAACGATATCACCACCCATATTGCCGATATTGAATTTGGCAAACTGACGAAGTACACCGGCAATTTAAAACAAGCGTTGGTGCAAAAAGAAGCCAATCGCGAATCTTATTTGCGTAATTACGCAGTACAGAAAAAACAAATTGAAAAAACCGAAGCTTATATTCGTAAATATAAAGCTGGATCTCGTTCGACGATTGCTAAAAGTCGTCAAAAACAATTGGAAAAAGTAGAACGCCTGACGCCACCATCTAGTACGGCGGCCCCTCATTTAGTTTTTCCTTATCGACCAATTGTCACAACTTTTGCTCTAGAAACAGATGAATTAGTAATTGGTTATGATAAACCACTTTTAGCGCCAATTAATATTTCCATTCGTTACGGCGAAAAAGTCGCCTTGCGAGGATTTAATGGTATTGGAAAATCGACACTCTTAAAAACTTTAATCGGTGAAATTTCTCCGTTAGCTGGTGTTTTTCATTTTCCGGACAATTCGATAGTCAATTATTTTTCTCAAGAACTTAACTGGGAAAATCCTTTAGCTACACCGCTCCAATATTTAAGCGACTTATTTCCAGAGGCAACGATTAAAGATTTGCGCCGCCAATTATCGCGGGCAGGTTTAGTCAACGAGTTGGCTCAAGAAAAATTGCGCCAATTATCTGGTGGGGAACAAGCGAAAGTAAAATTTGCCCAACTTACTATGAAAGAAAGTAACTTTTTATTCTTGGATGAACCAACGAACCATATCGACCAAGAAGCTAAAGAAAATCTCCAACAAGCCATCGCTCAATTTCCCGGCACCGTCTTAGTCGTTTCTCACGAACAAGAATTTTATGAAGATCTCGTTGATCGCGTTATTGATTTAGAAAACTAATAGAAATCTCCGTTTTTAGCGGAGGTTTCTTTTTTATTTAGAATTTTGTCCGTTAATGCGCTATACTGGTCCTAAATCACTAGATAGGAGAATGAACATGTTTATCAATCCGACGAAAAAAGCGCTAAGTATTTTTAACCAGTTGCCAGCGGTGGAAAATATTCCCCAAGCCCAAAAAATAGCGGCAGCTAATCCCTTTTTTTCTTGGCACGCCAATTATTTTAATGTCGATCGCAAAAAAGTCGTGGTCTTAGTCAATGACCTAACTTACGCGACGGTTGTTTTATACGACATTAACGCCAAAAATAAAAAAAATCTGGCAGAAATTATGACAGAAGGTATTCGCGTCGCCTTTAAATTAGCCGGCATACCACCAGTTAAAATCGATAAATATTTTCAAGAAGCTGGCGACTTTGAAATTTCTACCGGCTTTAATCGCCAAGTCAGCGGAGTGGTGACTTTAATGATTCAGGATCGTTTCCCTCGGACTATTAATTCTGAAAGCCGAGTGCAACGGGTCTTGATGCAAAGCGTGCAAAGTCAATTTTTTAAGCATGGTCAAGAACATATTTTTCCTAAAGACGAGCTTCAAAAGGCGATCAAAGAGCGGATCGTTATGGTCACCCCGCCGTTAGAAACAGAAAAAGACACGACTCAAAAAGAAACGTCCACTTATCAAATCAAAAAAACATGGGCGCCATTTCAAGAAGTCGCTCTACCAGAAGATGTTGATATTTCAGATCTTTCCAGTGCGGCTTATGATAAAGCAGGCGACAAGATTGAAAAAAATAACGAGCTAGTCTTAGCCGAGTTTGAAAATTATTTAAGAGAAGGTGAACAACTGAGTGAAAAAATAATTACGCGTCATGTGGACCGGGCAAAATGGTTTATCAATGAATATTTAATGTTTGACTTTTTGGAAACACCACTAGCAATCACTCAAGAACTCGACATGTTTTTAGCTGACTGGTATCCGCGTAAAGCAGCTTCTAGTCAAGCGGATTTGCGAGCGGCCGGCAGTGCGCTAAAAAAATTCGCCAACTTCTTGTATTTAGCTGATGAAATTTCTAAAGAAGAATTAGCTGATATTAAAGAAACAATTAAAGACAGCGTTGAATACGGAATGGGTTTCGTTTAAAAATTTTTGCCAGCTTTCTTTTTTGCCACGTTTTTAGTATGATTAATTTTAGCATTTGATCGCCTCCTTAATTTTGTGTAGTGACTTAATTATTGGGCAATCAAATGCTTTTTTTGAAAAATAACGACTACAAAACTCTTTTGAGTAGCAACAAAAAAACTCAAAGCGTATGATAAGCTAAGAAACTTGAGAGAAGGTTGACTATGATTACTTTTTTGCAAAATGTTTTTTATTTGCAGACTAAAAACACATCCTATTGGTTTCAAATTACTAAACACGGACATCTTGAACAGATTTATTATGGTCCCAAATTACCTATTCAAGATCCGACTGCTTTAATTTATAAACGAACCGCCCAAACTGGCTCGACCATTGCCTATGATGCTGCCGATATTTATTATGCCTTAGATGAATTGCCGCTAGAATATAGTCCAACTGGGGTAGGAGATTATCGCTTTTTGCCTAGTGAAATTCAGATGGCCGACGGTAGTTTTGTCAGTGATTTTTTGTATGACCGCCATGAAATTATTGATGGTGTCATTTCTTTGCAGAGTTTACCAACAGCTAAAGCGACAGTAGACGAAAGTCAAAGTTTGCGCATTGAATTAATCGATGCTCTGCATCACGTGCGCTATGAGTTATTTTATACCGTTTTTTTTGAAACAAATGTGATTACAAGAAAAGTGCGAGTTGTAAATCTTGGTGCTACACCGATTACGATTCACAAAATTATGAGTAGTCAACTTGATTTGCCTAACAGAAATTATCAGCTCCACACTTTTAACGGCACGTGGGCAAAAGAAACCCATCAACAAATCAAAGATATTCAAATTGGCGAATATAGTAATAGTTCCACTACTGGAGATTCTAGCAATCGCGCCAATCCTGGCATTTTGCTAGGCGAGAAGTCGGCTACTGAAAATCAAGGTTGGGTTTACGGAATGAATCTTGTGTACAGCGGGAATCATTATAGTCATATTGAACTTTCGCCTCACGGTTTATTGCGCACGTCCATGGGGATTAATCCTCAACAATTTCAATGGGCACTTTCCGCCAATGAATTTTTCGAAACGCCAGAAGTTTGTCTCAGTTTTTCAGCCAATGGGTTTAACGGTCTGAGCGGAAACTTCCACCATTTTATTAATCACCATATTATCCCGCAACATTTCCAAGAAAAACTGCGCCCGGTGGTTTACAACAATTGGGAAGCGACTTTTATGGATTTCAATCAAGCAAAATTATTAAAATTAGCCAAGCAAGCCAAAAATCTCGGGGCCGAAACGTTCGTCTTAGATGACGGTTGGTTTGGTACCCGTAACGACGATACGCAAGGTCTAGGAGATTATGCAGTTAATCGCAAGAAATTTCCCCAAGGTCTGAAAAGTTTCGCCGATAAATTACGCAGCACCGGACTAGAGTTTGGTTTGTGGTTTGAACCTGAGATGGTCAATCCTAATAGCCAACTTTACAAAGAACATCCCGAGTTTGCCGTCCAACTGCCGGGAAAAAATTCAGTTCTCGGACGCAATCAATTGGTTTTAGATTTATGTCAAAAAGAGGTCCGGACGTATATCATTGAAAATGTCGGGAAAATTTTAGATGAAACCGGCGCAACTTTTGTCAAATGGGATATGAATCGTCATATTGCCGAAGCATTTTCGGCAACTTTAACGAATCAAGGGGAATTTTATCATCGGTATATGATGGGTTTGTATGAAGTGCTAAGCCAAATTTTCGGCCCGCGCCCAGAAATTTTATTGGAATCTTGTTCTTCTGGGGGGAATCGTTTTGATTTGGGGATGCTTTGTTTTTCACCGCAAATTTGGGCCTCAGATGATACAGATCCCATTGAACGCTTGGAAATTCAAGGCGGACTTTCTTATTTGTATCCACCTTCGACTATTTCTTGTCACGTTTCCGCCAGTCCCCACCAACAAACTTTAAGAGCCACCCCGCTGTCCAGCCGCTTTAACGTCGCTTCATTTGGGGTCTTAGGTTACGAACTAGATCTTAATCTTTTAACGCCCGAAGAACGCAAAGAAATTAAAGAACAAATTACTTTTTACAAAAAATATCGCGCGACTTTGCAATTTGGAAAGTTTTCTCGCACCGATACGCTTAAATCCACGCAAAAAATTTGGCAGGCGCAAGGAACAGATCAAGAAACTGTCGCTGGATTTTTCCAAACAAAAACGCAAGCTTCCCCAAGTTATGATTTACTTCCAGTTTCCGGCCTAGCGGAAAATACTTTTTACAAAATGACTAGCAAACCACAACGAATTTTTATCCAACAATTTGGCGAATTAATTAAACATGTGACGCCAGTCAAGCTCAATCCCCATGGTCTTGTCATCAATACGATTGCCAAACATTATAGTTTAACCGATGCTAAAGAAGAATATTTTGGAACTGGCGGGCTATTTGCCAGCGGTGTTTTATTAAAAAATCAATTTATGGGCAGCAATTATAATGATCAGACGCGACTATTAGGAGATTTCGGCTCGACTTTATATGTAGTTTCAAAGGAAGAAGGAAAAGAAGTTGGACAATAAGCAAACGAAAAAGAATCGTTATTTTTTTGGCATCGGGACAATCGGTCGTGACGCGACTTACACGATGATTAGCATGTACCTAATGTTTTACTTAACCGATATTTTGAAAGTCCCCACCAGTATTATGGCGACAATTACGGTGGTCTTTATGGTGACGCGGATTTTTGATGCGGTAAATGATCCATTTATGGGCATTATTGTTGATAATACGAAAAGTCGTTTCGGCAAATTTAAACCGTGGATTTTCGGCGGTGGCTTATTGTCTTCGGTTTTTACAATTTTAATTTTTACTGATTTTGGCTTGCAAGGAACGGCTTTTGTCGTCGTCTTTATTTTGTTTTATCTTTTATGGGAAATTAGTTTTACCGCTAACGATATTGCTTTTTGGGGCATGTTGCCAGCGCTTAATCAAGATCAAAAAGAGCGGGAGAGAATTGGCGGCGTGGCACGGATTTGTGCTAACCTCGGCATGTTCACGATGGTGGTGGGTATTGTGCCAATTACTAATGCCCTAGGAAAAGTGACCGGCAGCATGACAAAAGCGTATCAACTGTTAGCAATTATTGCCGTGAGTGTGATGTTTGTTTTCCAATTAATTATGCTGTTAACCGTTAAAGAACAAACCCACACTAAACCGCAAAAAGCGACGCACTTTAAAGATATGATTCAAGTCATCTTTAAAAACGATCAACTGCTGTGGGTAACAGTTTCCATGACTTTATTTATGGTCGGCTACATTACGACTACTAGCTTTGGTCTTTATTATTTTAAATATGTTTACGGCGATGAAAGTATGTACTCGATTTTCGCTTTAATCTTAGGCGTCTCACAAATTATTTCTTTACTCGCTTTTCCACACTTAAGCAAATTTTTCTCGCGGAAAACTTTATATTTATGGGCGACTCTAATGGTAGTTGCCGGCTACATTTTATTTTATTTGGCCCCAACTAGCACTATGGCGGTCATCGGTATTGCCGGCGTCTTGATTTTTGTCGGTCAAGCGGCGATTCAACTATTAATGCTAATGTTTATCACCGATACCGTGGAATACGGTCAGTGGCGCTTTGGTCGGCGAAATGAAAGTGTCACTTTGTCCTTGCAAGCTTTTATTAATAAATTAGGCGGGGCGATTGCTAGTGGGATTGTTGGGATGACGCTGGTGATTTCCGGAATGAAAGACGCTGGCAATGCTGCGGGCATGACAGCTCAAGGAATCACCACTTTTAAATTTTTCATGATGGTCTTGCCACTTGTTTGTATTTTAGTCGGTTATGGCGTGTATCATTTTAAATACAAAATCGACGCCAAATTTTACAGCCAAATGTTAGTAGACTTAAAGGAGCGTGAAAATAATGACGCTGACCATGAAATCTAAAGTCAAAGAACTTTATGCCACACCAATCGGTAAAGATGTTTTTGATAAAGTCTTGCTACAAGTTAATAAATCGTCAAAATGGCTTTTAAATCCCATCGTTGGCAATTTATCTTTAGCCGCCATAAAAAAAATTTCTTTTAACAAACTCGATCAAAAGTTTTTCGATAAAATTTTATTTTTATTAAATAGCGAAAAAGATTTACCTTTAAATGACGAGGTGCCAATTGAACAAACTTGGTGGAAAGAAGCGATTTTTTATCAAATTTATCCGCGGTCATTTAAAGATAGTAATGGCGATGGTGTGGGGGATTTGCGAGGTATCATCGAAAAACTCGATTATTTGCAAGAACTAGGGATTACCGCTCTTTGGTTGTCACCAATTTATCAATCACCAAATGATGACAATGGCTACGATATTTCTGATTACCAAGCTATTCTTGCTGAATTTGGTACGATGACAGATTTTGATGAATTATTAGCCCAGCTCCACAAGCGTTCCATGCGTCTGATTATGGATTTAGTAGTCAATCATACTTCCGATGAGCATCCGTGGTTTCAAAAAGCCTTGGCCGATGAAAATTCTCCTTACCGCAATTATTACTTTTTTGAAGATGGAACGCCTGATACACCGCCAAATAATTGGAAATCATTTTTCTCAGGCCCTGCTTGGCGCTATTTTCCTAAACAGAAAAAGTGGGTCATGCATTTATTTACGAAAAAACAAATGGATCTCAACTGGGATTATCCGGCAGTCAGAGAAGAAGTTGCCCAGATGGTTCGCTGGTGGTTGGCAAAAGGCGTCGATGGTTTTCGCCTTGACGTGATTAATTATATTTCTAAAAATCCCGGCCTAAAAGATGGTGATGCTTTTGTGGGTGAACTGATGGAATTTTACGGGATTGAAGAATATTATTACGGCATTCATCTCCATGAGTATCTTCATGAATTAAAAGAAAATGCGTTTGCTCCCTTTGATGCTTTTTCAGTGGGGGAAACTCCTGGTGTCGGGATTGAAATGGCCAAACTTTTAACGGGCGATTATCGAAAAGAGTTAGATATGGTTTTTAATTTTGACCAATTAGAAACTCCAGGCCACGTCCGCTTTGATGATTACCGCTATGATTTGAATTTCTTGAAAGAATACTTAATGAATTATCAAACGAATTACGGCAATCATTATTGGATGAGCTTGTTTTACGAAAATCACGACAATCCCCACATGATTTCTAAAGTCAATCCAGATCCTTTTTACCGAGAAGTTTTAGGAAAATTATTAGGAACCATCCAAATGACTTTAAAAGGCACGCCTTTTATTTTTCAAGGACAAGAATTAGGTTTAATTAATAAAAATTATCAAAAAATATCCGATTTCAAAGATGTTGAAACCCTCAATAAATACCAAGAATTGCTAGCTTCAGGACAATCAGAAACAGCAGCGCTTAAAACAATTCTCGCTGGTAGCCGCGACCACGCTCGGGCGCCAATGCCGTGGAATAATTCCAGCAATGGCGGATTTACCACTGGAACGCCTTGGCTTTTAAATGATGAAGATTATTTATTAGTCAACGTAGAAAACCAAGAAGAAAATCCTAATTCCGTTTGGCATTTTTATCAAAAATTAATTGCGCTACGCAAAGAATTCGCTACGCTTATTTATGGCGCGATTGAATTTATTGAACCTGCGAGCAAAAATTATTTTTCCTATATTAGAAAAGATGATGCGGCAGCATTTTTAATAGAAATCAATTTAGGAACCGAACCATTAAAATCACCGCAAAAAAATGTCGGCCAGTTAATTTTAGGAAACTATACTGAAACGAATCAACAAACTTTACAAGCTTATGAAGCACGCATTTACAAAATAAAATAAAATTTTTATTCATAGTTTGAAAAATGAACATATAAAAAAGGAGAAAGCTAAAAACTTTCTCCTTTTTTTGTTATTTTAAATTGTTAAATCATTATCTCCAGCCTAGGCCAGGTGCCACATCTTTGATCATTGTTTCTAAAATGTGCATATTGTACTCGACGCCCAAGGTATTAGGAATCGTAATGAGTACTGTATCAGCTTCTTTGATAGCTTCATCTTCAGCTAGTTCTTTAATCAATTTGTCTGGTTCGCCGGCAAAAGTTTTACCAAAGACGGTGGGATTCCGGTGATAAGCCAGATAACCAACTGAATCTTGTTGCGGCTGACCATCGCGGCCAAATAACCGACGATCCAAATCCGTGGTGATTGGTTGAATGGAGCGCGTAACTAAAGTTCTTGGCTCAAAGTCGTGACCGGCTTTTTTCCAAGCTTCTTTATAAGCGCGCAATTGATTCGCTTGTTGAATGTGGAAAGGTTCGTTGGATTCGTAGTTCACCAAAGTCGATGATTGAAAATTCATTCCTTGTTCAGCCGCCCAAACAGCCGTTTGTTTTGAGCCTGCTCCCCACCAAATACGTTGGCGCAAACCTTCTGAGTAAGGTTCGATCCGCAATAAATCTGAACCTTGTGGAAATAAAGGTTGTGGATTAGGTTTAGCAAAAGGTTTTCCATCCAGCAATTTCAAAAATTCAAGCGTTCGTTGACGAGCCACTTCTTTCATTTCTTCTTCGCTATAATCGTAACCAAAATGTTGCCAACCGTCCAAGGCTTGTTCAGGAGAACCACGGCCCACGCCTAATTCCACCCGTCCTTGAGTAATAATATCTGCCAGACCAGCATTTTCAGCCATCATATAAGGATTCTCGTAACGCATATCGACTAGTCCAGTGCCGATTTCAATTTTACTTGTTTTCGCACCGATAGCCGCAAGCAGTGGGAAAGGCGAACCGATTTGAGCTGCAAAATGATGAACCCGGAAATAAGCTCCGTCAATCCCAATTTTTTCTGCTTCAACTGCTAGTTCAATTGATTGCAAATACGCATCACTAGCCGTTTTAACAAGTGATCCTTGATCCATCCAGTGACCAAAACTTAAAAAACCAATTTTTTTCATGATTAATAACCTACTTTGATTTCTACTTAGTCAGCAAAAAATTACTAACTTTTTGTAACAATTTGATTTTACTACTAACTATTTCAAAAGACGAATAATTGTTCTCGGCTTAATTATTTTCCTCTTAAAAAAAATTTCTCCGCCAAATCAGATGAAATGGCGGAGAAAAAAAGTGAATGGCGGTGAAAGAATTCAGCCAGATATTTAATTATTTATTTGACTCAAAAATTAAACTTTAGCTAAGGCATCATTGATGGGCGTATCACCACTGCGCATCATGATTACTTTTTTGCTAGTGTTGGGGTGATCAATAATTGACGCTAGTGTTTTGGCGACATCGGCAATCGGATTTGTTGCCACACTGCCGTCGCCGATTTGGATTTTTCCGGTTGCTTTATCAGTAGTTAAGCTAATAGGTTGTAAAATGGTGTAATTCAAAGAAGAGTTGGTAGTCAAATAATTATCGGCAAAAAATTTGGCGATATTGTAATCCATTAATTCATTCAACCCTTCACGATACCATTCTTCCGGCTGCAAAGAAAAGATTGAGCTGAGCATAATATAACGCTGCACACCGTTTTTTTCAGCAGCTTGCATTGTTTTTACAGCTCCAAAGGCATCCGTTTGCAATAAATCATTTCCTCTAGAACCAGCTACAAAATAAATAACATCTACCGAGCCGATAACAGCGGCAATTTTTTCTACAGATTCATGGAGATTAAGTTTTACGGCAGTAATTCCTTCCGCGGTAATTTTTTCTGGGTGACGTGAACCGGCGATTACTTCATGACCTTTTTCTTTCAAGTCAGCGATTAAATCTGTGGCCACTCGTCCAGAACCACCTACTACAAAAATTTTCATAAGATTACCTCCAGTTTTTTTTAACCATTTCCTTTACTATATCTCAAATAAATAAATTTGTAAGATTTAAGCGTTCAAGAGGTAGTAATCTTGTATATCCTTACGTAAAAAAAGAAATCTTTTTTCGTTGAAATCCGGAGATAAATTCAGCACTAAAATAAAAAAACATTCAAGACAAAGAATTAACTTTATCTTGAATGTTTTAATTAGTTTTATCTTAATAAATTGCACTTCTTTGACTAAGTCTTATCTTTTCCAATAATTTCCAAACTCACGCGGCGCATTAGACGTAAAAGTTCTTTCGTATCATCTTCACCAAACAAGTCTACCCAGCCATAAAAACGTTGCGTCATAGCTTTTTCGATTGTTTCAGCGACTTTCTGACCTTTTGGTGTGAGTTTTAAATATTGGCGTCGACGATCGACTTCATCACGTTCTTGTTTAATATAATCGTTGTCTAACATCACGCGAATTTGCCGGGAGATGGCAGCCTTAGTCACTCCGCGCTTTGTGGCAACATCGGACATCGCCACTTGTTTTCCATCGGCGACATCTCGCATAATTAAAAACTGCTCAAAGGATAAATTAAATTCCTTCGTCGGTTCCGAAACTAAATCGCTAATATATTTAAAACCTGACATGTACACATCAATATAATCTTCTAATAAAGCTCCCTGGTTGTCATTTTTCATGAATTGCTCGCTTTCTTTTTCCTTTATATTGAGCGTACCATATTATTCAGGATTTAGCGCGGTTATTTTACGTTTTAAAATAAATGGCAAGCTGAAGAGGGCCACGAAAACTAGAAGAATGATCGTATTGATAAATGGACTTGTTGCTAATCCATTTAACGCATAGCTCAGGCCGTTGAGTAAATAAGTTCCTGGTAAAAATTTGCCGATTGTTTGATACAAGCCAGACAACATAGCGTTTGGTAAAAGTCCGCCAGAAACAATCAATTGAACAAATAATAATCCTAAGCTGCCTAAGACGCCCAATGTTCCCCACCAGCGATCAAAGGCAAAGACGATTAAAGTAAATAATGAACCACCTAAAACTAACAATAATAATAAAGTGATCGGATGAGTTACTACCACACCCATCCACATTGTAACAAGTAAAATGCCAACAGCTTGTAAAACAATTGCCGTAGCTAATAGCGCAATTTTTTGCAATCTTGGTTGTGCTTGGAATCGGCGGCTGTAACGATTAAAACCAAGTTCAGTTAAGACCGCGCCGATAAAGAGAACCATCATCAGAACTAAGGGGGAGAGAACGGATAATAGTGGTTTGGATAAATTATCTACTTGTGTTTGATTAGTAACCGGCGTTACAAAATGTTCAACATTTGCCGCAGTAAAATTTAAATTGCTAACTTGTTTGCTACCGTCAGCTAATTTTTCATTAAGTGTCGCCATTCCTTCATCTTCTAAAATAATACCAGCACTTAATTGATCCGCGCCGTCATTTAATTGCGTTACGCCATCAATCAACGTTGGCACTTGCGCGTCAAGTTCACCGAGGCCAGCTGCTAATGCTTGCGAACCTGCAGCAAGTTGATCGCTATTGGCTACTAGTTGATGGCTGCCTGTAGCAAGTTGATTCACACCAGAAGTCAATGTTGGCACTTGACCATTTAATTGACTTAAACCATTTGCTAAATCAGAAGCGCCTGAATTTAATTGATTATTATTAGCCACTAATTGATTGCTGCCGTCAGCTGCTTGTTGAACGCCAGCTGTATATGCTTGAATGGAAGGAAGCAAGCCGCCTGATCCATTTAATCCAGCACTGACTTGTGCTAAACCATCGTGAATGGTATTGCTAGCTTGAATGGCACCCATCGTTTCAGCAGTATCGCCTTGTTGTTTCAAACCAGCGCTGACTTGTGCTAAACCAGCTTGAAGAGTGGCGATTGCTTGTTTAGATCCAGCAACAACAGTTGGTGTACCTTCTGATAATTTAGCAACAGCTGCTTTTAAAGTTTCCAATTGATGTTGAACATCTTCCATTGGTTCTTTCGTTTGTGCTAAGGCAGTTGCTGTGTTGGTTAAATCAGCACCAACATTTGTCGCATCGGCACCGGCATTGGTTAACGCCGTTTTGCCGTCATTCATGCTAGTTGTAAGTGATCCTTTTAATTGTGCTAATTTAATCGCAGCAGAAGGATCAGCTTTCAAAATGGCCATCGCTATTTCCGGATCAGCTAAAATTTCAGCCACTTCAGTAGCAGCATCGCCAGCAGCCGTAAAATTACTTCCCGCAGCTGTTAAATCAGTTTTCAAAGATTCCATATTGCCAGAAACATTAATTAATGATGTTTGCATGCTAGTAAGAGCTCCACCAACTGTCACTAAATCATTTACCAATTGCTGGCTTCCTTCACCGTTGACACTATAATTTAAATCGATGACTCCTTGATTCAAAGCATCAAGACCGGCAAGGAGTTCTTCAATTTGTGCTTGACCTTCTGCCGATTGTTGATCGATATTATTGGCTGCCTCACTTAAAGCGGCAGTTAATTGTTGACTACCGGCAGTCAATTGACCAATGGCATCATTAATTTGTTGTGTGCCACTATTTAAAGCTGCATTATTTCCAGCTAAAGTTGCAAGACCGGAATTAATTTGACTAGCGCCAGTCGTATATGAGGCGATGCCAGAATTTAATTGGCTGCCACCATCATTTAATTGAGTGACACCAGTTGCTAACGGCCCGCTGGCGGCTTGCAATTTATCAAGTCCGTCATTGATTTGACTAGCGCCGTCAGTGTAAGATGCTACGCCAGTATTTAAATCTGAACCGCCAGTAGCTAATTGATCAACGCCAGTAACTAGAGGTTGAGATTTATCTAATAATTCATGGAGCCCGCTAGTTAATTGTTGGCTACCAGAATTTAATTGTTCCGTACCAGCTTTTAATTGCTCCGTGCCGTCAGCGGCTTGACTGATGCCAGTGCCGAGCTCGGTTAATGCTGCAAAAACATTTTCGTTGTAAGCTGTTTGAACACTAGCGATTACTTCAGCTCGTAATTTTTCTGCCACTTGTTCAGTGATCATATGAGAAGCAAAGTTATTGTGATCAGACATTTCGATATCGATTTGACTAGCGGCAGGTGATTCGTCCAGCGCAGTCGTTGCATTTGTAGAAAAATTTTCTGGTAAGGTCACTTTCATCAGAAAAGTACCATTTTTAATGCCAGCATTGGCTTCTGATTCGGAAACAAAACGCCAGGCGACTTGGTCATTTTCAGATAATTTTTCCTCAACGCCGGTTCCGAGATCAACCATTTCTCCTTGAAATTCAGCGGGCTCGTCTTCATTGACCACCGCCACATTGATATTACTTGTGCTCACTTCTTGTTCATAAGTCACGAAATCCATCGCCACATACAATAAGAGCAGAGGAACTACAACAATTAAGCCTAACAAAAGTAAAAGCTTCGAACGTTTCTTTCCAGTATTCATAAAGTTACTACCACCTTTTTTCTCAATAGTTTAGTTCACGATATAAATAGTATATGCCGTGAACTTTATGAGTATCGCACATGGAAAATGAATCTGTCAAATTAATATTTAATTAAAAAAGAAAGAAGAAATGTATTTTTATAAATTGTATAAAAAGAAGAAAGCATCTTCTTTCTTGTGGTTATCATGTTTTTTTGCGGTTAATCTCGTTAACGAATATTAAAATATGGATTTAAATAAACGAAAATGAAAGAATTATTTTTTTGATTTTTTGTGTAGAAATTAGTAAAACGACCGCTAAAAATTTAGAAAAAAAAGCTTTAACGAAAAGTTTGCTAATCCGTTAAGCTATCGAATGAATCGGCTACACTAGACTAGACAAAAAAAATAAGGTGTGTAGAATAGAAAAAAACACACTGGAGGAATTTTTATGTCAAGACGTCCACGAAGAACTTATTCAAAAGAATTTAAACAACAGGTAGTCGATCTATATCTAGCCGGAAAATCACGGGTAGAAATTATTCGTGAGTATGAATTAACCGCTTCTTCTTTTGATAAATGGATTAAACAAGCAGAAACCTCTGGTTCTTTCAAAGAGAAAGATAACTTGACCCCAGAACAAAAAGAAATGATCGCTTTGCGCAAGCGAAACCAACAGCTAGAAATGGAAAATGATATTTTAAAGCAAGCAGCGCTGATATTCGGACGAAAAGACAAGTAATTGATGCCAATAAGCACAAATACTCGATATCAGCGATGTGTAAAGTCTTAGGGATTTCCCGTCAAACGTATTATTACCATCCAAAACTCGTAAAAAATGAAGCTGAATTGGAAGAAGCTATCACAGAAGAATTTGTTCGTAATCGCAAGGCTTACGGCACAAGAAAATTAAAACAAATCTTAGCGAATCGCGACATCCAAGTGAGTCGTCGGAGAATCGGTCGCATCATGAAACAACGGGGATTGAAATCGAGCTATACTTTGGCTCATTTCAAAAACCATTCCTCTTCCTGTAATGAATCAAAAACAGATAATATTTTAGCTCGAGATTTTAGAAATAAAGAGCCTCTGGAAGCTATTGTCACTGATTTAACTTATGTACGTGTTGGGAAAAAATGGCATTATATTTGTTTGATTCTTGATTTGTTCAATCGAGAAATTATTGGGTATTCTTGTGGCAAAAGAAAAGATGCAAGCTTGGTCAAGCGGGCTTTTACTCGTATTTCTTATCCATTGACAGAAGTGCAGCTCTTCCACACCGATCGTGGAAAAGAATTTGACAATCAAACGATTGAAGAGATTATTGGAGCCTTTGGCATTACTCGCTCTCTGAGCAAAAAAGGTTGTCCTTATGATAATGCAGTAGCTGAATCTACATACAAGTCAGTGAAGGTAGAATTTGTTCATCAATTTCGGTTTGAGTCTTTGGAACAGTTAGAATTAGAATTATTTGACTACGTCAATTGGTGGAATCATTTACGATTGCATGGGACACTTGGTTACGAGACACCAATTGGATTTCGTTATCAGAGATTGGCGAAGCGAACCCTTGATAATGAGCGCGGATATGATACACCGAGTGAGGCGGCTTCATTCATTTGAGTGAGCTTCTGCCGTAGAGAATCATATCCGAGGAGGCTCATTGTCAAGGGCAATCGGAATAATAACACGAGACAAAAAATGACACCTTATAAATTTTGTCAAAAAAAGTGTTGCCATTTCACTTTTACTTTACGATGATGGAAAGCTAGAGGTAATAAGCACAGATTGGAAGAAAAAAGAATCATTGGAGAAGTTAGGTGTGCAAAGAGGAATACTTAAATAAAAGGAGCAAATATAATGAATGACGATGATATTGGATTTGCTAATAATGTATCAATCGGATTTTTGGATGTATCGACAATGGAGTTGACTAGAATTGACCATGTGGATGAGAATCACTTTATTTTCACAAGAATTCAATCCTCGTTTGATTGGTTTTACCAAGGAGACGTGATGATTATTCCTGATCCAGTACCAACACCCAGAAGAAACTGGAATAAAATCGCTTCTGTAAACGGTCAAGAAATTGAGTGCATGGGAGAGTTTATTGTGTTCTTTCATTTTGAAAACATTAAAGGAAAATTGAATTTTGCAACATCGCTTTCTTTACCAGAATTTAATCATATAAAGCAAGGCTTGGCCGAGGTGTAATTTCTCATCTGAATCATTCAAAGCGGATAATCGAATACATTGAAGTTTTTTATTGGAATATCGTGCAATTAGAAGAAGCAAAGGAGGAATAATAATGAGGGCAAATCAAGTGAGCATTAAGCTGGAAAGATTTTTTGACAAAGAAAAATTGGGTGTTGAAGACTTGGAGATTAATGTTTATGCTGATGCAAATAATGTGTATGAGGCATTGACGGCTGCGTACTTTGAGGTGTTACAAGAGCTGCAAAATGAAGGAGATATTCATCTTCCTAAATTTGGTCGTAGAGAGCATTATCCTACGAATAACTTTATTTTCAAAAGAAATTTTTCGGATTTCTTGGAGCAAAGTGAATATGAAGATAAATGGAGAGATTTTAAAAAAGTATCTCCGACACTAGAGGAACAATTCCTAGAGAAAATGAATTT
This sequence comes from Enterococcus timonensis, assembly GCF_900104595.1. Classification (GTDB taxonomy): domain Bacteria; phylum Bacillota; class Bacilli; order Lactobacillales; family Enterococcaceae; genus Enterococcus_J; species Enterococcus_J timonensis. The sequence goes on from NZ_FNVY01000002.1 coordinate 108,679, forward strand.
GAAGGACAAATATAATATATATGTAGATAAAAAACGGAACGACTACTTGAAAGAAAAAAACGAAAACTAACTTAGTATTTGAAAATTTGGAAACTAGATTTATTAGCTATATATTTTCCTTTTTTGGATAAAAAAATAAAAGCCTAGAAGCGCTGAATTATCAGCGGTATCTAGGCTTTTGTTTTGGACTATTCCCACTCCAATATTACGGGTATACCAGAAATGCTGTCGAATCAGTGATTCTAGCACTTTTTTAATTCTTAGCGGGAAACAAGATTGATTTAGTGAGCAACTAATAATATTGGGGATTTACAATAGCACACTTTATTAAAATCAGGAGCAAGTAAATTGACAAAATAAATTTTTCTGGTATTTTTAGAATGAACGTTCTAGAAAATAAAACACAGTATTTTCGTAAGGAAAGGAGCTTTGATTTTGGGAAGAAGTAAAGAATTTGAAGAAGAAGTCGTTTTGGAGAAAGCCATGCATGTCTTTTGGCAACAAGGCTATAATAATACATCCATGCAAGAGCTTGTCGATGCAATGGGAATTCATAGACGAAGTATTTACGATACTTTTGGGGACAAACACAACTTATTCCTCTTAACTTTGGATCTATACGAAACCACACTTGAAAAAGCAATCATGGAAAATCTATCTGAAAAAATGACTATACATGAACAATTAAAAATAATTTTTTCGATTTCAATTAGTGAAAAAAGTCATGCGGGATGCTTCCTTGTGAATTCTGCTACTGAATTAGCGAACGTGGATCCTCTGATAGAGGAGAAAATTCAAAAATATTTTGACCACGAAGAACATCAACTGTTCAATATCCTTTTATTTGCCCAAGAAAAGAATGAACTATCTGCCGCTACGGATATCGAAATACTGGCTAGCTATCTTCATAATGCTTCAGTTGGTATTCGTGTTTTATCAAAAACAACAAGAAACATCAAAAAATTAAATCGGATTATTGAGCAAACATTATCCTTTGTACAATAAAGGGGCAGACAATCATGAAATACACGGTTATTACGGTGCAAGTTCAGGAGTTGGCTATGGAATAGCATTAGACTTTATAGAAAAAAGGAAGAATTTAATTTTACTCGCTCGTCGGAAAAATCGATTAGGTGAAGATTTTAGAAAAGAATGCCACGGTATCCAGAAACGCTTTATGTAAATCCAGGGGAAGATATATCGACTATCCAACAATCGATTAAAAATTTGGAAACCGTCAATGCAGAATCATGGGTGGTTTCTTTAAAAGGAGAGAAATGAACAATGAAAGCAGCGCAAATAAAACGTTATTCAAAAGAGATAAATGTGGAAGTTACAGATATTCCCACGCCAAAAATTTCGAAAAATGAGGTGCTTGTGAAAGTCAAAGTGGCAGCCGTTAATCCCTTAGAAATTTTGAATATCACAGGAAGTGTGAAACTCATCCAGGACTATGAAAAACCTTTTACTCTTGGAAATGAATTGACGGGAATTATCGAAGAAGTCGGCAGTGAGGTAACGAATTTTAAGAAAGGTGACGAGGTTTATACCAGATTGCCGATTAATAAGATAGGTGCTTTTGCTGAGTATGTGGCCGTGGATCAAGGCGCAATTGGGTACTTACCTAAAAATCTGGATTTTGTGACAGGTGCCGGTGTTCCGTTGACCGGGTTAACCGCTTACCAAGCCCTAACAGAAATTTTACAAGCTAAGCCTGGACAATCTGTCTTTATTCCTGGTGGATCAGGCAGTTTTGGCCAAATTGCTGTGCCAATTGCACAACATCTTGGCTTGCGTGTAATTGTCTCTGGAAATGCCGGTGCCAAGGAGCGGATTATCCAAGCGGGAGCCGATCAATACTTAGATTATCGTAAAGAAAATTATTGGGAAGTTTTAAATAAAGTTGATTTTGTCATTGATACGTTGGGAGCAAAAGAAATTGATCGAGAACTTTCCATCATCAAACCGGGTGGCAAATTAATTAGCCTAATTGCCGGTCCTAATAAGCAATTTGCTATTAAGCAAAATTTACCAAAATGGAAACAAGGGTTGTTTGCTGTTGCTGGGGCTAAATTAGATAAAAAAGCTAAACAGCATGATGTGACCTATCACTTTATTTTTGTCCAAGCAAACGGACAACAACTACAAAAAATTACCGAAATTGTCGAAAAGGAGAACATTGTTCCAGCAATTGATCCTCATGAATTTACTCTAGATGAAGTTAATGAAGCGCTTCTACTGGTAAGAGATGGGCATCCCAATGGTAAGGTAGTGATTAAATTTGACTAAAAAAGAAAGTGAAAAAAATGATGCTCTGGAACAGGATTATTTGACAATCCCCAATCTTTTTTTGGAAACAAATAAGCATGTATTTGCTTATCGAGAAATGGGTGAGAAAGTAGGTATTCCGCTAGTAATGCTCCACCATTTATCCGCAACTTTGGATAATTGGGATTATCGAGTATTAAACCAATTAGCCAAAAATCACTGGGTCATTGTTTTTGATAATGTTGGAGTAGGACTGTCCACTGGCAACGTGCCCAGAACCATTGCTGAAATGGTGGATGATGCCTTGGAATTTATCCATGCTCTAGATGTTAATCAAATCGACCTTCTTGGCCTTTCTATGGGAGGGATGATTGCTCAAGAGCTAGTTGTAAAAGAACCTCAACTTGTTCGGAAATTGATTTTAGTGGGGACTGGTCCGAGAGGTGGACAAGGCATATCTGATGTAACAAGGATAACGAATAAAGACCTTGTACGTTCGATTTTTACTAGGAAAGACATAAAAAATTATTTGTTTTTTACTTCAACAGCAAATGGGAAACAAAAAGCCCAAGAATTCTTGAGTCGAATCCATGAAAGAATCGCTGTAAAAGATAAAAATATCCGACTTTCTAGTTACAATAATCAGTTGAAAGCAATCAACCGCTGGGGAAAAGATTCTCATTTGGAGTTATCAAGTGTCACCCAACCGACATTGGTAGTGAATGGTGATCACGATCGAATGGTCCCAACGATTAATTCTTATCAGTTAGCCAAGGAAATTCCTAATACGAAAATCAAAATATATGAAGACGCTGGGCATGGTTCATTGTTTCAATATCCAGATGAATTTACGCAATTAGTAACGTTCTTTTTAAAATAAAATAATGCGAAGAATCAAGATACAACTACTTTAAAACAAATGAAAAGTTATTCTTAGGCGTAGTGAATTTTTAGAGAAGCTGTCCTTGGAAATATTAATACTATACAAGTTTACGTAGATACTTCTAGCGGGAATGGCATTCTATCGGTGGCTGAGAAAAATCCTCTTTTGAAAACGACTAGGGACAATGCTTTTTTCTGAAGCTCAGATAGAGCTTGATATACCTGATTAATATCCACAATTGGCGAAAATCCTATTTTATTCTCATTAATCAATATTCGATTGGTTGTGGGAATATTTTTTTGTAAAGAATAATTATTTCTGTGGCGGAAACTGGTCATTCTTTTTGCTAATTTTTCTATAGAGGATCCCGTCAAATTAAGCCTAAATCAAAAATCCCGTCAGATTTCTCTAGCGGGATTTTGGCGGGGAACCTAATAAAAACAGGCTCTTTTTATCCATTCTACATTGAGCTAACTACCGTTAAATCAACATTTTGCAACCAAGTTAGGTTACTGCTTTATTCCCACTCGAGGGTATCTTCAGCAGCGCTAACCTGCGTCACTACTGGTTTTCTATGCTTCAACTGCCGTTTTGGCGGGGAGTTTGGCGGGGCTTAATTGATCGTACTTCACCGCCTGATTCCCCACGAATCGCACCTGATTCTGACCCGCCGTCTTGATCGTGATGTTGCCTGCGATCTGTTCGGCGATGTCCGCATCAAGCCCGCCCCACAAGTGTGAGTAGTGCTTCAGAGTAATCTCAGGAGACGAATGCCCTAAGCGCTTGGACAACACCAGCACCGAGACGTTGAACTCATTGATGAGATACGACGCGTGACTGTGGCGCAGCCCTTTGCCTTCGACTGGGTGCACCTGCGCCAACTTGGCGTAGCGGTGAATAATCCGTGAGATCGTGGACTTGGTCATCGGCAGGCCGTCGTAGGTCATGATGAAATCATCAATCCCACCCAGCCCGAAACTCGTCTGTACCTCCCGCCAGCGCCGTAGAATTGCCACGGTGTCATCGTCGAGCGTCAAGATGCGCTTGCCGCTGTCTGTCTTCGTGTAGTCGTGGCGTTCCCAGTCGTGCCGGTTCTTCATCACCAGCATGTGATCAACGTGTAGCTGCTTCTTGGCGAGATCAACATCTCGCCACCGCAGCGCCGTGCCTTCGTTGACTCGCACGCCAGTCAGGAAGTACAGCCACAACATCACGAAGTTCAGGTGTCCATAGATATCATCAATGCAGATTTGCGCAATGACTTGTTCAAACTCAGCTTTCGTCCAAAATGGCACGCTGCTTTTGGCCTTAGGAATCGCCTTGACTTGCTTCGACACATTGCTGGACAGATACTGCATTTGTACCGCATGGTCGAGGGACTTGCGGAAACAGCCGAACACCAATCCAGCATAACCTTGCGAGTAGCCGGCACCGCCGTCTTTCTCATCCGTAAGCAGCCACGTGCGGAAGTTCTGCACATCGGTGATATCGATATCACGCAACAGTTGGTCGCCAAACCGCGCGATGCAGATGTCAAAGCTACGATTACGGACAGCGAAGGTGCTTTCCTCCACGTCGGTTTTGTAGGCTGGGATATACGCGTCCTTCATGAACTGGCGATAGGTCATACGGAAGTTCGTAAACCCATGCGCCTCATGATATTCACGCTTCACCCGCGTCAGCTCCTTGTTCGCGGCAAACGCGGTATTGAATGGCATTCCTTGACTGTCCTTCCGCCCTTTTTTGCGGACGCGCTTGCCACTCATCTTGTCGGTGCCTAACTCGGTTTCATAGTAGAAATTTCCTTTGGCGTCTATGAATACGCCTGGATATTTGGTTTTACTCATTCTCAACAGCCCCATTCATCGGTGATCCGAGAATGGACTCAACGACAGAGCGCGGCACGCGCCCTAAGTTTCGGTTGAGATACAAGGGATAACCCTTTTGTACCATCCTTTGCTTCGCTTGTCTAATGATATCGCGCGCAGTGTGCTGCTTAAAGCCTAATGCCATCAGATCTTGATAGCAGACAAAACTTTTATCCAATTACGTCACTTCCTTCTCATTGATTGAAGTGAGATAATCAAACCAGATAGGACCCAAATCTTATCTGTGAAGGGTGGCTACTTGCTTTGGTCGGCGTAGTCGCTCTTTTTTGATGTCTCACTCGGTTCTGAATCCGTCAAAACGCCATTACGGTGGTGCTGATAGTGGTGAATCAAGTCCCAGTGGCGTTGCGTCAGCTTGCCGCCGTCAATGATTGCCTTCAACTCGTCTGTACCATTGTACTGATCAATCAGCTGCAACATCTTCAGCGACGGCGCAACCTGCTTCTTCAACCAGTGGGTAATGTGCGCATAACTCAATGGTTCAGGATCAGTTGAGAGTCGCAGCTTGTCGCGATTATTGCCGATGAAAGCGTCCCAGCGCGGATCTGTCGCCCACTGACTCTTCGCTTTGTGGCTCGGCGTCAAGAAGCGCAGGTAACGATTGATAATTCCAAAAACCACTTTTTCTGGATCACGTTCCGCCAACAAATTCTTAATTGCAGCAGCAGCGCGTTTGCGACGTAGCCGGACTTCAAAGCGCGTGCGTATCGGCTGATCTTCAATCGCAATTTCTGGGTATTTCTGATGTTGCTCAAAAGCCTTGTCGTAAATACAGAAGTACACCTCACTTTGCGGTGACCCCAGATACAAAGTTCTGCCCGATGCCTCCCACTGCTTCGTACGATTATCTCGAAAGCCGTGGAAACGCGAGGTGAATTCATCGCGGTCACACTTCTCAATCAAGGTCGGCACATCGAGTAAACCATTACGATCATTGATGGCGAGGTCAACGCGGGTGAAGTGACCGTCAAGCGCAATGCACGTCTCCAAGAAGTCGTACCAGGTGCGATTCTGTTGACGCAAGTACGATTCAACATAGCGGCAGCCTTGACCTTTCAACTCAATCATCGTGCCGCTATCCTCACTAGGATCATACCCGTCTGCATTCACATCTTGATATGGTGACAGTAGTACGTCGATTTCACCGCATTTTAAGGTCGCCGCGTATCCATAACGCGCGCCTTCTTTAAGATTGAAATGATTGAGGTTGAGCTGGAACAACTCGGTTACCAGTTCTTCATAGTCGTGCGACTTGAAAGTAACGCCCAAGTAATCAATACAGACGTCAATATTGTTCTGACCAGTCAACGATCTCATTGCTAACGTCAGCCGCAACCGCGCTTGTTGGTTGATTGGCTTATTTCCCGTCAGCAACTGGTTCAAATGCGACCGACTGTAATTAGCCGCCTTCGCTAATTGACCTTGAGTAATCTTATGCGTGCGCATCTCATCATGAAACTGGTTTAGCCACTCGGTATTCGTCATCCCGCCGACTAAGTTCAAATCTTTCAGCATGTTAGCTCCTTTCGAAGCAGCCTGACAGCAAAGCCGCCTTTCTGCGTGCGCAGAGTGGCTTGCCACCGGCGCTTTCGTCCTACTTACGTGTATTTTGTCTCTAATATTTGCCCCCCTATTAGAGACCGGGGGCTTGTGGCGGCCGGCTAACGCTGACCGCCACCGCTCGCGCTAGCGGCTTTCGCGCTGCACGCCGCGCACGGCGGCGTACGTTGCAAGACCCTTCCGGAAGGTCTGTGAGAACTTTCGCTCTCAACATATACAGACGGTTTGTAGGACGCGTTTTGAAACTGAAAGTTGAACTGTAACGGGATCTTAATGTTCATTACCGAATTACGTGACTACTGCCCCGAAGCCATGCTATGAAAATTCACTCGCTAACAATATCAGCTGCATGGTGCAAAATGACGAGCCATTTTACACGATTTCCGCTGAAACAATACACATGTAACAAAAAAGGCCTGTACACCATGGCAACTAGAGTCATGGTACAGACACAAAGATAATGGTTTACAGTGAGCAAATGGTTCATATTGCGGGTTGTTATGTCAATATTTCGGACAAATAAATGCGAATAGTCAGTGGTACAACTAACTATCTTTAGAGAATCATTGGTGCTACGTTGAAAATGGTGAACTGACAGATTTAGGGGTATGCCAAAAAAGCCGAAAAAAGATTATTTTTTCTCAGCCCTACTTATAAAGACTTAGTCGCTACGCGACTGACGAAATACGGTCCTGATTGTACCAGCGTATATAGCGATCAATACCAGCAATAGTTTCATGAACATTTTTAAAGGAGTGGTTATTCACATATTCGCGTTTTAAAAGTGAGTCAAAACTCTCGATCCGGGCATTATCTCCCGGACATCCTTGGCGGGAATAAGAATGTTTAATACCAGCTTTAGCCAGAGTGCTTTCAAATAAGGCACTGGTGTATTGACTTCCCATATCGCTATGAATGATGACTGGTTGATCTGAACGCTTTAAAATAGTTTTAATTGGTGCAGTAGCCAGTTCCTGGGTCATCTCAGATCCGATATTATAAGCGATCACCCGCCGGGTGGTCGGATTATAAACACTGGCTAAATAGAGCCATGAACGTTGAAGCGGAATGTAGGTAATATCGGTTACGAGTACCCTAGTCTGATCAGCTAAGTCTTTAATCAGATTGGGCCGTTGCGGATACTCAGTGTGGGTTTTCGGTTTACTGATCTTTCTGACCATCCGCGATCGTATCCCTAATTCTTTCATCAAGCGGTAGACCAGCCATTGACTGACTTTTAAACCAAGCATTTGGTAGAGCGCTACCGTTAATCTAGGATAACCATACATGGGATATTTTAACCAAAGTGATAATAACTGTTTTTTGATTAATTGATGTCGGCAGGCAGTTTTACTGGGTTGCCAATGACGATAACTGTAATAGGTGGAACGGGGAATCTTTAGCATTCTTAAAATATGAGTAATGCGGTGCTTTGCTTGCAAATTAGCTTGGACAATTTCTAAAACGACTGCTCGTCCTTTAGCTATTAGTTTTTTGCCAACAGCACCGCTGCTCGTTTTAAAATATCAAGTTCCTCCTTAAGTCGGCGGTTTTCCTTGATTAGGGCTCGTTCATGGTCCGAAAGGACCTGGGTATTATTGGGATCAGCTTGGTTAATCCATTTAGTAACAGTGGAGACACTAACGTTGTATTCCTTAGCTAAGGAATTAGAAGAGCGCCCTTTTTTGTGTAATGACACGATAGATGACTTAAATTCAGGTGAATATCGATTGGAAGATTTAATAGGCATAATAAAAGACTCCTTTGAAATAATTATAGCGAACAAGTTGTCCGTAATTACATCATAAGAGCCATTGGCGGATAAAGGCTACGTTAGTACAAAATTGAAGCAGGCTTGTCACGCCATCGGCGTAGATTTATGGACTCCTTCAAAGAAAAATCAGAAAGCAAATGATACTATCGACAACAGCTTATTAAGGAAATTTCGGAAGAAAGTAGAAACCGTTATTTCCAGTTTAAGTTTAATAGGTGTTCAAAACTTTAAAAATCGATCTCTGGCGGGGTTTGAAGCACGTTTAGAAGCAATTCTATTGACCTATAGCTTTATGCTGAAAAAGGCGCAGGTCAGCGTTTCTGGAACACTTAGATATTCACTTGGTCGTTTTTAAAATTAACTAGCACAACGGGTTTTACTATATACACAGAATCAACACACCGAATAGATGAGTGGTTAAATCAATAAAAAACTATCCACGACACTGATTTGCTTAATCCAACAATTCTAGTTTGGAAAGTTATCTGTCGTGCATAGTTTTTATTTTTTCTAATTTTCATTGTCTTCTTCACGGGCATATTTTTGCTTTATTTTTTCCGCATCTTTTTCAACCATCAGCCCATCTCTAATTTCAATAATCCGGTCACAGTACTGAACCAAGCGAATATCGTGTGTCACCATGATGATCGCTTTGTTTTTTTCCTTTGATTCTTTAGCCAAAATTTCTACAACTTCAAAAGCTCGTTCTGAGTCCAAGCTAGCGGTTGGTTCATCTGCCAAAATAATTGTAGGATCATTATATAACGCACGTGCAATCGCCACACGCTGACGTTCTCCGCCTGACAATTCCTCTGGATATTTTTTTACCAACTTAGAAACTCCTAGTTGATCAAATAATTTATCTTTCGATAAGTGCTGTTCCTTGCTACTAATTTTATCGACCAATTTCAGCTGATTTTCGACACTTAAAAACGGAATCAAATTTGAAGCTTGCAAGATAAAGCCAATTTTTTTAAACCTCAACTTGGCCCGCGTTTTTTCTTTTTCTTCACTAAAGTTTTCACCGTTGATTTTAACTTGACCCTCAGTAGGTGACTGTAGTCCCCCTGCAAGCGTAAGAAAGGTACTTTTTCCTGAACCAGAAGGGCCAATTATTGCGACAAATTCGCCTTTTTCAACTTTGAAATTTGTTGTTTTTAATGCTTCGATTGTTGTGTCGCCGTCTTTGAACTGTTTTTTAACATCAATGAATTCTATTGCGCTCACACTATCACTCCTAACCTATCGCCTTTAGAGGATCGATCTTTACAATCGTCCTAACTGAGAATAACGCACCTGAAACTGCGAACAATAGCATCAAAATACTAACACCTATCAAAAATAAGTAATTATTTTGATACGGAACCGCGGCTGGCAATAGAAAAGATGTCAAAATACTTGTTAAAGCACCTATTACAACACCCACAAAAGCCAATAAGAATGTTTGAACAATGACAGATTTAGCAATGTAGCCGCTCGAAATTCCTTGTGCCTTCATGACGCCAAATATTTTTTGCTTTTGCATGGTCAAGACATACACAAAAATACCAATAACAATTGCCGCAATAACAATAAGAAACCCAATCATAAAGCCAAAAGTAAGTACTTGTGCACTGTACCCTGGTAAATCATTGATGAAATTGCCCACTGAAATTTTTTCTAAATCATCAGGATATGCGGCAAGAGGTCCCCTAATCACAATGCCGTTGATTCGCGCATTCTCACTCGTATCCTCTTTTTCAAAGCGAATTTCTTGAAACGCGTTAATGCTCGTGTATAACACTGGTGAAACGCTAAATTTTGCATTTTCTGTAAAACCAACTACTGTGAGCTTTTTTTCATTCCCCGAAAGCGAAAGCTCATCACCTATTTTAATGCCGTATTGCTCCTTCACACTACTATCAGCAACCACTTCATCATTTGAAGCAAACATCTTTCCCTCAACTATTTTAGGTGCTAAGAAGCTGTCTGCCTCAATCCCAAAAAAACTAACGTCAATTTTTTCATTATCTTCTGAAGAATTGTCAACGATTACGCCAGGTGTTTGTGCAAGTAAGGCTTTATTTTTGGCATCTACATTGTCTAATTCCTTTCTGGCAATCATTGACATATTTAAATTTGAATTGGCTTCTTTACTCAATAAAATCGTATCTGCCTGCCATTTATCAATAGCTGTTCGATTGTCTTGTGCAAGTCCATAAGCAAGTCCTGTCAAGAAAAACACCAAATAGGCGATTAAGAACATTACGCCCATTACCAAGCTATATCTTAATTTAGCATGTTTTATTTCATTCCAAGCTAAAAACATATTGTCACCTCTACTAAAAAATGTTTATTTATATACGCATAATAACATAACCACAACCCGTTGTGCTAGTGAATGCTGAACTAGGCTGCCGTAAATGACGAATCCCCAGTAACTTTGTAGTTAATTTGATACAACTTTGACGCCTTGGTAATAAGGTTCTTATGTCAAGATTTCGGACAAATAAATGCGAATAGTCAGTGGTACAACTAACTATCTTTAGAGAATCATTGGTGCTACGTTGAAAATGGTGAACTGACAGATTTAGGGGTATGCCAAAAAAGCCGAAAAAAGATTATTTTTTCTCAGCCCTACTTATAAAGACTTAGTCGCTACGCGACTGACGAAATACGGTCCTGATTGTACCAGCGTATATAGCGATTGTCAATAGCGGTTTGAAAATGCAGGATTGGGGGTGCGGACATAATCCTGGACTAAAAATGAACTTAGGAGGAATATCCGTATGTTTTCCCACGAAGAACGTGTAAAAGCAATTCAGTTATTTTTAAAATATGATTGCTCCTACGCCGCTACCATTCGGAAATTAGGTTATCCGTCCGTTGGAGCACTACGTCAATGGTATAAAGAATATTTGGTATCTGGAGAGCTCCATCAGGAACTCCGGAAGAAGTCAAAGTATTCTGAAGAACAAAAAAGAGTCGCTGTGAATCATTATTTTGAATATGGTCAATGTTATGCACGAACCATTCGAATGCTTGGTTACCCAAATAAAGGCTCCTTACGACAATGGTGTGAAGAACTCGCACCAGGTGCTAGAAAACTTCGAAAAAGTGCGGTAAAGTTAACCAAAGATCAAAAAGAAGACGTGTTGAAAAAGTTCTATAAACCTCAAACCAACAGAAAAGGCTTAGCTGAAGCTGAAGGAATCAGTAGGGTTGCTCTATATCAATGGAAGGCCACTTATCTTGGAAAGGATTTCCCTCTGCGCATGACTTCAAAAAATCAAGGAAAACAAAAAGAATTACTTTTAAAGGAAGTAGAAGAGTTACAAGAACAAGTACACCAATTGCAGCTTGAGAAAGCATTACTCGAAGGAGCAGCTGAACTACTAAAAAAAGGAAAAGGCATCAATCTACTTCGTCTATCAAATCAAGAAAAGACTCTATTGATTGATGCCTTACGAAATCAATTCAACTTGAAAGATCTTCTTCAACAGCTCCAGTTGTCTAAAAGTAGCTACTTTTATCAAAAACAGGTACTTGAGCAACCGGATAAGTATTTTGAAGAACGCCAATTAATTGTCACGATTTTCAACAGTAATTTCTGCGCTTATGGTTACCGCAGAATTCATCAAGCTTTAAAAAATATGGGGAAAATCCTTTCTGAAAAAGTCGTACGTAAATTGATGTTCGAGGAAAATCTATTTGTTAAATTTTCTAGACGAAAAAAATACTCTTCGTATGCTGGGGAGATTACTCCTGCACAACCTAATTTATTGAATCGCAACTTCAAAGCAAAAATGCCAAATGAGAAATGGCTAACAGATATTACCGAGTTTAGGATTCCCGCAGGGAAAGTCTATTTATCCCCATTGGTTGACTGCTATGATGGCGCCGTTATTAGCTGGACTATTGGAACAAAACCTGATGCAGAATTAGTGAATACTATGTTAGACGCTGGACTCGCTACCCTTCAAGACCAGGAGCGTCCAATCGTTCATTCTGACCGTGGTGCTCATTACCGATGGCCCGGTTGGATCGAACGAATGAACAAAGCGAACTTGCCTCGTTCCATGTCTAAAAAAGGTTGCTCCCCAGATAACTCAGCGTGCGAAGGTTTCTTTGGACGATTAAAAAATGAGGTGTTTTACCAACGTGACTGGAAAAACACGACAATTAACCAGTTTATGAATCAATTGGATGACTATATCTATTGGTATAATAATCAACGGATTAAGTTATCTTTAGGGGGACTAAGTCCTCTTCAATATCGGAAGAAGCAAGGATGTATTGGTTAAAAAAGGTCCAGAAAAACATCCGCACCCCCATTATGGCGGTTAAAAATGTAGGTTTTTGGCGCTTACCCACCACTTCGTAGTCGATAGGATTTGCCAGTGATCTTAATCACGTGGGCATGGTGCACTAATCGATCGAGAATGGCGGCCGTTACGGTGGGATTTTGAAAGATGTCTACCCAGGTAGAGAGTTCACTGTTGCTCGTAATGATAGTCGAATGCTGCTCATATCTGGCGTTGATCACTTGGAACAGGAGATTGGCCTCGTCGTGATCGATTGGCAGATAGCCGATTTCATCAATGATCAGTAAGTCATACCTGGAAAACTGGTGAATGGCCCTGTCCAGAGTCCCTTTTTGATATGACGTCGTGAGCCGTAGAAGTAGGTCATGACAGTTGACGAACAATGTCCGCTTATTTTGCTTACAGGCCTCAATACCGATGCTGATGGCAAGATGAGTCTTACCAACTCCCGGACTACCTATAAAAATCAGGTTTTCGTGTTTCTCTAGAAACGCGAGGTCTTTGAAACCTTTGATTTCTTGAGGATTGATACTCGGCTGAAAGGCAAAGTCGAATTCCTTTAACGTTTTCTCTTGGGGAAATCTGGCGCGTTCAATCACGCGACCAATCTGCCGGCTTTCCCGCCAGGTCAATTCTCTCTCCGTTAGATCAAGCAATGCCTCAGTAAAAGAGAGTTGCTGCGAATTGATTTGGTCAATGTATTCTGGCAAATAGGCATTCATCTTACTCAAGCCAAGCTCATCGAGGTTATTCAGTACTGCTTGAAAATTACTTGTCATGGCGGCCTCACACTTCGTCATACTGACTTAGATGTTCAGTAATGTACGCTTCGATGTCCTTGTCGCTCCGACCCTTCAGTAAATCAGAACGAAGGATCTCCATCCGATCATGCTCATTATAATTAAACTGATGAGTGGTGATGTCGTGCGCCCGAATCATTTCTCCGTTATACTTAATTTGGATACGGCGCTCATCATTGGTCAGCTCAACGTCAACTGTGCGACCGATGTAGCGTGGATCTACCGAGTACTTACATTTGCGAAAGACCACCATTGATTCCTTCGACACGACACGGCGAATGCCTTCTTCGAAGAAGGGCTCAAGTAGACCGTCTGGTAGCTGATGCAGGTACTCTTTTTCTTCGTCTTGCCACTTGTACAGTGGAACTTCGTTGGTGGCCTGTGAGACCTCATGGTTCAACTCCTCACAGAAATCGTCAACGAGGTTGATTAGCTCGACACCGTCCGTAAATTCGTAATTATAGACGCGCAAGCGTTCAGTGGTGCGCGCCAGTGCCTCGACAACTCCCTTTGTTTGGGGGCGGAATGGCCGACAGGCGATTGGCTTATAACCAGCATCCTGACTAAACTGACGAAACCGTTCATTGAAAACTGGATGTCCAAACGAAGATTTTGTGTGATCGACGACTTGTTTCATGTTGTCAAACCAAATCTCCGTCGGGACACCGCCCGTGTGCACAAACGCGTCTTCTAGACACTCGAACAACGTGTCTTGGCTACGTTCAAATATCAACGTCATGTATTTCAGCTTGGAGTACGGTAACACATAAAGAAAGATGTTGAATCGATAGGGTGTGCCATCGCTGCTGTACAAGGTCATCTCTTCTTTCCAGTCTACCTGGCCGGAAAGGCCTGGCGTGTGCTCAACTCGAATAGTTGCCTTTTGGATCCGTTGCTTGCGAACTTTGCTGCAGTAGTCTCGCACAATAGTGTAGTGGCCCTGAAAGCCTTTCTTCTTGATGAAGAGAAAAATCGACATGGCTGAGCAGTGTAGTTCTAACTTAGCGTTGATCACGTCACGGTAGTCATCAAGCAAACTAGGACGCTGCTGAACGTGAACGCCGAGAATTGAATCATCACGAGCTTCTTCAAAGGCACGCTTAGCGGTCCGATAATCTACGTTGTACTGGCGAGCTAAGGCGGCATAATTTGGCTTTATATCGTCGTTCATATATTGTTTCACTCCTTGGCGAATATCATGTCTCATCGTGTTGAACCTCCTTGGTTACGATGAGAAACATGGTATCAAAAAATGTAGGAAAACCGACAATTCTGCATTGCCATTTTCCTACATTTTATGACCGCCATTTACAAGCGATCAATACCAGCAATAGCTTCATGAACATTTTTAAAGGAGTGGTTATTCACATATTCGCGTTTTAAAAGTGAGTGAAAACTCTCGATCCGGGCATTATCTCCCGGACATCCTTGGCGGGAATAAGAATGTTTAATACCAGCTTTAGCCAGAGTGCTTTCAAATAAGGCACTGGTGTATTGACTTCCCATATCGCTATGAATGATGACTGGTTGATCTGAACGCTTTAAAATAGTTTTAATTGGTGCAGTAGCCAGTTCCTGGGTCATCTCAGATCCGATATTATAAGCGATCACCCGCCGGGTGGTCGGATTATAAACACTGGTTAAATAGAGCCATGAACGTTGAAGCGGAATGTAGGTAATATCGGTTACGAGTACCCTGGTCTGATCAGCTAAGTCTTTAATCAGATTGGGCCGTTGCGGATACTCAGTGTGGGTTTTCGGTTTACTGATCTTTCTGACCATCCGCGATCGTATCCCTAATTCTTTCATCAAGCGGTAGACCAGCCATTGACTGACTTTTAAACCAAGCATTTGGTAGAGCGCTACCGTTAATCTAGGATAACCATACATGGGATATTTTAACCAAAGTGATAATAACTGTTTTTTGATTAATTGATGTCGGCAGGCAGTTTTACTGGGTTGCCAATGACGATAACTGTAATAGGTGGAACGGGGAATCTTTAGCATTCTTAAAATATGAGTAATGCGGTGCTTTGCTTGCAAATTAGCTTGGACAATTTCTAAAACGACTGCTCGTCCTTTAGCTATTAGTTTTTTGCCAACAGCACCGCTGCTCGTTTTAAAATATCAAGTTCCTCCTTAAGTCGGCGGTTTTCCTTGATTAGGGCTCGTTCATGGTCCGAAAGGACCTGGGTATTATTGGGATCAGCTTGGTTAATCCATTTAGTAACAGTGGAGACACTAACGTTGTATTCCTTAGCTAAGGAATTAGAAGAGCACCCTTTTTGTGTAATGACACGATAGATGACTTAAATTCAGGTGAATATCGATTGGAAGATTTAATAGGCATAATAAAAGACTCCTTTGAAATAATGGGTCTAGAATTTTTGGTGTTGGTAGTAATCAACACTGGAGATGCTAGACCCTTTTTAGATAACAAAAAGACACCTGGTCTCCCCGGTGCTATGCTTTAAGCGACCAAACCCAAACAAAGCGAGGTAATGAACAGGTGTCCAACATTGATAGTACGCTTAAATTGCTCGGAATTACAGATACAAATATCCATGTTTCTGATGTGAGAGATGAATACCGCGGCCGCGGTCAAGGTCGCAAGAGGTATCAGGTCATTCACGCAGAACTAACTTACTTTCTGGAACGTTGTCCCTATTGTGGAATGTCGACATTGCGGCGCAATGGGCACATTCGTACTCATATTCACGTTAATGGCCCAACAGACCGGCCAGTACTCCTAGCGATCGATAAGCAGCGTTGGCGCTGCGGTAATTGTAAATCCACTCTGACTGCCACCACCTCGGTAGTTAAGCCCAAGTATTCAATCTCAAATGGCCTAGTTGAGTACGCCTTAAAGCTCGCAATGAAATCGACTACTAGTAAGAGCATTGCCTCAATCACTGGCATTTCGACCACGACCGTTGGACGCATCCTTGATGATAATATCAATCCGCGACCGCTCAACTATCTCCCAACCAACCTTTGTTTCGATGAGTTTCGCTCAACTCACTCACAAATGGCCTTTATCTGTATCGACGCTGATACACACAAACGTGTGACTGTGCTTGGTGATCGGCTCTCAGACACCATCAAAAAATTCTTCGAGGAAAACTACTCTAGAGACGAAAGAGCGAAGGTGAAGCATATCTGTATGGATATGAACGCTGCGTATCAGAACTTTGTTCACGAGCTCTTCCCTAACGCCGAGATTGTCATCGACCGTTTCCATATCATTCAACTGCTAGGTCGAGCGATGGACCAGATGCGCGTTCAAGCGCTACGGCAAATCAAGGATAAACATTCTCAAGTGTACAAGGCGTTAAAACCAAACTGGAAAATCTACCATAAAGCCGATCCAGACGCCAAAACTAAACATTACCGCTTCGGCATAAACGAAAGCCTGACCGACCAAGAACTCATCGATATTGGCATCACGCCTTTCCCAAACTTACACAATGCTTATGAGACCTATATCGACATTCACGATGCTTTACTTAATTCACAAACAGAGCGCCTGAGTAACCTCATCAAGACCTACAGGTCGTGCGGTGAGCCAATGGACATCGCCATTGCCACACTAAGGAAAAACCTCAAAGGGGTTTTGAATGCTTCGCAAACCAGGCTTTCAAATGGCCCGCTAGAAGGCATCAATCGTAAGATCAAAGCGCTAAAGCGTAGCTGTTATGGATTCGCCAATCAAGAGCGGATGTTTGAACGGATCTACCAACTGATTGCTTAGCAAAGTCAGTGTCCGACACCCCGGGGAGCAGTATACCCAAAAACAGTGTTACAAAGCATAATTGTGGCCATCTGGCTTCACAGACGATATTTTTCGGTTCAATAACAAAAAATCCACTCCGAAGAGTGGACCTTTCAAAAGATAAAAACTATTAATCAACACCATTTGACACAGAGCCGAAATAATTATAGCGAACAAGTTGTCCGTAATTACATCATAAGAGCCCTTGATTGTGTACAGCATAGCACAACAAGATTTCATCGTCTAGATAGGACGGCGAAGAAAATTTCACACTCTTACCTAATATGCCGCTGACTGTAAGACGTCGCACAAAAATATCCCCGCCAGCTCGGCCCTAAATCGGCCCAAACTTGGCGGGGATTCTGGCGGGGAACGTAATAATTCCCCCGCCAATCGTATCCTTTGTATCTTCCGAAAATGCCGTTAAATCAACATTCCGGGTTCAATTTACATGTACTTTTTATTCCCACTCTACAGTTGCAGGTGGCTTACTTGTAATATCATAAACGATGCGATTGACGTGGGCGACTTCGTTTACAATGCGGACGGAAATTTTTTGCAAAACGTCCCAAGGTATGCGAGCAAAGTCGGCGGTCATGCCGTCAATGGAAGTTACAGCGCGGATGCCGACAGTGTAATCATAAGTCCGGCCATCGCCCATTACGCCAACACTTCTAATGCCAGGAAGGACGGTGAAGTATTGCCAGATTTCTCGCTCAAGACCGGCATTTTTAATTTCTTCTTGCAAAATAGCATCAGAATCGCGGACGATTTTTAATTTTTCTTCAGAAAGTTCGCCTAAAACGCGAATACCTAAACCTGGTCCAGGGAATGGTTGGCGCCAAACGATGCTATCAGGCATGCCAAGTTGAGTGCCTAAAGCGCGGACTTCATCTTTAAATAAAGTGTTCAAAGGTTCAATTAATTGGAATTTCATATCTTTTGGAAGGCCGCCGACATTATGATGAGATTTAATTGTTTGGGCCGTTTCCGTGCCACTTTCAATCACGTCAGTATAAAGCGTGCCTTGCGCCAGAAAATCAATCCCCACATCGCCAGCTAATTTAATAGCTTCATCGTTAAAGACATAGATAAATTCATTGCCAATAATTTTCCGTTTGGTTTCAGGATCAGAAACGCCAGCGAGTTTGTTTAAGAAACGATCTTTGGCATCGACTTTAATAATATTCAAGCCAAATTTTCCGCCGAGAGCTTCCATAACTTGTTGGCCTTCATTTTTCCGGAGTAGGCCATGATCGACAAAAATACAAGTGAGTTGATCACCAATTGCTTTTTGCAGTAAAACACCAACGACAGAAGAGTCCACACCACCGGATAAGCCAAGCAAAACTTTGCTGTCGCCGACTTGCGCGCGGATTTTTTCAATTTGCATATCGATAAAATTATCCATCGACCAATCGCCTGTGCAACCACAAACATCGAAGGCAAAATGGCGCAAAATATCATTGCCATATTCTGTGTGGCGAACTTCGGCGTGAAATTGAATGCCGTAAAAATTGCGATTCACATCTTGAATAGCGGCAATCGGACAGTCGCGACTCGTACCCACAGCCTCAAAACCGAGAGCAAGTTCAGTCACTAGATCACCGTGACTCATTAAAACAGTTTGCTTTTGCGGTGTATTTTTAAATAAAACTGCTTGATCGCTCAGGACTTCCAGTTCGGCTTTTCCATACTCGCGGTTATTGGCCGGTTGCACTTTGCCGCCTAGATTGTAAGTCATCAACTGCATCCCGTAACAAATACCTAAAATCGGAATACCCAGTTCATAAATTTCTGGATCGACGGGAAAAGAATTTTCATCGTAGACTGAATTAGGTCCGCCAGAAAAAATAATTCCTTTTGGCGCCATTGCTTTAATTTCTGCTGCGGTGGTGCGATGGCTTAATAATTCCGAAAAAACGCCAAACTCGCGAATCCGCCGCGTAATCAGTTGGTTATATTGACTGCCGTAATCAAGAACGATAATTTTTTCTAGATCATTTGTTGCCATAGTTGAGGTCACTAATTTTTCACCTGTCCTTTAATTTTTTTCAAAGCTTTTCACAAAAGTGTACCTGAAATTTCGGTAGAGTCAACTTTTTTGAGGATTCTCTTAATATTTCCGCAAAAAAATCTCATCAACCATGTGGTGATTGGTTTTATGAATAATAAAATCCGCCCGATTGCGCGTCGGTAAAATGTATTCCTGCAGATTTTTCAAATTGACATCTTGCCAGACTTGCTTGGCCACGGCAAAGGCTTCTTCTTCAGGCCATTTGGTAAATGTATGATAATAATTTTCCGGCTTGTCTTTGGCATAGGCCAACAAAGCTTTAAAACGATCAAGATACCATTTTTCAATGAGAACTGAGTCGGCATCGACAAAAATCGAAAAATCAAAGAAATCCGAAACATAAATTTGCTGATTAGCCGGCAGCTGCAACGTATTAATCCCTTCAACAATTAAAATATCTGGCTGATTAATATACTCAAATTCGCCCGGCACAATATCATAAACTTCATGAGAATAAAGGGGCGCTTTAATATCCTCTTGGCCAGATTTGACGGCGTTTAGAAATTCAACCAAAAGTTCCATATTATAACTTTCCGGAAATCCTTTGCGCTCCATTAAATTCCGGCGCTTAAGTTCCGCATTGGGATATAAAAAACCATCCGTTGTAATTAGTTCGACGCTACGTCGTTTAAACGTCCGCTGCAAAATAATTTGCAAAAGGCGGGCGGTGGTGGATTTTCCTACAGCGACAGAGCCGGCGATGCCTACAATAAATGGCGGAACCGTTTGATATTGATGTAAAAAAAGTCCTTTGCTTAGTTGCAATGACTCGAATTCTTTCATATATAAATGAATCAAATGGGTCAGTGGGACGTAAATATCTTGTACATCTTGTAGCGAAATGCGGTCGTTAAATCCTTTGATTTTTTGCAGCTCTTCTTCGGTAATCAACGGAACGCCATCTTTATAAAAATGGCGCCAATCCCGGCGCTTGATCGCATAGTAATTCATAAAATCTTCCATTAAATAGTTTCCCCCAGTGGTGCTAAACATCAATTATCTATTTTTCATCGATTTAAAGCGATGAAAACACGACCTTGATAGGCGGTGTCTCAGGCGCAGTGCCTAGGAAAAAAGAAACAGTACTTCCTGACTGCTTTGCAGTCATCCACCATTGTCCTATTTTCTTACAGTGCTCAGCACCCAAAACACATCCTTTTACTTCTTTTGTATTCTAGCATGTTTTAAATAGGGGGTAAACTGCTAGGGGCTTTAAAAATCGTCAAGGGCTGAAAAAAATGCTACTATTAGATTGAAAAATAGATTGCCAAAAATTAGCTGTAGTAAAAGTTAAATTAAAAAAACAAATGCTAAGAAACATTTGTAAAAAAATCCAACAAAAATGCAATTTAATCAGAAAGAAGGTTTTATTATGAAAAAAGTGGTGCTCTTTGGTGATAGTTTGACCGCCGGCTTTGATGGGCAGACGACAAGTGACGTGTTGACACAAGAAGTCGCACAAGATTTAGAAAATATGGGTTTTCCCATGACGGTGAAAAATTTTGGTCATCGGGGGGATACAACGTTTGATGCCTTGAAGCGTCTACCGGAAGTTTTGGCCGAAAATCCTGATTACGTGACGGTCTTTTTTGGCAATGATTTGCTCCATAATGAGGTCACTAAAGAAGAATATATAAAAAATATTCAATCGCTGACTGAAAAAATCGGTCCGGACAAAGTGATTTTGATTACGCCGGCTTATGTGGATCCTAAGTTGCATCATGAAGATCGTCGCGGGCAGGATATTCATAGTTACGGCAAGGCTTTGGTTGATTACGCTAAAGAAAATAATTTGTCGCATCTTGATTTGGCCTACCATATGACCGTTTACCCTAAAGCCGACGAATTTCTTTTGGCAGACGGCTTGCATTTGTCCAAATGGGGCAATGAACTGCTAGGCAATTTGATTGCTAGAAATATTAAAATTTTAGAGCTTAAGAAGTTGGAAGTGTAAATGGGGGATCATTATTTTACGAAAAATCCCAATGTTGAGCACAACGAGACGACTTTCACCTATACTTTAAAAAATCGTCAGCTGCATTTTACTACGGATGCTGGGGTTTTTTCTAAATCGACAATTGATTTTGGCTCGCGTTTATTAATTGAAACGTTTAGCCCAGACAACTTACTACAAGGGCCGCTCCTAGATGTCGGTTGTGGTTATGGTCCGATTGGCTTAAGTTTGGCGCCGGATTTTCCGCTAGTGGAAATGATTGATGTCAATGAACGGGCCGTAAATTTGGCGGTGAAAAATGCCAGTGCTAATCAGATTTCAAATGTTGAGATTCATTTATCAAATATTTATCAAGAGCTCCATGAACAAGAATTTGCGGCGATTGTTTCTAATCCGCCAGTGCGGGCTGGAAAATCGGTAGTCCATGAAATTTTAAGTGGCGCTTATGATTTGTTAAAAACAGGGGGCACTTTAACCATTGTTTTACAAAAAAAACAAGGGGCACCCTCGGCTGAGAAAAAAATGTTAGAAGTTTTTGGCAATGTGCAAGTTTTAAAAAAAGACAAAGGTTATTACATTTTGCAAAGTATCAAGCAATAAAAAAATACCAAAAAAACGGCGACGGATATTTTTTCTGTCCGTCGTTTTTTTTTTGCCAACAACTAGATAAAGTATTTTTTACAAAATTTCAACTAAAACTATTCAATATATAGATTTTTTGTTACACTATTAAAGATAAATAAAGACGAATAAAATCGAATTAAATAACAAGCGTTCTGCTGATTTTCATTTGAATTTGTCAGCGATTTTCAAAATAAATCCTGACAAAAAGTTTTTTCCTCAGCAAATATTTTTGTTTTTTTAATAGAAGGAATTTCTTTTTATATGAGGAGTTTTCTGTCAACGGTTTGTTCGTTAAGTAAATTAAAGTAAATCTTACAATAAGTGTTGACACCGCTTACTGATGGTGGTAATTTTATATAGTAAGATAACGTTTCACAAAAAATATTAAGTAGTTAAGTAAATAAAAGGAAGTGTTGACCAAATGCGCATGGTGGACTTGATTGAAAAAAAACGTGACGGCGGTGCTCTCACTCAAGAAGAAATAAATTTTTGGATTAATGGTTATACAAACGGTGAGATTCCCGATTATCAAGTGTCAGCTCTTTTAATGGCGATTTTTTATCAAGATATGACGGACGAAGAAATTACATTATTAACGCAAGCCATGGCTAATTCCGGCGAAACAATTGATCTGTCTGAAATTGCTGGGGTGAAAGTGGATAAACATTCAACCGGTGGCGTTGGTGACACGACGACTTTAGTTTTAGCACCGCTTGTGGCAGCTTGCGGCGTGCCGGTGGCTAAGATGAGTGGCCGCGGTTTAGGACATACCGGGGGCACCTTGGACAAACTTGAAGCCATTCCAGGTTTTCAAGTAGAAATTTCTAAAGAAGATTTTATTCAACAAGTCAACGATATAAAAGTAGCCGTTATTGGTCAATCAGGAGATTTAGCCCCGGCTGATAAAAAATTATATGCCTTGCGCGATGTTACGGCGACTGTCGATTCCATTCCTTTAATTGCCTCTTCCATTATGAGTAAAAAAATCGCCGCCGGAGCCGATGCCATCGTGCTAGATGTGACCACTGGTGAAGGGGCCTTTATGAAAAATATTGAAGATGCTAAACGTTTGGCATCAACGATGGTCCGCATTGGCAAACTTGCTAATCGGCAAACAATGGCGATTATTTCTGATATGAGTGAGCCACTAGGTGAAGCCATCGGTAACTCGCTAGAAATTTACGAAGCCATTCAAGCGCTGAAAGGCAATGGACCCAAAGATTTAATGGAATTGGTTTATGTATTAGGTAGTCAAATGATTGTTGTTGGCAAAAAAGCTGATAATTTAGATGAAGCCCGCACGATGCTTAAAGAAAAATTAGCAAGCGGCGAGGCATTAGAACTCTTTAAACAAATGGTGGCTCGTCAAGGTGGCGACACCAGTTATGTAGATCAACCGGAAAAACTTTTAACGGCGCAATACAAATTTGAATTTTTGGCAGAAAAATCAGGACACATTCAAAAAATCGTTGCTAACGAAATCGGCATTGCCGCCATGCTTTTGGGCGCCGGTCGCCAAACGAAAGAAGATGTGATTGATCCGGCAGTCGGATTAATGCTCCACAAAAAAGTGGGCGACTATGTCAAAGTGGGCGATATATTGGTAACAATTTATGCCAATTCAAAAAATGTGCAGGAAACACGAAAATTACTAGCCGAAAACATTTTAATTGGCGAAGAATTTATTGAACCTGTTCTAATTCATGATATAATTACGGAGTGAAGCGGAATAAAGACGAATAAAAGCAAGGCCGCACCAAAATTTAAATAATGCAGCACCAAATCCGAAAATCAGAAAGGAATTTTACTATGAAATTAAATAAAATGATTGATCACACTATTTTAAAAGCTGATGCTACTGAGTTAGAAGTGTTACAAGTAATTGAAGAAGCGAAACAATATGATTTCTTCTCTGTTTGTATCAATCCAACTTGGGTGAAATTAGCTAGCGAAAAATTAGCCGGCAGTGACGTAAAAGTTTGTACCGTGATTGGCTTTCCTTTAGGGGCCAACACTAGCGAAGTGAAAGCTTACGAAACCAAAGACGCCATTCATAACGGCGCCAATGAAGTAGATATGGTTTTAAATATCGGCGCATTAAAAGCCGACCAAGATAAAGAAGTGCAAAAAGATATTGAAGCTGTTGTAGCCGCCGCTGACGGCAAAGCACTCGTTAAAGTCATTATTGAATCGGCAATGTTAACGGACGAACAAATTGTCCGAGCATGCAAATCAGCAGTAGCGGCCGGTGCTAATTTTGTAAAAACTTCCACAGGGTTTGCTAAAGAAGGTGGCGCAAGTGTTCATGCCATTTCTCTTATGCGCCAAACAGTTGGACCTAATATCGGCGTCAAAGCTTCTGGTGGCGTTCATTCTTATGAAGAAGCTTTAGCACTCGTTGAAGCTGGCGCAAGTCGAATTGGCGCATCTGCTTCGATTGCTATTAGTAGCCAAGAAAAGTAGGTCGTTTAAAAATGACAAAACAAGAACTCGAAAAACTGGCCCAAGAAAATTTAGAAATGGCGTACGTGCCTTATTCTCATTTTCCAGTGAGTGCCGTTTTAGTTACTGATGATAATCAAGTATTCACCGGAATTAATATTGAAAATTCTTCTTATGGTTTATCAAATTGCGCTGAACGAACGGCGATTTTTAAAGCCGTCTCAGAAGGACATCTGCATTTTAAACATCTCTTCATTGCCGGTCACACGGACGAACCAATTTCTCCATGTGGCGCTTGCCGGCAAGTGATGGCTGAATTTTTCGCACCAGAAATGCCAATCACTCTTTTAAGTGATTCAGGTGAAACAAAGGAAACGAATTTAAGTGAACTTCTCCCTTATTCGTTTACCGAAAAACAAATGTAACACGCAGCACCATTAACTTTTGTCAATCGGTCTTAACCGACTATTGAAAATAAAAAATTTATAGGGGGCTTTACAGTAATGAAAAAGGCAAAATTGTTTGGATTTGGCGCTATGGCGTTAGCAACTGCATTAACCTTAGCAGCATGCGGCGGCGGAACCGATGATAGTTCAGCAGGAAGCGATTCTGGTGCCGCTGATGATGTAAAATCAGCAGCAATCATCACTGATACTGGTGGAGTTGACGACCGATCATTTAACCAAAGTGCTTGGGAAGGAATGCAAGCTTGGGGAAAAGAACATGGTTTATCAAAAGATAACGGATTTGCTTATTTCCAATCCACTAACGAATCAGATTACGCACCAAACATTGATCAAGCAATCAATGCTGGTTACCAAACAATTTTTGGTGTAGGTTACAAATTAACTTCTGCAATCGTTGATGGAGCAAATAATAGTTCAGATGTTAACTTTGTAATTATTGATGATGTCCCAGTAGATAAAGATGGCAATGAAGCAATTCCTGATAATGTTTCTGCAGCTACGTTTAAAGATAATGAAGGCGCGTATTTAGCTGGAATTGCTGCTGCATATACAACGGAAACAAATACAGTCGGTTTCATCGGTGGGGTAAAAGGAACTGTTATTGACCGGTTTGACGCAGGATTTAAAGCTGGTGTTGAAGCAGCAGCTGAAGAATTAGGTAAAGAAATTGAAGTTTTAAATCAATATGCTGGTGACTTTAATGCACCGGATAAAGGAAAAACAATTGCCCAAGCTATGTATGCGCAAGGAGCCGATGTAATTTATCATGCTTCAGGTGGTACTGGTAATGGTGTTTTCCAAGAAGCCAAATCAATTAATGAATCTGGCGATAAAAAAGTTTGGGTAATTGGTGTTGACCGTGATCAGTCTGATGAAGGTGAATACAAAGATCCAGAAACTGGTGATACAGCGAATTTTGTTTTAACTTCTACAACAAAAGGTGTTGGAACTGTCGTTGAAGACTTAGCTGAAAAAGCCAATGATGGTGAATTTCCTGGAGGCGAACATGTCGTTTACGACTTGAAAGCTGAAGGTGTTGGTTTAACGGATGGACAAATTTCTGATGAGGCCAAAGAAGCAGTTAAAGCCGCTCAAGATAAAATTATCTCTGGTGATATTACTGTGCCAGAAAAACCAGCCGAATAAAATTTTTCTAAAAAAATGAGGGTGAGGGTTCTTAAACTAGATAAATACAGCTAGTTTTGAGCCCTCGTTCATCATTATTTTATAGTTTGATTTCTATCCAAGAAAAAGTTTACACTTTATTTTGGATAGGAACCCAACCAGGAACCGAATGATTACAGAAAATTTTAAAAAACTAAGCTAGGAAGTGTGAGAATGGAGCAAGAAGAATTAGTAATCGAAATGCGAGATATTACTAAAGAATTTGGAACCTTTAAAGCCAATGATCAAATAAATTTGCAAATTAAAAAAGGAGAAATTCATGCTCTTTTAGGAGAAAATGGAGCCGGGAAATCGACTTTAATGAATATCTTGTCTGGACTTTTGCAGCCAACCGCTGGTGATATTTTTATGAATGGCCAAAAAGTAGAAATATCAAATCCTACTGTGGCAAATAAATTAGGAATCGGAATGGTCCATCAACATTTTATGTTGGTAGATGCGTTCAATGTTATTGAAAATATTATTTTAGGGAGCGAACCAACTAGAGGCGGCGTTTTAAATAAAGAAGAAGCTGAAAAAGAAATTGAAGAACTATCGAAGCGTTATGGTCTTGAAGTCAATGCACATGCCAAAATTAGTGATATTTCAGTCGGGATGCAACAACGGGTAGAAATTTTAAAAACATTGTATCGAGGCGCAGATATTTTAATATTCGATGAGCCAACTGCAGTGTTAACACCGCAAGAAATAGATGAATTAATGGAAATTATGAAAGGATTAATTAGTGAAGGAAAATCAATTATCCTAATTACTCATAAACTCAATGAAATAAAAAAAGTAGCCGACCGCTGTACGGTTATTCGTCGCGGGAAAAGTATTGATACTGTAAAAGTAGAGGACGTTTCTTCGCAAGAATTAGCTGATATGATGGTTGGTCGTTCTGTTTCGTTTAGAACTGATAAAAAAAGTATCGTTCCTCAAGAAGCGGTGCTGAAGGTTGAAAATCTAATAGTTAAAGATTCTCGAGGACTGGAAGCAGTTAAAAATCTCAGTCTTGAAGTACATGCTGGTGAGGTGTTAGGAATTGCTGGGATTGATGGCAATGGTCAAACGGAATTAATTCAAGCTTTAACTGGTTTACGTAAAGTAGAAAGTGGAAAGGTCTTTGTCAAAGGTGAGGACGTCACTAATGCTCATCCGAGAAAGATTACTGAAACTGGTGTTAGTCATGTGCCAGAAGATCGACATAAGTATGGTCTTGTCTTAGAAATGAGCTTAGCAGAAAATATTGCTTTACAAACTTATTATCAAAAACCTTTGAGCAACCGTGGAATTCTCAGTTATCGTGAAATAAATCGGCATGCCCGCGATTTGATTGAAGAATTTGATGTTCGAACTACTAGCGAGTTGGTACCAGCTAAGTCATTATCTGGTGGGAATCAACAAAAAGCAATCATCGCTCGTGAGTTGAATCGAGATACTGATGTCGTAATTGTGGCTCAACCAACCCGGGGTCTTGATGTAGGTGCCATTGAATATATTCATAAACGATTAATTGAAGCTCGGGATCATTTTAAGGCTGTTTTACTAGTGAGCTTTGAGCTTGATGAAATTATGAATGTTTCAGATCGAATTGCAGTTATTCATCAAGGCCAAATTGTTGGCGTCGTTCGGCCAGAAGAAACTTCAGAACGTGAATTAGGCTTATTAATGGTCGGATCCTCTTTGGCTGAAGCACAAGCAGAATTGAAACAAAAAGAGGGGGCCCTTTAAGATGAATTTGAAAAGTGAAAAAATTAGAAACTTAGCTGTCCCTATTTTATCGGTGGTTTTGGGACTTTTATTAGGTGCTGTTATTATGTTGGCTTTTGGATATAATCCAATTTTGGGCTACTCTTCAATGCTTAAAGGTTCTCTTTCAACAAATCGAACTATTGGCGAAACCTTGCGGCAAGCGACACCTTTAATTTTTACTGCTCTGGGTTTTTCGGTAGCAAGTGCCGCTGGTTTTTTTAATATTGGGTTAGCTGGTCAGGCTTTAGCTGGCTGGGTAGCAAGTGTTTGGATGGCGTTAGCTTTTCCTGACATGCCTCGCCTGTTGTTAGTTCCTTTGTGCATTATCGTTGGTGGACTAGCTGGTGCAGCCGCGGCCGCAATTCCTGGTTTTTTACGCGCTTATTTTGGGACGAGTGAAGTAATCGTAACAATAATGCTAAACTATGTCTTTTTATATTCATCAACTTACCTGATGCAAGTGGTTATGCCTGAAAGTTTCCGGGTTTCATTGGATTCAACCAATTCAATTTCTCCAAATGCTAGCTTACGAATTCCTTGGCTAACCGAATTATTTGGTGGATCAAGAGTGAATGGTGGTCTATTTTTAGCAATTATTGCATTGGTTTTTGTCTGGTTTCTATTGAAAAAAACTACATTAGGTTTTGAAATTCGTTCCGTTGGTTTAAATCCTTTTGCTTCAGAGTACGCCGGAATGAGTAGCAAAAAGACCATCGTTATGTCGATGGTCATCTCAGGAGCGTTGGCTGGACTTGGTGGTGTGGTAGAAGGTTTAGGAACGTATCAAAATTTCTTTGTACAGACCGCTTCTCTGTCAATTGGATTTGACGGAATGGCCGTTTCGTTATTGGGATCAGGTAGCTCTTTTGGTATTTTGTTGTCGGCGTTACTCTTTAGTGTACTAAAAATTGGTGGCTTAGGGATGCAAACAGCCGCTCAAGTTCCTTATGAAATTGTTAGCGTAGTAATTGCATCAATTATTTTCTTTGTAGGAGCTAATTACTTAATTCGTCTAGGATTGGCAAAAACAGCTAGAAGTAAAAAAGAAGTTCAAGTTGTTCAAGAAATTGAAACCAAAACAGACGACAAGCATAACCAGGAAGGAGGAGCCATTTAATGAGCGCTATTCAAATGATTCATTTAATTATTACTTCGTCTTTAGTTTATTCGACGCCGCTGGTTTTTACAGCGCTTGGAGGGACTTTTTCTGAACGTAGTGGTGTAGTTAATGTTGGTCTTGAAGGAATTATGGTAATGGGAGCTTTTAGTTCGGTTGTTTTCAACCTTACTTTTTTTGAACAATTTGGTTCTTGGACACCATGGATTGGTATTTTAGTTGGAGGTCTAGTAGGACTAATTTTTTCAGCTATTCACGCTTTAGCAACTATTAATCTGCGAGCTGACCATATTATTAGCGGAACAGTCA
Organism: Enterococcus timonensis; assembly: GCF_900104595.1. Taxonomy (GTDB): domain Bacteria; phylum Bacillota; class Bacilli; order Lactobacillales; family Enterococcaceae; genus Enterococcus_J; species Enterococcus_J timonensis. The sequence goes on from NZ_FNVY01000002.1 coordinate 137,838, forward strand.
TTAATTTAATGGCACCGGCTTTAGCAGTTTTCTTAGTTAAAGTGATTTATCAAAAAGGACAAACTGATAATATTAAAGGGAATCTTGGTTACTTCACCATTCCTGGATTAAGTAAAATTCCTGTATTAGGCGAAATCTTTTTCAAAAATACTTATTTGCCTGCTTATATTGCAATTTTAGTGGCGTTTTTAGCTTGGTTTTTAATTTTTAAAACTCGCTTAGGTTTACGATTGCGGGCGGTGGGAGAAAATCCACAAGCTGCTGATACGTTAGGGATTAATGTTTATGGAATAAAATATGCTGGCGTTTTAACTTCGGGATTTTTAGGAGGAATTGGTGGAGCTATTTTTGCCCAAACAATTACCGGGAATTTTGCAGTTGGAACTATCGCTGGCCAAGGATTTATCGCCATGGCCGCTATGATTTTTGGAAAATGGAATCCATTAGGTGCAATGGGTGGAGCTTTTTTCTTCGGCTTTGCGCAGAGCTTAAGTATTATTGGGGCTCAATTGCCAGTGATTTCCAAAATTCCTTCTGTCTATTTGCAGATTACACCGTATTTATTGACGATCATCGTTCTTGTCCTCTTCTTAGGCAAGGCATCAGGTCCGAAAGCCAATGGTCAAAATTATATCAAATCTAAATAATTGTTAAAAAAGGGGGGGACTACGGGAACAACGGCCGTAGTCTGCTCTTTTATTTTTTTAAAATGGCAAGCTCTGTGCTATCTTTAAAGAGAAAAAAATAAAGAAAGAGGGAAATTAAAATGTTTAAACGTGTACACTTAATTGTTATGGATTCAGTCGGAATTGGCGAAGCGCCTGATGCTGCGAAATTTGGCGATGTGGGAAGCGACACTTTAGGACATATTGCTGAAGTTGCCGGACTTCATATTCCTAATTTGGAAAATTTAGGTTACGGGAGCATTCGCCCGTTAAAAGGCGTTAAAGATGTCAAAGATCATCTTGGCTACGCGACTAAATTAGAAGAAATTTCTGTTGGTAAAGATACAATGACCGGTCACTGGGAAATTATGGGCCTTAATATCGATAAACCTTTCCGCGTTTTCCCTGATGGTTTCCCTGAAGAATTATTAGAAAAAATCCGCAAATTTTCTGGCCGCGGAATTGTTTGTAACAAACCCTATTCTGGAACTGAAGTAATTAACGATTATGGACAACATCAAATGGAAACAGGTGACTTAATTGTTTATACGTCAGCCGACCCCGTCTTACAAATTGCCGCACACGAAGATATTATTCCGCTAGAAGAATTGTATCGGATTTGCCAATATGTGCGCGACATTACTAAAGATGAACCTTATATGATTGGCCGGATTATTGCTCGTCCTTATGTGGGCACACCTGGTCATTTTGAACGGACAAGTAATCGTCATGATTATGCGTTGGATCCATTTGGTAAAACAGTTTTAGATTATTTAAAAGAAGACGGCAAAGATGTGATTGCTGTTGGTAAAATCAATGATATTTTCAATGGTCAAGGAATAACAGATTCTGTCCGTACTAAGAGCAATATGGATGGCGTGGATCAATTGTTAAAAGTGATGGATAAAGATTTTACGGGAATTAGTTTTACTAACTTAGTGGACTTTGATGCTAAATTTGGCCATCGCCGCGATGTAGTTGGTTACGGTCAAGCCATTGATGAGTTTGATGCGCGGATGCCTGAAATTTTAGCAGCTATGGAAGACGACGATCTTTTAATGATTACCGCCGATCACGGCAACGACCCAACTTTCCCTGGAACAGATCACACAAGAGAATTTGTGCCACTATTAGTGTATAGCAAAAATATGAAAGACCACGGCGCCCTTGCCCAAGGTCATTACGCAGATATTTCAGCAACGATTGCGGAAAACTTCGGCGTGGCGCAAACAGAAAATGGCGTTAGTTTCTTAAAAGATTTAAAATAATGATCTAAAATAATTTGCCGGAGGATATTATGTCGTTACTAGAAAAAATCCAAGCAACAAAACAATATTTAGTGGCTCAAGGAATTGGTGAAGTCGAATTTGGTTTGATTTTAGGATCAGGTCTCGGAGAATTGGCAGATGAAATTCAAGATGCCGTAAAAATTCCTTATCATGAAATTCCGTATTTCCCCGTTTCAACAGTTGTAGGACACGCGGGTATGTTGGTATACGGTACTTTAAGTGGCAAAAAAGTTTTAGCTTTGCAAGGTCGCTTTCATTTTTATGAAGGCAATAGCATGGAAGTTGTCACATATCCAGTGCGGGTGATGAAAGCTTTAGGCGCCCATTCCATCGTGGTGACGAATGCATGCGGCGGCGTAAATGAAAACTTTGTGCCAGGAGATTTAATGTTGATCGATGATCAAATTAATTTCACCGGAACGAATCCTTTAATTGGTGAAAATATTGAAGCATTTGGTCCACGTTTTCCTGATATGAGTGATGCTTATACGAAAGAATATCGCGATATTGCTCACGTTGTGGCGGAGAAAATATCTTTAGATTTAAAAGATGGCGTTTATATGGGCTTTTCTGGTCCAACTTACGAAACGCCAGCTGAAGTGCGGATGGCGCGAATTCTTGGCGCGGATGCAGTCGGAATGTCTACGGTCCCTGAAGTGATTGTGGCGGTTCATTCCGGCATGAAAGTATTGGGGATTTCTTGTATTACTAATTTGGCTGCCGGCATGCAAAGTAGTTTGAATCATGCCGAAGTAGTGGAAACTACTGAACGCGTCAAAGAAAGTTTTAAAACATTTGTGAAAGCTGTTTTGGAAAAATTATAAAATCTGACAAATTTTTGTCACGAAATAAAGGAGAAATTGAATGAGTGTCCATATTGGCGCTAAGCCAGGCGAAATCGCCGATAAAATTTTACTGCCGGGAGATCCGTTGCGGGCGAAATATATTGCCGAAACTTTTTTAGAAGATGCTGTTTGCTATAACGAAGTTCGCGGCATGTTGGGCTACACGGGTACTTATAAAGGCCAAAAAGTCAGTGTGCAAGGAACAGGCATGGGCATGCCTAGTGCAACAATTTATGCCACTGAGTTAATTCAAAGTTATGGCGTGAAAAAATTAGTGCGCGTGGGAACATGTGGCGCCTTATCAAAACATGTTCACGTGCGGGATTTAATTATTGCTCAAGGAGCAGCGACTAGTTCATCTATGGTGGAGAAAAATTTTGCACCAACATTCCATTTTCCACCGATTGCTGACTTTGATTTATTGTTGAAATCTTATCAATTTGCTAAAGAAAAAGGTTTCACCACCCACGTGGGAAATATTTTGTCAGAAGATACTTTTTACAAAGATGATCTGAAAGAAACTTTCCGCTTGGCTGAATACGGCGTGTTAGGTGTCGAAATGGAAGCCGCTGCGCTTTATTATTTAGGTGCCAAATACGACGTACAAACTCTAGCAATCATGACAGTCTCTGATCACATGATTACCGGCGAAGAAACCACCGCTGAAGAACGCCAAACGACTTTCTCCGATATGATGGAAGTCGGATTGGAAACAATTTTAGATTAAAAAAAAGCCGCCAGAAGAAAATCTGGCGGCTTTTCTTTGTTTTTCAGTCAACGCTTACAGTTTGTGGTAAAATGAAGTCGAGTTTCAAATAAACCTCTAGGAGTTGCAAAAATGATTATCCAAACAAAAGAAGATTTACTGAGCTATTTTCATCAATTATTTGATCCTACCAAAAAATATCGGCAAGAAAAAAATGGACGGTTGGAGTTAGGGACTAGTGCCACTCATTATTCAGATGATCAGGCGCAGATCGAAGGGTTTTTGCGTTTATTGTGGGCGGCAGGTCCCATGGCGGGTAACGGCAGCTTTGATTTGAAGGATTTTGATTATTTTAAAAAGGCGATTATTGCCTCGACGGATCCGGAAAATCCTGCGTATTGGGGTGAGGTTCATGATTTTGATCAGCTAATTGTTGAAATGGCGGCTCTTTCGGTTACTTTAATTGAGACAAAAAAGATTTTTTGGGATACGTTAAATCCAGATCAACAAAAAAATCTCTACAATTGGTTGAATCAAGTAAATTCAGTCGGTGTTCATGGCAATAACTGGCGCTTTTTCCGCATTTTAGTCAATGTGACTTTCCAAAAATTAAAACAACCATACTCCCAAGATTGGTTGGAAAAAGATTTGGCGCAAATCGATAGTCAATATCAAAAAGACGGTTGGTATTTTGATGGTTCAGAGCATCAACAAGATTATTATATTCCGTGGGCATTTCATTATTACGGCCTTTTATATGCACATTATATGAAACAAGAAGATCCGAAACATGCCCAACTATTCACTGCGCGGGCTAAAGAATTTGCGAAAAGTTTTGTTTACTGGTTTGATAATGACGGTTCAGCTGTAGCGTTCGGGCGGAGTTTGACGTATCGTTTTGCTCAAGGTGCTTTTTGGTCAGCTTGTGTATTTTGCGATGTGGAAGTGTTGCCGTTGGAGCAAATTAAATATCTCTTGTTGCAACATTTTTCTTACTGGTCGACGTTGCCGATTCAAAAAAATGACGGCATTTTGTCGATTGGTTATGGCTACGAAGATTTTTATATGGCGGAGCAATACAATTCGCCGGGTTCTCCTTACTGGGCGTTTAAGAGCTTTTTGATTTTAGCTGTGCCGGAAGATCATCCGTTTTGGAAAGTGACGGCGATGCGTCCGAAACGCCAAGAAAAATATTTTTTGCCGGCCGCTAATATGCTGATAACCAATCAAGCAGGAGAAAATGTCCAACTATTTCCCGTGAATCAAAACTCACCGCAAATTCATGCTGCTGAAAAATATGGCAAACTGGTTTATTCTTCAAGATTTTCCTTTAGTGTTGGCAAAGGTCCGCGGGGGTTAGAACAAGGGGCATTTGATAATAGTTTGGCAGTAGCTGAAGCAGGGACCGAATATTATTTTTCCAAAGAATTGCCTTCAACTTACGAAGTGACGCCAGAATTTACTAAGCAAACTTGGTCGCCGTTACCAGGAGTGGAAATTACAACGACAGTAGTTCCCTTTGGCACGTGGCATGTTCGGGTTCATGAAATCAATACTGCTCGGGCGCTGAAGGTAGCTGATGGCGGATTTTCTAATCGGACGTTCAATGGTCATGATAATGATTACGAGATTTCCGAATTGCTGGATGAAAAAAGTTTCACTAGTGAGGTAGGAACAACGGCTGCGGCAAATATTTTTGGCTATGAAGAAATTCAAACTATTTTTTCTGAACCAAATAGTAATTTAATTTTCCCTCATGCGCTATACATGGCGGCTACCACCAATTTGCCAGTGGGGCGGCACGTGTTGATTTCTGCGCATTTAGCAACGATTGGTGAAGCTACAAGTGTGCCAACCATTGATTGGCGGGGCAAAAAATTAACCATTACTGCAGGCGATCAATCAGTAACGCTGGAACAAAAAAATTAATAAAGCAAGTTAGCGAGGAAATTATGCAAGAAGAAATCATCCATAAATTAGCAGAAGAGGCGATTCGCCAATTTGGTAAAATGCCTTATGTGGCTACTAACGGGAAATATGACGACAAAGTGGAAAATAATATTTTTTGGTGGACTAATGGGTTTTTCCCTGGCATGATGTGGCAAATGTATCATGCCACTGGTGAAGAAATTTTTAGAGAAAGTGCCGAAAAAAATGAAATTCAACTTGACGAAGCGCTAGATAAATTTACCGGACTAGATCATGATATGGGTTTTGTCTGGCTGCACACGGCGGTGGCCAATTACCGAGTGACTGGTAAGGAACAATCAAAAATCCGCGGATTAAAAGCAGCTAATTTGTTGGCGGGGCGTTTTAATTTGGCAGGAGAATTTATTCAAGCTTGGAACCATCAGCCCGGCTGGTCGATTATCGATTCCATGATGAATATTCCGCTGTTATATTGGGCAAGTGAGGAAACGGGAAATCCTCGTTTCAAACAAATCGCTCAAGCCCACGCCGATACTTTATTAAAATATTTCGTCCGTCCAGATGTTTCAGTAGGGCACATCGGCGAGTTCGATCCTGAAACAGGTGAATTTATTCAATTATTAGGTGGCCAAGGATACGACAGTCATTCTGCTTGGAGCCGCGGGCAAGCGTGGGCCCTTTATGGGTTTGCCTTGAGTTATCATCACACAAAAGAAATTCGGTTTTTAGAGGCAGCTAAAAAAATTGCCAATTATTTTATCGCCAACGTTAGCCAAACGGATTATTTAACGTTGGTGGATTTTAAAGCACCTTATGAAACGCCAAAATACGATGCATCAGCAGGATGCTGCGCGGCTTGCGGCATGTTGGAATTAACAGAACTCGTCTTAGATGATGAGAAAAATTTATACCAGTCGGCGGCTGAAAAAATTATTAAAGCCACGACAGAACATTGGTTAGATCTAGATCCGACACGTGACGGACTAGTTCAAAACTCCAGTCAGTCCTATCATAACCCAGAAGAAAGCCACGTATCAATTGTTTACGGAGATTATTTTTACATCGAAGCTTTATTGCGTCTAGAAGAGAAAAATTTATTTTTGTGGTAAAAAAAATACAAAGAAAAAGCGAGCAGAAATCTGCTCGCTTTTTTGACAACCTGATTGACGGTATAAAAAAAGCAGCTCTTAGGAAAAAAGACAAGTTGCCTTCTGAGTGCAAGCACTCATTTGTCGCCTTGCTATTTTTCTACAGAGCTACCACTTTTTTTATAACCTTTTAAACGGTATCTCAGGAACAACGCCTAGGAAAATAGATAAAACTTCCGGCGAATTTTCAATTCGTCCACAGTTTTCCTAATTTTCTACGGCATTATTCGTTCCTTCGACATCCTAATGAACGGTGTCTCAACGCCTGCGCTTAGGAAATTAGACAAAATGCCTTCAGTCAGCAAGCTGACTTACACCATTTTCCTAAATTTCTACAGCGCAAATCGGCGTTTCGACATCCTAATTTTTAAAGGTAATATTTTTTGCTCATGGAAAGGTCGTCGTTTAGTTCGTAAACTAAAGGTTGACCAGTTGGAATTTCTAATGCCATGATATCGTCATCAGAAATGTTTTCGATATGTTTTGCTAAAGCCCGTAGTGAGTTGCCGTGTGCGGCTACTAAAACAGTTTGGCCATCAAGTAAGGCTGGGGCAATTTGGTCTTCCCAAAATGGTAAAGCCCGTTCCAAAGTTACTTTAAGGTTTTCACCGCCAGGAATCGTGCGTTGGTCTAAATGTGCGTAACGACGATCTTTAGCTGCTGATTTTGGATCAGATGCTTCCAATAATGGAGGCAATGTGTCGTATGAACGACGCCATAATTGTACTTGGTCAGCGCCATATTGATCAGCAGTTTCTTGTTTGTTCAAACCTTGCAACGCACCATAGTGGCGTTCGTTTAAGCGCCAAGATTTAATTTGTGGTACCCATAATTGATCAGATTCTTCTAAAATATAGTTACATGTTTTGATGGCGCGTTTTAAAACAGACGTGTAAGCTACGTCAAATTCAAATCCAGCGGCTTTAATTTTTTGGCCAGCTTCTTTTGCTTCTTTGACCCCAGTTTCGGACAAATCAACATCTACCCAACCGGTAAATTGATTCAATGCATTCCATTCACTTAAGCCGTGACGGACAAAAACTAATTTTAACATCGTGTACGCTCCTTTGAAAAAATTTATTTACTCTTTATTTTACACTGAATTACCTGTTTTATTCAAGGCTTAGGAAAATTTTCAAAAATTTTAGAAATTTACCGGCGACCTGTTGGCCTACCCTAACAATTGCGCCACAGCCTCATCGCTTAAATTAATATATTTGTAACACGTGCCAACTGAAACATGGCATTTATTGGCGATAAATTGAATCGTTTCTTTTTTTTCAAAATGTAGCTGACGAATTTTTTTGACGATTTTGGGATCAATCTTTGGCCGGCCGCCAACTTTACCTCGTTTGCGCGCTTCGTCCAAGCCGTGAATGGTCCGCTCCTTAATTAAATCACATTCCATTAGCGATAAAGCTTGCATCATTTGCAAATAAATTTCGCCGTGAACGTTGCGAGTATCAATTGCTTCAGCCAAGGAAATAAAATGAAGCCGTTGATGCTGCAGCTGCTCGGTAAAACTCGCTAATTGTCGGGTCGAATGACCAAGTGAAGAAAGGTGACTCACCACTAAGCAGTCGTCAGGATTCATTTCAGCTAGGAGCGCATTTAATTGCATCTTCTCATTGTTGGCAGTAATTATTTTTTCCACGCCAAATGTTTCCAAGGCTAAAAATTGTTGCTCGAGTGTTTGTGCCATATTGTGCCGTGCGTATCCAACGTTCATAGTGTCTCCTTTTAGTGTTTGTGGTGATAGCTGAAATAATAAATCGCCGACACCAACCCAGCTCCACCAAGAATATTTCCAGCATAAACAGGTAAGAAGTTGGCCCAGAAATCACCCCAAGTAACTAGTCCTTCAAAAATAGCAGCTGGAATCATAAAGGCATTAGCCACACTATGTTGAAAACCAATGGCAACAAAAGTCATCACAGGAAACCAAATCGCCAAAATTTTCCCAGCGGCATCCTTAGCCCCATAACAAAGCCACAAAGATAAACCAACAAACCAGTTACAACCAATACCTGATAAAAATTTTTGCAACATCGTGGCATCGATTTTCGTTTGAACAATACTATTTAATTCTTCCAAATAAACTCCGCTAGTCGTTAACCCAGTCAAATGTCCAAAAACATAAGCGACAAAAAATCCGCCAACCAAATTCGCTAGAGTAATCACGAGCCAATTTTTCAAAAGTTCACTAGTTTTTACTTTTTTATCAAACCAAGCGATGGACACGGCCATCATATTGCCGGTGATCAACTCGCCACCACCTAATAAAATAACAATTAATCCAATCGGAAAAATCGCCGCGCCAATCAAACTTGCCAAACTTCCTAATTGTTCAGCGACACTGGCAATCACTCGCAAATAAGCCATATATCCCAAACCAATCATCGCGCCACCTACAAAACCTAACAAAACTTTTGTCAGCAAAGGCTTTTTCACTTTTTTAACACCACTATTAATACTGATTTCCATAATTTCTTCCGGTGAAAACATTTCAATTCCTCCAAGTTACAATGATATTTGTTGATAAACGTGCCTTCGACAACCTTTGTTATCGTACTTCCATGACTTTCGGGCCTTCTGGGTAACCGACGATCACGGTGTTGACCTTGTTTAAAAATAAACCGTGCTCCACCACACCTGCTAAAGGACTTAAAGTGGCGGCTAATTTTTCTGGGTCCATAATTTTTTCAACATGCAAATCTAAAATATAATTATTTGAATCGGTTTTTACAATTTCTCCTTGGTCATCGACCCGCAAGACGGGCGCCAAGTCTAATGTTTCCAAATGATTTTTCAGTTGCACCGAGCCGTAAGGAATCACCTCAACAGGTAAGGGGAATTTCCCTAAATGTTCCACCATTTTGGAGGAGTCCACAATCCAAATGACTTTTTTAGAATAAGTCGCCACAATTTTTTCAAAAAGTAAGGCCGCACCGCCACCTTTAATCCCTTGAAAATCAGCGGAGATTTCATCAGCGCCGTCAATGGTCACATCTACAAAAGGCACTTCATCGATACTTTTCAAAGGAATATTTAATTGCTCTGCGTGAGCGGCAGTTTCTTTAGAAGTTGTCACGCCGGTAATTTTCAAGCCTTCTTCAGCGACGCGCCGGCCGATTTCTTCTACTAAATACCACGCGGTCGATCCTGTGCCAAGACCTACAATCATGCCATCATTTACATATTCGGCGGCTTTAATGCCCACCATCTGTTTTAAATTTGCCAAAAATCTATCGCTCCTTTTAGAAAAATTTCGCATAACTCTAGGCATTATAGCGAAAATCCTTGCAAAAAGATAGATAACGAAGGTAAAAAATATTAAAAAAATCAACAAGTAATTATATTCCTGAATAATTCATAGCCTTAATTTTTTTGAATAGTTATTTAAAAAAAACGGACGTTTCTTTAAACGTTCTCTCTATTTCTAACAAAATTTAATTTTTTGTTCTACTTTTCTTGGCTATTGCTATTAAAGTGAAAGTCAATTCAGTTTTTTGGCAGACTCCACCCCTTTGATTTTTCATCCTTTTTTTCTAAGGTTAGGAAGGATTTATTGGCACCGCCTTAGGCGCCTGAAAATTGCATAGAATTCGTTTTGTTGCACATGATAGCTTGATAATTTAAGGTATATTTTTCTGGCTGTTTGAACAAGTTTTCCAGCAATTTTAAGAAAATGTAAACGAATCGTCTGGATAGTCATTCCTTGGTCTATTTTTTTGAATGCAATCGTTTTTAAAAAATTAACAAGGTTGTAAGCAAGAACGCTTATCATCATTCTCGTATGATTTTCTACAAAACGTGGACTATCTGTCTTGTCAAAAAAGAAACCCGTTTTGGCTTCTTTGATAAAATTTTCCATCGTTCCGCGTTTTTCATAAAGAGAGAAGACAACTTTAGGTGAGACATTTTCGGATAAATTGGTCACAATAAATGCGTGATGAAAGAGAAGTTCACCACTCTCGCGAACCGATCGTATGCAGACACGACGAGGTTTTGACCAAGATTGTGCTTGGTAAAAGGAAGAAAAATAATATACCTCTTGTTCATCCCATTTTTGATTGTCATCGTATTGAACAAATTGTTCTGCCAACTGGCTTAACTTGTTATTATTTTTCAATCGAATGACGTAGTGACTGTTGGTATTCTCGCAAGGTTCATACACCTCTGGTGTTGCAAACCCACTATCACCACGTACGAGTATATCTGTAGTAGGTAATGCTTCAATATAATGAGATAGCAATGGTTCAATGAACGCTTTTATTCCTTTCGAGGTGTATTGATTTCCTGGACGTAGTTCTGCTTTTAAAAAGTCACCAGTTAGTCCATCAAAGGCAACTAGCGGATGATATCCATAGGTTTGATAATGTGCATTGTAATTTGTTTGTTCTTGACGTCCAAATGTATCGGAGTGAGTGGAATCAATGTCAATCACTAATTCGGTGTTATTGCGAATCAAACGTACTTGATCTACCAATGCTTGATTTAACGCTTGCAATTGATGAATATTTTTCTCCATAAAACGATCAAAAAAACGAGAAAGTGAAGATTGAGAGGCTAGTTGCTTCTTACCTAAAATGGCTTGAAATACAGGGTCTTGTCTTAAAATATTCGCTGAAGAATCAGCCGAATAACCACTAATCAATTGCAAGATAAGTTGTTCCAATATTTCCACGTTATCATGTGTATAATAATTGCGCTTGTCCTCTATGTGAAGGAAATGCTTTGCTAGTTTTGAAAATTGAAGAGTATCCATTAACTCCTTCATTAGAACTAACCCTGAATCACTGGATAAGCAGCCACCTGTGTGTGAAATTATCATCGTTGAATTGAATTTCATTTGATTGTCATGTAAACTAGTCATTAGAAGAACTCCTTTCTTTTGGTTGGTTTAAGCACCTTTACCATAACAGAACGGAGTTCTTTTTTCATCACCTAATGGGTGAAAATGAAAAATGAGTGTTTTGATTATTGTTAAGCGATTTGTGAGCATTCGAATAGAATGTATGAATTATTCAGGTATATTTTTTGTCGGATATTTTCCGCCATTTCCCAATGAATCCTCACAAGCGTCATCTCTACTAACTAAAATCCCTCCTCTTCAAGGGAAACACCTAAAATTTTATCAAAAAAAATCCTAAAAAGATTTGACAAGTGGAGTCAATCCATGATAATCTACAAAAGGTGCTTTACTGACAGGTCTTTTTGTGTGAATTGATATTATTATTAGTCACAAGAAAAAGTTTTTTTCTTTTTTGATAAAAAAAGAACCACCTGGATGTGTGGAACTAGCAGTAATTTTAGGAAGGAGGAAACAAGGAATGCCTACAATTAATCAATTAGTACGTAAACCTCGTAAATCAAAGGTAACCAAATCTGGTTCACCTGCCTTGAACAAAGGATACAACAGCTTTAAAAAAGCACAAACAGACTTGAATGCTCCTCAAAAACGTGGGGTGGCTACTCGTGTCGGAACTATGACACCGAAGAAACCTAACTCAGCTTTGCGGAAATATGCTCGTGTACGTTTGTCTAACTTAATTGAAGTTACAGCTTATATCCCAGGTATTGGCCATAATCTTCAAGAACACAGTGTTGTCTTAATTCGTGGCGGTCGGGTTAAAGACTTGCCAGGGGTTCGTTACCATATTGTTCGTGGTGCGTTAGATACAGCCGGCGTTAACGATCGGAAACAATCTCGCTCTAAATACGGTACCAAACGTCCTAAGAAATAAGTAACATAAACAACTACCGAAATAAATTTTTGTAAAGGAGGAGTTACGGATGCCTCGAAAAGGTCCAGTGACAAAACGCGATGTTTTGCCCGATCCAATGTATAACTCAAAATTAGTCACTCGTTTGATCAACCGGGTAATGGTTGATGGTAAACGGGGAGTTGCTTCTAGCATTATTTATGATGCTTTTGCAACAATCAAAGAAACTTCTGGCAATGATCCTTTGGAAGTTTTTGAACAAGCTATGAAAAATATTATGCCCGTCCTTGAAGTAAAAGCTCGCCGTGTTGGGGGTTCTAACTATCAAGTACCCGTTGAAGTTCGCCCTGAACGTCGGACAACATTGGCTCTTCGTTGGTTAGTAAACTACGCTCGTTTGCGTGGGGAACATACTATGGAAGAACGCCTTGCCAAAGAAATTATGGATGCCGCTAACAATACAGGTGCTTCTGTTAAAAAACGTGAAGACACTCATAAAATGGCTGAAGCCAACCGCGCTTTTGCTCATTATCGTTGGTAAGATCCTTTCTCTTTTGTCAATGCAACAATAACTTTAATAAAGAGAGGAGTAACGCCTACCATGCCTAGAGAATTTTCGCTAGAAAAAACTCGTAATATCGGAATCATGGCTCATATCGATGCCGGTAAAACTACTACAACTGAACGTGTTTTATATTACACTGGTAAAATCCACAAAATTGGTGAAACCCATGAAGGAGCTTCCCAAATGGACTGGATGGAACAAGAGCAAGAACGTGGTATTACAATCACTTCTGCTGCTACCACCGCCCAATGGAAAGGTTACCGTGTAAATATCATCGACACCCCAGGACACGTAGACTTCACTGTTGAAGTTGAACGTTCTTTGCGGGTTTTAGATGGTGCCGTTACTGTGTTAGATGCCCAATCCGGTGTTGAACCACAAACGGAAACTGTATGGCGCCAAGCAACAACTTATGGTGTACCTCGGATCGTTTTTGCCAATAAAATGGACAAAATCGGTGCTGACTTCTTGTACTCCGTTCGGACTTTGCATGATCGTCTGCAAGCAAATGCTCATCCAATTCAATTGCCAATTGGCGCAGAAGATGATTTCACTGGAATTATCGATCTTGTGACCATGAAAGCTGAAATGTACAAAAATGACTTAGGAACTGAAATCGAAGAAACCGAAATTCCTGAAGATTATGTTGAACTTGCTAAAGAATGGCGTGACAAATTAGTTGAAGCTGTTGCTGAAACTGATGAAGAACTCACCATGAAATATTTGGAAGGGGAAGAAATTTCCCAAGAAGAATTAAAAGCCGGCATTCGTCGTGCAACTTTAGCAGTTGAATTTTATCCTGTTTTAGCTGGTTCAGCTTTCAAAAACAAAGGGGTTCAATTATTATTGGACGCTGTTATTGATTACTTACCAGCACCAACTGATATTCCTGCGATTAAAGGAACAAATCCAAAAACAGATGAAGAATTAGACCGTCATGCTGACGATTCTGAACCATTCTCTGCTTTGGCCTTTAAAGTTATGACCGATCCTTTCGTTGGTCGTCTAACTTTCTTCCGGGTTTACTCAGGTGTCTTGCAATCTGGTTCATACGTCTTGAATGCTACTAAAGGCAAACGCGAACGTGTAGGACGGATCTTGCAAATGCACGCTAACTCTCGTTCTGAAATTCCTGAAGTTTACGCCGGTGATATTGCGGCTGCTGTTGGTTTGAAAGATACCACAACTGGAGATACATTAGCTGATGAAAAAAATCCTGTAGTTCTTGAATCTATGGAATTTCCTGAACCAGTTATCCAAGTGGCTATTGAACCTAAATCAAAAGCAGACCAAGATAAAATGGGTGTGGCTTTACAAAAATTATCTGAAGAAGATCCAACCTTCCGCGCTGAAACGAACTCGGAAACGGGCGAAACAATCATTGCTGGGATGGGCGAACTTCACTTAGATATTATTGTTGACCGGATGCGTCGTGAATTTAAAGTTGAAGCTAACGTTGGTGCACCACAAGTTTCTTATCGTGAAACTTTCCGTGGATCCACACAAGCTGAAGGTAAATTCGTCCGCCAATCTGGTGGTAAAGGACAATACGGACACGTTTGGATTGAATTTACACCAAACGAAGAAGGTGCCGGTTTTGAATTTGAAAATGGTATCGTCGGTGGGGTTGTTCCTCGTGAATATATCCCAGCTGTTGAAGCTGGTTTGAAAGCTTCAATGGAAAATGGTGTATTAGCAGGTTACCCACTTGTTGATATTAAAGCTCGTCTTTATGACGGATCTTATCATGATGTCGATTCATCTGAAACAGCTTTCCGTGTGGCCGCTTCTATGGCATTACGGGCTGCTGCTAAAAAAGCAAATCCAGTAATTTTGGAACCTATTATGGGTGTAGAAATTGTTATCCCTGATGAATATCTTGGAGATATCATGGGCCACGTTACTGCTCGTCGTGGACGCGTTGAAGGACTTGAAGCTCGTGGTAATTCACAAGTTGTTCGTTCAATGATTCCATTAGCAGAAATGTTTGGTTATGCTACAACACTTCGTTCTGCAACACAAGGTCGCGGTGTGTTCACCATGTCCTTTGACCATTATGAAGATGTACCAAAATCTGTACAAGAAGAAATCATTAAGAAAAATGGCGGCAACGCTAACTAGGCTTAATGTCACCCACAGCACCACCCAATAGAATGTATATTCCTTTGAGCGGTGTTGCGGTTTTTTTCGCGGAATTTTCCGCGCTTAACTAAGGATGATTGGGAGTTTTCCCGTCAGATAAAAAAATTAAAACTTTTTAGGAGGAATTTTCTCAAATGGCAAAAGCAAAATTTGACCGTTCGAAACCACACGTTAACGTTGGTACAATCGGACACGTTGACCACGGTAAAACAACTTTAACAGCAGCAATCACTACTGTTTTAGCTAAACAAGGTGGAGCTGAAGCTCGTGACTATGCTTCTATCGATGGCGCTCCTGAAGAACGCGAACGTGGAATCACAATCAACACTTCTCACGTTGAATATGAAACAGCAACTCGTCACTATGCTCACGTGGACTGCCCAGGACACGCGGACTATGTTAAAAATATGATCACTGGTGCTGCCCAAATGGACGGCGCAATCTTAGTTGTTTCCGCTGCTGATGGCCCAATGCCTCAAACACGCGAACACATCTTGTTGTCTCGCCAAGTTGGTGTACCTTACATCGTTGTTTTCTTAAACAAAGTTGATATGGTTGATGACGAAGAATTATTAGAATTAGTTGAAATGGAAGTTCGTGAATTATTAACTGAATACGATTTCCCTGGCGACGACATTCCTTTCATCGCAGGTTCTGCTTTGAAAGCTTTGGAAGGCGATCCTGCTTACGAAGAAAAAATTCTTGAATTGATGGAAGCTGTAGATACTTACATTCCAACTCCAGTTCGGGAAATTGACAAACCATTCATGATGCCAGTCGAAGATGTATTTTCTATCACTGGTCGTGGAACAGTTGCAACTGGTCGTGTTGAACGTGGCCAAGTGCGCGTTGGTGATGAAGTTGAAGTTGTTGGTCTTGCAGAAGCTACTTCTAAAACAATCGTTACTGGTGTTGAAATGTTCCGTAAATTGTTGGATTACGCTGAAGCTGGCGATAACATCGGTACTTTACTACGTGGGGTTGCTCGCGAAGATATCGAACGTGGCCAAGTATTAGCTAAACCAGGTACAATTACACCTCATACTAAATTCCAAGCTGAAGTTTATGTATTAACCAAAGAAGAAGGTGGACGTCATACTCCATTCTTCACTAACTACCGTCCTCAATTCTACTTCCGTACAACAGACGTTACTGGTGTTGTAGAATTACCAGAAGGCGTTGAAATGGTTATGCCTGGCGATAACGTTGGAATGACTATTGAATTAATCCACCCAGTTGCTATCGAAAAAGGAACTACATTCTCAATCCGTGAAGGCGGACGGACTGTTGGTTCTGGTATCGTTGCTGAAGTGAGCAAATAATTCTATAACCGATTAAAAAGCTGCTGACAATTGTCAGCGGCTTTTTTTGTGTTTAAATTTTGATCCGAAATGGTTGTTCATATTTGAGAAACCTCTTTCAAAAGCTTTCTATTTGTAACGATGATATACTGAAAATGAAGGGAGGAATTTACATGGCACAAGGTGGTTTTGGAATGCGTTCCTTTGCAAAAGACAGCTCCATTAAAGGAACGAAATTAAAAAAGGGAACAGCCAAACGAGTATTAACGTATGCTGCTCCTTACAAAAAGCTTTTAGTTCTTTTTCTTTTTTTAATTATGATGAATGCCGGCATCGGCGCATTGACTCCTTTGATTTTAAAAACTATTATCGATACCGGAATTACGAATGGGGATATTCCTTACATCGTTAAATTTTCTTTATTAGCAGGTGGATTAGCCGTTGCCAGTGCCTTTTTGACTTTAGGAGAACGCTGGTTGTCTTCTAAAATCGGCGAGGGAGTTATTTTTGATTTACAAAGTGAACTATTTGAACACATTCAAAAAATGTCATTGTCATTTTTTTCCCGTACAAAAACTGGCGCATTGGTTCAGCGGATTAATGGTGACGTAACTGGTGCCCAAGCAGTATTCACGCAAACCTTATCTAGTGTTTTTAGCAATACTTTATCCGTTACATTTGTCTTAATTGCGATGTTTTCTATGTCATGGCAACTGACTCTGGTGGCACTGTTACTCGTTCCAGCTTTTATTATCCCGGCACGAATTGTAGGACCAAAATTAGCAAAGCTCATGCGCGAATCTTATGACCTAAAAGCAGAATCCAATCAATTGTCTAATGAGCGCTTCAATGTTGCCGGAGCGCAATTGGCAAAGACATACGGTACACCGGAAGCCGATGCTCAGCAATATTCGGAACAAATTCGTAAAGTTCGGGACTTAAGCATTAAACAAACGCTGACCGGTTCACTGATGCGTGTCACCATTGGGACGGTCAGTGCGTTAGCTGTTGCTGTTGTTTATGGATTAGGCGGTGTCTTAGCGGTTAGAGGGAGCTTAACAGTTGGTATCGTTGTTGCCTTGGCTTCTTATCTAAATCGGTTGTACGGACCGATCACGTCACTGTCCAATGTCCAAGTCGATGTTTTGACTGCGATGGTTAGTTTTGAACGGGTCTTTGAAATTTTAGATTTAGAACCTAGCGTAAAAGAATTACCCGATGCGAAACCATTAAACGATTATGTAAAAAAGAATGGTGCCAGTGTTATTTTTGACCATGTCCAGTTTCGTTACCCTACAGTGAAGGAAGTTTCGCTGGCTTCTTTAGAATTGATGCCAGGAGCTGAGCGAGAATCGGAAGATCCGATTTTAAAAGATGTCTCCTTTACCATTCAGCCAGGACAGATGACAGCTTTAGTTGGTCCTAGTGGTGCGGGAAAATCTACTTTGTCGCAGTTAGTCACTCGAATGTATGACCCGCAAAAAGGTGAAATTCGAATCGGTGACTTTCCATTAAAAAATGCTACATTGGATTCGGTGCGTCAAACTATCGGAGTCGTCAGTCAAGATGCGCATATGTTCCACGATACGATTGGAAATAATCTGCGCTATGCCAAACCCGATGCAACTACGGCCGAAATTGAAGAAGCTTTGAAAGAAGCTTATATTTGGGAATTAATTTCCTCTTTGCCTGACGGAATCGATACGGTTATTGGCGATCGCGGCTACCGTTTATCTGGCGGTGAACGGCAACGTTTAGCTATTGCGCGATTACTTTTGAAATCTCCTGAGATTGTGATTTTAGACGAGGCGACAGCCCACTTAGATTCAGAGAGCGAACATTTTATTCAGGAGGCTTTTCAGACTGCTTTAGCCGACCGGACTTCTTTAGTCATCGCCCATCGCCTATCCACCGTGCGAGAAGCAGATCAAATTTTAGTTTTAGAAAAAGGCCACATCATTCAAAGGGGGACCCATGAAAAATTAATTCAAGAGTCTGGTCTTTATCAAGAACTGTATCATTTACAATTTGAATAGCTTTTGTTTTTCAATGAATAAACTGGGACTCGTAAAAGAAAATATATTTTTTAGGAAACTCAAGACGAAAATATTTTTTTGTCTTGAGTTTTTTTATTATGCAGCAAGAAGTTCGCTGTTTAGATTTTTAATCAGAATTATCAGAATATTCATTGACTTTTGTGTGAAGATTAGCTATAGTAAGAACAAGTTTTTAATTGGAGGTAGCTGATGAAATTAAAAAAATTATTTTTACTAAGTGTTTTTCTTTTATTGTTCAGTGGATGTACCGCGAAAAACACGCAAAAAGCGCAAGGGAATACAGCCAGTGGTGACACAATAAAAATTGGTTTGAATCTCGAACTTTCTGGTGCGGCGGCCGCTTATGGAAATCAAGAAAAAGAAGGCGCAGAATTTGCAGCAGCTGAAATAAATCGGAACGGTGGAATTTTAGGAAAAAAAGTGGAGCTGATTTTAAAAGACAATAAATCAGAAACTACTGAGGCTTTTACCGTAACGGCTAATCTGGCAAGATCTGGAGTGGTGGCAATTATTGGACCGGCAACATCAAGCGGGGCAAAAGCGGCGATTCCTAATTTAAAAAAATCTGGCGTACCGATGATTACCCCATCGGCTACCGATGATGCTTTGACCTTTAGCGATGGACAAGTCCAAGAATTTGTTTTTCGTTCTTGTTTCCAAGATAGTTTGCAAGGGACGATTTTAGCAAAATTTGCCGCTGAAAATCTTCAGGCGCAAAAAGTCGTTATTTTAGGAGATAATTCTAGCGATTATGCGGTGGGATTGAGTAAAGCCTTTAAAGAAAATTTTGTTGGCGAGATTGTGGCGGAAGAAAATTTTAGCGCAGGCGATAAAGATTTCCAAGCCCTTTTAACAAAAATTAATGGTCAAGATTTTGATGCTTTATATGTACCTAGCTATTACACGGAGGCCGGATTGATTATTAAACAGGCGCGGGAGATGGGAATTACCCAACCGATTTTAGGCGGAGATGGTTTTTCTGATCCAGAGATGATCGCTATTGCTGGGGCAAAAAATGTTTCTAATGTTTTTTACTCAAATCATTTTTCAACTTCAGCTCCAGCTACTAAAAAAGCGGCTGACTTTCTGGCTGAATGGCGCCAGAATTTTGGTAGCGATCCTTCTGCTTTTCAAGCTTTAAGTTACGACGCCCTTTACATGATTAAAGCGGCAATTGAAGAAGCTGGCGTGGCTAACTCGCTAGATATTAAAAAAGCTTTAGCTAATTTGCAAAATTTTTCTGGCGTTACTGGGAAAATGTCAGTCAATGATCAGCATAATCCGCAAAAAGATGTAGTCGTTTTAGGACTGACTGAAGGCGTGGAAACTTCAGCAGAAATAGTTTCGCCAGATGAGAAGGGGTGAGAGATTTGGAAATGTTTCTTCAGCAAGTACTTAACGGTTTATTTTTAGGAAGTATTTATGCTTTATTGGCATTAGGCTATACGATGGTTTACGGCATTATAAAATTAATCAACTTCGCCCACGGTGAGGTCTACATGATTGGCGCATTTTTCGGGCTTTATTTGATTGAAGAATGGCAAGCGAATTTTTTTATTGCTTTAATTGGGGCAATGATTTTTTGTGCTCTATTAGGAATGCTAATCGAATTTCTCGCGTATCGTCCATTGCGGCATTCTCCACGAATTACGGTTTTGATTACTGCCATTGGGATTTCTTATTTATTGCAAAATGTTATGATTTATTTTTTCACCAGCGCCACGCGACCATTTCCACAAGAAGTGTTACCGAAAAAAGAATGGGCTTTTGCCGGCGTTCAGTTGACGAGTATCCAGTTGACGATTTTGTTGACCGCCATTTTCTTAATGATTGCTTTACAAGTGATTGTCAAATATACAAAGATGGGACGGGCGATGCGAGCTGTTTCGGTTGATGAAAAAGCCGCACAATTAATGGGCATTAATGTCAATCGGACCATTTCTTTCACCTTTGCTTTGGGTTCAGCTTTAGCCGGAGCCGCCGGGGTGTTAATTGGTTTATATTATAATTCGGTAGATCCCATGATGGGAGCAATGCCGGGGATTAAAGCCTTTGTCGCGGCCGTTTTTGGTGGAATCGGCATTATCCCTGGAGCCGCCCTTGGTGGGGTGACAATTGGTTTACTGGAAACTGGCGTAGTAGCTACTAGTTTATCGCCGTTTAAAGATGCGGTGGTTTATTTGATTTTGATTGTTATTTTGTTAGTTAAGCCGGCTGGTTTATTAGGAAAAAATCGAAAGGAGAAAGTCTAATGAAAAAAAATCTCCGCGTTAATCTTTACTGGTGTGGTCTTTTTCTTTGCGGTTATCTTCTATTATATATGTTACAAGCGGTAGGTCTCTTTAATCTTTTTTTTGAAAATACCTTCGTTTTTATTGGGATTAATATTATTTTGGCGGTGGGACTTAATTTGATTATTGGTTTTTCTGGTCAATTTTCATTGGGTCATGCGGGATTTATGGCGATTGGTGCGTATGGAACGGCGCTTTTTTTGCAACAACACCAAAATATGACGGGTTTAATTTCTGGTCTAATTATTGGGATGACGTTATCTGGGGCGGTTGCTTTTCTTGTTGGCGGGCCGACCTTACGTTTGAAAGGTGATTATTTAGCGATTGCGACTTTGGGTGTTTCAGAAATCATTCGCATCATTATTATTAATTTGCCAACGGTCACTAATGGGGCAGCCGGCATTTTTCAAATTCCTAATTTAGTGACGTGGCCGATGGTGTATGGGGCGGTGATTGCTAGTACCTTAATTATTGTCAATTTCATCCATTCAGGGACTGGTCTGACAGTCCAAGCCATTGCCCAAGATGAAATTGCCGCTGAATCGGTAGGAATTAATACGACCCGCTATAAATTAACCGCCTTTGTGATTGGCGCCATAACAGCAGCGCTAGCAGGTGGGTTATATGCCAGTTACTTACAGACGATCACGCCAAAAGATTTCACCTTTAACAAGAGCATTGATATTTTAATTATTGTCGTCTTTGGCGGAATTGGCAGCATTACTGGAAGTATCGTAGCGGCGATTGTTTTGGGGATTTTAAATATGTTTTTACAAGACTTTGGTCAGTTGCGGATGATTATTTATGCGCTAGCTTTAATTATTATGATGCTCTTTAAACCTAATGGCCTTCTAGGAAAGAAAGAATTTTCTTTAGGCCAATTGCTGAAAAAGAAGGTGCGGTCATGAGTTTATTAGAAGTGGAAAAATTAACGAAAAATTTTGGTGGCCTGCAAGCAGTAGCTAATGTTTCTTTAAAAATTCAGCGGCGAGAAATTTTAGGTTTGATTGGACCTAATGGCGCTGGGAAAACGACTTTATTTAATTTACTCACCGGCGTCTATGCGCCAACGGAAGGTTTTATTGTCTTTGATGGGCAAAATATTACCAAATCTAAACCCAATCAAATCGCTAATCTTGGCGTGGGTCGGACCTTTCAAAATATTCGTCTTTTTAATCAATTAACCGTCGCTGAAAATATCGAAGTCGCCTTGCACCAGCAAAATGCCGACTTACTATCAGAAATTTTCCGACTACCACTTTTTTCTCAACAACAAAAAATACGACAAGAAAAAGTGGCGCAACTACTGGAATTTTTCCAGTTAGCAGACTACGCGAATTTACCAGCTAATAGTTTAGCTTATGGCTTGCAACGCCGTTTAGAAATTGCTCGAGCGCTGGCCTCCGCGCCTAAAATTTTATTTTTGGATGAACCGGCGGCCGGAATGAATCCTAGTGAAACAAAAGAGCTGATGGATTTAATTTTAAAAATTCATGATCAATATCAAATCGCGATTGTGTTAATTGAACATGATATGAAACTAGTAATGAACGTTTGCCAGAGAGTTTGTGTTTTGGAATATGGCCGCGTAATTAAAAATGGCACCCCTTATGAAGTGCAAAATGATCCGCGGGTAATTGCCGCCTACTTAGGAGGGGATGTGTGATGCTAGAAGTTGAAAATTTATCTTTGAATTATGGGGCGATTGAAGCAGTTAAAGGTGTGAGTTTTCATGTCAAGCAAGGAGAAATCGTCACTTTAATTGGGGCAAATGGTGCTGGAAAGTCTTCAATTTTAAAAAGTTTGTCCGGCTTATTACCAGTAGCCAACGGGAAAATCACTTACGAAGGAAGCGACCTTAGTAAAATGTCTTCTGTCCAAATTGTCAAAAACGGACTGATCCAAGTGCCAGAAGGTCGTCATGTGTTCCCGGGATTAACCGTCAAAGAAAATTTAGCGTTAGGTGGTTTTTTGCAAAAAAATAGCGCCCAGGAACTAACAGAAATTTTTGCCCGGTTTCCAATTTTAAAAGAACGAATCAACCAAGACGCCGCTACATTATCTGGTGGTGAACAACAAATGCTAGCTATGGGGCGGGCATTAATGAGCAAACCCCGCTTATTACTATTAGACGAACCTTCCATGGGGTTAGCGCCGCTTTTTATTACAGAAATTTTCCGCATTATTGAAGCCATTCGCAAACAGGGGACGACCATTTTATTAGTCGAACAAAATGCTAAGCGCGCTTTAGAAATTGCTGACCGCGCCTATGTTTTAGAAACTGGCCGAGTCGTTTTAGAAGGGGCTGCTAGTGATTTATTATCTTCAGAAATTGTCAAAAAAGCATACTTAGGAGGATAAAAAATGAGTATTTCAGATTTTATGAGTAGCGACTTAATTACCGTTACTAAAGAAACCAAAATTTTTGATTGTCTCGATTTAATGAAGGAAAACAATCTTCACCGTTTGCCAGTAGTCGATGGTCAAAAACTCGCCGGCTTAATTACAGAAGGGGTTATCAATGAGGCCTTACCGTCAACCGCGACTAGTTTGTCCGTTTATGAAGTGAATTATTTACTCAATAAAACAACAGCTGAAGAAATTATGATAAAAAAACTCGTAACAATTTCCCCAGAGGCGCAGCTAGAAGATGGTATTTATGCTATGCGGCAAAATAGTGTCGGCGTCTTGCCGGTGGTAAAAGAGGATCAGCTAGTAGGAATGATTACGAATAATGATATTTTTGATGCCTTTTTAAATATTTCTAGCTATTTTGAAACGGGAATGATGGTCACGATTGAAATTAGTCAAGATACGCCAGGCGTTTTAGCGCAAATTACCGCCGTCTTAGCTCAGGCAGGATTCTCGATTTTATCACTTCTTGTTTTGCGGAAAGAAAAAACATTAGTCGAACTAAGAATGCCAACAACACAAGAAAATAAAGTCAGCCGACTATTAAAAGAGTCCGGCTTTGAAAATATCACCACCCAACTGATAAATCCACCGAAAAAATAAAAAATCTTAACTATCCTGAATAATTCATACATTCTATTCGAATGCTCACAAATCGCTTAACAATAATCAAAACACTCATTTTTCATTTTCACCCATTAGGTGATGAAAAAAGAACTCCGTTCTGTTATGGTAAAGGTGCTTAAACCAACCAAAAGAAAGGAGTTCTTCTAATGACTAGTTTACATGACAATCAAATGAAATTCAATTCAACGATGATAATTTCACACACAGGTGGCTGCTTATCCAGTGATTCAGGGTTAGTTCTAATGAAGGAGTTAATGGATACTCTTCAATTTTCAAAACTAGCAAAGCATTTCCTTCACATAGAGGACAAGCGCAATTATTATACACATGATAACGTGGAAATATTGGAACAACTTATCTTGCAATTGATTAGTGGTTATTCGGCTGATTCTTCAGCGAATATTTTAAGACAAGACCCTGTATTTCAAGCCATTTTAGGTAAGAAGCAACTAGCCTCTCAATCTTCACTTTCTCGTTTTTTTGATCGTTTTATGGAGAAAAATATTCATCAATTGCAAGCGTTAAATCAAGCATTGGTAGATCAAGTACGTTTGATTCGCAATAACACCGAATTAGTGATTGACATTGATTCCACTCACTCCGATACATTTGGACGTCAAGAACAAACAAATTACAATGCACATTATCAAACCTATGGATATCATCCGCTAGTTGCCTTTGATGGACTAACTGGTGACTTTTTAAAAGCAGAACTACGTCCAGGAAATCAATACACCTCGAAAGGAATAAAAGCGTTCATTGAACCATTGCTATCTCATTATATTGAAGCATTACCTACTACAGATATACTCGTACGTGGTGATAGTGGGTTTGCAACACCAGAGGTGTATGAACCTTGCGAGAATACCAACAGTCACTACGTCATTCGATTGAAAAATAATAACAAGTTAAGCCAGTTGGCAGAACAATTTGTTCAATACGATGACAATCAAAAATGGGATGAACAAGAGGTATATTATTTTTCTTCCTTTTACCAAGCACAATCTTGGTCAAAACCTCGTCGTGTCTGCATACGATCGGTTCGCGAGAGTGGTGAACTTCTCTTTCATCACGCATTTATTGTGACCAATTTATCCGAAAATGTCTCACCTAAAGTTGTCTTCTCTCTTTATGAAAAACGCGGAACGATGGAAAATTTTATCAAAGAAGCCAAAACGGGTTTCTTTTTTGACAAGACAGATAGTCCACGTTTTGTAGAAAATCATACGAGAATGATGATAAGCGTTCTTGCTTACAACCTTGTTAATTTTTTAAAAACGATTGCATTCAAAAAAATAGACCAAGGAATGACTATCCAGACGATTCGTTTACATTTTCTTAAAATTGCTGGAAAACTTGTTCAAACAGCCAGAAAAATATACCTTAAATTATCAAGCTATCATGTGCAACAAAACGAATTCTATGCAATTTTCAGGCGCCTAAGGCGGTGCCAATAAATCCTTCCTAACCTTAGAAAAAAAGGATGAAAAATCAAAGGGGTGGAGTCTGCCAAAAAACTGAATTGACTTTCACTTTAATAGCAATAGCCAAGAAAAGTAGAACAAAAAATTAAATTTTGTTAGAAATAGAGAGAACGTTTAAAGAAACGTCCGTTTTTTTTAAATAACTATTCAAAAAAATTAAGGCTATGAATTATTCAGGACTATTTTTCAAAAAAACAAAATTTTTTCTCTTGCCAGAAAAAGTTTTGTTTTTTTTCTTTTAAGCTGGCTTTCAAAAGTTTTTTTCAAAAAAAACGCACAAGAGCAATCTTTTTTGAAAATATTTCTTGCCAAGCGTCAATATTTTTAGTACAATAACAAAGGTGCTGTGAAAAAAAGCAACACCCCAGTCGTAAAAGACTGAGACGGCGATGATTTGAGAGGTTGCGACACGCCCGGGCGCTTTGCCACGAACCAGCGTGACGGAAAATTTTCAATGAGCTATGTCTACTTTTAAAAATAGGCGAGGAGGGAAACAAAATGGCAAAACAAAAAATTCGTATTCGTTTGAAGGCTTATGAACATCGTATTTTGGATCAAAGTGCGGAAAAAATCGTTGAAACGGCAAAAAGAACTGGAGCAAGTGTTTCAGGTCCAATTCCATTACCAACTGAACGCAGTTTATACACTGTAATCCGGGCAACACATAAATACAAAGACTCACGCGAACAATTCGAAATGCGGACTCACAAACGTTTGATCGACATTGTGAATCCAACACCAAAAACAGTTGACGCTTTAATGAAGCTTGACTTACCATCCGGTGTAAACATTGAGATCAAATTATAATTTTAAAAATTAGAAAAATGGAGGTGTACTCATGACCAAAGGAATCTTAGGGAAAAAAGTAGGAATGACTCAAATCTTTACTGAAGCTGGCGAATTAATTCCAGTAACTGTAGTCCAAGCAACTCCTAACGTAGTATTACAAGTTAAAACGTTAGAAAACGATGGCTACGAAGCTGTACAATTAGGTTTTTCAGATCTTCGTGAAGTTTTGTCAAACAAACCTGCGAAAGGTCATGCTGCAAAAGCAAAAACGGCTCCTAAGCGCTTCATTAAAGAATTCAGAGATGTAGAGCTTGCGGAATACGCTGTTGGAGACGAAGTAAAAGTAGATGTATTTTCTGCTGGCGACATCGTTGATGTTACAGGTAAGTCGAAAGGTAAAGGATTCCAAGGTGTTATTAAACGCTACGGACAATCTCGCGGGCCAATGGCTCACGGTTCTCGTTACCATCGTCGTCCTGGGTCAATGGGTCCAGTTGCACCAAACCGCGTCTTTAAAAACAAACACTTAGCCGGTCGGATGGGCGGAGATCGTATTACGATCCAAAACCTTGAAATCGTTCGTGTAGACGTAGATAAAAATGTTATTTTAGTTAAAGGAAATATTCCTGGCGCTAAAAAATCTCTTATCACAATTAAATCAGCTGTTAAAGCTAAATAAACATACAGGAAGGAGGAACTAAGGAATGCCTAACGTAGCATTATTTAAACAAGACGGTACAAACAATGGCGAAATTAAGTTAAACGACGAAATTTTCGGTATTGAACCTAATGAAAATGTTGTCTATGATGCCATCATCATGCAACGTGCTTCATTACGCCAAGGAACGCATGCGGTTAAAAATCGCTCAGCAGTTTCCGGTGGTGGACGTAAACCATGGCGACAAAAAGGAACTGGTCGGGCACGTCAAGGATCAATTCGCTCCCCACAATGGCGTGGTGGTGGGATTGTCTTCGGACCAACCCCTCGTTCTTACAGCTACAAACTTCCAAAAAAAGTTCGTCGCTTAGCTATTAAATCAGTTTTATCTCAAAAAGTTTTAGATGAAAAATTTGTGGCAGTAGACACATTACAATTTACTGCACCAAAAACAAAAGAATTCAAACAAGTTTTAACAAACTTAGCTGTAGATTCTAAAGTTTTAGTAGTCTTAGAAGGCGGAAATGATTTCGCTGCTTTATCTGCTCGTAACCTTCCAAACGTTTCTGTCGTTGAATTTGACAATGTAAGTGTATTGGATGTTGTTAGTGCCGATAAATTATTGATTACTCAAGCTGCTCTTACTCAACTAGAGGAGGTGCTTGCATAATGGAATTACTAGACGTCATCAAACGCCCCATCGTCACTGAAGCTTCAATGCTGATCATGGACGACAAAAAATATACATTTGAAGTAGATACACGCGCTAATAAAACATTAGTAAAACAAGCTGTTGAAAAAGTTTTTGACGTAAAAGTTGAAAAAGTAAACATCTTAAACGTGAAACCTAAATTCAAACGTCAAGGTAAATACGATGGATATACACGGAAACGTCGTAAAGCAATTGTTACCTTAACTCAAGATTCAAAACAAATTCAAATTTTCGAAGCTGCTGAATAAGCAGTAAATAAACATAAGTAGGAGGGAAAAAGACGTGGCGATTAAAAAGTACAAACCAACCTCAAACGGTCGTCGTAATATGACAGCTTCTGACTTTGCTGAAATTACAACGCAAACGCCAGAAAAAACGTTACTACAACCATTGAGCAAAAACGCCGGCCGGAATAATAACGGACGTATTACAGTTCGTCATCAAGGCGGCGGTCACAAACGTCAATACCGTCTCGTAGACTTCAAACGGACTAAAGATGATGTTGTTGCTCTTGTTAAAACTATTGAATATGATCCAAACCGTTCAGCAAATATTGCCTTACTTCATTATGAAGATGGTATTAAAGCTTACATTTTAGCCCCTAAAGGATTAGAAGTAGGCATGCACGTTGTTTCTGGTGTGAATTCTGATATTAAAGTCGGTAATGCATTACCATTAACTAACATTCCAGTAGGTACTGTGATTCATAATATCGAATTAAAACCTGGTAAAGGTGGACAATTAGTACGGTCTGCTGGAACTAGCGCTCAAGTTTTAGGGAAAGAAGGCAAATATGTCCTCGTTCGTTTAAACTCTGGCGAAGTTCGGATGATTTTAGGTACGTGCCGGGCAACAATTGGTTCTGTTGGTAATGAACAACATGAATTAATTAATTTAGGTAAAGCTGGTCGTTCTCGTTGGTTAGGCAAACGCCCAACTGTTCGTGGATCAGTAATGAACCCTAACGATCACCCACACGGTGGTGGTGAAGGTAAAGCTCCAGTTGGACGTAAAGCACCTATGACTCCTTGGGGTAAAGTTGCTATCGGTCTTAAAACTAGAGATACAAAAGCTAAATCCAATAAACTTATTGTGCGTCGTCGTAACGATAAATAATAGCAGAGGAAATCTGAGAGGAGGTTCACCATGGGTCGCAGTTTGAAAAAAGGACCTTTTGCCGATGAGCATTTACTAGTTAAAGTAGCTGCTCAAAAGGATGAACAAAAGAAAAAAGTTATTAAAACTTGGTCTCGTCGTTCAACAATTTTCCCTAACTTTGTAGGGTTCACAATTGCTGTATATGACGGACGGAAACATGTACCTGTTTATATTCAAGAAGATATGGTTGGACATAAATTAGGCGAATTCGCACCAACAAGAACGTATCGCGGTCATACCGGAGACGATAAAAAAACGGCTAAACGCTAAGAGCGAGGGGAGGACTTAATATGGCAGAACAAATTACTTCAGCTAGAGCGACTGCAAATACAGTTCGCACTTCACCTCGCAAAGCTCGGATTACCATTGATCTAGTTCGAGGAAAAAGCGTAGGCGAAGCTATTTCTATTTTGAAATTCACACCTAACAAAAATGCCGGCATCATCGAAAAAGTTTTGATGTCAGCTATTGCAAATGCAGAAAACAACTTCGACTTAGATGTTGAAAACTTGTTTGTAAAAGAAGCTTTTGTTAATGAAGGACCAACGATGAAGAGATTCCGCCCACGGGCAAAAGGATCAGCTTCACCAATTAACAAACGGACAAGTCACATCACAGTTGTCGTATCAGAAAAATAAGGAGGGATAAGTAGTGGGTCAAAAAGTACATCCAATTGGTATGCGCGTCGGCATCATCCGTGACTGGGACGCAAAATGGTATGCCGAAAAAGACTATGCAGATTTCCTACACGAAGATTTACGTATTCGTAAATTTATCGCAACCAAACTAGCTGATGCCGCTGTGTCCACAGTTGAAATCGAACGTGCCGCAAATCGCGTGAATGTTTCCTTACACACAGCAAAACCTGGTATGGTTATTGGTAAAGGCGGATCCGAAGTTGAAAATCTTCGTCAAGCTTTAAATAAATTAACAGGCAAAAAAGTTCATATCAATATTATTGAAATTAAAAAACCTGATCTTGACGCTAAACTTGTCGGCGAAGGAATTGCTCGTCAATTAGAAAGCCGGGTTGCTTTCCGTCGCGCTCAAAAACAAGCGATCCAACGGACAATGCGTTCAGGCGCTCTAGGAATTAAAACTCAAGTTTCTGGTCGTTTAAATGGTGCTGATATTGCTCGTTCAGAAGGTTATTCTGAAGGAACTGTTCCATTGCATACATTGCGTGCAGATATCGATTATGCATGGGAAGAAGCAGCAACAACTTACGGAAAATTAGGAGTTAAAGTGTGGATTTACCGGGGAGAAATTCTTCCTGAAAAGAAAAACACTGCGAAAGGAGGGAAATAATCAATGTTAGTACCTAAACGGGTAAAACACCGTCGCGAATTCCGTGGTAAAATGCGGGGCGAAGCAAAAGGCGGTAAAGAAGTAGCATTTGGTGAATACGGTTTGCAAGCCATTGAATCTCATTGGATTACCAACCGTCAAATCGAATCAGCTCGTGTAGCCATGACTCGTTATATGAAACGTGGTGGGAAAGTATGGATTAAAATTTTCCCTCATAAATCATATACATCCAAACCAATTGGTGTGCGGATGGGTTCTGGGAAAGGGGCTCCTGAAGGTTGGGTTGCTCCCGTTAAACGCGGCAAAATTCTTTTTGAAATTGCTGGTGTACCTGAAGAAGTTGCTAAAGAAGCACTTCGCCTTGCTTCCCACAAATTACCAATCCAAACTAAGATTGTAAAACGTGAAGAAATGGGTGGTGAATCTAATGAAGGTTAATGATATCAGAGCATTATCCACTACCGAAATGCAAGCTAAAGAAAAAGAATTTAAAGAAGAACTTTTTAACCTTAGATTCCAATTGGCTACTGGCCAATTAGAAAACACGACGCGAATTAAAGAAGTTCGTACTTCTATTGCGCGGATCAAAACTGTTTTGAAAGAACAACAAGCTAACTAAATTGGAAAAGGAGGCCATTTAACACATGTCTGAAAGAAATCAACGTAAAGTTTATCAAGGACGCGTCGTTTCTGACAAAATGGATAAAACCATTATCGTTGTCGTTGAAACACGTAAAACGCATAAAACTTACGGCAAACGTGTAAAATACTCGAAGAAATTCGTCGCGCATGATGAAAACAATTCGGCTAAAATCGGTGATATTGTTACGATTATGGAAACTCGTCCATTGTCAGCTACGAAACGTTTCCGCTTATTAGAAGTTATTGAAGAATCTGTAGTTATTTAAATTAAATATTTTCTAGTCTGAAAGGAGGATACCTTCGTGATCCAAACAGAAAGCCGTTTGAAAGTCGCAGACAACTCAGGCGCTCGTGAAATCTTAACGATCAAAGTACTTGGTGGTTCTGGTCGCAAGTTTGCTGGAATTGGCGATGTAATTGTTGCTACGGTTAAACAAGCAACGCCAGGTGGGGTTGTCAAAAAAGGTGAGGTTGTTAAAGCCGTCATCGTTCGTACCAAATCAGGCGCTCGTCGTGCTGATGGTTCTTATATCAAATTTGATGAAAATGCTGCGGTAATTATCCGTGACGACAAAAGCCCAAGAGGAACTCGGATTTTCGGACCAGTTGCCCGCGAACTACGCGACAACAACTTTATGAAAATTGTTTCTCTAGCTCCAGAAGTTTTATAAGATAATTCGATCATAAAGGAGGTGCGCTTAAGCATGTTTGTTAAAAAAGGCGATAAAGTCAAAGTTATTACTGGTAAAGATAGAAATAAAGAAGGCATCGTTTTAGAAGCTTTCCCTAAAAAAGACCGTGTAATTGTTGAAGGTGTTAACATGATCAAAAAACACCAAAAACCTAACAACGCTGCTCCTCAAGGTGGAATTCTTGAAAAAGAAGCTTCTATCCATGTATCAAACGTTGCGTTAGTTGATCCAAAAACTGGTGAAGCAACCAAAGTTTCTTACAAAGTCATTGAGGGCAAAAAAGTCCGGGTTTCTAAAAAATCCGGCGAAGTAATCGATAATAATTCAGAAGCATAGAAAGGAGGACCTATTGTAATGGTGAACCGCCTAAAAGAAAAATTTACCAAAGAAGTTAGCCCATCATTAGTTGAGAAATTTAATTACAAATCTGTAATGCAAGTTCCTAGAGTTGATAAGATCGTTATTAACATGGGTGTTGGCGAAGCTGTTTCTAACACAAAAAGTTTAGATAAAGCTGTTGAAGAATTAACTTTAATTACTGGTCAAAAACCTTTAATTACCAAAGCTAAAAAATCAATCGCTGGTTTCCGTTTACGTGAAGGTATGCCAATTGGCGCTAAAGTAACTTTACGTGGAGACAGAATGTATGAATTCTTAGATAAATTAGTTAATGTTTCTCTTCCTCGTGTTCGGGATTTCCACGGCGTTTCAAAGAAAGCTTTTGATGGCCGAGGCAACTATACACTAGGCATCAAAGAACAACTAATTTTCCCTGAAGTAGATTATGATTTAGTAGATAAAGTTAGAGGGATGGATATTGTCATTGTGACTACAGCCAATTCTGACGAGGAATCTCGCGAATTGTTGACACAATTAGGCATGCCATTCGTAAAATAATAGGAGGCGTACTACTTGGCTAAAAAATCAATGATTGCTAAAAACAAACGTCCAGCAAAACATTCCACGCAAGAATACACGCGTTGTGAACGTTGTGGCCGTCCGCATTCAGTTTATCGTAAATTTAGACTATGCCGTATTTGCTTCCGTGAACTTGCCTACAAAGGACAAATTCCCGGCGTGAAGAAAGCTAGCTGGTAAGAAAAAAACTCTCAAAAAGGAGGTAAATCGTCAAATGGTCATGACAGATCCAATCGCAGATTTTCTAACGCGTATTCGTAACGCCAACATGGTGAAACACGAATCCTTAGAAGTGCCTGCCTCAAAAATGAAACATGATATTGCTGAAATCTTAAAAAGTGAAGGCTTTATTAAAAGTGTCGAATATATCGAAGATGACAAACAAGGCATCATCCGTGTTTTCTTGAAATATGGAAGAGACGATGAACGGGTCATCACGAACTTAAAACGGATTTCAAAACCAGGTCTTCGGGTCTATGTGAAAGCCAATGAAGTTCCCAAAGTGTTAAATGGTTTAGGAATTGCTATCCTTTCAACATCTGAAGGAGTAATGACTGACTCTCAAGCACGCGCTAAAAATACTGGTGGCGAAGTTCTCGCCTACGTTTGGTAATATCTAATATTTAAGGAGGTGTCATAAGTGAGCCGTATCGGAAATAAAATCGTTGAGCTCCCTGCAGGTGTTTCTGTAGATATGAATGGTCAAGAAGTGACTGTTAAAGGTCCAAAAGGCGAATTAACAAGAACTTTCTCACCAGACATTACCATCAACGTCGACGGAAACGTCGTAACTTTTACTCGTCCTAACGACGAAAAAGAAATGAAAACTATCCACGGAACAACTCGTGCCTTGTTTAACAACATGGTTATCGGTGTTTCTGAAGGATTCCAAAAAGGATTAGAACTTATTGGGGTTGGGTATCGTGCCCAATTACAAGGCTCTAAATTAGTTTTGGCTGTCGGCTACTCTCACCCAGTGGAAGTTGTTGCGCCAGAAGGAATTACTATTGAAGTTCCTGCAAATACGCAAGTACTAATCAAAGGTAGTTCAAAAGAAGCTGTTGGACAATTAGCTGCCAATATTCGTAGCATTCGTCCGCCAGAACCTTATAAAGGCAAAGGGATTCGCTATGTTGGTGAATTCGTACGTCGTAAAGAAGGTAAAACTGGTAAATAAAGCCAGTTGATCAAGTATTCAACAAAATATTAAAGAGGTGACCAAAGTGATTACAAAACCAGATAAAAATAAAACACGTCAAAAAAGACATCAACGTGTCCGTAATAAAATCTCTGGTACTAGTGAGTGCCCACGCTTGAACGTTTTCCGTTCAAATACTAACATCTACGCTCAATTAATTGATGACGTAGCGGGTGTGACACTGGCGAGTGCCTCTACCTTGGATCCAACCGTTACTGCTGGAACAAAATCCGAACAAGCTGCTGCTGTCGGCAAATTAATTGCCACTCGTGGCGTGGAAAAAGGCGTGAAAGTTGTCGTCTTTGACCGGGGCGGATATTTATATCACGGTCGGGTAGCTGCTTTAGCAGATGCTGCTCGCGAAAACGGACTAGAATTTTAAGGAAAAGGAGGAATACCATTCATGGCTTATATCGATCCATTGCATTTGGAATTAGAAGATCGCGTTGTATCTATTAACCGCGTTACTAAAGTTGTTAAAGGTGGACGTCGGATGCGTTTTGCTGCTTTAGTTGTTGTTGGTGATCGCCAAGGACACGTTGGTTTTGGTACTGGTAAAGCTCAAGAAGTTCCAGAAGCAATCAGAAAAGCAATCGAAGACGCAAAGAAAAACCTTGTAGAAGTGCCAATGGTTGGTTCAACCGTGCCCCACGAAACTCTAGGCGTTTTTGGTGGCGGCCGGATTTTAATTAAACCTGCTGTTGCCGGTGCTGGAGTTGCCGCTGGTGGTCCTGTTCGGGCTATCATGGAACTTGCTGGTGTTCAAGATATCACCAGTAAATCTCTAGGCTCAAATACACCAATCAATGTTGTTCGCGCAACAATTGAAGGCTTAAAACAATTGAAACGTGCTGAAGATGTTGCTGCTTTACGTGGCAAATCTGTAGCCGAACTTATCGGATAAGGAGGACTATACAATGGCTGAATTGAAAATTACTTTAAAACGCTCAATCATCGGACGTCCCCTTAACCAACGTGAAACTGTTAAAGCTCTTGGTTTAAAAAAAATCAATAGTAGCGTAGTTAAAAACGACGGTGCATCTATTTTAGGAATGATTAAAACCGTTTCTCACTTAGTGGACGTTGAAGAAGTAAAGTAAACAAGTTTGACTTAAGTTAAGGAGGTGCCAAATCAATGAAACTTCATGAATTAAAACCGTCAGAAGGATCTCGCCAAGTACGTAACCGTGTCGGACGCGGAACTTCTTCAGGTAACGGTAAAACAAGTGGACGCGGACAAAAGGGTCAAAACTCCCGTTCCGGTGGTGGCGTACGTTTAGGTTTTGAAGGTGGACAAACTCCATTGTTCCGTCTATTACCAAAACGCGGCTTTACCAATGTAAATCGGAAAGAATATGCGATTGTAAATTTTGATATTTTAAATCGTTTTGAAGATGGAGCAGAAGTAAACCCTGCTGCTTTGGTCGAAGCTGGATACATTAAAAATGAAAAAGCTGGAATCAAAGTATTAGCTAACGGGTCTTTAGAAAAGAAATTGACTGTGAAAGCAGCAAAATTCTCGAAAGCTGCCCAAGAAGCAATTGAAGCTCGTGGTGGATCAATCGAGGTGATCTAATGTTTAAACTTTTAAAAGATGCTTTTAAAATTAAAGACATTCGATCCAAAATTTTATTTACAGTAGGAATATTATTTGTCTTCCGTCTCGGAAGTCAAATTACTGTTCCCGGTATTAATGCCGCTGCTTTAAATGATTTGGCCTCATTGCCATTTTTCAATATGCTCAACATGGTTTCTGGTTCCGCGTTGCAACAATTCTCTGTTTTTTCCATGGGCGTCTCGCCTTACATCACAGCTTCAATCGTTATCCAATTATTGCAAATGGATATCGTGCCTAAGTTTGTTGAGTGGGGGAAACAAGGGGAAGTCGGTCGTAAAAAACTGAATCAAGCAACACGTTGGTTAACTTTGGTTTTAGGATTTATCCAATCAGTAGGGTTAACTGCCGGATTCAATGCTTTGGGTTCTAATTTTCAATTGGTCCAAGATCAAACAATTGCTAGTTATGTAGTGATTGGCTTGATTTTAACTGCTGGGACAATGTTTGTTACTTGGCTTGGTGAGCAAATCACCGACAAAGGGCTCGGTAACGGCGTGTCGATGATTATTTTTGCTGGTATTATTTCTCGTTTGCCGCATTCACTTTCCGAATTATATGAAGATATGTTCGTTAATGTGGATTCAAGCGATATTTTACCAAACGTCCTTTTTGCCATTTTATTGGTAATTGCCGTAATTGCTATTGTGACAGTAACTACTTATGTCCAACAAGCAGAACGGAAAATTCCAATTCAATATACAAAACGATCAGCAGGGGCACCTGCAAGTAGTTATTTGCCATTGAAAGTAAATGCTGCTGGGGTTATTCCGGTAATCTTTGCTAGTTCATTTATTTCCACACCAAATGCTATTTTGCAATTTTTCCAAACAAGATATGGTGGACAAGGCTGGTATGACATGTTGATGTCACTCTTTAGCTATTCGACAGTGCCAGGAGCTATTTTTTATACGGTCCTGATTGTCGCTTTCACCTTCTTTTATGCCTTCGTCCAAGTAAACCCTGAGAAATTAGCGGAGAACTTGACGAAACAAGGAAGTTATATTCCAAGTGTTCGGCCTGGTAAAGGGACAGAAGAATATGTTTCTAAATTATTAATGCGACTTTCAACAGTCGGTTCAATCTTTTTAGGTGCGATTGCGATTATTCCAATTATCGCCCAAATGGTTTGGAACTTGCCTTCTTCTATTGGTTTAGGAGGAACAAGTTTACTAATCGTTATCGGTGTTGCTTTGGAAACAGCTAAACAACTAGAAGGATTATTATTGAAAAAGAAATATACTGGCTTTATCAGTTAAAGGAAATTCAGGTTGGAGAACTTCTCCAACTTAAGTTTCCAACATTTTAGGAGGGTAACTAATGAACCTCATTTTAATGGGTCTGCCTGGTGCAGGTAAGGGAACGCAAGCGGAAGAAATTATTGACAAATATAGTATTCCTCATATTTCTACTGGGGATATGTTTAGAGAAGCCATGGCCAATGGAACTGAGCTTGGTAAAAAAGCGAAGTCTTTCATGGATCAAGGAAATCTCGTACCAGACGACATTACTAATGGTATTGTTAAAGAACGCCTAGCTCAAAGTGATACGAAAGACGGCTTTTTATTAGATGGCTTTCCAAGAACACTTGACCAAGCCCAAGCGCTGGACGAAATTTTAGCCGATTTAAACAAAAAACTTGATGCAGTAATTGAAATTGATGTGAAACCAGATGTTCTAATCGATCGTTTGGCAGGTCGCTTCATTTGTAGAACTTGTGGCGCTACTTATCACAAAACATTCAATCCACCAAAAGTGGAAGGAACTTGTGATCGTTGTGGTGGACATGATTTTTATCAACGTGAAGATGATAAACCAGAAGCCGTGAAGAATCGTTTGGATGTTAACATTAAAAATTCGCAGCCGATTTTAGCATACTACCAAGCGCAAAATCTTTTGCATAAAGTAGACGGCGATCGTGATATTCAAGACGTCTTTACCGACGTTAAAAAAATCATTGGAGCCTAAGTTTTTGACGTTTTCCCTAGTTGAAACTCTTGCCAATCATCTAACAGTTATGTTAGAATGTAACAGTCCGACTTTAGGAGTCATTCTATAAGAAGGTTTTGTAATTAGTTTCTGGTGAGAGCATGTGCTTTCGCCGTTTTATCGTGTATACGCGAAACAACTTCAAGGAGGTACTATGCGTGGCAAAAGATGATATGATCGAAATTGAAGGAAAAGTCGTCGAAACTTTGCCGAATGCAATGTTTAAGGTGGAATTGGAGAATGGGCACGTTGTGTTAGCTCACGTTTCTGGCAAAATTCGGATGCATTACATTCGGATCTTACCTGGAGATAAAGTTACTGTGGAATTGTCTCCTTATGACCTTTCCCGCGGTCGCATCACCTATCGCTTTAAATAATTGTACTCCGTAAATCTTTAGGAGGTAAACATCAATGAAAGTAAGACCATCAGTAAAACCAATGTGTGAACATTGTAAAGTAATTCGTCGTAAAGGACGGGTTATGGTAATTTGCCCAGCAAATCCAAAGCACAAACAACGTCAAGGTTAATAGGAGGTGTAGTCTAAATGGCTCGTATTGCAGGAGTAGATATTCCTCGTGATAAACGCGTAGTTGTATCCTTAACTTATATTTTTGGTATTGGGGACACTACAGCGGCAAAAATTCTAGCAGATGCTGGAGTTTCTGAAGATATTCGCGTTCGGGATTTAACAAATGAACAAACGGACGCAATCCGTGTAGAAGTTGATAAGTTAAAAGTTGAAGGGGATCTTCGTCGTGAAGTGAACTTGAACATCAAACGTTTGATGGAAATTAATTCTTATCGGGGTATCCGCCATCGTCGTGGATTACCAGTTCGCGGACAAAATACTAAAAATAACGCACGTACTCGTAAGGGTCCAGCTCGCGCTATTGCTGGTAAGAAAAAGTAACCAGAAAAGGAGGTTAGTCATTCATGGCACAAAAGAAAGTTAGTCGTAAACGTCGTGTGAAAAAGAATATTGAAGTTGGGATTGCCCATATTCATTCTACTTTTAATAATACGATCGTTATGATCACCGATGCGCATGGAAATGCTTTGGCATGGTCATCCGCTGGTGCGTTAGGTTTTAAAGGTTCTAAAAAATCAACACCCTTCGCTGCTCAAATGGCCGCAGAAACTGCGTCTAAAGTAGCAATGGAACATGGTTTGAAAACAGTTGAAGTAACTGTTAAAGGCCCTGGTGGTGGACGTGAAGCTGCTATTCGCTCTTTACAAGCTGCTGGTTTGGAAGTGACCGCTATTCGCGACGTCACCCCAGTTCCTCATAACGGATGTCGCCCTCCAAAACGCCGTCGTGTTTAATGTGCGCGCCCTTTTGAGAAAATTTGAAACGTCATTAAACAAGAACTGTTCGTTTTGAAAGGGGTATAGAAAAGAATGATTGAATTTGAAAAACCAAGAATCACGAAAATTGATGATGAAAAAGATTATGGCAAGTTCGTGGTTGAACCGTTAGAGAGAGGTTATGGGACAACCCTCGGCAACTCTTTACGGCGGATTTTACTTTCTTCTTTACCAGGGGCAGCTATTACGAATTTGCAAATTGATGGCGTCTTGCATGAATTTTCCACCATCAAAGGCGTTCGCGAAGATGTAACGCAAATTGTTTTGAATATCAAAGGACTTGCGTTAAAACTCTATGCTCAAGAAGAAAAAACATTGGAAATCGATATCACCGGACCAGCCACAGTTACCGCTGGCGACATTTTAGTCGACAATGATGTAGAAATCTTGAATAAAGATCTTTACATTTGTACTGTAGCACCTGGCGCGACTTTTCATGCCCGTTTAACGGTTAAACCGGGTCGTGGTTATGTCCAAGCAGATGAAAACAAACGCGAAGATATGCCAATTGGTGTCCTTCCCATTGATTCCATCTACACCCCCGTTCGTCGTGTAAACTATCAAGTAGAACAGACCCGTGTTGGTCACCGTGAAGACTTTGATAAACTGACAATGGAAATTTGGACTGACGGCTCTATTATTCCCCAAGAAGCTATTAGCTTAGCGGCTAAAATTTTGACGGAACATCTTGATATTTTCGTTAATTTAACCGATGAAGCAAAAAATGCTGAAATCATGGTGGAAAAAGAAGAAACACAAAAAGAAAAAATGTTGGAAATGACAATTGAAGAATTGGATCTTTCCGTTCGATCTTATAATTGTTTAAAACGTGCCGGAATTAACACCGTGCAAGAATTAACAAGTAAATCTGAACCAGAGATGATCAAAGTGCGTAACCTTGGTCGTAAATCTTTGGAAGAAGTGAAAGTTAAATTGCATGATTTAGGACTTGGCTTACGTAAAGACGATTAAATCTACAAAGGAGGTACGTACAAGTGGGTTACCGTAAACTAGGACGCACATCAAGCCAACGTAAGGCAATGTTGCGTGATTTAACAACTGACCTAATCATTAACGAACGCATCGTTACGACTGAAGCGCGTGCGAAAGAAGTGCGTTCAACAACAGAAAAAATGATTACTTTAGGCAAACGTGGCGATTTACATGCTCGTCGTCAAGCCGCAGCCTTCGTTCGTAATGAAGTTGCTGATGTTCGGGAAGAAAATGAAGAAGTTGTTATCGAAACAGCTCTACAAAAACTTTTCAATGACATTGCTGGTCGTTACACTGAACGTCAAGGTGGATACACTCGTATCTTAAAAATGGAACCACGTCGCGGCGATGCTGCGCCAATGGTTATCATTGAACTTGTCAAATAGTTTTTTCGCATCACTTTTATGATGATTCGTATTGAGTGTTATGATGATGGAGAAATCCAAGTCTAGCTCTGGCTCGCTTCTTGAGGATAACCTTAAGAAGCAGAGCACTCATCATAAGGTGTTTTTTTATACAAAAAAAAGGTGTCAAGACATTTGATAAAATCAGTGAGAACAATTGAAAAATACATAGATTTTTGGTAGTCTTAGAAAGAAAATAAAAAGGATGTGACCTGCATGACTGAAGCCATTAACATTAAAAACTTAACCTTCCGCTATTCTCCAGACGACAAACGAAATGCATTAGATGACGTGTCTTTGACAATTCAACAAGGGGAATGGGTGGCGATTGTTGGATCTAATGGCAGCGGCAAGTCCACCTTAGCTAAAACGATTAATGGCTTAATTTTGCCAGAACAAGGTAGCGTTGAAGTCTTTGGCCAAACATTAGCAGAAGAAAATATTTGGGATATCCGAAAGAATGTCGGGATGGTTTTTCAAAATCCAGACAACCAATTTGTAGGAGCAACGGTAGAAGACGATGTTGCTTTTGGGTTAGAAAATCAAGGGATTCCTAGAGATGAAATGGTGCAGCGGGTTATGAGCGCCTTAAAAAAAGTGCGGATGGAAGAATTTATGACGCGGGAACCCGTTCGTTTATCCGGGGGGCAAAAACAACGTGTAGCTATTGCTGGCGTGGTTGCCTTAGCACCGAAAATGATTATTTTAGATGAAGCAACCTCAATGTTAGATCCTAAAGGTCGACGTGAGGTGATTGCTACTATTCGTCAATTGAAAGAAGAAGAAAACTTAACTGTAATTTCTATTACCCACGATATTGATGAAGCGGCTTTGGCCAATCGGATTTTTGTGATGCAAGAAGGTCACTTGAAATTAGAAGGCACACCCGCGGATATTTTTGCTTACGGTGAACAATTAATTGAACTTGGGTTAGATTTGCCATTTGCAGAAAAATTAAAAGCAGCACTAGCTAAACTTGGTGTAACAGTGCCAGCAGCTTATATGACTGAAGAAAGGATGTTGGACTGGATATGGACATCACTTTTAAAGAAGTAGACTACACGTATCAACCCGGAACGCCTTTTGCTCAGCGGGCTTTGTTTGATATTAATTTAGAAATTAAATCAGGTTCTTATACCGCCCTAATTGGCCATACGGGATCAGGGAAATCAACGCTGCTCCAACACTTGAACGCGTTAGTTAAACCCACTAGCGGGACGGTAACGATTGGTACACGGGTGATAACACCTGAAACGAGCAATAAAAATTTGAAACCTGTCCGGAAAAAAGTTGGGATTGTCTTTCAATTTCCGGAAGCGCAACTATTTGAAGAAACGGTAGCCGCTGATATTGCTTTTGGCCCGAAAAATTTTGGGGCGAGTGATGAAGAAGGAATAAAATTAGCCGCCAAAATGTTGGATCTAGTTGGACTAGATGAAACGTTTATGGAACGTTCACCTTTTGAACTTTCTGGCGGACAAATGCGTCGAGTAGCCATCGCTGGAGTGTTGGCAATGGAACCTGAAGTGTTAGTTTTAGACGAACCAACAGCGGGACTAGATCCCGAGGGTCGTCGTGAAATGATGACGATGTTTAATCGATTGCACCGAGAAGAAAACTTAACGATTGTTTTAGTGACGCATTTAATGGAAGACGTCGTGCGGTTTGCTGATTATGTCTTAGTTTTAGAAAATGGACGCTTAGTAAAATCTGGGGAACCTGCAGAAATTTTTCAAGATACAAACTGGCTAGTGGAAAAACAATTAGGTTTACCACAAGCCACAGCTTTCGCTGAAAAATTAGCAGCACGCGGCGTTTCATTTAACAGTTTGCCGCTCACTCCGGAACAATTAGCTAAAGAATTAGTGGAAAAAGCAGGTGAAGTCCGTGAATAAATTATTGTTAGGCCGTTTCATTCCCGGAGATTCTCTTGTTCACCGCTTAGATCCGCGAGCTAAGTTTTTAGCTAGTTTTTATTTTATTATTATTATCTTCTTTGCCAACAACTGGGCTAGTTATTTACTAATGTTTTTGTTTGTCTTAGGAGCAATTTTCTTATCAAAAATTAAAATAAGTTTCTTTTTACGAGGCGTTAAGCCGCTGATTTGGTTAATTATTTTTACCACTTTATTGCAAGTGCTCTTTACAAAAGGTGGGACCGAATATTTTTCTTGGTGGATTTTTTCTATTACTGAGTTTGGCTTAATCAATGGGGCATTTATTTTTTGCCGCTTTGTTTTAATTATCTTTATGTCTACGCTACTCACCTTAACAACTGCGCCACTTTCTTTAGCTGACGCGCTAGAATTTTTATTGCGTCCGTTGCGGATTGTGCGTTTCCCAGTTCACGAAGTTTCCTTAATGTTGAGTATTGCTTTACGCTTTGTACCGACTTTAATGGATGAAACAGAAAAAATCATGAATGCCCAACGCGCACGTGGTGTGGATTTTGGCGATGGTAATTTATTACAAAAAATGAAAGCTATTGTGCCGTTGTTAATTCCCTTATTTGTTTCCAGTTTTAATCGCGCGGAAGATTTAGCTACCGCGATGGAAGCGCGCGGCTATCAAGGAGGCGACGGTCGGAGTCGATATCGCGTATTGCATTGGCAAATGCGTGATAGTTTGACGATGGTTGTTTTCGGTTTATTGACGGTAGCTTTAGTTTTTTTACGTCAATAAAAATTGATATTGTCAGGTAAGGAAGGAACAAATTCATGCGATACAAAGCAATCATTGCTTATGATGGGACAAATTTTCACGGCTTTCAAGTCCAACCGAATGGACGGACCGTAGAAGCTGAATTAAATAAAACTTTAATTAAAATCAATCGCGGTTTACCAGTAGTTGTGGCAGGATCTGGTCGAACAGATGCTCACGTCCATGCAAGAGGTCAAGTCATTCATTTTGATTTAGATGAAGCCCGCGATTTGGAAAAATTGCGTTACGGCATTGATACGCAAAGTCCGGCTGATATTGCTTGTTTGTCAGTAGAAGTTGCGCCTGATGATTTTCATGCTAGATATCATGTAGTAAGTAAAACTTATGAGTTTCGAGTGGATTTAGCCAGAGCGCGTAGTCCTTTTAAACGGCATTACGCTAGTTACTTTCCTTATCCGCTAGATGTTGAAAAAATAAATGCCGCACTCCAGCTGCTCTTAGGAACGCATGATTTTACCGGATTTTGCGCTAGTGGTTCGTCAGTGGAAAATAAAGTTCGTACAATTACTGAAGCGACGGTGGTCCATGATTTTGAAGCTGAAGAATTGTTATTTACTTTTTCTGGCGATGGATTTTTATATAAAATGGTCCGAATTATCGTCGGTACTTTATTAAAAATTGGCAATCACCGGATGCCAGTTGATCAGATTACGAAAATTTTATCAGAAAAAAATCGCCAACTGGCAGGACCAACTGCTCATCCGGAAGGTTTGTATTTAAAAGAAGTTCATTATAAATGAAAAAAGCCATTCTCTAGTGCTGTTAGCAGAACAAGAGAATGGTTTTTTTTATAACCTATTTTTCGGTATAAAAAAAGCTGTGACTAGGTGATTAGATAAAATGCTTGCTAATTGCGATGCAATCATTCACCATTTTCCTAAATCACTACGTCACAGACCGCTTTTTTAATAACCTATTTTTCGGTATAAAAAAAGCTGTGACTAGGTGATTAGATAAAATGCTTGCTAACTGCGTTGCAATCATTCACCATTTTCCTAAATCACTACGTCACAGACCGCTTTTTTTATAACCTATTATACGATTTTGATTTCTACGGGGATGTTGTTGCGAGTGGCTTTAGAATAAGGGCAGACTTGATCGGCTTTTTCGGCCAATTCTTTGGCGCGGTCTTCAGAGACGCCGTCAATATGAACTTCTAAAACAACTTCAACGTGGAAGCCTTCTACATCGTCAGCGAATAATGAAACGCGGGCTTTAACGATACTTGGATGAACATCTTTTTCAGCGTCCATTACGATTTCTAAAGCGCCATTGAAACATGAAGAATAAGCTGCGGCAAAAAGTTGTTCTGGGTTCGTAGCAGTAGGGACGCGTTTGCCTGGAGAAGTTACGACATGTTCAAAGCTATGGTCAGGTGAGTAAACTTTTCCTTCACGGCCGCCAGTATTTTCAGTTTGTGTTTCGTAAATTTTTTTCATCTAAAATGCCTCCAATGTTTTTTTCTAAATCTTTCATTTGTTGTAGGATCGTGAAATATTGTTCCGGCGTTAAGGTCAATTGGTTAAGACAGTTGCCGACTGCATTTAAAATGGCGTCTCGATTATTCAGTCCTTTTTCAGTGAGGGAAACAATTAATTTCCGCTCGTCTGCAAGGTCACGCGTCCGTGTCACATATCCGCTTTTTTCCATCCGTTTGATCATGGGAGTCAGCGTGCCAGAATCCAGCGTCAAATTATCGCCGAGTTCGTGAATCGTTTGCTGATTTTTTTCCCATAAAGAAAGTAAGACGAGATATTGAGGATAAGTTAACTGAAATTTTTCTAAAGCGACACTATACATTTTATTAAATGTTTTTTGTGTGCGGTAAATGGCAAAGCATAATTGATCATCTAAAGTTGTGGAAATCAAAAAATCACTCCTAACAAAATTAATTGTACACAATTTAATTGTGTACGTCAATAATAAATGCTCAAAATTTTCGCAAAAAAAATGTCGACAGTTAAGCGACATTTTTGAAGCATGTTATTGAGCTAATTTAAAAAATTTTTTGACTGTTTTTAAGCGGTGGTGCGGACGTTTTTAGTACCTTGAAAAGTTTTACGTTGAGCCATTTCTTGATCAATCGCATTTAACACTTCCCATTTTTTTAGCGACCAAGTAGGACCAATTAAATTTTCCCGCGGCGCATCGCCAGTAAGACGATGAATGGTAATTTCAGGAGGAATCATTTCTAACTGATTACAAATTAGTTGGACGTATTGATCTT
This sequence comes from Enterococcus timonensis, assembly GCF_900104595.1. Taxonomy (GTDB): domain Bacteria; phylum Bacillota; class Bacilli; order Lactobacillales; family Enterococcaceae; genus Enterococcus_J; species Enterococcus_J timonensis. The sequence goes on from NZ_FNVY01000002.1 coordinate 182,415, forward strand.
GAGTCATGAGTTTTAAGCGACCTTCGCGATAATCTTTCACCATGCGAGTTTTGGTCATTAAATGCAAAAGGTGCAATTTAACGCCTTGAATATCAGAATCAAGGACCATGCGCCGAACATTTTCTTCCATCATAGGAATCGTTTCGCCAGGTAATCCATTAATTAAATGCACGCAGACGCGAATATTTTTAGCGCGTAATTTTTCAACGGCGGTTAAAAAAGTTTGATAATCATGGGCGCGATTAATCGTATCGCTAGTGGATTGAAAAGTAGTTTGTAAGCCCAGTTCCACCCATAAATATAACCGCTCGTTGAGTTCGGCTAAATAGTCAATCGTTTCATCAGGCAGGCAATCGGGTCGGGTGCCAATGGAAAGACCAACCACGCCAGGTAAATTGACCACTTGCTCATAACGTTGTCTTAAAACTTCAACGGGTGCATGAGTGTTAGTAAAATTTTGGAAATAAACAATATATTTTTTTGTGTCGGACCATTTGTGGTGCAAAAATTCAACTTCTGTTTCAAATTGTTGGGCAAAAGGCGCGCTAGGAGCCATAATAAAATCGCCAGAACCGGAGACGCTGCAAAAAGTACAACCGCCAGTTGCTACCGTACCGTCGCGATTTGGGCAATCAAAGCCGCCGTCAATGGGCACTTTGAAAGTTTTTTCGCCAAACACGTGACGCAATTCATAATTCCAAGTGTGATATCGTTTGGTGGGGTCATCGCTATAAGGGAAATTCATCGTTTCATCTTCTTTTTCAAAGGATTTTTAAAACGTTCAATAAAGGCGTAACGATAGTAAAGAGGATACGTTGCACAAAGCCAAGTCGCGCCAAAGAGGTAGCCGCCGATAATGTCACTTGGATAATGGACGCCTAAATAAATTCGCGAAAGACCGATTAATAAAATCACCACGCCAAAAAATATTTGCAAAGTACGTTGTAAATAGTGATTACTAGAAATTTTTGGCGCTAAAATAGCTAAGGTGCCAAATAAAAGGAGCGATCCGGTGGCATGGCCCGAGGGAAAACTGAGGGAAGTTTCAGTCACTAGATGGACTAAATCTGGCCGTGGTCGTTGGTAGACGAGTTTTAATAAATGATTAACGAGTCCCGCGCCAACAACAATGTTAAAGCCTAACCATAAAGTAGCGATATATTCTTTTTGTAAAAGGAAAAAAAGCATAAAAGCCGCCGTGATAATCGAAAGTGGGACCGGATTAGCAAATTGCGTAATCCATTTGAAAAAAGTTGTGACTGCATCAGGCAGCTGGCCGCGAATAAAATTTTGCACGGGTTGATCGAAAAATAGCCACTCGTCGTAAAATTTCACCAAGTAACCGAGAAAAACAAAAATCAAAGCTAAAGTAGACGCGGTGGAAAAATATTTTTGAGAATTTTTCATAAAAGTCCTTTCTGAAACTAACTGTAGTCATTATAACAAAAAAAGCGCCAGTCAGAAATGACCGACGCTGTTTATTTTATTCGTTGGAGCTTTCAGTTATTGCAGAAGATTGAGATTGGTTTTCATCAACACTTTCTTGAACAGTGTTTTCATCATCATCGTAGTCTTCATGGTAATCATCATCGTTAGCTTCATCATAATCATCATCAAAAGCTTCGTCATAGTAACCTCCGTAACTGTCTAAATTAATATCGCCAAGGGTAGTGTTTAGTTGCCAGAGATATTTTGTTTCGCTATTGCCAAATTCTTTCTGGTCGAACAAACTAATTTGGCCAGCGTCACTTTTTGCGACGATTTTAGTTTCGGTAGGTTTTTCATTAAAGTTACCATAAATGCTACCATGGGTCACAGTCAAATCTAAGTTGCCCATAATCCCATCAGAAAGATTTACACCCACTGATTGACCGTCTAAAGAAAATTCGCCGGTATAGTTCCCTAAAGTGATATCGCCTTTTGTTAGGGTAGTGGCAATTTTTTTGGTGGAGACATTTTGCAAATTCAAATTTAAATTGTCTCCAGTAACTGTTCCTTGATCAACTTTGACAGAAGACAATTCTAAAAATCCAGATTTGGCATTGGCATTTAGAGATTTAATGACAGAATTTTGCAGGGAAACGTTTGACTCATCGCCACTAGTAGAAAATTCATCCACAGTCAGGTTATAAAGATTAATCACTTCATTGTAAGAGGAAACGTCTAAACTTTCTAAACTCAGATCAGAAACGTAACCATTTGAACCAATTAAATGTAAATGTTTAACGGATGCTGGAATTTCAATAGTAAATTCTTGTTGTTGTATGACTCCGTCATTGATAGTGTTTAATGCTTTCTCAGCGGTGTCGTTGGTGGCAGTAGCAACTGTCAGTTGGTCATTTTTTAAATCAGCAGAAAGCGTCGTTTGACCAAGATCTAAATAACTGGCGCTAACTTTCACTTCATCGCTACTGCCAGCGACTAATTGGTAATAAAATTTCGTATTAACATCAATGGTTAAAGTATCGCTCTTTAAAGGAAATGATTCCGCATAAACGGTCGTTACGTCTTCTTTAGCGCCGGTAAAAGTGAAAGCCGCAATAAGTGCACCAACGACAATAAAAATCATACTAACGATTAGTAAGGCTAAACTTGATTTTTTCATTTGGCACCTCTCATAACTCGGCGATTAAAAGCCCAGTAGTTGCGGTTGGCTTGCGTTAAAAATTTGGTCACTGCTTGTCCAACTAAGAGGCCCAGTAAACCTAAACCAAATAATCCTATACAAATGCCAAGTTGGAAAAGGGCAACGGACATGGAAGAGACGGTGAAAAATAAAAATATACCAATAAGTGGGGCTGAAAGTAGACAAGTCACTATTAACCATGCGCCAACTAGAAGTAAAAAGACGCTAATGACTACCCAAATCATCACAAAAAGATTAAATAAGACTAAGCATAATTTAACTAAAAAATTGCTGGATTGACGAGATGTATTTTGTCGGCAATAATTTTGAGATTCTTGGTCATCTTCTTGAACGTCTTCTTGATAAGGATTTTCTTCAGCGTGACCAGAAGTGTAATCATGTTTATCAAAACGTGGTCCCTGATAATCGCGGGGGGAGAATTCTTGCCACCCATTGCGATAGATTTTTTTCTCCTCAAAAGAAAGATTGAAGCTAGAAAGAATTTCAGTGGCGATGTCTTTTGGTTTCCCTAAATTTTTTGCTATTAATTCCTCAGCTTGTCCGGTAGCTTTTCCTTCTTGAAAAAGTTGGGCATAGGAGGCTAAAATTTCATCTTTTTTTTCTGGCGCAAGAGGTTTTAAATAAATCGCCAGTTCCGTTAAAAAATGTTCTTCATTCATGGGCGGACTCCTTTTTTATTTTGTATCTTCACTATAGGAAGAAATTCAGCAAAAAACAAGAGGTTTTAGCGAAAATCAGTCTAAGGTAAAGCGCGCTCTCCGCCTTAAGACTGAGAAAAAATTCGCAAAAAAAGCGAACAAAAATCATTTGTCACCAATTTGTAATATGAATGGTCATTTTAAGATAACAGGCTATTTAAAAAAATGGCGTTGAAACAAGGTGTAATCGTCGAAAAAAAACAAGTGATTTACCAATGTTACAGGCAGTTTAAATCGTGCTTGTTCCCCTCTAGTCTTGCTTTAATAAATGGCGGATTCGGGCTATAATTGTATTAGTTAAGAAAAGTTTAAATTCAGAAAGTGAGAAGCGTATGAATCGTTTAGATATCCCTCGAAAATATTCACGGCGTCAGCTGCAACAAAAAAATAAGCGCGCCCAGCTTAAAAAAAATATTGCGCTAACTAGTTCGACATTGGCTTTAGCAGGGGTTTGTTTACCGCTAGCTAATGTTACTCAAGTTTCCGCCGATTCCATTGCACCAGCTGCTAGTTTTTCTGCCAATAATCAACAAGCCTTCATCGAGATGGTGGCAAGTTACGCGGCGAAATGTGCCAATCAAAATGATTTGTACGCTTCGATTATGATTGCCCAATCGATCTTAGAAAGTGGTTGGGGAACAAGCCAACTTGCCTCTAGTCCGAACTTTAATTTATTTGGCATTAAAGGAAGTTATCAAGGGCAAACAGTTTATATGAATACCCAAGAGTGGATCAATGGTCAGTATGTGACTAAATATGAACCATTTAGAAAATATCCATCTTATTACGAAAGTTTCCAAGATAATGCCAACGTGTTAAAAACGACGCGCTTTGGTAGCGGCCCTTATTTTTATGCTGGCGCTTGGAAAAGTAATACGAATAATTATCAAGAGGCGACGCTTTTTCTTACTGGGCGTTACGCCACTGATCCAAGTTATAATGTAAAATTAAATAATTTAATTGTCCGTTATAATTTAACTCAATATGATACGCCAAGTACAAATCCTGGGGGCAATACAAACCCAGGAAACGGTGGTGGTTCAAGTAGTAGCCAAACACCCATTTATTATACAGTGAAATCGGGCGACGGCTTGTGGCGGATTGCTCAAAATCATGGCGTGACCATTGCGCAATTACAACAATGGAATCATTTAACGAGCGAAATGATTCATCCAAATCAAAGATTAATTGTCGGCTATCAAGCGATCAGTAATCCAGAAACTAGCACCCCAGAAACAAATGTCCCTGAACAAGGCGGTAATGCGACTTCGCAAAATTATACTGTAGTTCGCGGCGATTCGTTATGGGCGATTGCACAAAAATTTGGCACGAGCATTAATCAAATTAAAACTTGGAATAATTTATCTAGCGATATGATTCATCCAGGCGATGTTCTTATTGTAGGTCAAAGTGCAGGTTCAACGACGCCAAATCCATCTACGCCAGCACCATCGACACCAAATCCTTCGACACCATCGACGCCAGCACCAAGTCAAACGACTTACACAGTCAAAGCTGGCGATGGCTTATGGCGGATTGCTCAAAATCATGGTGTGTCCGTAGCTCAGTTGAAACAATGGAATCATTTATCTAGTGATATGATTCATCCAGGCGATGTTCTGGTGGTTAGCCAAAGCGCTGGTTCAACGACGCCAACTCCAACGCCAAGTGCTACTTATAGCGTAAAATCTGGCGATACACTTTGGGCCATTGCGCAAAAAGCTGGAATTTCAGTGGATCAACTAAAAAGTTTAAATCAATTAACAACTAATACGATTTATGTCAATCAAGTTCTAAAATTAAGCTAACCTGAATAATTCATAGCCTTAATTTTTTTGAATAGTTATTTAAAAAAAACGGACGTTTCTTTAAACGTTCTCTCTATTTCTAACAAAATTTAATTTTTTGTTCTACTTTTCTTGGCTATTGCTATTAAAGTGAAAGTCAATTCAGTTTTTTGGCAGACTCCACCCCTTTGATTTTTCATCCTTTTTTTCTAAGGTTAGGAAGGATTTATTGGCACCGCCTTAGGCGCCTGAAAATTGCATAGAATTCGTTTTGTTGCACATGATAGCTTGATAATTTAAGGTATATTTTTCTGGCTGTTTGAACAAGTTTTCCAGCAATTTTAAGAAAATGTAAACGAATCGTCTGGATAGTCATTCCTTGGTCTATTTTTTTGAATGCAATCGTTTTTAAAAAATTAACAAGGTTGTAAGCAAGAACGCTTATCATCATTCTCGTATGATTTTCTACAAAACGTGGACTATCTGTCTTGTCAAAAAAGAAACCCGTTTTGGCTTCTTTGATAAAATTTTCCATCGTTCCGCGTTTTTCATAAAGAGAGAAGACAACTTTAGGTGAGACATTTTCGGATAAATTGGTCACAATAAATGCGTGATGAAAGAGAAGTTCACCACTCTCGCGAACCGATCGTATGCAGACACGACGAGGTTTTGACCAAGATTGTGCTTGGTAAAAGGAAGAAAAATAATATACCTCTTGTTCATCCCATTTTTGATTGTCATCGTATTGAACAAATTGTTCTGCCAACTGGCTTAACTTGTTATTATTTTTCAATCGAATGACGTAGTGACTGTTGGTATTCTCGCAAGGTTCATACACCTCTGGTGTTGCAAACCCACTATCACCACGTACGAGTATATCTGTAGTAGGTAATGCTTCAATATAATGAGATAGCAATGGTTCAATGAACGCTTTTATTCCTTTCGAGGTGTATTGATTTCCTGGACGTAGTTCTGCTTTTAAAAAGTCACCAGTTAGTCCATCAAAGGCAACTAGCGGATGATATCCATAGGTTTGATAATGTGCATTGTAATTTGTTTGTTCTTGACGTCCAAATGTATCGGAGTGAGTGGAATCAATGTCAATCACTAATTCGGTGTTATTGCGAATCAAACGTACTTGATCTACCAATGCTTGATTTAACGCTTGCAATTGATGAATATTTTTCTCCATAAAACGATCAAAAAAACGAGAAAGTGAAGATTGAGAGGCTAGTTGCTTCTTACCTAAAATGGCTTGAAATACAGGGTCTTGTCTTAAAATATTCGCTGAAGAATCAGCCGAATAACCACTAATCAATTGCAAGATAAGTTGTTCCAATATTTCCACGTTATCATGTGTATAATAATTGCGCTTGTCCTCTATGTGAAGGAAATGCTTTGCTAGTTTTGAAAATTGAAGAGTATCCATTAACTCCTTCATTAGAACTAACCCTGAATCACTGGATAAGCAGCCACCTGTGTGTGAAATTATCATCGTTGAATTGAATTTCATTTGATTGTCATGTAAACTAGTCATTAGAAGAACTCCTTTCTTTTGGTTGGTTTAAGCACCTTTACCATAACAGAACGGAGTTCTTTTTTCATCACCTAATGGGTGAAAATGAAAAATGAGTGTTTTGATTATTGTTAAGCGATTTGTGAGCATTCGAATAGAATGTATGAATTATTCAGGGCTAAATAAAAATTTTAAAAAAGATCGCAAAATTTAATTTTGCAGTCTTTTTTGTTTACGGTAACAGGCTGATTTTTCGCGCTTTTACTTGTAAATTTTTTTAAGTTTAGTAAAATTAAAGATAGTGACAGCACTTACAGGGAGGCTGATTTTTTGAAGGAAACAAAATGGTGGCAACAAGCGGTAGGATATCAAATTTATCCTCGTAGCTTTAATGATAGTAATAATGATGGAATTGGTGATTTGCCAGGGATTATGGAAAAAATTCCTTATTTGAAAAAACTTGGTGTGGATTTTTTGTGGCTAAATCCGATTTTTGTTTCGCCAAATGTGGATAATGGTTATGACATTTCAGATTATCAAGGAATTGCTCCGGAATTTGGCACGATGGAAGACTTTGACAAGCTCCTAGATCAGGCGCATCAAGCGGACTTAAAAATTATTATGGATCTGGTGGTTAATCATACGTCTGATCAACATCCTTGGTTTTTGCAAGCCAAATTAAGTCGCGACAATCCGTATCATGATTATTACATTTGGCACGACGGGAAAAAGGACACGCCGCCTAACGATTGGCCGTCGATTTTTGGGGGCTCAGTTTGGGAATATAATGAAGAATGCGGCCAGTATTATTTTCATACTTTTGCCAAAGAGCAGCCTGATCTCAATTGGGATAGTCCTAAGTTGCGGCAAGATATTTTGGAGATGATTACTTGGTGGCTAGATAAAGGAATTGATGGGTATCGAGTCGATGCGATTTCTCATTTGAAAAAAGCAGATTTTACTTTGCCGCAAGGAAACGATAACGCCCGACCCTTCGCCCATTTTCAAAATGTGGCCGGCATTGAAGATTACTTAAATGAATTGAAAAATGTTTTTGCTAAATATGATTTGCTAACAGTCGGTGAAGCGTCCGGAGTTTCTGCGGGACAAGCGCCAAGTTGGGTGGGGCCAGATGGTTATTTTAAAATGATTTTTGAATTTGACCATATCAATCTTTGGCAAAAAACGGAGCAAAAAATAAATATCCCGGGATTTAAAAAAGCTTTAAGCACTTGGCAAAATGGGTTAAGTCACGGTCAAGGTTGGAATGCCCTTTATATGGAAAATCATGATGTGCCTCGCTCGATTTCTCTTTTTGATGTGCCAGAGGATTTAGAAGTGACTGCCGGCAAAGCGATTGCCATGATGTATTTTTGTTTGCAAGGGACGCCGTTTATTTATCAAGGGCAAGAATTAGGGATGACCAATTTTCCTTTTACTAAAATTGAACAAATTGAAACGCAAAATTCCCACTATCAATATCAAGAATTGTTGGCCCAAGGATTAACAAAAAAAGAAGCGATGGTGGTGATTCAAAGTACCACTAGAGACAACGCCCGGACGCCGATGCAATGGGACGACAGTAAAAATGCCGGCTTTTCTGAAGTTAACTCGCGCCTGGCAGTTAATCCTAATTATAAAAAAATTAATGCCACAGCTCAAATAGATCAGCCAGACTCACTTTTTTCTTTTTATCAAAAGTTGATTCAGCTAAGAAAAAATCATCCGGTCTTAATTACTGGCGAATTTTTAGAACTCTTACCAGACCATCAGCAGATGTTTGTTTATAAGCGGCTAGGGGAAACAAAAGAATTCGCCGACTTTTTAGTGTTAGTGAATTTAACAGATGAAGTCGCCCGATTTAATTTGCCGGAACAAAAAGAGGCTCAGTTGATTTTAAGTAATTACACAGTGGAAAATTCATTAACGAATTCAGAAATTTTTCAACCATTTGAAGCGCGACTTTATCAAGTGGCTAGCGAAAAATAAATTTGAGATATGCTATACTTTTTTAAAGGGGGAATTTTTATGAAACATTGGTGGCAAGATGCGGTCGTTTACCAAGTGTACCCGCGAAGTTTTCAAGATAGTAATCACGATGGCATTGGCGATATTCCCGGAATTATCGAGCGCCTGCCTTATTTAGAAAAATTAGGGATTGACGCCATTTGGTTGTCGCCTGTTTATGCTTCACCTAATGACGACAATGGCTATGATATTTCCGATTATCAAGACATTATGCCCGAATTTGGGACGATGGCTGATATGGATCAATTGTTAAAAAAATCTTCTGAACATCAAATTAAAATTATTATGGATCTGGTGGTGAATCATACTTCTGATGAGCATCATTGGTTTCAAGAAGCGAAGAAAAGTCGCGATAATCCTTACCGTAATTATTATATTTGGCACGATGCTGTCAATGGACAAGCGCCTAATGATTTACTTTCGACATTTGGCGGATCGGCGTGGACTTTTGATGAAGCAACGCAACAATATTATTTGCATTTATTTTCCAAAAAACAACCTGATTTAAATTGGGAAAATCCAAAAGTCCGGCAAGAAATTTATCAAATGATGAATTTTTGGTTAGCAAAAGGCGTCGGTGGGTTTCGGATGGATGTGATTGATTTAATTGGCAAAGAACCGCTGAAGAAAATCACCGGCAATGGTCCGCATTTGCATGAGTATTTACAAGAGATGAATCAAGCGACGTTTGGTCATTCCGAGGTGTTAACTGTGGGTGAAACTTGGGGGGCAACGCCTGAAATTGCCAAATTATATTCCAATCCTGCTGGAGAAGAATTATCGATGGTCTTTCAATTTGAAACAGAAGACGTCGATCGCGTTTTCGGTGATAAATGGGAAATCGCTCCGGTGGACTTTGCCAAACTAAAAAATATTTTAGCCAAATGGCAAACCCAATTAGGCGATGAAGGTTGGAATTCATTATTTTGGAGCAATCATGATTTGCCACGGGTCATTTCCCGCTTCGGTTCAGAAAAATTCCGAGAAAAATCCGGCCAAGCACTAGCGACTGTTTTGCATTTTTTAAAAGGAACGCCTTATATTTATCAAGGAGAAGAGATTGGAATGGTCAATCGCAAAATGACTAGCCTCGAAGAAATTTCTGATATTGAAGCTAGAAATATGGCGGTAGATTATGCCAAACGCGGTTGGAGTCAAGAAAAAATTATCACCGCTCTTAATACTAAAGGGCGAGATACCGCGCGCTCACCAATGCAGTGGGATGAGAGTCTTCATGCTGGTTTTTCTGATGCCACGCCTTGGCTTTCCATTACTCAAGATTATCAAAAGGTGAATGTTAAAAAAGCACTAGAAAATCCGCAGTCGATTTTTTATACGTATCAAAAACTAATTGCTTTGCGGAAAAAATATCCGGTGATTGTAAGCGGAGATTTTAAATTAATTGAAACCATTCCTGAAATTTTTGCTTACTGGCGGACAAATGAGCAAGAAAAAATTTTAGTAGTAGCCAATCTTTCAGAAAATGTCCAAACATTTCAGTTGCCAAAAGAAATACAAGCAGCAGATTTATTAATTTCCAACACCGAAAACATCACCAATCAATTGCAGCCCTATGATGCATTTGCTTATTTGATTCATTTGTAAAGGGGGAATTTTATGGCTACCTTGGCTGATGTTGCTAAGCGCGCTAATGTTTCGAAGATGACTGTCAGTCGGGTGATAAACCATCCCGAGCAAGTGACGGTGGAATTAAAAGAATTGGTTTTTGCGGCCATGAAAGAATTAAATTATCAGCCAAATATTGCAGCCAAAGCTTTGGTCAACAATCGTTCACAAATTATCAAGTTATTAATTTTAGAAGAAATTGATGTGACGGAGCCTTACTATGTTTATTTGTTGATTGGCATTGCCAAAGCAGCCGAAAAAGCCCATTATTCTTTGCAAGTGGTCACCGATCCGCTGGTGGATATCGGCACGTGTGATGGTTATATTATTACCGGCTTTAGGCAGGAAGATTTTGAATGGATTAAGGCGCTGACTAAACCGGTGATTTTATTTGGCGAAAATGAAGAAGGCATTGATTTTGTCGATAGTAATAATAATTATGGAACGGTGATTGCCACCAATCATGCGCTAGAGTGTGGCTATGAACATTTGATTTATATTGGGATTGATGTGCCGGAAGTTTTTGAGCGGTCGCGGGAAAATGGCTACCAAGAAGTGATGGATACGGTGGAAAAACCAAGCAAAATTTTACGATTTGCAAATCGTTCGACTTTAACGGAACATTTTATTAAAGAACATTGGACGGAATTTGCTCCTAATACTTGTTTTATTTGTAGTAGTGATCGGTTGGCTATTGGCGTGGAGCGAGGAATTTTAGCACGCGGTGGTCGAATTCCGGAAGATTTTGGTATTATTGGTTTCGATGGTGTGTTTCTCGATCAAGTTTCTTCACCGAAACTCACCACTTTAAAACAAGCGATTACTAAAATGGGTGAAGTTTGCGGAGAAATGTTAGTTAAAAAAATTGACGAAAATGGCGCTTCACAAGGTTTTCGTCGTTTCTTACCGCAATTAAAAATTCGCCAAACGACAAAATAAATTTTTCTAGAGCAATAGAAAATAAAAATCTTTCGCTTACAAAATAAAATCCTGTTATCGCTAACAAAAAAGCTTTGGTAGAAACCAAGGCTTTTTTTGTTTATGCTTAGGTTAAGAAAATTTTTAAAAAAGAGGAGAGTTAAATCTATGCAAACAGCCGCAATTGAACATCGCCCTGAATCAGAATTCGCTTATTTATACACGAAAGAAAATTTTCGAATTCGTTTAAAGACAGCCAAAGATGATATTAAAGAGGTTCATTTAATCAGCGGGGACCCTTACGACTTTGCCGAAAAATGGTACGAAAAAAAAATTCCAATGAAAAAAACAGTGTCTACTAAATTACATGACTATTGGGAAATTGAAATCACTTCAGAAACCAAGCGAGTGCAATACGGTTTTTATATTAAAGGGGTTGATGGCCTAGAAGTTTTTTATGGCGATCAAGGACTTTATCCATACGCGGAGAAATTTTTAGCTGTGGCCAATTATTATTTCCGTCTGCCATATTTTCACGAAATCGACCGCTTTAAAGCGCCAGCTTGGGTGAAAAATACAGTTTGGTATCAAATTTTTCCTGAGCGTTTTGCCAATGGCGATAAAAGTAATGATCCAAAAGGGACGCTTCCTTGGGGTTCAAAAGATCCTGATCGCGATGATTTTTTTGGTGGCGATCTGCAAGGAATTATCGATCACTTAGATTACTTGGAGGATTTAGGGATTAACGGCCTTTATTTGTGCCCCGTCTTTAAAGCTCATTCCAATCATAAATACGATACGATTGATTATTTAGAAATTGATCCAGATTTTGGCGACAAAGAAACCTTTAAAAAATTAATTGATGCCTGTCACAAACGCGGCATTAAAGTGATGTTAGATGCGGTATTTAATCATACTGGAGACACGTCGCCGCTGTGGCAAGATGTGATTAAAAACGGCGCGGACTCTAAATATGCTTCTTGGTTTCATATTCATGAATTTCCAGTGGACCAATATAAAGAAGTGGGAGTCGAAAAAGCAGAAAATCTAACGTACGATACGTTCGCCTACACACCTCATATGCCAAAATTAAATACTGCTAATCCCGAGGTGCAAAAATATTTATTAAATATTGCTACGTATTGGATTTCCGAATTTGATATTGATGGTTGGCGCTTAGATGTAGCTAACGAGGTGGATCATCATTTCTGGAAAAAATTCAGAGAAGCCGTTCTAGCTGAAAAAGAAGATTTGTATATTTTAGGCGAAATTTGGCACTCTTCTCAACGTTGGTTAGAAGGCGATGAATTTGACGCGGTTATGAATTATGCTTTTACTGATAAAATTAAAGATTATTTCGTCAAACAATTAATTTCTGCTTCCGACATGGTTTCTGGGCTCAATGAAATTCAAATGCTTTACCGCGATCAAGCCAATGAAGTAGCGTTTAATTTATTAGATTCCCACGATACCGCCCGAATTTTAACTTTAATGAAAGAAGATCAAGAACGCGCTAAAACGGCTTTAACTTTTATGTTTTTGCAAACAGGTTCCCCTTGTATTTATTATGGGACTGAAATTGCCATGACTGGAGGCGACGATCCCGATTGCCGTAAATGCATGATTTGGGAAGCGGATAAACAAGATTCAGATATGCTGGACTTTACTAAAAAATTAATTGCGCTAAGAAAAGATTTTGCGGAACTTTTATCCACCGGCCACACCACTTGGGAAATTGACGATCAAAATGATTTTATTAAAATGGAAAAAACAGATGGCACCCAAACAATTACTGCTTATTTTAATGAAGGAAATAAAGAACAAATGATTTCTAAAGGCCATTTGATTTGCCAACAAAATGTTCAAGAGTCAGAAAACGATTTAACAATTGGTACTCATGGCTTTGCGATTTTTATTAAGTAAAAAAAGCTGTTATCGGTAACACACCGAAATCGATTGCAAAATGATTTTCTACAAGGGATAATAATAGAGAAGCAAGCAAATAAAAAATAGTTTCGAGGAGGAACAAACATGAAACAAGGATTATTGAAGAAGATTGGCCTAGGTTTAGTAGGTGTCGGATTAGTTGGGGGATTGGCTGCATGTGGTAGTAGTAACGACAGTGGTTCAGGAGATTCTGCTGAAGAATCTGGCACAAAAACCTTAACAGTTTCTGTTGACCAAGGTTATACCGAATACATTAATTCGATTAAAGATAAATTTGAAGAAGACAATGATGTTGAACTTAAATTAGTCGAAAAAGATATGTTTGATCAATTAGAAGCTCTTGCCCTTGATGGTCCGGCTGGTAAAGGTCCTGATGTAATGATGGCCGCTTACGACCGGATTGGTTCACTTGGTCAACAAGGACATTTAGCAGAAGTTACTTTGGGTAATGAAGCTGACTACGACGATACGGATAAAGCACAAGTAACCATCGATGGAAAAATTTACGGCGAACCTGCTGTTATTGAAACATTAGTTCTTTACTATAATAAAGATTTAATTTCTGAAGCACCGGAAACATTTGCCGACCTTGAAGCTTTGGCTCAAGATCCTCAATATGATTTCACTTCTGAAGCTGGCAAAAATATTGGTTTCTTAGCAAAATGGACTGACTTCTATTATTCTTATGGCTTACTTGCCGGTTACGGTGGTTACGTCTTTGGTGAAGACGGAACAGACGCTACGGATGTTGGTTTAAATACAGCAGGTGCGGTTGAAGGAATTACTTATGCTTCTGATTGGTTCCAAAATGTTTGGCCACAAGGAATGCAAGATGTTACTTCCGCTGGTGATTTTGTAACGACACAATTTAACGATGGCAAAACGGCAGCAATTATTGACGGACCTTGGGCTGCAGCTGGCTATAAAGAAGCTGGCGTCAACTACGGTGTAGCTCCAATTCCAACTTTAGACAATGGCGAAGCTTACCAATCATTTGGTGGTGGTAAAGGTTGGGTCGTTTCTAACTACTCAAAAAATAAAGATGTTGCTCAAAAATTCTTGGATTATGTAACGAACCAAGAAAACCAAGAAGCATTCTTTGAAGCAAGAAATGAAATCCCAGCCAATCAAAAAGCTCGGGAAACAGCAAATGACGGTAGCGATGAATTAACAACAGCCGTTATCGAACAATATGCTAACGCACAACCAGCTCCAAATATTCCAGAAATGGCAGAAGTTTGGACAGGCGCTGAAAACTTAATGTTTGATGCAGCTTCAGGCAACAAAACGCCACAACAATCTGCAGATGATTCAGTCACAATGATTACAGAAGCCATTGAACAAAAATATTAATTTGAAGTAAAGTGGCAGCGGAGAAACTTTCTTCGCTGCTTTTTTTAAAAGGAGGAATCCCTTGTGGAAGGAAGTCAAAAAAACGTCAAGCGCGCCATGTTACTGTCACTGATTCCCGGCCTTGGCCAAATATATAATAAACAACTTTTTAAAGGGCTAGTTTTTTTAGGCATTTTTGTAGCCTTTGTTGTGCAAATGATTGTCTCTGGTGGCCATGCATTAGCCGAACTGGTTCAACTAGGTGCCGTACCAATGGAAGATCATTCGCTCTTTTTATTAATTGGTGGTACGTTGCAATTAATTGTTACGGCGATTTTCTTATTATTTTATGGATTAAATATTTTTGATGCTAAACGAGTTGCCCAACGTTGGAGTCGTGGGGAAAAAGTAAACACAACAATTAAAGAAATTATTTTAAACATTGGCGATGCAGGATTTCCGTATTTGCTAACGATGCCAGCGTATATTTTAATGATCTTTACGATTGTTTTTCCCGTATTAGTAACTTTGTTTATCGCCTTTACTAATTACGATTTTAAACATATTCCACCGGCAAGTTTGATTGACTGGGTGGGCTTTGATAATTTTAAAAACATGTTTTTCTTAAGCTCTTATCGCAGAACATTTGGGGCGGTCTTTGGCTGGACGGTCATTTGGACGTTAGCAGCAACGACTTTACAAATTGTTTTAGGTGTTTTCACCGCCGTTGTGGCGCACCAAAAATTTATTAAATTCCGCCGCGTTTTTGGAATTATTTTCTTACTTCCTTGGGCGGTGCCAGCGTTTATTACGATTATGAGTTTCTCGAATATTTTTAATGATTCCATTGGAGCGATTAATACGCAAGTTATTCCCTTTATAAATAATTTGCCACTAATAGATATTCCATCTATTGCTTGGAAGACCGATCCTAATTGGACGAAAGTAGCGATTATTATGATTCAAGGATGGCTGGGATTTCCTTATATTTACGTAATGGTTACCGGAATTTTGCAAAGTATTTCTGAAGATTTGTATGAAGCGGCCAAAATTGATGGCGCCAATGCGTGGAAAAGATTTTTCAATATCACTTTGCCAGCTATTTTCTTAGTAGCCGCACCAACTTTTGTTACGCAATATACGTTTAACTTCAATAACTTTTCGATGATTTATTTGTTTAATAACGGTGGGCCAGGTTCTGTTGGTGGTGGTGCCGGTTCAACGGATATTTTAATTTCGTGGATTTATAAATTAACTACCGGAACGAGCCCGCAGTATTCCATGGCCTCGGCGGTTACTTTGATCATTTCTATTATTGTTATTTCTATTTCCCTATTGGTCTTTAAAAAGACTAACGCATTTAATTTGGAGGATTAACTAATGAAATCATTAAATTCTTCGGCCAAATTTCGCCGTGGTGTGACCCAGTTTTTCACCTACTTATTTTTAATTGTTTTGTCGATTATTATTATTTATCCATTGCTGATCACCGCATCTACTGCGTTTAAAACTGGAAACGTAGCGGCATTTTCATTGAGTTTTGATGCTGATTGGACTTTGAATAATTTTTCAAGACTTTTCAGTGAAACTTTATATGGTACTTGGTATAAAAATACTTTGATTATTTCTGTCTTGACGATGGTCATTCAAGTAGCAGTAGTTACTTTAGCCGGCTACACATATTCTCGTTATCGTTTTTATGGGCGGAAAACAAGTCTCGTTTTGTTTTTAGTCATTCAAATGGTTCCAACGATGGCGGCACTAACGGCCTTTTATGTGATGGCCTTTTTACTCAATGCGCTAGATCATTATTGGTTTTTAACGGCCATTTATATTGGTGGCGGAATTCCTATGAATACTTGGCTGATGAAAGGATACTTTGATACAGTGCCCATTGATTTAGATGAATCAGCGAAACTAGATGGCGCCGGACATTTCCGGATTTTTGGGCAAATTATTTTGCCACTAGTGAAACCAATGATCGCCGTCCAAGCATTATGGGCGTTTATGGGACCATTTGGCGATTATATGTTGGCGCGCTTCTTACTAAGAACGCCAGAAAATCAGACGGTAGCAGTTGGTTTGCAAACATTTATTACTGATGTTACTAATCAACGCGTTCCTTTGTTTGCCGCTGGGGCAATTTTAATTGCTTTACCAATTTGTATTTTATTTTTCTTCTTACAAAAAAACTTTGTGACCGGACTTACTTCAGGTGGCACGAAAGGATAGACGCAGATGAAAAAACATTTTCCCCTCAATTATTTTTCAGCCTGCTTTCCACCTAAAACAATTTTTGCCAAACGCGGTCAATTAAATTGGCTGCAAAATGTAGTTATCTTAATTTTTTTAGCAGCAGTGATGGTGATTCCAGTAACGCATTTTTACACTAACACGATGAAGCAATTTCCTATGACCAACTTTTTGCCAGAAGCGACTACTTTTTTAAATGATTCAGCAGCTGAAAAAGTTAGCACACTGACAATTAATGACAACGAAATGCTAGAAAGTGATTCGGTAGTTTTTAATCAAGATGACAATGGTGCAATCGGAACGAATTTGGATCAAGAAGTGATGGAAAATGCGCCAAGTACAGTCAGTTTTAATACCGACGACTGGCAAATTACATCAAGTTCTGGCGAAATTATTTACACGATGAAATACATGCCGGACTTTGCTAAAAGTGTGAGTGAAGTACAAACGGCAGACGATTTGAAAAATTTTTTAGAGGCTCAATTTTATCAAAGCAATCGGCCGACGTTGATTTTATCAAATAGTTGGGGTTTAGGATTAGTCATGTTTCTAATGACTTCAGCGATTGTTTTTGGTGGGGGATTTTTCTTGTGGTTGACCCGCAAAAGTAAATTATCCGATATTCATAGTTACAAAGAAAGTGTCAACTTAATGCTCAATATTTTTGGTTTGCCAACGCTTGTCGCTGCAATCATCAGTTTGTTTTCTTTTGATTTTTCGTGGCTAATTGGTGTGCAAACTTTTGGTGGAGTATTCATGCTTCTGGCCGTCTGGGCCCAAACGAAATTCAAGGATAAGAAGGTGTAGAAACATGTATAAACGATTATTTGAAGTAGACCCGTGGACATTAAAGACGACTAGTTTGCCTAAAGAGGATAAACGGTTAATGGAGTCTTTAACTTCATTGGGTAATGGTTATATGGGAAGTCGCGGGATGTTTGAAGAACAATATTCTGGCGACACTCATCAAGGGGTATACATCGCCGGCGTTTGGTTTCCGGATAAAACGCGGGTTGGCTGGTGGAAAAATGGGTACCCAGATTATTTTGGTAAAGTAATTAATGCCACGAATTTTATCGCCGTAGATTTATTTGTCAACGGAGTAGCAGTGGATCTAGCAACTATTGCGCCAGAAGATTTTTTAGTGGAATTAAATATGCACAACGGACTTTTGACCCGCAAATTTGTGGTGACAATTGACAAGGTGCAAGTTGAATTTACGTTGGAAAGATTTTTATCGATTGTTGAATCCAGATTATCTTTGCAAAAAATTTCTGCTCGTATTTTAAAAGGAAGCGGAGAAATTTCTTTTATTTCTCGTTTGCAAGGAAATGTCCAAAATGAAGACGCCAATTACGATGAAAATTTTTGGGAAGAGCGCCAAGTAGCTCTAATGGAAAACTATGGCGTGTTAACTGCTGAAACGAAGGCTAATCCTTTTGGCGTGTCGCGCTTTACCGTCAGTTACGTAATGGATAACCAAGTGACGCCGCAAACGGAAAAAATATTTACAAGTGGACCTTTAGTTTGCCAAGAAGAAATGATTTGGCAAGGCGCACAAGGCGATGTCTTTACTTTAGAAAAAACAGTTGCCGTAACTACTAGTCGAGACGAAGAAATGGATCAACTTGTGGTTAAAGCGAGCGATTTGTTAAAAAATGCCGCTAATAAAAATTTCAGCCAACATTTACAAGAGCAAACCGCAGCTTGGGAAAAACGTTGGGAACAATCGGATGTTAAAATTTTCGGTTCTGATGAAGCGCAACAAGGGATTCGGTTTAATTTATTCCAATTATTTTCCACTTACTATGGAGAAGATGAGCGGTTGAATATCGGTCCCAAAGGCTTTACTGGCGAAAAATATGGCGGAGCCACTTATTGGGATACAGAAGCTTGTATCGTGCCGATGTATTTATCAGTAGCGCCAAAAAAAGTCACTGAAAAATTATTGCAATATCGCTTAAATCAATTGCCGGGCGCATTTGTCAATGCTAAGCGTCAAGGGTTAAAAGGCGCTTTGTATCCGATGGTAACTTTCACTGGTGTGGAGTGCCATAACGAATGGGAAATTACTTTTGAAGAATTGCACCGCAATGGCGCCATTGTCGAAGCGATTTATAATTATACGACGTACACTGGCGATGAAAATTATTTATTAAATGACGGCATCAAAGTAGTGGTGGAAGTGGCTCGGTTTTGGGCTGACCGCGTGCATTTTTCAAAACGGCGTGGCCTCTATATGATTCACGGTGTCACAGGACCCAATGAATATGAAAATAATATTAATAACAATTGGTACACCAATTATTTGGCGCGCTGGGTATTAACTTATGCCTTAGAAAATTTGCCTAAAGCGAGTGTTGACGCCCAAAAATTTTTACAAGTTAGCTCAGAAGAAATTTTTCACTGGCAAGATATTGTTAAAAAAATGTATTTGCCTGAAGATGACGAGCTAGGGATTTTTGTCCAACATGATACATTTTTAGATAAAGATTTAATGCCCGCTGAAAATCTGGATCCAAAAGAGCGGCCTTTAAATCAACATTGGTCATGGGACAAAATTTTGCGGAGTTGCTTTATCAAACAAGCGGATGTATTGCAGGGGATTTATTTTTTCAATGATGCATTCACGCTAGAAGAGAAAAAACGGAACTTCGATTTTTACGAACCAATGACAGTCCACGAATCTTCTCTGTCAGCTTCAGTCCACGCCATTTTAGCAGCAGAACTTGGCTACGAAGAAAAAGCCGTGGAAATGTATCAACGGACTTCGCGATTAGATTTGGATAATTATAACAACGATACCGAAGACGGATTGCATATTACTTCTATGTCTGGCGGTTGGCTGTCCATTGTCCAAGGATTTGCCGGCATGAAGACGACTAATGGCTTAAGTTTCAAACCATTTTGTCCAAAAGATTGGCAAGGTTATAGTTTTACAATCGGCTATCAAGAGCGCCTAATTGAAGTCGTTGTCGATCACGATTCAGTTACTTTAAATCTAAAAGAAGGCCAAGCCATAGAATTAGAACTCTACGGCCAAACCGTCGCCTTAAAAGACACAGTAAGCGCCGTGTATTAAAACAGGTTGTGAAAAATGCGTTTTGGGATGTAGAGAATTAGGAAAATTTTTCGAAAATCCCGGTTTTGGATTTTTGAAAATTTTATCTATTCTCCTAGTCACAGCATTTTTCACACCGTCAAAAAAGGTTGAAAAAAAATTGTTCTGCCCTGAATAGAATTAGGAAAATATTTTGAAAATCCCGGTTTTGGATTTTTAAATATTTTATCTATTCTCCTAACTGCAAGACAAAACACACCGTGAAAATTTCATTCAACCCCCAAAAAACTACGGAGAATTTTCCGTAGTTTTTTTGGTTTCGTTAAATTTTTTACAAACAAAGACACGCCCGGTTTGTTATGCTATAATGAGAACAGAAATTTCTTTCATATAAGGAGGAACAAGATGGAGCAAGCAGAGCAATTAAAATTAGTAATTATTACCGGTATGTCTGGTGCCGGGAAAACGGTGGCGATGCAAAGTTTTGAAGATCTAGGTTATTTTTGTATCGATAATTTGCCACCGTCATTAATTCCAAAATTTTGGGAATTAATTAAAGAAAGCGGCAAAGTCACCAAAATTGCCCTAGTGATTGATATGCGTTCGCGGGAATTTTTTAGAGAAATTCAAGATATGTTAGTTGAAATTGAAAATACCAATCTGATTGATACAACCGTTTTATTTTTAGAAGCCAGCGATGCTGAACTTGTTTCGCGTTATAAAGAAACCCGCCGCACGCATCCCATGGCGATGGACGGCCTAGTGACTGAAGGCATTAAAAAAGAACGATCGATTATGGAAGAAATTAAAGGCGACGCTCAAATTGTGATTGATACCACCAGTTTGTCGCCGCGACAATTGCGTGAAGAAATTTATAAAAATTTTAAAACGCAAGATGCGCATACATTTCGAATTGAAATGGTTTCTTTTGGCTTTAAATATGGCTTGCCAATCGATGCTGATATTGTGATGGACGTCCGCTTTTTGCCAAATCCCCATTACATTCCCGAATTGCGTCCTTTGACTGGACTTTATCCGCAAGTTTATGACTATGTGATGAATTTTCCTGAGACGCAAGAATTTTATGATAAATTCATGGCGCTATTGACGACTATTTTACCTGGCTATCAAAAAGAAGGAAAAAATAATGTGACGATCGCCATTGGTTGTACGGGTGGGCAACATCGGTCAGTCGCTTTAACGAAACGAATCGGCGAAGCGCTAGCGAAACATTATCGGGTGAATGTCACCCATCGTGATGCTGAAAAAAGAAAAGAAACGGTGAATCGTTCGTGATAAAAACATATCGAATAAAAAAACCAAAAATTGTCGTGATCGGCGGTGGCACGGGACTACCAGTTATTTTAAAAGGCTTGCGTAATCAAGGGGCAGAAATTACTGCGGTAGTTACTGTGGCCGATGACGGCGGATCTTCTGGCAAATTAAGGCAAGCGATGAAAATTGCACCGCCAGGAGATTTGCGCAATGTTTTAATTGCTCTTTCTGATATGCCGGAAATTTATGCCAATCTTTTTCAATATCGTTTTAATGAAGAAGATGATTATTTTGCTAATCACGCTTTAGGAAATTTAATTATTGCCGCTCTTGCGGAAATGAAAGGCAGCATGTATGACGCGGTGCAAATTTTAGGAGAAATGTTGCATATTGAAGGGCATGTTTATCCTGCTTCGGAAACGCCGCTAACTTTACACGCAGTATTTAAAGATGGTAGTGAAGTTTCTGGGGAAAGTTTTATCGCCAAAGATCGCAAAACAATTGATCATGTGTATGTGAAAAATTTTGAAGATAGCGATGTTCCAAAACCAGCGCGCAAAGTGATTAAGGCCATTGAAGAAGCGGATTTAATTTGTTTAGGGCCGGGAAGTTTATTTACAAGTATTTTGCCAAATCTAGTCATTCCTGAAATTGGCGAAGCCCTTTTAAAAACTCAGGGCGAAGTAGTTTACATTTGTAATATTATGACGCAAAAAGGTGAGACGGAACATTTTAGTGATGCCGATCATGTGCGAATTTTGCATGAGCATCTGAAAGCGCCGTTTATTAACACGGTGCTAGTTAATAGCGAAGTCGTTCCGGAAGGCTATATGGATCCGGAAATTTATGATGAATATTTAGTCCAAGTCAGTCATGATTTTAATGGCTTGCGCAATGAAGGGTGTCGCGTAATTTCAACGGATTTTTTGGCGTTGCATGACGGTGGCGTTTTTCATGATGGCGAAAAAGTTGTCAAAGAATTAATGCGATTAATTTATTAAAAAGGTGGAGATTTCTTGAGTTTTGCAGCTGAAGTAAAAAGAGAGCTAACCACTTTAGAAGTGCATCGGGAACATGCCAAGGCGGAACTTGCCGCCTTGATCCGGATGAACGGTTCATTGAGTTTACTCAATCATCAATTTATTTTGAATGTGCAAACGGAAAATGCCGCGATTGCTCGCCGGATTTTTTCGTTGTTAAAAGATCATTATCAAGTGAAAAGTGAATTGTTAGTTCGAAAAAAAATGAAATTAAAAAAAAACAATGTCTATATTGTCCGTCTGAAACAAGATACACGGCGGATTTTACTAGATTTAGATATTATGGACGGCATGATGTTTCAAGCCCATGTCTCTGATGAAATTATGGGGAATGCCCAAAAAATGCGTTCCTATTTACGAGGGGCGTTTATGGCGGCAGGTTCTGTTAATAATCCAGAAACGAGTCGTTATCATTTGGAAATTTATTCTTTGTACGATGCCCACAATAACGATATTTGCGAGATGCTGAATTATTTTGATTTAAATGCGCGGACATTGGAGCGCCGCAACGGTTATATTTCTTATTTAAAAGGTGCCGAAAAAATTGCCGATTTTCTAACTCTAATCGGAGCGACTAATGCCATGTTGAAATTTGAGGACGTGCGGATTGTGCGAGATATGCGTAATTCAGTCAATCGCCTTGTCAATTGTGAAACGGCCAATCTCAATAAAACCATTGATGCCGCCGCGAAACAAATTGAAAATATTTTATATATCGACCAAAAAGCCGGTCTTGCCAGTCTACCAATAAAATTACAAGAAATTGCTGAACTACGCTTGGAATATCCGGAGATGTCCATTAAAGAATTAGGGGAAATGGCCCCTAGTGGACTCGTTTCAAAATCAGGCATGAATCACCGCTTGCGAAAAATTAATGAGTACGCCGAAAAGTTGAGAGAAGAATAAAATAAATTTTAAGTTGAAAGAAGAAACAATTAAAAATGAAAAAAGCCTTATTATTTGATCTAGATGACACGTTATTAGATTTTCAAGCGGCAGAAAAAATGGCGCTGGAGAAAATTTTTGCCGATTTCTCAATTGCCTACACAGTTGAAAATCTAAAGTTCTATCAAGAAATCAATCACGGACTCTGGCATGATTATGAGATAGGAAAAATTCAACGAGAAGCCATTACTGCCGGACGCTTCCCATTATTTTTTGCCGCTTGTCATCTAGAAGCAGATGGCCTAAAAGCCGAAGAAAAATTTCGTTCTTATTTAGCCCAAGCAAAAGTAGAAGTACCCGGTGCGGCCGAATTATTAGGACGGCTTAAGACCAATTATCAATTATATTTAGTCACTAATGGTATTGCTCAAACACAGCGCGCCCGCTTAAAAAATACCGGCTTCGATCAATATTTTTCCGAAGTTTTTATTTCAGAAGAACTAGGGGCGGCTAAACCTGATCCGCAATTTTTTTCTGCGGTCTTAAGTCGTTTGCCTCAACTAAAAAAAGAAGAAATGTTAATTATTGGCGATAGTTTATCTGCCGATATAAAAGGAGGATTTTCCGCCCATATCGATACGGTTTGGTTTAATCCTAAAAATGCTACGCCGAAATATTTTCCCACCTATCAGATTCAAACACTGCCTGAGTTAACGAATTTGTTAGCTAAAATTCGTTAAAAATTAGTCAGTATTTTATATTGGTATTTTAAATTGTGATATACTAATTGAAGAATCTCAAAGGAAGAGAGGTTTGCCCATGAATTTTGAAATTTCTCGTATTTTTGATGCCAGTTATTGGAGCGAAATTTTTTCCAGTAATGTGTTGTCGTGGCCATTTCTCATGAATATTTTAGATATTGTGGTGGTTTGGTTTGTTGTTTATAAATTAATTATGCTCCTTCGTGGGACCAAAGCTGTTCAACTACTTAAAGGTGTGGCTGTATTTTTTGTTTTGCGAATTTCCGCCGGTCTTTTAGGGTTGAATACAGTTAAATGGCTGATGGACCAAATTATTACTTACGGGGTGATTGCGGCGATTGTTATTTTTCAACCGGAAGTAAGGCGAGGTTTAGAACATATCGGTCGTTCCACTTTTTGGACGAAGGCTCGAAAAGAAGCTTCACAAGAAGATCAAATGGTGGCCGCCTTTGATAAAGCGATTCAATATATGTCCAAACGAAAAATTGGCGCCTTAGTAACGATCGAACGCAATACCGGCTTAGATGAATATATTGAAACGGGTATTTCTTTAGATGCCGATATTACCGGCGAGTTATTAATTAATATTTTTATTCCTAATACGCCATTACACGATGGTGCGGTAATTATTAAAAATAATAAAATAGCCGTTTCCAGTGCTTATTTGCCCCTAACTGAATCGCAAGTTATTCCTAAAGAATTCGGGACGCGTCACCGGGCAGCCGTTGGTATTTCTGAAGTCTCCGATGCGTTAACTTTTGTTGTCTCAGAAGAAACGGGCGATGTCAGTATTACTTTAAATAACACGTTTATTCCGCATTTGACCCAAGATGAATATTTAAAAATTCTTCATGAAGAATTAACTAGCGCAGAAGAAAAAGAAGATAAGAAAAAAAATATCCTCCAACAATTTATTGATGGAATCAATAAAGGAGGGAAAAAATAATGCCAAAAGTGTTTCGTAGCAATTTTTTCTATAGTTTTATTGCTTTGCTTTTTGCCCTTTTACTATTTTTCAATGCCAACGCCGATTCCAATACGCGGATTACGCAAAGTGCTCAGACTTATGACGCTACCGTGTATGACGTGCCGATTAATATTGATTACGATGAGGACAGTTATTATATTTCTGGTTTTCCAGATACAGTGACCGTTCATTTGTCTTCAGTTAATCGCGTAAAATTAGCTCAAGAAACCAATGCAGATACTCGTTCATTTAAAATAGTCGCGGATTTGACTAAGCAAACTTCTGGAACTATGGATGTCGTCTTGCGCACTAGTAATTTAACAAGTGGTGTGGAAGCAGTGATTGATCCGGCAATTATTTCAGTGACAATTGAAACGAAAGTTAGCAAATCATTTCCAGTGAAAACTGTCGTCGACGAAAGTATTGTTGAAGATGGCTACTCGGTAGGGGAAGTTACGCTCGACCAAGATAGTGTTGAAGTAACTACCGGCGAGCAGACAATGACCCAAATTAAAGAAATTCAAGCTAAACTAAACGCCAATCGTTCCACGACGGAAGATTTTACCGAAGACGTAACGCTTCAAGCCGTGGATACAAATGGAAATGTCTTGCCAGTAACGATTAAGCCGACAACAGTTCGAGCAAGTGTGGAAGTTATTCCCCCGGAAAAAGAAATTAACGTGACTTTTTCTCAAACGGGTCAGCTTTCAGCGGGCATTGATCGTTTTACAATAACTTCAGAAACGCAGACGGTGACCGTGAAAGGATCAAACGCAGCTTTAGAAAATCTGACGCAAGTTGAAGTACCAGTAGATATTTCTAGTATTCGTATGCAGCGAGAGGTTACAGTTACAATTCCTACTAGTGACGGACTTACTTTTGATCCTAAAACAATTGTGGTGACAGTCGTTCCTGTATTTGTCACTGGAACTTCTAGTGCAACGACCACGACCCCATCGAGTTCTAGTTCAACTAGTAGTCAAAGTAGTGTATCATCTGAAATGGAAGAAACAGCAAGTTTAGAATCGACACAAGCGACAGACGAAACTAACTCTACAGAAACATCGAATGAATGAAAATTGAAAAGGAGTTTACTTAAACATGGGAAAATATTTTGGAACTGACGGCGTGCGGGGCATTGCCAATCAAGAATTAACACCGGAGTTGGCCTTTAAATTAGGCCGTTGTGGCGGTTATGTTTTATCGCGCCATCATGAAGGTGAGGATCGTCCCCGCGTTTTAGTCGCTCGGGATACACGAATTTCTGGCGAATTGTTAGAGATGTCTTTAATTTCTGGCTTATTATCAGTGGGCATTGAAGTCTTTCGGCTAGGTGTAATCTCAACTCCCGGCGTAGCTTATTTAACTCGGGTCCAAAAAGCGGCAGCAGGCGTAATGATTTCTGCTAGTCACAATCCAGCGCTAGATAATGGAATTAAATTTTTCGGTTCCGATGGTTATAAATTAGTCGACGATCAAGAATTGGAAATTGAAGCTTTACTGGATGCACCGGTGGATACTTTACCACGACCATCCGCAGCTGGTTTAGGGACTGTTGATGAATATCCAGAAGGTTTATTAAAATATTCGCAATTTTTACGGCAAACAGTTCCCAATGATTTATCAGGTTTAACAGTTTGCGTTGATGCGGCTAATGGAGCGACTAGTACGACCGTTAATCGTTTGTTTGCGGACTTGGAAACTGACTTTTTCACCATGGGCACAGCGCCTAATGGAATAAATATAAATGATGGCGTTGGTTCAACGCATCCTGAAAAATTGCAAGCCTTTGTTTTAGAAAAAAAGGCTGACGTCGGCTTAGCTTTTGATGGCGATGGGGATCGGGTAATTGCAGTTGATGAGCTAGGTAATATTGTTGACGGCGATAAAATTATGTACATTTGCGCAAAATATTTGGCTGAGAAAAAACGTTTGAAAAAAAATACCGTCGTTGCGACTGTAATGAGCAACTTAGGATTTTATAAAGCGTTAGAAGCAGCCGGATTAGAAGTAATCACAACAAAAGTCGGTGACCGCTATGTTGTAGAAGAAATGAAAAAAAATGAATATAATTTTGGCGGCGAACAATCCGGCCATATGATTTTCTTAGATTTCAATACAACCGGCGACGGAATGCTGTCAGGAATTCAATTGTTAAATATTATGAAACAAACCGGTCAAAAATTATCCGAATTAGCAGCCGGCATAAGCGAATATCCACAAAAATTGGTCAATATTAAAGTGACTGACAAACACGGCGCCATGGAAGTGCCAGCTATTAAAGCGGCTATTGAAGAAGCTGAAGCTGAAATGAATGGCGACGGTCGGATTCTCGTTCGCCCTTCCGGTACCGAACCATTATTGCGGGTCATGGCCGAAGCTCCAACGCCTGAAAAAGTAGATTATTACGTAGAAAAAATCGCCGCAGTAGTAAAAGAAGAAATCGGGTTAGATTAAGGCTGTAAAAAAAGGTTGTCTGAGCTTGCGGGAGTGCTGTAAGAAAATAGAAAAATGGTGGATGGGCGCAAATGCGCACAGGAAGTATTTTATCTTTTTCTCTAAGCACTGCAAGTTCAGACACCGTCAATAAGGTTGTAAGAAAAAGCGAGTTGTGGTGTAGAGAATTAGGAAAATTTTTTGAAAATCCCGATGTTGGATTTTTAAAAATTTTATCTATTCTCCTAACCACAGCTTTTTTTACACCGTCAAATAAGGTTGTCTAATCTTGCGCAAGCACTTAAAAAAAGATTGAAGGAAAATTTTCCTTCAATCTTTTTTTGTTGCGCGTAATTTTTTTAACATTTCTAAAGCAGTTGTTTGATTAAATATTTTTGCTGATTGCAATAAATCAGTTAGCTCGGTAATTTCTTTTCCAGTGGCGCCAACGCTGAGCGCTAGGGCGCTTGCTTGCAGGTGCATATGGCCATGTTGAATGCCTTTGGTGACGATCGCTTTAAGGGCTGAAAAATTTTGCGCTAAACCAACAGCGGCGGCCAACTCAGAAAATTCAGCAGCATCAGTAATTTTTAATAGCGCCCAAGCGGCTTTGGCTTTAGGTAAAACATGAGTGGCACCACCGACCGTTGCTACAGCTAAAGGAATGATTAATGTGCCAACAAGTTGTTGCTGCTGAATTTCCCACTGGCTTACGGATTGATAACGACCTTCTTCGCTAGCAAAGGCGTGGAGATTGGCGGCGACTTGTCGCGTATCATTTCCGGTGGCCAACATTAAAGCATCGATTCCATTAGCAATTCCTTTATTGTTGGTCACGGCGCGATAGGCATCAAGTGATGCGTAATGACTAGCGGCGACAATTTTTTTGGCGATTTTTTCACCCATAGCAGGATCGGAGTCAAGTTGCGTAAAATCAAGACGACAAGTGGCCGTCACTAGTGATTCAGTTGTAAAATTACTTAAAATCGCCATTAAAATATCGGCAGTAGGGAAAATAATTTTCAGCTGTGCGGCAATTTTTTCTAATGAGCTATTGATAACATTAGCGCCCATCGCATTTTTAGTATCGAAAAATAAATCTAAGGAGACAAAATTTTCCGGTAAAAGGCGCGGCAAAATACCTTTTAAGCCGCCGCCGCGAGAAACCATGCTCGGCATTGAATCGTTAGCTGAAATAAATATTTCTGCTTGGTGTTGTTTCAGCTGATTAATAAATGATTCTTGCGCTGAAACATTTTGAAAAATAATTTGTCCGAGTTTTAAAGATTGCTCACTGGTACTTGTAAAATTTTTAATGATTTTACTGGCGGAATTAAGGGCGGCCACGACGGAAGGTTCTTCAGTCGCCATGGGGACGTCATAGTTCTTATTATTGACAGAAAAATTCCGGACAACGCCAAGAGGTAATTCGATTTCACTGATTTGATTTTCAATTAAATTTTCAGCAACTTCAGGTGGTAAGGACATTTTGGTAAATTCTTGATACGTAGCAGCATCTAGTTCTAATTGGTCCAGACGTTGGTTCGCTGTGAGCTGATAAAATTTTTTCTCAGGTTGATTTTCATTTTTTTCTGGACGTTTTAATAAAATGGCTAAGCCTAAACCGCCGCCCACACAAAGAGCAGCGATGCCTAATTTTTTTTGTTGGGTTTCTAGTTGATGACATAAAGTAGTGACTAAACGACTGCCAGTAGCGCCAATGGCATGGCCTAAAGAAATACCGCCACCATAAAGATTTACTTTGGCCGAATCAAGTTTTAATTGTTGCTCTACCACAAGTGAGGTGGCGGCAAAAGCTTCATTAATTTCAAAAAGATCAATGTCATGGACGCTTAACTTTTGGCGGGTCAATAATTTTTCGATGGCGTCAATAGGCGAGATGCCCATTAAGCTTGGATCGATGCCCACTTCAACCGCATCTTCAATCACCGCTAAATAAGGTAAATGATGGGCGTCGGCAAAACTTTTTGAAGCTAGCAAAACCGCAGCTGCACCGTCATTAATTGTAGAAGCATTGCCAGGGGTGACGGTGCCGGAATTTTTAAAAGCAGGCTTTAAAGTGCTTAACTTTTCTAGCGTCGTTTTCGGACGAATACTTTCATCTTGGGTGACGATTGTGCCGTTGCTAAGTGTGACCGGAGAAATTTCTGGAGCAAATAAATTTTTCTTTTGCGCAGCGGCGGCTTTTAGTTGTGATTTTAAAGCAAAATTATCTTGCGCTGCCCGCGTTATGCCAAATTTTTCGGCGACATTTTCAGCGGTGAGACCCATATGTTTTTTGGAAAAAGCATCGGTGAGGCCATCATTGAGTAAAATAGAAATTTCTTGCTCATTATTTTCAGGATTTTTTGATTTAATAGTAGGTGCTTGAGACATATTTTCCACGCCGCCGGCTAAGACGACTTGCGCTTCATTTAGTTGAATCATCTGGCGGGCTAGCAAAATAGATTTAAGACCAGAGCCACAGACTTGATTAATCGTTGTAGCAACGACATTTTCTTTAAGGCCACTGTTTAAAGCAATTTGCCGAGCAGGGTTTTGTCCGTTACCCGCTTGTAAAACATTGCCAAAATAAACATGTTCAATATATGGTGTTGCCAATTGATTTTGTTTGATAATTTGTTTAGTGACGCTCACGCCCAAATCCACTGCGCTCATTTCGGCTAAAGATCCGCGAAATTTGCCAATCGGGGTGCGCAAGGCATCTAAAATTACGACTTCGTTCAAAAAATCCACCTCCACCACGAAATATAACATGTTTTTGTAAAGCTGCCAAAAAAACATTTACTTCGTGAAAATTTTTTAACAAACTTTTAATTTTACTACTTGTTTCTCGTCTAATGAAAAAAAATATGGTACGTTTATTGAGACATTGAAGAAATCATTTTAAAGGAGTAATTCATGACACTGGGAATTGATGGAATAAGTTTTTTTGTGCCGCCTTTTTATTTACCATTAACAGATTTAGCACTGGCGCGAAAAGTGGATCCAAATAAATATACAATCGGGATCGGCCAAGAAAAAATGGCCGTCGCACCGGTGAGTCAAGATATTATCACTTGGGGTGCCAATGCCGCTAAAGACGTATTAGTCGGAGAAAATGTAGAAAATTTGGCGATGGTGATTTTTGCTACAGAATCTAGCCTGGACGAATCAAAAGCCGCTGGCGTTGTGCTTCATAGATTATTAAAGTTGCCAAAATTTGTCCGAACTTTGGAAATTAAACAAGCCTGCTACGGTGGCACTGCCGCTTTAATGTTGGCCAAAGATTTTGTCGCTGTACATCCGGGAAAAAAAGTATTAGTCGTCATGAGCGATCACGCTCGTTACGGATTAAATTCCGGCGGCGAAGTAACGCAAGGAGCCGGCGCAGTGGCACTTCTAGTGAGCGAAAATCCTAAAATCCTAGCTATAAACGACGACAGCGTGAGTATGACTGCCGATATTAATGATTTTTATCGGCCGACTGGAGAAAAATTTCCAATTGTCGATGGGCCATTATCCAATGCCACTTATATCGAAATGTTTGCCGACTTATGGCAAACTTACCAACAACAAACGGGATTGGATTTTGCAGATTTTTCCGCCCTCGTTTTTCATTTGCCTTATGCAAAAATGGGCCAAAAAGCTTTACGCCCGCAACTAGAAAATGCGCCTGAAAAAGTACAAACGCAGTTAATGGACAATTATCAATTGAGCACACTTTATTGTCGGCAAGTGGGAAATTTATATACGGGGTCATTGTATTTGAGTTTACTTTCATTATTAGAGCAAAGCGAAAATTTGCAAGCCGGTTTGCGCCTAGGATTTTTTTCATATGGATCAGGTGCGGTGGGGGAATTTTTCTCTGGCGTTTTGCAACCAAATTTTGCTTCGTTTTTAAATCAGGAAAAAGACGCTAAAATGTTAGCAAATCGACAAGCCATAAGTGTCACTGAATATGAAAAAATGTTTAGTGAACATTTGAGTGAAGAACTGACCTTAAATGATCCAACTCTATTTTCGGTAGCTGATTTTAACGGGGAAGTTCGGAACTATCGCTCTTAAAAAAACAAAAAAAGGCTGGGACAAAATGAATTGTCCTAGCCTTTTTGTTCAAGATTTTTATTCTTTTTATCTTTTTATTTCGTGCCGGTAGCTTGGTTTTCAGGTTTTTTGTTTCTTTCTAGCATGGAAACTTTTTTAATTTTAGCTAAGGCTAACAGCTGGATCGTATCTTCCTTTTTTAACGGTTTTACTACTACTGTTTCGTCTAATATTTGTTTTTTGCCAATGAAGCCGGCGATGGAAATGAAATTTCTTTGGTCTTGTTCCACTTGCAAAACCACCAGGCGCCCGCTAGCTTGAGCCTCAAGTAAGCGGTCGTGAATCATTTTTTGATCCCGAGCAACCGGTGTGTCTTGTAATAAATTGCGCAAAAATTGTTTTGATGAGCGTGAAACGAAGCGTTTGAATTGATGAAAAATAAGTTTCGATTGTTCAGCAGCCATCCGTTTTCCTCCCAAAGACAAAGTTCTTTGGTCCTATTTTACTGAAAAAATAAGATCAACGCAAGAGAACGTTAATTTTTTTCGAACCATTGAACGAGTGTTTTTTTCGTTTCGTCTTTAAATTCTGGTTTAATCATGCTTAATAAACTTGGTAACATCGTGGCGATAACGACTTTGCTGGAGAAATCTTTAGTATTTACCGAGGCGAAAATTTTCCCCGATAATTCTTTAGCTTCTTCCATTTTGTCTTCTTTAACCACTTTTGCTAAATATTTCTCGAAAAACTCTTCTTCTTTCATTGTAAATGCCATGATGATGTCCTTTGTCAAAAAAATTTCTGACCGGTAAAAATATGCGCCAGGCAAAAATTTGGTTACCCTTTTGACAATTTTCCTTTCGTAAATTTAATCGTCGTAACAAACGATTTGTTTAAATTGTGAAAATAACTTGGTGCAAAAAAACATGCTGAAAACAAAATCTGCACATCTAGTACAATTTAATTGTAGCCCTTTTCGGCAAAAATGTATCATGAAATGATTTGTGCACATTTTTGGTATAATAAAGTATGTTGGTCTGAAAATCGGGAGGTGAAAAAGATGCTTTTAAAATTAAATCTATCGGACAGTGAAAGAATTGGCGTATTTTTAAATGAAGCCATTTTGCCGGCACCTTTTTTTGCCGATCGTCCAAAAGCTCTCCGGCATGTTTGGCAAAGTTTATTTTCTGTAAAAGCACGTATTTATGGTTTGTTCACTCAAAATAAACTAACCGCTTTAATGATTTTTAAAAAGCAAACTAACGACTTACATTTAGAAAATTTATTGTTTTCTCGCTACAGCACCCCTGATAAAAAAAATATACAACAAGCTTTTTTCATGATTGGTCAAAAAGAATTTGTGCAAACAATTTACTTTGGACTAAGCGAACAATTATTTGGCGCCAAGTTAGCTATTCCTAAAGTAAAAACGGCGCTCGTCTTAGGTGGCGGTGGGGCGCGCGGAGCGTATCAAGTCGGGGCGATGCAAGCATTTCTTGGAGCTGGATTTACTTTTGATTTAATTTGCGGGACCTCAGTTGGCGGGTTGAACGGCGCTTTGTTTTTAAACGGCGACATCGATCAGGCGATTCAATTATGGGAAACAATTGAAACGGGGAAAATTTTAGCCTTTGAGCAACCGGTAGATTCGGCGCGTTTTAAAAGAGAATTTTTAAAAACAGCTTTAAGAGAAGCCGGAATTTCGTCAGCCCCTTTAAAAAAATTAATTCTTGACTATTCTAATGTAGATTTGATTCAAAAAAATACTTGCCCATTGTATATCGTTACTATCCAAGTGCCGAGTTTTAAAGAAGTGGTGGTGGATATGCAAAAAGTGCCGCCGGAAGAATTCGCCGATTGGTTAGTAGCTTCGGCTTCATTTTTTCCCGGAATGGCAGTGGCCGAAATTGCTGGTGAATTTTATATGGATGGCGGCTATAAAAATAATTTGCCACAAGATGTCGCTGTAGCTCATGGGGCCAAGCGGCTGGTGTCCATTGATGCAAAAGGCCCGGGGATGATTAAAAAAATTTCTCATCGCCTACCGGAACTAATGGTAAAAAGTCCTTGGGCATTAGGTGAAGTCTTATCTTTTACCGCCCAAACCGCCCAAGAAAACTTGCAACTAGGTTTTTTAGAAACGCAAAAATTATTACAACAAGCGCAAGGCTATTGGTATACTTTTACTAACGAAAGTTTGCAACAACAATTAAAATTAAGCCGGCGCTTTTTACAACAAAAAAAAATAAATATTACCCCAGGCATCTATCGCTCGCTGACGCATTTTTATGGTCAAAATGTTACACCAGCGAATCTCGGCTTGGCCCTTTTAGAAACATTAGGCCGTTTTTGGCAAGTGAGTCCAGCGGTTTTATATACGCTGCCGGAATTTTGCCAAAAGTTAAGGCAACAAGCGTTAAAAAATCAGGAAAATCCATTTGTTCCCCGTTTAAAATGGGAAACAAATAATCCATCTTTACTATTACAACGACGACAATTAACCCGCCATTTCCACGGCGAAAAAAACGTCACGCTCCACCGAGGCGCATTAAAAATTTTTCAACAATTTGTTGAATTTTTACAGGAGGAAGAAAATGGCAATCCAATTTGAAATTTTAGAAACAATCGGCGTATTATCAAGCAATCAAAAAGGTTGGCAAAAAGAATTGAATTTGGTGAGTTGGAACGAACGACCGGCCAAATTTGATCTACGGGACTGGTCGGCTGATCATAGTAAAATGGGCAAAGGGATTACTTTAAGCAATGAAGAAGTCGCAGCGCTTAAAAAATTACTGACGGAAATGGATGTCTAAATGGCTAAAATTATTACCATTTCCTTAGCATTCCGCCAAAAATTGCGAGAAGACTTGAAAAATTTCTAAAAAAAGTGCAAAATAGGGGTAATCTATAAAATGAGGGGATTTTTCGCACATGTCTGACAAAGGCTTACTGATTGTTTTATCAGGACCTTCTGGTGTTGGTAAAGGCACCGTCCGCAAAGCACTTTTTGCTAGCGACCATAATGAATTTCAATATTCCATCTCCATGACGACCCGAAACAAGCGCGAGGGCGAAGTGGAAGGTGTGGATTATTTTTTTAGGTCTAAAGAAGAATTTGAACAAATGATTGAAAATGGCCGCATGTTAGAACATGCTCAATATGTTGGCAATTATTATGGCACGCCACTAGATTATGTGGAAGAAACATTAGCCACTGGAAAAGATGTTTTTTTAGAAATTGAAGTCAAAGGCGCCATGCAAGTTCGGGAAAAAGTTCCTGATGGCGTGTTTATTTTTTTGACGCCACCTGATTTAGGCGAATTAAAATCGCGAATTGTTGGCCGTGGAACGGATAGTCCAGCGGTGATTGATGAGCGAATGAATGTTGCTGTTTCAGAAATTGAAATGATGGCTTCATATGATTACGCAGTAGTAAACGATCATGTCGATTCCGCTGTGGATCAGATTCGCGAAATTATTCGCGCTGAACATTGCCGCGTTGATCGTGTGATTGGCAAATACATTAAAATGATTAAGGAGATTAACTAATATGATGCTCAAACCTTCTATCGATTCCCTGTTAGACAAAGTCAATTCCAAATATTCTTTAGTAATTTTATCCAGCAAACGGGCCCACGAACTGGACGCCAAAGCAAAACCAACCTTAGATCATTTTGAATCTGTAAAAAGTGTCGGACAAGCTTTAGAAGAAATCGACGCCGGGAACGTGATTGCCGATCCCCATCCAGAATTAAAACGCGAACGCATTCGCCAAGAATCTGAAAAATTAGCAGTCAAAGCAAAAGCTGAACAAGCTGCTATGGCTGAAAAAATTAGTAACGACAAAATGTAAATTTAAAAAAATAATCGTAGGCTGAGACAAAACCTTTTTGGCGGTCTCAGCCTTTTGAAATAAAAGGAGGAAACGCGGTTGCTGGCTGAAATTATTGTAGATGTACCAAGTCTGAATACGGATCAACCATTTACTTATGGCGTTTCCGAAAATTTTTCTTTTGTTAAAAAAGGGTGTCGCGTGGTGGTGCCTTTTGGGAAAGGCGATCGCTTAGTGACAGGTTTTGTGGTAGGTTTAAAAGAAGAAGACGTGAGCGAAGAGTTAAAAATGATTCAAGAAGTCTTAGATTTTGAGCCTGTGTTAAATGACGAGCTACTGGCTTTAAGTCAATTTATGCAAGAAAAAACTTTTGCTTTTAAAATTACTTGCCTGCAAACGATGCTCCCTAATGCTTTAAAAGCAGATTACGATAAAGAATTTTGGCCTACTGAACAAATTTCTGCTGAGGAAATGGAAATTTTTCAAGGACAAGAATGTCTTCATTTAAAAGAAGTGAATGAACGGGGACTTTTAAATCAGCTGATCAAATGGCGGGACCAAAAAAAAATTGAAATTATTTATCGGGTAGCTCAAAAAAGTCAGCCGAAAACCCAACGTTATGTGAAAAATTTGTTGACTGCAGCTGAAATCAAAACGCAACAAAATTTGCAACGAAAAAATGCCACGAAACGTCTGGCCTTGCTAGAAGCCTTGCTAGCTGTAAAAGAAGAAGAAGTCTCCACGCAATTTTTTTATCAACTAGGACTAGACGCTAGCATTTTAAAACAAGGAGCGCAATCAAGCTGGCTTTCTTTTATTGAAAAAGAAGTGTATCGCGATCCATTTGCTAATAAAAATTTCCCCCAAACAACGCCGCAAGTTTTAACAGACGAACAACAAGTAGCCTTTACTAAAATTGATGACGCCCGAAAAGAAAAACAAGCCGAAACTTTTTTATTAGAAGGGATTACCGGCTCTGGTAAAACAGAAGTTTATTTGCAAGTGATTCAAGAAGCTTTAAATAATGGGCAAACAGCATTAATGTTAGTGCCAGAAATTGCTTTAACACCACAAATGGTGCAACGTTTTAAAGGGCGCTTTGGAAATTTAGTCGCCGTCTTACATAGTGGTCTAGGCCAAGGGGAGCGTTACGATGAATGGCGCAAAATTCAAAGAGGCGAAGCGAGCGTTGTCGTTGGTGCGCGCTCGGCGGTTTTTGCACCACTAGAAAATCTTGGGGTAATTATCATTGATGAAGAACATGAAACAAGTTACAAACAATCCGATACCCCTCGTTATCATGCCAGAGATTTAGCGCAATTTCGCAGTCAATTTCATCATTGCCCGCTCGTTTTAGGATCAGCCACACCGTCTTTGGAATCGCGGGCCCGAGCACAAAAAAAAGTGTACCAATTATTAACATTAACAAAACGTCCTACCCAACAAGCACTTCCGACTGTCGAAATTATTGATTTAAAAGATGAATTTAAAAAGGGCAATTTTTCAACTTTTTCGACGACATTGACAGAAAAAATTCAGCAACGGCTGAAAAAACGCGAACAAATTGTTTTAATGCTTAATCGCCGCGGATTTTCTTCCTTTGTAATGTGTCGAACGTGTGGTTTTGTTCTTCCTTGTCCAAATTGTGATATTTCTTTAACGTTACATATGGATATTAAAAAAATGAAATGTCATTATTGTGGCCATGAAGAGCCGATTCCTAATCGTTGTCCGCAATGCCAAAGTGAAAAAATTCGCTACTATGGCACTGGCACCCAAAAAGTAGAAACCGAACTGGCAGAACTTTTCCCCGAAGCGAGAATTTTACGGATGGATGTCGATACAACTAGAAAAAAAGGCGCTCACGAAAAAATTCTTGCACAATTTGCCGCTCACGAAGCGGATATTTTATTAGGCACGCAAATGATTGCTAAAGGTCTTGATTATCCGTTAGTCACTTTAGTTGGCGTATTAAATGCCGATACGGCGTTACATCTGCCGGATTTTAGAGCTAGCGAGCATACTTTTCAATTATTAACGCAAGTGGCCGGTCGCGCCGGACGGGGAGATTTGCCAGGTGAAGTGGTAATTCAAAGTTTTAATCCGGAACATTATGCGATTCAACTAGCGCAAAAGCAAGATTACGAAAATTTTTATCAAAAAGAAATGAACTTGCGCCATCTCGGTGGCTATCCGCCGTATTTTTATACGGTGCAAGTCACCGCTAGTCACAAGGAAGAAGATGTGGCTGCCAAAACAATTTTTAA
Source organism: Enterococcus timonensis (assembly GCF_900104595.1). GTDB lineage: Bacteria > Bacillota > Bacilli > Lactobacillales > Enterococcaceae > Enterococcus_J > Enterococcus_J timonensis. The sequence goes on from NZ_FNVY01000002.1 coordinate 219,738, forward strand.
TTTTTTTACGTTGTTAAAAGAAAATTTAACAGACCAAGCGATTTTTATCGGTCCAAGTCCCAAAGCTATTTTGCGGGTCAATAATCAATTTTACTATCAATTATTAATCAAATATAAAAATGAACCAAATTTAGCAGAGTTGTTAAAACAAATTCAAGAAAAAACGCTGGAGCTGGCCTTTAAAGGTGTGAAAGTCGCCATTGATGTCGAGCCGTTGCAGTTTATGTAAGGAGAAATCATGATAATACCTGTGATTATTGCCCCTGACAAGCGGCTGCAAAGAGCCAGTCAGGCGGTGGTGGAAATTACTGAAGATACCGAACAATTACTAGACGACTTATATGAGACCATGATTGCCCACGATGGCATCGGCATTTCCGCGTGCCAAGTCGGCGTGATGCAACAAGTTTGTGTCATTCAAATAGATGAAGAAGATGAAGTGATTGAAATGATTAATCCGCGTCTGTTAAAAGGTTCCGGCGTTAATCTTGATTTGGAAGCTTGTTTATCGCTGCCGTATGTTTATGGAACGGTGGAACGTTTTGATCAAGTACTCGTAGAATATTTTGATCGCCAAGGAAATTTAATGGAGCTTGAAGCTGATGATTATTTAGCCCGCTGCGTGCAACACGAGCTGGATCATTTGGCCGGACATTTATTCACTGAAAAAATTATCGAACAAATTGCTTTAGAAAATGTTGATCAATGGATGGAGGAACACACACATGACTAGTATTATTTTTATGGGTACGCCACAATTTAGTGTGCCAATTTTAGAAGGACTCGTAGAAAATGAAAATTATCAAGTACTCGCTGTGGTCACTCAACCAGATCGATTGATCGGACGCAAAAAAATATTGACCCCAACTCCAGTGAAAATGGCAGCAACGCGTCTTAATCTTCCTGTGTTTCAACCAGAAAAATTATCCGGCTCAGACGAACTACAAGAAATTATTGCTTTAGCGCCAGACTTTATCGTGACGGCCGCTTACGGTCAATTTTTACCAGAAAAATTATTACAAGCGGCCAAAATTTTTCCGCTGAACGTTCACGCCTCTTTATTACCAAAATATCGAGGAGGCGCACCGATTCATTATGCCGTGATAAATGGCGATGAAAAAACTGGCGTCACAATTATGGAAATGGTGAAAAAAATGGACGCTGGCGGGATTTTTTCCCAAAAAGAAATTCCCATTGCCAAAACAGATGACACAGGTTTATTATTTGATAAACTTTCTATCGTTGGCCGCGATTTATTATTGGAAACTTTACCAGAAATTATCGCCGGCCTAAAACCAGTGCCGCAAGATGAAACGCTAGTGACTTTTGCTCCGAATATTACAAAAGAACAAGAAAAAATTAATTTTGAAAAACCGGCCAAAGAGATTGTTCGCTTAATTCACGGCTTGCGCCCGGCTCCAGGAGCTTTTGCGCTATTATCAAATGAAGCGCGCTTTAAAATTTGGGAAGCTACTGTGGCAACTGAGGTAACGAATGCTAACTGCGGAACTGTCTTAGCGGCGGATGATAAAATTTGGATTGCGTGTGGCGAAAATTCTGTTTTAGATGTGCAACAAATTCAAGCAGCTGGAAAAAAACAAATGACGACCGCCGAATTTTTAAAAGGCGCTAGTAAAGAATTACAAGTTGGGATGGTTTTTGAATGAAAAAAGTTCCTGAAGGATTTAAAAGAAATCCGCGTTTTTTAGCTATGGCGGCGATTGAACAAAGTCACAACGGTGGCTATTCGAACCTCCTAGTGAAACAAACGATTAAAAAAAATAAATTAAGTCCGGAAGACGGCCGGCTTTTTACCGAAATTGTCTACGGCACGATTATGTATTCTCTATATTTAGATTATCAACTGGCACCTTATCTTGAAAAACAAAAAAAGATTTTGCCTTGGGTCAATGTTTTATTAAAAAGCGCCCTTTACCAAATGATTTTTTTAAGCCGAGTACCTGATCATGCGATTTTAAATGAGTCAGTGGACATTGCCAAGAAATATGGTCATACCGGTCTAGGAAAATTAATTAATGGTGTTTTACGAAACGTCCAAAGAAATGGCAAAAGAAATCTCGATGAAATTACTGATCCGCTAGAACGTTTGTCTATTGAAGCTAGTTTCCCGTTACCTTTATTAACTTTTTTAGATCAACAATTAGGATTTGAAAAAACTAGCGCCTTAGCAAAAAGTTTGCTAACCCCAAGTCGCGTTTCAGCTCGGGTGGACCTGTCTGAAATTTCCCGCAAATATGCCCAACAGCAATTAACGAAAGAAGGAATTGAAACAGAATTTTCTCGTCTTTCGCCAGCTGGACTAGTGGGGGAAAAAGGATTTTTAGCCGGTTCTTCTTTATTTGAACAAGGACTCATCACTATTCAAGATGAAACATCGATGTTAGTGGCGCCGATTTTAGATGTCCATGAAGATGCCCAAGTGCTAGATGCTTGTGCGGCTCCTGGTGGCAAAACGACACATATCGCAAGTTTTTTAACAACGGGTCGGGTAACCGCGATTGATATTCATCAACATAAAGTCAAATTAATTGAAGAAAATGCGGAACGTCTTCATGTGACTGAAAAAATTTGGGCAGAAATTGGCGATGCCAGACTAGCCCATAAACAATTCCAAAAAAATTCTTTTGATCGTATTTTAGTTGATGCACCATGTTCAGGTCTTGGTCTGATGCGGCGCAAACCAGATATTAAATATCAAAAAAATCCCCAAGATTTTCTAAGATTGCCTGAAATTCAGCTGGAAATTTTAGAAAGTTGCGCACAAGTCTTGAAATTAGAGGGTATAATGGTTTACAGTACATGTACGATTAATATTTTAGAAAATGAAGAAGTCGTGCAAGAATTTTTGAAACGTCATCCAGAATTTATTTTGGAACAAATAAAAACAGATTTTGCAGGAACAGTGGATACATTAACGATTTATCCGCAAGATTTCGGGACAGACGGCTTTTTTATTAGTCGTTTGAAAAAAATTGCTTAGGAAATTTTTGAGAAGGTGAAATGATGGAGATCCAATATTTAGTGGACCAAGGGCTAAAACGCAGAAGCAATCAAGACTTTGCCGGGCTCTTTAAAAATCAAAGAAACCAAACGCTAGCTATTGTTGCTGACGGCATGGGTGGACATTTAGCCGGTGACGTTGCTTCAAAAATGGCAGTGGAAGAATTAGGGGAACAATTTAAACAGACTTCTTTTGAGCGTGCGCAAGAAGCCACCTACTGGTTTATTCAACAGCTCCAAAATGAAAATCAACGGATTTATGCTAAAGGTCAAGAAAATCCGAATTTTTTTGGCATGGGAACAACCGTTGTGGCTTTAATTATTTTTGAAGACGAATTTGTTTTGGCTCATGTGGGTGATTCGCGGGCTTATTTATTGAAAAACCAACAGTTGCGGCAAATTACAGTGGATCATTCTCTCGTCCAAGAATTAGTCAACCAAGGAGAAATTACGCCGGCGATGGCCAAAGCCCATCCACAAAAAAATGTGGTGACTCGTTCAGTAGGGATGCCAGGCACGGTGGAAGTTGACGTAATGAGCATGAAAATTTTTGGCGACGAACAAATTTTGCTAAGCTCAGACGGTTTAACCAATATGGTTGACGACGATGTTTTAGCAGAAGTTCTAATGAGCGAGCGCACTACCCAAGAAAAAGTGAATACTTTAGTTGAGACGGCTAATAAAAATGGCGGACTCGATAATATTACAGTAATGGTCATCGACTTTAATAAAGGAGCAAGGCATGATTGAAATTGGCAAAAAACTAAATGGTCGTTATAAAATCATCGGCAATATTGGTCAAGGTGGAATGGCGAATGTTTATTTAGCGCAAGATCTTATTTTAAAAAGACAAGTTGCAGTCAAAGTATTGCGCTTTGACTTTCAAAATGATCAAGCTGCGATTCGTCGTTTCCAACGGGAAGCTTTGGCGGCCACTGAACTTGTTCATCCAAATATTGTGCAAGTTTATGACGTCGGTGAAGAAGACGGCATGCAATATTTAGTGATGGAATATGTAAAAGGAATGGATCTTAAAAGATATATTCACCAAAATTCGCCGTTGCGGTATCAACAAGCGGTAAACATTATGGAACAAATTTTATCAGCTATCGCCCTGGCACATCAACATCGCATTATTCATCGGGATTTAAAACCGCAAAATATTTTAATTGATGAAGACGGCGTTGTAAAAATTACGGACTTCGGGATTGCGATTGCTTTATCGGAAACTTCGATTACTCAAACCAACAGCATGCTCGGTTCCGTTCATTATTTATCGCCAGAGCAAGCCCGCGGTGGCATGGCCACTCGCCAGTCAGATATTTATGCACTAGGAATTATTTTATATGAAATGCTTTCTGGAAAAGTGCCATTTGACGGAGAGTCGGCCGTTTCTATTGCTTTAAAACATTTTCAAAATGATTTGCCTTCTTTAACAGTGGCCGATCCGAATTTGCCGCAAGCATTAGAAAATGTTGTCTTACATGCAACTTCTAAAGAACCGGTGGATCGTTATCAAACGGTGGAAGACATGGCAGAAGATTTAAAAACATGTTTAGATATTTCTCGCGCCAATGAAGCGCGCTTTGAACCCGTGGGCTTAAATGGCGACACGGTAATTTTAGGACCGATTCCAAAAGATGCGCCAATGCCTACTTCATTTAAAAAAATGGAAAATGTTGAAGAAAATGAAACACCTAGCGCATCAGTGGCACCTGAGATGCCGCCGAAAAATAAAACTAAAAAAAATCGCAAACCATTAATTATCGGTTTAGTTGCGGCACTTGTTTTAATTTTAGGAACAGTCATTGCTTTGGCACTTAGCGCGCCCGATGATGTGACGGTGCCAGATGTTAGCGAGTTGACAGTGGAAGAAGCGACTGATGAATTAATTAGCGCGAAGTTAAAAGTAGCAAGTGAAGTGAAAGAAGTAGCCGATGACGAGATTGAAAAAGGGTTAGTCGTTAAAACAGATCCAGAATCAGGCGCTGAGGTGAAAGAAGAACGGGAAGTTATTTTATATGTAAGTTCTGGTCCTGGAGAAATTGAAATGCCTGATGTCACCAAGATGAGTTTGGCTGAAGCGACTAGCCAATTAATTAAAGCAGGTTTTTCAGAAGAAAATATTAAAAGTGAAGAAGATTTTTCGGCTGATGTTGAAGCGGAATTAGTTGCTAAACAAGATCCAGAAGCTAAAGAAAAAGCCAATCCCGATCAAGTAATCACTTTAACGATTTCTAAAGGTCCTGAACTAAAAGAAATTGATAATTATGTCGGCCGCACAGAAAGTGAAGCCACCGATTCTTTATTAGCATTAGGTTTTTCTAGTAGCCAAATTCAAATTGTTTATCTCGAATCAACACAAGCGGCTAACACTGTCCTTTCACAAGATCCTGCCAGTGGCACTTCTTTAAATCCTAAAGAAGATAATGTCACCTTAACTGTTAGCCAGGCACCAGAAGTAATTACTTTGCCAAGTTTTGCTGGCCAAACAAAAACGCAAATTTCACAATATATGACCGATAATGGTTTGTATGTGACTTATGTAGAAGAATACAGCAGTACGGTTGCTAAAGGATTGGCTGTTTCTAGTAATCCAGCATCGGGTTCGACTGTTAAAGTCGGCGCCACAATTTCGGTAGTTATTTCATCGGGACCACAAGCGGTAACGCCGCCAAGTTCTTCCACACCGGAATCATCGACAGTAGAATCATCAACGGAAGAATCAACGCCAACATCTTCAAGCGAACAACCATAAAATAAATAAAAAAAGCAATCAAAACCTCACAAGATTTTGGTTGCTTTTTTTGTGTTAAAATAGAATGAATGAATAACGGAGGTGGATTTTTGCAAGGACAAATTATTAAAGCAGTCAGTGGATTTTATTATGTAGCTACAGTGCAAGGAGAAATTTTTCAAACGCGCGGACGAGGAATTTTGCGGCAAAAAAAATTAGCCCCCCTCGTTGGCGATTATGTAGAATTTTCAGCGGCCAATCAAACAGACGGCGCTTTAGAAGAAATTTTACCGCGAAAAAATCAAATGATTCGTCCCACCGTGGCCAATGTTGATTTAGGTGTGGTAGTCATGAGTGCTAGAAAACCTAATTTTTCGCTAAATTTATTGGACCGCTTTTTAGTGCATTTAGAATTTTTCAAAATTTCAGCTTTACTTTTTGTCACGAAACTTGATTTAGTCGAAGATATCGATCAAGATGAATTTTTAACAGTGCAAAAAGATTATCAAAAAATTGGCTATCCGGTGATTTTAAGTAACAAAAATGAACTGGAAAAATATTTTCCTCATCAGCTGACGGTTTTTATGGGTCAATCTGGAGCTGGCAAATCGACTTTATTAAATGAATTAGCACCGGACTTAACTTTAGCCACCGGTGAAATTTCAGAAAGTCTTGGCCGTGGTCGCCATACTACGCGCCACGTGGAGCTGCATCCCTTATTCAATGGATTAATTGCCGACACACCAGGATTTAGTTCTTTGGATTTTCCTGATGAGATGACTCCAGAAGTGTTGCCGTATTTATTTCCGGAAATTGGTGAGACGAGTGCCGGCTGCAAATTCCGCCAGTGTTCTCATACAAATGAACCAGGTTGCGCGGTTAAAGAAGCAGTGTTACATCACGAAATTTTAAACAGTCGTTACGAAAATTATCAACAGTTTTTAAAAGAGATTAAAGAAAAAAAACCGCAGTATAAAAAAGGAGTCTAACTAATGAAAATTTCCCCCTCGATTTTATCCGCTGATTTTGCCCATTTAGCCCGCGATGTTCAAATTGTTGAAAAGGCCGGCGCACAGTACTTGCATATTGATATTATGGATGGCCATTTTGTTCCTAATCTTACGTTTGGGCCAAATGTTGTGGCCGCTTTAAGAAAAGATTCGCAACTAGTTTTCGATGTTCATTTGATGATTGAACATCCGGAAAATTTTGTGGAAGATTTTGCTAAAGCAGGTGCTAATATTATTATGGTTCACCAAGAAAGTACCGTTCATTTGCATGGAGTTTTACAACAAATTAAAAAACTCGGCGCTCGGGCTGGGGTGGTCATTAATCCCGGAACGCCGGTAGTGATGATTGAACCTGTTTTATCATTAGTCGATCAAGTTTTAGTGATGACAGTCAATCCTGGTTTTGGCGGCCAACAATTTATTCCAGAAACGGTTGAAAAAATTGTCGAACTGAAAAAGTTACAAAAAAAATTAGGCCTTGATTTTGATATTGAAGTGGATGGCGGTATTAATGAAAAAACTGCTGTAACTTGTCAAGAAGCTGGCGCCAATGTTTTTGTCGCAGGATCTTTTATTTTTAATAGTGAGAATCCTACTGAAAAAATTCTAACATTAAAAGAGGCCTTAGCATGAAAGTAGTTTTAGTGGCAGGTCATTTGGAAAAAGACTTTGCTGAACAATTTTTAAAAAAAATCAATCCCGACGATCAACTCGTGGGGATTGATTATGGGGCTTATTTTTTAATTGAAGCAGGCTTCAAACTAGCTTTAGCGGTGGGAGATTTTGATTCATTAAGTGCGAGCCAATTAGAAAAAGTGAAAAAAGAAACGCCTGAAGTAATTTTACTGCCCGCTGAAAAAGATGATACCGATACGCAAGCTGCGTTAGTAAAAGCGCTAGAAAAATTTCCTGAAGCTACGCAATATATTTTATTAGGGGCGATTGGCGGACGGATAGATCATTTTTTGGCTAATTTATATTTGCCATTAGAAAGTCGATTTTATCCGGTAATGAAAAAAATCCAATTGCAATCTTCCGACAATCAAATTAATTTTTTCGCCCCAGGTCAATATACGATTGAAAAAAATCCGGAGATGACTTATTTAGCTTATGTGGCGCTTGTTCCAGTTGTCAATCTTAGTTTAACTAAAAGTCGCTACACGTTGGATAATCAAATTGTCAGCCAACCTTTTTCATTTGCTAGTAATGAATTTATCGGAAGTACGGCTGAATTTTCCTTTGATAGTGGAGTTATAGCCGTGATTCAAAGTCGCGATCAAATAAAAAAAGACCGATGAGTTAGACTCACCGGTTTTATTTTTATGAAATTAAACGCGTTCAACTTTACCTGATTTCAAAGCACGAGCAGACACCCAGACTTTTTTAGGTTTGCCATCGATTAAAACACGAACCTTTTGCAGATTAGGTTTTACGGTACGTTTAGATGCATTCATTGCATGGGAGCGATTATTACCGCTACGAGTTTTACGTCCGGTAAAATAACATACTTTTGCCATTTGTTGTTCCTCCTTTGCTTCGATCTTCGAGCTAACTTAAGCTCATACTAGAATAATTTAGCATAAATAGCTGGTCAATGCAAGTAAAATTCCAAGTTGAACTATTTTTTTTCATTAAATCCGGCTGCTTTTTTTAACGTTCCTTTATTTTCCAGCCGGGGTATGATAGAATTGTCAAAGAAAATGGGAATTTATTTTCCATTTTTTTAAACTGAAAATGAAATGTTAAAAATGAATTTTAAAAGGAGGATTTCCGATGGCAGTCAAAATTAAAACACCAGCCGGGACGATTGAAATTGCTAATGAAGTCATTGCCACTGTAGTTGGTGGAGCAGCAACTGATATTTATGGCATCGTCGGGATGGCCAGCAAAAATCAAATTCGTGACAATTTAAATGAAATTTTACGTAAAGAAAATTATTCAAGAGGCGTTGTTGTTCGTCAAGAAGAAAATGGTGTGGCCGTTGATGTCTACACGATTATTAGTTATGGCACGAAGATCTCGGAAGTTTCTAAAAATGTCCAAGAAAAAGTAAAATACAATTTAGAAACCATGTTGGGGATTAGCGCAAATTCCGTGAATGTTTACGTTCAAGGCGTTCGTGTGTTACCAGACTAAGTCGAGATTTGAGGAGGATTAATCGTGAGTGTAAATACAATTACCGGAGAAAAATTTCAGCAAATGATTCAACAAGGAGCCAATCGTTTAGGCGTCAATGCTGAATATGTCAATTCATTAAATGTTTTCCCGGTGCCTGATGGTGACACAGGAACAAATATGAATTTGTCGATGACTAGTGGTGCAAAAGCTGTCGCTGATGCCCATGAAATAAAAGTAGGTCAGTTAGCTACACATTTATCAAAAGGATTATTAATGGGCGCTCGAGGAAATTCCGGCGTTATTTTATCGCAATTATTTCGTGGCTTTGCTAAACAAATTGTTGACGTTGATCAACTTGGCGGCAAAGATTTAGCGCAAGCTTTTGCCCACGGCGTTGAAACAGCTTATAAAGCAGTGATGAAACCTGTTGAAGGAACGATTTTAACCGTCGCTAGAGAAGCAGCAAAAGCCGGCATTAAAGCGGCGAATAATACTGACGATGCTACTGAAGTTATGACGGCTGTTTTAAAAGCTAGCAAAATTTCTCTAGCTAACACACCGAATTTATTGCCTGTTTTAAAAGAAGTTGGCGTAGTAGATTCTGGCGGTCAAGGATTGGTTTTTGTGTACGAAGGATTTTTAGAAAGTTTAACTGGAAAAATTAGCGAAACAACAAATTATCAACCAACGCCTGCTGAAATGGATGAAATGGTTAATGTGCAACATCATCGTGCCGTTCAAGGACATATGGCTACAGAAGATATTCATTTTGGCTATTGTACAGAAATTATGGTTTCTTTAGGCACTGGTCCAACCGTTACAGATACTTTTGATTACGATACATTCCGCAATCATTTGGATAAAATTGGTGACTCGTTACTAGTAGTTAATGACGATGAAGTCGTTAAAGTCCATGTCCATACCGAACAACCTGGTGAAGTGATGAATTACGGACAAAAATTTGGCTCATTAATTAAAATTAAAGTGGACAATATGCGTTTGCAACACGAAACGATTTTGGAACATGATCAAGAAGTTGCTGAGTTTAAACCAGCGCCAAAAGAATTGGCGGTCATTGCGATTGCTGCTGGAAGTGGCGTGCAAGAATTATTTAAAAGTTTAGGGGCAAGCTATGTGATTTCTGGTGGACAAACGATGAATCCTAGCACCGAAGATATTTTAAAAGCAATTCAAGACGTCAATGCGAAAAATGTTTTAATTTTGCCAAACAATAAAAATATTTTCATGGCGGCGAGTCAAGCAGCTGAAGTGGCTGAAGTGGCCGTTGATGTAGTAGAAACTAAAACTATTTCTCAAGGGTTAACGGCGATGTTAGGTTATAATCCAGAAGGGAATTTAACTGATAATCATGCAAGTATGACCGCATCGGCTAAAGAAGTTGTTTCAGGTCAAGTGACTACTGCCGTTAGAGACACATCTATTGATGGTGTGGTAATTAAAAAAGATGATTACTTAGGAATGATCGATGGTAAAATTGTCATTTCCGAATCGAATTTAGCGGCTGCTTCACTAGATACTTTGGCTAAAATGATTAACGACGACACCGAAATTGTGACAATTATTTTTGGCGACGGCGCAACGCAAGAAAGTGCTGAAAAATTATCTGAACAATTGAATGAGAAATTTCAACATTTAGAAATTGAAGTACATGAAGGCAATCAACCAGTTTACCCATATTTATTTTCAGCTGAATAAGATTTTTAGAAATTAAAAAAATAAAAAAAGGTTGGAACGCAAAATTGTGTTTCAACCTTTCTTACATAAGAAAGGGGAAAAATGGCAAGCTTACAAGATTCAGTAGCAGTTTTAAATGGAGTCGGCCCTAAGATGTTAGAAGATTTGGCTAGTGTCGGTATTGAAACGATTTTGGATTTGCTAACCTATTTTCCTTTTCGTTTCGATGATATTAAAGAGCGGGAAATTACTGAAATTTTTGACGGGGAAAAAGTGGTCTTAAAAGGCTTAGTAGTTTCTGATGCAGTAGTAAATTATTACGGTCCGAAAAAATCTCGGCTGGCGTTTCGGTTAATGCAAGACGGCGTCGTTATTAACGTGACTTTTTTCAATCAGCCATATTTAGCCCAAAAAATTATTTTAGGGGAAAATTTGGCAGTTTTTGGTAAATGGGACGCGAAAAAAAGAGCCCTGACTGGGATGAAAATTTTTGGACAAGCAGTGACGGCTGATTTTCAACCGGTTTACCATGTGGTGAAAAGTTTATCGCAAGCGAGATTAATTAAAATCATTCATCAAGCTTTCGCCGATTACAGCAGTTATATTACCGAAACTTTACCAGCAGATTTAATTAAAAAATATCAACTACTCGACCGAGCCACCGCATTATATGCCATGCATTTTCCAAAAGATGCCACGCAAGGACACGAGAGTCGCCGGCGAGTAGTTTTTGAAGAATTTTTTTATTTCCAATTAAAAATGCTAAGTCTCAAACAAAAAGAACAACAAAAAAATGTTGGCTCCACTCTTCATTTTGATAATCAAAAGTTAAAACAATTTATTGAGACTTTGCCTTTTGAATTAACGACCGCCCAAAAAAAAGTCACCAATGAAATTTGTCGTGACCTTTTGCAGCCGATTCACATGCAACGATTGCTACAAGGCGATGTGGGGAGCGGGAAAACAATTGTCGCTCTGTTAGCCATGTACGCCGCCATTACCGCAGGCGCGCAAACAGCTTTAATGGTACCAACGGAAATTTTAGCCCAACAACATTTTGAAACGTTTCAAAAATTATTAAAAGAAACGCCAATTAAAGTCGGACTTTTAACTTCCAGCACGAAGACCGCTGAAAAAAGAGAGATTTTAGCCCAATTAGCCAATGGTGAAATGAATTTAGTGATTGGGACTCATGCTTTGATTCAAGAGACGGTGCAATTTAAAAACTTAGGCTTTGTGGTCACCGATGAACAACATCGTTTTGGGGTCAATCAAAGAAAAACTTTGCGAGAAAAAGGACATTTCCCAGAAGTTCTCTTTATGACCGCAACGCCCATCCCTCGAACGCTGGCGATTACAGCATTTGGCGAGATGGATGTTTCCATTATTGATGAATTACCAAAAGGCCGGCAGAAAATTTTAACTAAATGGGTGCGCCCGCCGCAATTTGATCAAGTAATGGAATTTATGGCGCCGAAAATTAAAGCCGGCGATCAAGCCTATCTGGTGTCGCCGTTAATTGGTGAATCAGAAACATTAGATTTAGAAAATGCCCAAGCTTTATTTGTCGAAACACAAGCGAATTTTCCTGATTTAAAAGTCGGCTTGCTTCATGGACAAATGACCTCAGCAGAAAAAAATGAAATCATGGGCCAGTTTAAAGAAAATAATATTCAAATCTTAGTTACCACGACAGTTGTTGAAGTAGGAGTCGATGTTCCTAATGCGACGTTTATGATTATTATGGACGCCGATCGCTTTGGCTTATCCCAATTACACCAGTTAAGAGGGCGCGTTGGTCGAGGGAGTAAAGCTTCGTTATGTGTTTTAGTAGCTGATCCAAAAGGGGAAAACGGCAAAGAGCGGATGAAAATTATGACTGAAACTACTGATGGCTTTGTTTTGGCGCAAAAAGATTTAGAAATGCGGGGGCCGGGAGAATTTTTCGGACAAAAACAATCAGGCTTGCCACAATTTCAAGTAGGGGATTTAGCACGCGATGAAGATATTTTACAACTTGCCCAACAAGAAGCGAAACAACTTTTAGCTAACGAGCGTTCGGCTGAAATTTTACAACGACCGCCTTTTAAAGAAGCACTTGCTCAACAAGTTTTTTCCAGTTATTTTGATTAGAAGCTATGTTATACTAAACAAAAACAAGTAAGGAGCATAATATGAAAATTGCAGTTGACGCGATGGGCGGCGACTTTGCCCCAAAGGCGATTGTTGAAGGGGTCTTATTAGCCCACGAAAAGACACCAGAAATTGAATTTATTTTATTTGGCGACCAAGAACAAATCAATCCGCTTTTAACTAGTCACGAAAGAATTACCGTCGTTCATACGACAGAAAAAATTACCGGAGACGATGAACCGGTAAAAGCGATTCGTCGTAAAAAACAAGCATCGATGGTTTTAGCAGCTCAAGCAGTGAAAAATAGAGAAGCCGATGCCATGTTTTCAGCAGGAAACACTGGCGCTCTTTTAGCTTGTGGTTTACTGATTGTTGGCCGGATTAAAAATATAGAACGTCCCGGATTATTATCGACTTTACCTGTAGTAGGTTCTGATGCAGGATTTGATATGATTGATCTTGGTGCGAATGCGGACAATCGGCCAGAGCATTTAGTAAATTATGCTATTTTAGGAAGCTTTTATGCTGAAAAAATTCGCCATATTAAAAATCCGCGAGTCGCTCTTTTAAATAATGGTACGGAAGATTCAAAAGGAAATGAATTGACGAAAGAAACTTTTGGCCGTTTAAAAGAAAATTTCGCTATTAATTTTATTGGTAATGTGGAAGCTCGTGATTTATTAAAAGGGGCAGCTGATGTAGTAGTGACGGACGGATTTACCGGCAATGCCGTTTTAAAATCCATTGAAGGCACAGCAATGACTATGATGGATTTAATTAAAGCTTCGATTAATGAAGCCGGCGTGCGGGGAAAAGTTGGTGCATTATTATTAAAACCTGCTTTGCGCAATGTCAAACACGCCCTTGATTATTCTAGTCATGGTGGTGCCGTGCTCTTTGGCTTAAAAGCGCCAGTGATTAAAACGCATGGTTCAACTGAAAAAGAAGCGGTGGCCCAAACTATTTATCAAATTGAAGAAATGGTGAAAAGCGGACTGATTCCAGATTTAGTAGCTCATTTTGAAGAAGAAAAAGCTTAAGAAAATAGTATTTATGCACCAGATTTCACAAAAAAACTAGACAAATGACTAAAAAATCAGTACAATATTTTAGAAGTGTTCGTGCATTTGACTTTTGTTGGGAGGTGTTATTTTGACGCGAAACGAAATTTTTAGCAAAGTGGCCTCAATCATTGAAAAACATTTTGATGTAGCCCAAGAAAAAATTACCGATACTTTAAGCTTACAAAATGATCTAAACGCCGATTCGATTTCAGTAATGGAATTTGTTTTGGATTTAGAAGATGAATTTGGCATTGAAATATCTGATGAAGATGCTGAGCAAATCGAAACAGTCGGAGCGGCTGTCGATTATATTGCCTTACATTTAAATTAATTTGCTCAATCCAGTGGCATTAGTCTAAGACTAGTGTCGCTGTTTGTTTATAGACCAGTAAAACGTTATAATGAACAAGTCAGAAAAATTTATTAAAAAGGGTGTTAGTCATGGATAAGCAACTCCAAGATTTACTAAAAGAAAATTTCCAAATCGTTTTTCATGATGTGAATCTCTTAGAACAAGCGTTTACCCATTCATCTTATGTGAATGAACATCGCTATTTACAATTAGAAGATAATGAACGACTAGAATTTCTCGGCGATGCCGTTTTGGAAATTTTAGTTTCTAAATTTTTATACGATGAATTTCCCCATGTGCCAGAAGGTAAATTAACAAAAATGCGCTCGCGGGTCGTCCAAGAAGATTCCTTGTCTAAATTTGCCCAACAAGTTGGCTTTGATCAATTTGTAAATTTGGGTAAAGGCGAAGAAGCTTCCGGCGGCAGAAGTCGGCCAGCGTTGTTGTGTGATTTATTCGAAGCGTTTCTTGGTGCTTTTTATCTGGACCAAGGATTAATTGCGGTTCGTGGATTTTTAGAAAAAGTTGTCTTTCCTAAAATTAAAGCTGGTGTTTTTTCCCATGAGATGGATCACAAAACGCGTCTCCAAGAAGTATTGCAAAAAGACGGCGATATTAAAATCGAATATCGGGTCGTTGAAGCCGTGGGTCCAGCTCACGAACGACTCTTTGCTATTGAAGTTTGGGGCAAAGAGCAACTGCTTGGACATGGATCAGGTAAATCCAAAAAATTAGCCGAACAAGCCGCCGCTAGAAATGCTTTAGAAAAACTAGGCGCAGAGTTTTAAAAATTTTTTAGAACAATACTTTTTTATCTTATGGAAACAAGGAGTTCTTTTGTGCACTTAAAAAAAATCGAAATCATCGGCTTTAAATCATTTGCCGATAAAACCATTTTAAGTTTTGAACCAGGAATAACTGGTGTTGTAGGGCCCAATGGTTCGGGGAAAAGTAATATTACTGAAGCCATTCGTTGGGTGCT
The DNA here is from genome assembly GCF_900104595.1 of Enterococcus timonensis. GTDB lineage: Bacteria > Bacillota > Bacilli > Lactobacillales > Enterococcaceae > Enterococcus_J > Enterococcus_J timonensis. The sequence continues at coordinate 234,850 of NZ_FNVY01000002.1, forward strand.
AGGAGAGACATCGGCCAAATCATTGCGGGGCGGGAAAATGCCGGATATTATTTTTGCCGGTACCCAAACGCGTAAGCCGGTAAATATTGCTGAAGTAACGGTGATCTTGGATAATCAAGATCACTATTTGCCGTTAGATTTTACTGAAATTTCTGTTACGCGTCGTTTGAATCGTAACGGCGATAGTGATTATTATATTAATCATAAACGGGCGCGCTTAAGAGATATTCAAGAACTTTTTATGGACTCGGGCCTTGGTAAAGAAAGTTTTTCGATTATTTCGCAAGGGAAAGTCGAAGCGATTTTTAATTCTAAACCGGAAGAGCGCCGGGGGATTTTTGAAGAAGCTGCCGGTGTTTATAAATATAAGCAAAAGAAAAAGGCAGCCGAACAAAAATTATTCGAAGCCCAAGATAATCTCAATCGGGTGACCGATATTATTTATGAACTGCAAGAACAATTAGCACCACTGAAGCTAGAAGCCGTGCAAGCGGAAAAATATATCGCCTTTAAAGCTCAATTAAAAGAAGTCGAAGTGGCCTTAAACGCTGAAAAAATTGCCCAGTGGCAAGTAGATTTTACAACAGGCCGAGAAAAAATTGCCGAACTAACGCAAGTGTTGCAAGAAAAAAATCAACAACAAGAGCAATTAGAAGCGGCATTAGCAAAACAAAAAGAACAACACCAAAACTTTGACGAAAAACTAACCCACGGGCAATCACAATTGGTGGAAGTAACCAAAACTTTTGAACAAACCCAAAGTAAAAAACAATTATTCGAACAACAACAAAAAAATGTTTTAGAAAAAAAAGCTGAACTTACGGCCAATGTAACTAATTTAGCAGCTGAAATTGCTAGTTTGACAGAAAAAATAATTAACGAGCAACAACAATTGCTAACAAATCAAGCCACGATGGATGAAATTGCCGCGATAGTAGAACAAGCAGAAGCGGATGTCTTGCAGTATTCTAAATCAGTCAAAGAACAACTGGCTGATTTGCGGGCCGATTTTATCGAACTGATGCAAGATGAAACAACGATCAAAAATGATGCTAAATACGCCCAACGCCAAAAAGAACAAGCACAATTGCAACAAGAAGTTATTGAAAAAAAATTAAAAGAAATTGAAAAGCAACAACAACAACTAACGGAAAACTTGCAAGAACTTCGAAATCGCCAACAAGCAGCTAGCGAAAAATTGCAACGTTTATTAACAATTGTCACTGATAAACAACAACAACTGGATTCGTTACAAGAAAATGAACAACAATTACATCAAGTGTATTATCAAAAGTTAGGTGCGTTGCAACAAAAAAAAGCCCGACTGAAAAATTTAAGCGATATTGCTAACAGTCACTCTGGTTTTTATCAAGGTGTCCGGGGTATTTTACGCAATCAAGACTTGACCGGGATTGTTGGTGCTGTAGCCGAATTAGTCACGGTTCCCAGTAACTTAACTTTAGCTATTGAAACGGCAATGGGCGCGACGATGCAACAAGTCGTAGTAGAAAATGAACAAGCCGCCAGTGCTGCTATTCATTATTTAAAAAGTAAGCGTCTTGGGCGGGCAACCTTTTTACCGGTAACAACGATTAAAGAGCGGCACTTGCCAGATTATTTACTAAAAGAATTGGCACAAGATTCGCGAGTAGTGGGTGTGGCGGTTGATTTAGTTTCTTTTCCTGAAAAACTAACAGCTATTTTTCGCTCTTTGTTAGGAACGACAATTATTGCCAAAGATTTACCACAAGCCGTTGAATTAGCCAAAAAAATTCGCCACCAATATAAAATTGTCACCTTAGCAGGAGATGTAATGAACGCCGGCGGATCTATGACCGGTGGGGCTACTAGTAGTAATCAAGCAGGTCTGCTTAGCCAAAAAGCGCAACAAGAACAATTGATTCAAGAAATTGCCACCTTAGAACAAGAGGTTTCTGAGGATGAAAAAAAAGTCAGCCAAAGCAGTAGCACCCAAGAAAAATTAAAAAATGACTTAGGGATTTTACGGAAAAATGAAGAAAGTGGTCGGCAATTTCTTCAAGAAATGGCCGCAGCATTATCTAACGATCAAAAAGATTTTGACCAATTAGCAAAAGAAAAAACAGTTTTAAAGCAAGATTTAAATCGTTTAACTATTGATTTAAAAGAAGCTGAAAAAAACAACCTTTTGTCAGAAGAACAATTAACGGTCAAAGAAAATCAAAAAAACAAATTACAAGCACAAATGAATCAGCTAGAACAAACAGGATCCAATAATGAGAATTTAAAAACAGCCGCCAATGAACAGTTACAAGAAGCCCGAAAAAATTTGGCCGTTATGACAGAAAGCCAAAATCATTTGCGCCAATCACTAGCTAGTCAGACAGCCCAAAAAGAACAACAAATTGCACGTCTGACTCAAATTCAAGGCGAATTGACCGAGAATTTTTCGCAAATGATTGAATCACCCGAGCAAATTGCGCAATTATTAGCTCAAGCTTTAGAGCGCCAAAATTTGTTAACTGAAGAAATTGACCGCTTAAAAGAAAAAAAACAAACCGCGCAAGTCGCCTTAAATCAGTTAGAAGCTCAAAATCAAGAAAACCAACAAAAAATCCAAGAAATTTTAAAAAAATTAGCCGCCGGAAAAGCTGAGGATTCTCGCTTAGAAACACGACTAGATCATGCGCTAGAATTTCTCCAAGAAGAATATGAATTAACTTATGAAAAAGCGCGGGAATTTAAACTGACGGTGACCATTGAAGAAGCAATGCAAGTAGTAAAAGATTTGAAAAATAATTTGCAAGCTTTAGGAAACGTTAATTTAAATGCTATTGAGCAGTACCAACAAGTCAGTCAACGCTATGAATTTTTGGCGGCCCAAAAAGAAGATTTATTGCAAGCTAAAGATCATTTATTTGCAACAATGGATGAAATGGATCAAGAAGTGAAACAACGCTTTAGCCAAACTTTTGAAGAAATTCGCCTCGCTTTTGAAAATATTTTTCCGAAAATGTTCGGCGGTGGCGTGGCGGCCTTGCGCTTAAGTGATCCTGATGATTTATTAAATACGGGAGTAGAAATCGAGGCGCAACCACCAGGAAAAAGATTGCAAAATTTAACTTTGCTTTCCGGTGGCGAACGGGCGTTAACGGCAATTACATTGTTATTTGCTATTTTGCAAGTCCGTCCGGTTCCTTTTACCGTTTTAGATGAAGTGGAAGCCGCACTTGATGAGGCCAATGTTCATCGCTTCGGTCGCTTTTTGCAAAGTTTTAAAGCCGAGCGCCAGTTTATTGTGGTGACTCACCGCAAAGGTACCATGGAAGCTTGCGATGTTTTATATGGCGTCACTATGCAAGAGTCGGGGATTTCAAAAGTGCTTTCCGTTTCTTTGAAAGATGCTCAGAAAACTACCAGTGGAAAGGAAAATCATGATTAAATTACTTGCTTTAGATTTAGATGGAACTTTACTCAATGACGAAAAAAAAATCTCTGTCGCCAATAAAAATGCTTTGAAAAAAGCACAAGAGCTAGGGATTAAAGTGGTCATCACTACTGGTCGACCTTTAGTGGCAATTCAACCTTTCGTGGAAATGTTAGAGCTGCGAGGCCCGAAAGAATATGCCATCACTTTTAATGGCGGCTTAGTCCAACAAATTAAAACGGGTAAAATTTTAGCCAAAACCGTTTTAGATGTCAAAAAAATTCCTCAGGTGGCGGAAGTCTTTAGCCAAATGAATTTGCCTTTGTCAGTTGTCTCAGAAGAAAAAGTATTTGAGTTTAAAACATCTAGCCATGAGTCAATTTACAAAAGTTTGAACCCCCGTTTAATTTATCAAAATACGACACCAGAAAAATTACCAGAAGACCGGATTTATAACAAAATGGTCAGTGCTGTCAGCGCAACGATTTTAGATCAACAATTACCGCGTTTGCCAGAATCTTTAAAATCTCAGTTTGAAATTATGAAATCTCGCGACTGTCTCTTAGAAATTTTACCAAAAGGGGTGGAAAAAGGTCGCGCTTTGGCCATTTTAGGAGAACAATTAAATATTCAACTTTCTGAAATGATGAGTTTTGGCGATGAAGAAAATGATTTGTCCATGATTAAAGCGTGTGGCATTGGCGTAGTAATGGAAAATGGAAATCCAGAAGTGAAAAAACAAGCCGATTTTATTACGAAATCAAATCAAGAAGATGGCGTTGCTTTTGCCATTGAAAAATTTATTTTGAAAGGAGAAAACTAATATTATGGGAATTTTTGACAAAATTAAACAAGCTTTTACTGGCGAAAAAGTTGAGACCCAAACTGAAGAAAAATATGAAAAAGGCTTAGAAAAAACGCGGAAAACATTTGGCGAGCGCCTGAATGAATTATTTGCTAATTTTCGGACTGTCGATGAAGAATTTTTCGAAAACTTAGAAGAAACTTTAATCGAAGCCGATGTTGGTTTTGACAATGCGATTGCCATTACCGATAGTTTGCGCCAAGAAGTAAAATTAAAAAATGCCAAAAAAACGAGTGAAATTCAAAATGTCATTGTGGAAAAATTGGTAGCCATTTATGAAGAGGAAGGCTTAGATGAACAAGCTGGCTTAAACATTCAAGAAAATGAATTAACCGTCATGCTATTTGTCGGCGTGAATGGTGTCGGGAAAACGACGTCCATCGGCAAACTGGCTGCTCGTTATCAGCGCCAAGGAAAAAAAGTTGTTTTAGCTGCCGCCGATACTTTTCGGGCCGGAGCCATTGATCAACTTGTTGTCTGGGGCCAGCGCGCCAATGTGCCAGTAGTCAAGAGCCAACCTGGAGGCGATCCTGCGGCAGTGGTTTTTGATGCCGTTGTTCAAGCTAAAAAAGAAAAGGCTGATTTTTTATTAGTCGATACTGCCGGACGTTTGCAAAACAAAGTCAACTTAATGAAAGAACTAGAAAAAATTAAACGAGTCATTCAAAAAGAAATTCCCAATGCGCCCCACGAAGTATTATTAGTCATTGATGCTACGACGGGACAAAATGCTTTAGTACAAGCCCAACAATTTAAAGAAACAACCGATGTATCAGGAATTATTTTAACAAAATTAGACGGTACCGCTAAAGGTGGAATTGTTTTAGCGATTCGTTCTAAGTTGCATTTGCCAGTGAAATTAGTTGGCTTAGGTGAAGGGATTGACGACTTGGCTGAATTTGATGCCAACGCGTTTGTTTATGGATTGTTTAAAGGACTCGTTAAAGAGTAGGTGAAAAAATGAAAAAAACCATTTATGCAGGAATGATGAATGGCTTACGCATTGATCGCTGTACACGAGACGGCGCTTATAATATGATTAAACATTGGCACCCAGAATTTGAAATTCAATATTTTATTAAAGGGCGCCGCCATTTTTTTATTGAAGATCGTGCGTTTGCCGTGAAACCAGGCTCGCTGGTTTTAGTAAATTCTGGTCAAATCCACAATACTTATTCAGAAAAATTTATTTTTCATGATCGCGTATTACTTCTTTTTGAACAAGAAAAATTCGCCCCACAAATGAAAACTTTCGATCTTGATTTGCTCGCTTTTTTTGCTAAAAATTGGGGCGTGATTCAGATTCCGCAAGAAGATCGAGTGTATATTGAACATTTATTTGCCCGCCTCGCCCAAGAAGCAGCGGATAAAAACTTTATGTTTAAAGCAGAAGCTGACTTGTTGATGGTGGAGTTATTTATTTATTTGGCCCGCTTAAAAAATTCCGGCCAAGCTGAAACTCTAGCGCCGCAATCACAAGAAATTAATGAAGTGGTCCAACAAGTGACGCACTACATTCGGAAAAATTATGCCACAGTTGGTTCTCTAGATGAATTGGCAAAATTATTTTTTGTCGATAAATTTTATTTAAGCCGGATTTTTAAAAAAAGTACCGGCCAAACCATCACCGAGTTTACAAACATTCAAAAAATTCAGCACGCGCAAAAACTATTGGAAGATACAAATGATTCAATTGCCCAAATTTCTCTTAAAGTCGGTTACGAAAATAAAACATATTTTGATCGGGTCTTTAAAAAATATGTCGAGACCTCGCCTGTCCGTTATCGCAAAAAACAAAGTGCCTACAAAAAGTCATTACGAGATATTAATGATTACTAGTTTTCACAAATTAAATCATGCACAATCTTTTATCTTTCCCACGCTTTCAACCTAATCTAAAAACACTTCGTTTTATACGGAGTGTTTTTTTATTTTTCATATTTCACAAAAAAAGAGCAATAATCAACCAAAATCAATCAAAATCGCGCTAAATTTTTTTTGAAAAAAATTTGTTTTTTTGTTCTATAAATTTTGCTGTCTTAAATGACTTGTGCACGTGAACCTTTTAATAACAAGCGTTCTTGAAAAAAATCCTGCTATGCTTTCATCCGGAATTTTCTCATAAGGAAAGTCAATATTGGATAAAATTGCACAAAATTGTTCACTCCTTTGTTTAAGTGCTTTCAAGAGGTTGACTGTTTTTTTTAATGAGGTATATTTAGGGTAAGCGTATGCAGATACGACGAAAAATTTGTTCAACAATTACACAAAAAGTGGAGGAAAAGCAGATGAAGAAAAGTTTAGTAAAACGTCTCGCCGCTAGCGGATTAGTTTTGACTAGTATCGTAACGTTAGCAGCATGCGGTAGTGGGAACAACGGTAGTGGGGATGATAGCGCAAGTACTAAAGACACATTGCCAACTGAAGATGTCACGATTAAATTTTCTTGGTGGGGTGCTGACAATCGCCATGAAGCGATGCAAGCAGTCGTTGATCTTTACGAAAAAGAAAATCCAAATGTTACCGTTGATGTCGAATATGGTGCATGGGATGGTTGGCAAGCTAAAATTTTGACGCAACTTTCCGGAGAAACAGAAGCTGATGTAATGCAAGTCAACTATAACTGGCTCTTCTCTTATGGAAAAGGGAAAAATGTTTTCTACGATTTAAATAAAGTATCCAAATTTTTAGATCTTGATAACTGGGATGCCAATTATTTAGAAGCAATGCAAGTTGACGGCGAACAAGCAGGTGTACCACACGGTATGACTGGTCGGGTATCATTAATTAATCAAAGCTTATACGAAGCAAACGGCTTAGAACTTCCAACAACCTATGAAGATTTAGAAGCTGCTGGTAAAGTTATCGGCGCAAACAACACGCCAACTGGTGCTGACAACCAATACGCTATTCAAAATATGGGCGAAGTTTCCAAAGATTTATTTATCGCTCAAATGCTCTTTAACGAAAATGGTAAAGTAATGCAAACAGACGGTAAAGTAAATTACACTGTTGAACAAGTTCAAAAAGTTTTAGAAGAATATAAAGCTTTAGAAGATTCCGGTGCTATGCCAACATTTGAACAAGATCCTTCAGTTGAAACAAATGCCAATCCTCAATGGACCGGCGGACAAATTGGTGGTATTTACGAATGGGCAAACTCTTTAGCTCAATGGGCTGGTTCATATAAAGAAGGCCAAGCTGAAGATGAATTAACAGTTGCACCTTACTTACAAACAACTGCAGATCAAAAACCTAACATTTATGTAAAACCAAACTTTGGTTATGCTATTTCTAAACATTCTAAAAACCCTGAAGTTGCTGCTGACTTCATCAACTTCTTATTCACTAATGAAGCTGCTGTTGTTGCATCTGGCGATACATTAGGAATTTCTTCCAACACTGTAACTAATGAATTACAAGTTAAAAATAATTTATTAGAAGGTGTTGTTAAAGAAGGTTACGCTATGCTTGATCAATATGACCAAACGGTAATGGACCCTTACTTTGAAGATGAAAATGTTCGTAACGAACGTTACACAGCTGTTGAAGCTTTCCGCTCAGGAAAATCAACTGCTGAAGAAGCTGCCAAAGAATATGTTGAAAAACAACAAGCTGCTTTAGACAAATATTATTTAGAATAAGCGCTAATAAAGAGGGGCAAAGCGGAAAAATAAATGTTGTAAAAATTTTTCCGCTTTCCAATCTTTTTTTGATACGTGATACATATCAAAGAAATGTGTAGTTTTAAAAGAGGGGACGAACCACGATGTCGAAAGGACAAACAAAAAAACATACCCGGAAAATGAATTGGCTAGTTTTAGTCATGTTACTTCCGTGGTTAATTGGCTTTATTGTGTTTAAAGTCTATCCAATCATTGCTTCATTTATTTATTCATTACAAGAATACCCAATCTTAGGTGAACCAGAATTTGTTGGTTTTCAAAACTATCTCGACATTTTCACCACCGATGATACGTTCCGGGCTTCGATTGTAGCCACTTTAAAATACGTGTTAATCGGAACGCCAGCAGTTATTATTGTGGCCTTCATCGTAGCGGCTATTTTAAATTTCAAACTAAAAGGCGTAAACTTTTTCCGGACGGCTTATTATATTCCGTCGATTCTCGGAGGTAACGTTGCGGTCTCGATTTTATGGACGATGCTTTTTGATGTCAACGGACCAGTCAATACGGTTTTAAGTATTTTTAATTTTGGTGGCGATGTGGCTATTAACTGGACCAAGAATCCAACATTTGCCGTGTTCACTTTAATTATTTTGAAGACTTGGCAATTTGGTTCTACTATGTTGATTTTCTTATCGGCTTTACAAGGTGTTTCTAAATCCGTTTATGAAGCAGCTGAAATTGATGGCGCTGGTAAATTCCGCCAATTAGTTAGCATTACGATTCCGATTATTACACCAGTCATTTTGTTTAACATGATTAACGTCTTGGTAAAAGCATTCCAAGAATTTAACTCGGCTTACTTAATTACCAAAGGCGGACCGAATAAGGCGACGTATTTCTTAAATCTTTATATTTACGATCAAGCCTTCCAAAATGGGAACTACGGTTACGCGTCGGCTTTAACTTGGATTTTACTGGCCATTATTGGGGTGTTGACATTGATTGTCTTCCGCACTTCCAACAAATGGGTGTTCTACAATGATTAGGAGTGAAAAATAATGGAAATGAATCGCACACAACGAAGAATCAATCAAGTGATTCGCTACACCTTGCTTATTTTGGTGGGAATTATTTTGATTTATCCGCTCTTTTGGATGATTGGCTCAGCGTTTAAAGAAAATCAAGATATTTTTGGAACGCTAAGTTTATTTCCACCTAAAGGACGGGCCAATACAGGGAACTTTGCTTCTGCTTGGCAAATTACTAAAGATCACACAATTTGGTTTTACTTTTTAAATACGTTGAAATTTTTAGTACCAAAAACAATTTTTACTGTTCTTTCTTGTTTACTAACAGCTTATGTCATTGCTCGTAAATCATTTAAAGGGAAAAAATTTGTTTTCGGTGCAGTTATTGTTACTTTATTGATGCCAGAATTAGCTTTTAGAATTCCGTTATATTTATTGTATCGGGAAGTTGGTTTACTAGATACATTTGCCAGTTTGTTTGTGGCTGATATTTTTGCATCATCATCGTTCTTTGTCTTTATGATTATTCAATTCATGCGGACAGTACCGCGCGAATTAGATGAAGCAGCTGTAATGGATGGTTGTAATGATTTTCAAATTTTATTTAAAGTCATTGTGCCAGTAATTAAACCAATTTTAATTACCGTTGCTCTTTTATGTTTCATGTGGGGCATGAACGATTTCCAAGGACCATTAATTTACTTGAACTCGGCTGATAAAGCCACACTATCCATTATTATGAAACAACAGATGGATGGCGAAAATATGATTTCGTACGGACGAGTCTTTGCAGCATCAACACTAGGTCTATTGCCAATGGTTGCCTTGTTCTTTATGGGCTCTCGTTACTTTGTCGATGGTGTTGCTACAACAGGTGGGAAAGAATAAACGAAAAGAGGAGTAAGAGATGCTTTTAATGAAACGAATAATGGCGCAAGTGATTGATTTAATTGTTGGCTTACTCATCATTTTTGGGACATTCGGTTTCCTCGTTCCATTTGTAGGGAAATTTATTGGAAATGATGTTGTCTTAGCGATTTTAGGCATTGTCGTAATCGCCTTAGTGACTTACGGCGTGCAATTTCCATTTATGACAACCGGTCAAACGATCGGCAAAGCATTTTTCCAATTAAAAGTAATTTCTACAGATAAGATTCGAAAAAATGTGCCGGTAGCGGTCATGATGCAACGAGAAATTTTGTGTAAGTTGATGAGCTGTTATTTCATTTGTTTGCCGATGTTGGCAGGGAAAATGGGCGGCCATGAAGAAGCGACCCACACGAAATTAGTAAGAGCTTAAAATAAATCGCGCCAGTAGCTTTTTTCTGGCGCGATTTTTTTGTAGAAAAAAAGTGGAGGATTGAAAATTAATGAAGCAAATCAAACAATATTTAGATGAATTAATGGAAAAATCTACACCAGACAAACCTGTTTGGAACATGGAAGCTATTTTAGAAAACAAGCCTGCTCATTGGAGTTATGTGGACGGCGCGATGGGGATGGCCATATTAAATATGTATGAAGCCACCGGTGAAGAAAAATATATCGAGTTTTTGGATAATTTCATCGACTATTATATTGAAGAAGATGGCTCGATTTTAGGATATGAATTGATTGTTTATAATTCAGATTCGATTAACGAAGGGAAATTGCTTTTTGCCTTGTTGGAAAAAACCGGCAAAGAAAAATATCGTCTGGCCTTAGATAAATTATATACGCAAGTCAAATGGCAACCGCGGACTAATGAAGGCAGCTTTTGGCATAAATTAGTTTATCCGTATCAAGTTTGGTTGGATGGTTTGTATATGGTGGAACCATTTTACGTGCAATATGAGCTAACTTTTAACGACGGGAAAAACATTAAAGATATAATGGCGCAATTTGAAAATGTCGAAAAGTTAATGAAAGATCAAGAAACTGGGTTGTTTTATCATGGGTACGATGAGAGTCGTCAATTATTTTGGGCCGATAAAAAAACCGGCTTAAGCAAACATTTTTGGACTCGGAGTCTCGGCTGGTACGCGATGGCTTTAGTGGACACAATTGCTCTTTTGCCAGAAAAATTCGCCGCTGAAAAAAATAGTTTAAGCAAACAATTAAATGATTTGTTAGCGTCTTTATTGAAATTCCAAGATGCCGATTCAAAATTATTTTATCAAGTGACTGATTTAGGTGGACGTGAAGGAAATTATTTGGAGACTTCAGGATCATGTGCCATTAGTTATACTTTGATGAAAGCTGCTCGTTTGGAAATTATTGCTAGCGAAAATTTTGAACGGGGAAAAGAAATTTTGGAACATGTCGTTTCGGAAAAATTAAGCAACGATCAAGATGGATTTGCTTTAAATGATATTTGTTTAGTAGCGGGACTTGGGGGCATGAACGGACGCGGAACAGTAAAAGTTCGCGACGGTTCATTTGAATATTATATTTCCGAACCAAAAGTTCAAAACGATGCCAAAGGAGTAGCCCCATTAATTTTCGCCTACAGTGAAGTTTTGAAAAATAAGTTGTGAGAAATTGGGGGTTGGCCCGTAGAAAATTAGGAAAATGGTGAATGATTGTGTAACAATCAGTAGGCATTTTATCTATTTTCCTAGGGACACCAATTTTCACACCGAAAAATAGGTTGTGAGAAAAAGTGGTTTGGGACGTAAGAAAATAGCAAAATGGTGGATGAGTGCTTGCGCTCAGGAAGTATTTTGTCTTTTTCTCTAGCTCCAGCTTTTCTCACACCGAAAAATAGGTTGTGAGAAAACTTCTAAAAGAACTGCGCTAGACATTTGGCGCAGTTCTTTTTTGTAGTTTTTAAAAAAGTGAAGTATGATTAAGAAAAAGAATGGAGGGAACAATATGCATGATCATTATGAAAATATTTTAGTTGCTGTTGACGAGTCCGAACAAGCACAAACAGCCTTTATCGAAGCGGTGGCCATTGCCAAACGCAATCAAGGGAAATTAACAGTCGCTGCTGTGGCGGATACGACGAATTTGTGGGGAGACGGTTACGGTGTGGCAGAAGCCATGACTGCTCAAAAAGAAGCCGCGCAAATGGTGATGGATGTTCTCGTGAATAGTTTTGCCGATGGATTAACCGTAGAAAAAATTATCGAAGTTGGCTCGCCAAAATCAGTTATTGCCAAAGATTTACCAGAAAAATATCATTACGATTTAATCGTGATGGGTGCCACTGGTAAAGGCGCCATTGAACGCGTCTTACTTGGTTCCACAACTAATTTTGTTGTCACTCACGCCCCATGCAATGTGATGGTCGTTAAATAATTTTTTAAAAAAATATTTTTTCAGGAGAGAAATAATGGAAGTATATCAACCGAGTCGTTATTTATTAGATTTTCATTTGGCTGGTTTTGCTTACTGGGATGGAACGAAAGTGGCCAATGAACTGGAAATCGGTTCACCTTTGCAACTGCAAATAGAGACCAGTAATCCGTTTGACCAAGAAGCTGTCGCTATTTATTTTCACGATAAAAAAATTGGCTATGTCCCTGCACAAAAAAATAGCTGGTTGTTTTCCCTTTTATTTTTTGGCTACGGGGAATTTTTAGAAGCCGAAATTCAAAGTGTTGATTTACATCAACATCCTGAACGCCAGTTTCGCGTGGTCGTCCGTTTAAAAGATCATCGTTAAAGCAAAAAAGTCATTCGTTATTAAAAACGAATGGCTTTTTTTGATTTTGGAAAGAAATAAATGAGTAAATATTGTTTTTTTTTAATAAAAGTGTACAATTTGAAAAAAAGAGGCGAAAGCGGTGGATCGGATGAATAAATTAACGCGCTATGGTTTATTGATTTGGACAGTTGTTGAAGGATTAGTGATGGGGTTATTTTTATATTTTGAAACACAAAGACTAATTGTTGATGACGCTCGTTATTTAACAGATTGGAAATATCGAGAATTTGTTAAAGAATGGATGGCCATCGGAGAGTTCCATTTACTAGGCAACGAATTAAAAGTCACATCGCCAATCTTATTATTTAGTTTACTTTCTGGTCTCGTCGTTTTTTCTTTGTTATGGAAAAAATTTCGCCTGGCTAAAATTCCCCGCAGCTTATTGTTAATTTTTCCGCTGGGAATTGTGATTCCTTTACTTCCGCCTTTTGAAAGTAATGTATTGCCGCGCTTGGTGACAGGATTTATTTTGTGTCTATTGGTTAGTTTGATTTTGCCAAGTTTTGTAAGGACCCATGTTGGCAAAAATCGAGTGGAGAAAAAAATTGAGTTTCTTTAAACAAAAAAGACCGGTAAAAAATTAGCTGCTTGGCTAAAGTTTTACCGGTTATTTTTAATTAGAGGACGAATTTTTCTAAAGCAAAAGCGACGCCAGCTTCATCATGGGTTTTAGTAACAAAGTCGGCGGCGTTTTTGACAAGCTCCACCGCATTACCCATCGCCACACCAATGCCAGCTGTTTCAATCATGGATAAATCATTTTCATTGTCGCCAATGGCCATCGTTTCTTTAACATCAATATTCAAATGCGCGCAAAGATCTAACAAAGCTTGGCCTTTAGAAGCTTTCTTATTTAAAATTTCAAAAAAGAAACGTTCTGAGCGGACACAAGTATATTTTTCGTAAAAATCTTTTGGCAGTTGGGCTAGAGCGGTCCCCAACTTTTCTTCTTCATTAATGTACATCATTTTAATAATTTGATCTTGGGGCGTAATTTCTTCCGGCGATCGATACATTAAAGGAATATCTACTAAAAAGGATTCATAAACCGAATATTTGTTAATATTGCGATTCACACAGACTAAATGTGCCGGATCATTCAGATGAATATGCACCGGCGTAAAAATTTTGCGACTCATAGCTTCAATCTCTAAATAATTATCGTAAGTCAGGCGGCGTTGGGAAATTGTTTTACTTTCGGTATTTTCCACCACCGAACCATTGTAAGTCACTACATAATTTTCAGGACCTGTGATATCCAGTTCGGCCAAAAAGTTTTTCACGCCTGTAAAAGGCCGACCGGTACATAAAACAATTTTCACATCAGCATTATTAGCGCGGGCAATAGCCTCTTTTACTGCAGGTAAAATTTCGCGGCGACTGTTAAGCAAAGTGCCGTCAATATCGATAGTTACAAGTTTAATTGTCATAAAATCCCCACTTATTTAATTTTTCCATTTAAAATAAAATCTTGAAATGCTTGATATTTTTTTTCAAATAATTGGCTTTGCTCTTCACATTTTAACATTTCTTTTGGAAAATAAAAACGCTCATCTTTTTGTCCTTGGCCTGCAAGTGCAGCTACTAGTGGTGAAATCTGGGAAAGTTCAATTAAAGTGCCATCTGGTTCCAGTAGTTCAATTTGCGTGCGATGACTAATGGCTTCCGGACGATAAAAATCATAAGGCAGATCGTAACTAGAATTAATCGCCGTATAATATTGAGTTGGATAACCCACTTCTTCAATAATATTTTTCATTTGATTCAATTTTTCAAGGTCGGTTTCAGAATTAAATTGCACTGATTTAAAAGGTTTACGATACAAAAAGTGGGCCGCTAAATCGGCTAAAATTTTATCAGGAGCTTTCAGCCATTGTAAAAAGGCAGTATTCAAAACGCCGTCGTCTAACATTAAATAATCTTGCAAAGTGAAATCTTGTTTTAAAAAAGGAACCAATAAAGGCGCCGAGTAATTGAAGAAATCCGGATTTTTTTGAAATAAAAAATGGGCCCGATTTAATAAATGATCTAAAATCACTTCCATTCCGCGACTCGTCGGATGAAAATAAACTTGGACATACATTTGATAACGGGAAACAATGTAATCTTCTACGGCATGCATGCCGTTAATTTGAAAGGCGATGCCATTTTCATAAGGACGAATCACCCGCAAAATCCGCGTTAAATCAAACGTTCCATATTCCGTGCCAGTATAATAAGCATCCCGCAATAAATAATCCATCCGATCAGCATCGATTTGTGAAGAAATCATTTGCACGACTTGCGGATTGGGATACGTTTTGGCAATGACTTGGGCAATTTTTTCGGGAAATCCTGCTTCCACGCGATTCAAGACTTGATAAATTTCTGTTTCCGGACTAGTAATAATTTGTTGGGTAATTTCTTCATGGTTCGTATGAAAAATATGTTCAAAAGTATGGGAATACGGACCGTGACCGACATCGTGGAGTAAGGCCGCACACAAAGCCACCAGGCGCTCAGAATCGTCCCAACCTTTTGCGCCCATTTTTTCTTTAGGAAAATTCCGCAAGAAAAAATCACAAATGCGGCGGGTCACTTCATAAACGCCTAACGAGTGAGAAAAACGGGTATGCTCGGCTCCATGAAACGTAAATGATGTAGTACCTAATTGCTTAATCCGGCGCAAATGTTGAAATTCTTTTGTGTCAATCAAATCAAGAATCACTTGATGTTGGACGTGAATATAATTATGGACCGGATCGCGAAAAACTTTTTCTAAGGGTAAGAGTTGCTCTTTATAAGGGGTCATTATTTTTTACCTCCTGAAATAATTGATGGAGCGTTTCATTGCGCTCGGTCATTTTGGTAAATTTTTCTTGTAAAAACAATTGAGCGGCAGTTTTTTTGAGTTGTTCTTTAATAACAATTTCAGAAATGTCGGTGGCAAAATAATCAGCAAAGGCGATCGTTATTTTTTCTTTGACACTAGTGACATTCACTGGATAAAAATCATTGAGATTTTTCATCACAGCAGGATTTACTGCCGGATAACCACGTGCGCCGAAATTTTCTTTTAAAGCGGCTTGATAAAAATTTTTTACTAATTCGCCGCGGGCCAGTTGCGGGCCATCCACTGACAAATAAAGCATCACAGCAATGCCTTCATTCAGTCGACGTTGGGCGATGCCGGCGATTTTCTTGCCGTGAATCGATAAATCATATTTTCCAGGACAATAAGAATCAGAAATTTCATAAGCTTCAATTGGAAATTCCGCGGTACCCAGTGCTTTTTGAATTAATTCTGTCATGATTTGGTAGGCATTGTCGACAGAAATTTTCCGCTGGGGATTTGGCAAAAACAAAGAAATATTTAAAATGCCCGCATCGTTGAGCACCCCCAGCCCGCCAGCGTTACGGACAACCGGTTGATAATTACTTTTAGCAATTATTTTTAAACCATTTTTTAAATCATCCACCCGCAAATCCTTCATCCCTAAAATAAATGTTTCCGGCAATTGCCAGAAATGTAAAACGGGCTCTTTTTGCGTTTGGACCCAATCAATTAAATAATCGGTTAAAGCAAAATTCAGCAAGCGATTTTCTTGAATTTTTTCATCATAAAGATGGGCGTTTTTCACAGACGTCACTACTTTCACATAATATACTTCCAGTATATAACAAAATACGCAAAAAAGGCCTTTTTTCGCTATTTAAAGGGAATTTCCACTAAATTTTCGTTTGTTTTACTTTGTTTAAAAAAAGTTTTCTTTGGTATAATTATTAGAGGGAAAAATACAGAAAAGTGGTGTGGACAATGGAAATAATGAAAATGAATGAAGTAAGATCCGATGTCAGTTTTAAAGTGAGCAAGATTTTTGTGGAAGGATTTTATCAATGGTTGAAATTTTTTTCTAAAGATCAAAAAAAACTCACCAAAACATTTGCCCATATTTTTAATCCGGATGTTTTTTATGTTGCGATGATTGATGAAAAAGTCGCGGGATTTGCCGCTTGTGCCCGGCCAGAGAATCCTTCTGTTCACTTAGTTCAAAAAGAATTTCGCCAGCATCTAGGTTTCTGGAAAGGAACACTAGCGTATCGAATTTTAAAAAAGGAATTTGAAGATAAACCTTATCCTTTTTCTATTCCAGAAAATATGGGGATGATTGAGTTTGTGGCAACGGACGCTGAATTTTTTGGACAAGGCGTGGCCACACGTATTATTCAACATATTCAACAGACAACGCCATTTAAGGAATACGCCTTAGAAGTCGCCGATACGAATTTACCAGCTGTGAAATTATATGAAAAACTCGGCTTCAGGGAGTTTCAGCGTGTCCCTGAGAAACATCCAAAGCAAAGCGGACTGAATTTTTATTTATATCTGAAAAATATACCTGACAAAAAAATTTAACCTCAAGTTGAAATTAAAAAAATTTGTCAGCTGCACCTTTTTAAGGACGAAAATAAAAGAAAGACAGCGCCCGTACTTGACAAGTGTCCCAAAAGCTACGAAAATAAATATAGTATGTTTAAGGAGGAATGGGCGTGGATTTAAAAAATGGTCAAGCCATTCAATTGCATCTAGAAACAAAGGTCCAGCAAAAAGAGGAAAATTCTGACTTTGTCTTCGATGGAAAAGGCCAGTTAGTAAAAATTGGCGACACATTATATATTCGCTACAGCGAGCTGCAATCAGATGAGCTGACAGAAATTCCAGTGACAATTAAAATCGAACCTGATGGCATCGTCCAAATTATGCGCGGCAAAGAACTTCACTCGCGCTTGAAATTTTCCTATCAGAAAAAAATCCCCATGACTTATCGAACACCATTTGGTTTATTTACGATTGAAAGTTTTACGAAATATTTGCATTTTTCCTTAAAAGATCGACCAACTTCAGGAATTTTGACGCTAGATTATGATTTGTTTTTGCAAGATGAGCTGATGGGTAGCTACCAAATGAAATTAAATTTTACAGCATAATTTTCTGCCTTTTTAACAGCCAATATTTTAACTATTTATAGTAGAAAATGTTGGTCTGACGTTTACTTTCATTGGTAAATATTGTATGATAAATTGCAGACTGGGAAAGGACGTGCACACTTGGAAATTAAAGGATTAGAAAACGACATTCGGGAAGAACTTTCCATGATCGAAGTGGCTCATGCCATTTTAGAACAAAAAAACGAAGTGATGGAGTTCACCGATTTAGTGAACCAAATTCAAAATTATTTAAATAAAGCCAATCAAGATGTTCGTGAAGAATTAGCACAATTTTATACTGATTTAAATATTGATGGGAGTTTTATTTCTTTAGGGGACAATCGTTGGGGCTTGCGTAGCTGGTATCCGATCGATTCTGTCGATGAAGAAGTGACTCACGCCGATGAAGATGAAGAAGATCTGCCAAAGAAAAAGAAAAAGAAAAAAGTGAACGCCTTTTTGGCCGGTGCTGAAGATGATGACGCCATTGATTACAATGATGACGATCCAGAAGATGCCGATTTAGATGATGACGATGATGATTTATATGATGACGACGATGACGATGATGAAGAAGAAATCGCCGTTTATAATAAAGATCTCAAAGAAATCGGCGCAGACGAAGTGACCGATGACGAAGAAGAAGTCGAAGGTAGCATCGAAGACGAGCTAACAATTGTTGTCGATGATGATGATGACGACGATGAAGAAGAAGTCGAAGAATTTTTCACCGAACCCGAAGATAAATAGGCATGGCGATTTTTATCCCGTCTAATAGGTGAACAAAAAATCGCGGTGAATACCGGAATAGACATGGAGACGACATTATTGTCTCGGTGTCTATTTTTTATGAAAATTGTAATGAAAATCTGTGACTTTCATTACAAAAATAACTTTGATAGTAGCCAAGTTTTGAAAACAATGTTAAAATTAAGCCGTTAGTTGAGTGAACTCAACAAAAAAATAGTTTCATCATTTTAGGAGGAGAAACGATATGCCTTTAGTAAGAGGAACTGAATTTGTGAAAGCTGCTAGAAAAAGTGGCTATGCTGTCGGTGGATTTAACACCAACAACTTAGAATGGACGCGCGCTATTTTAGCTGGAGCACAAGAAGCAAATGCTCCAATTTTAATCCAAACATCCATGGGTGCTGCAAAATACATGGGCGGCTACAAAGTTTGTTACGATTTAGTAAGAGACACAGTAGAATCCATGAACATTACAGTACCAGTTGCATTGCACTTAGATCATGGTGCTTATGAAGATGCTTTAGAATGTATCGAAATTGGTTACAACTCCGTTATGTTTGACGGCTCTCATTTACCATTTGCTGAAAACTTGGAAAAAGCTAAAGACGTTGTAGCTAAAGCTCACGCAAAAGGCGTTTCAGTTGAATGTGAAGTTGGAACAATCGGCGGCGAAGAAGACGGTATTATCGGTAGCGGCGAATTAGCTGACGTTAACGAATGTATCCAAATGGCTGCGACTGGTTTAGATTACTTAGCATGTGGGATTGGTAATATCCACGGCGTTTACCCAGAAAACTGGGTTGGTTTAGACTTCGGTCATTTAAAAGAAATCACTGATGCTTTAGGCCCAGATGTGCCTTTAGTATTACACGGTGGTTCTGGGATTCCTAAAGAACAAGTTCAAAAAGCTATTTCAATGGGGATTTCTAAAGTCAACGTAAATACTGAATGTCAACAAGTATTTGCTGCTGCTACTCGCAAATATATTGAAGAAGGTAAAGACCATGATGATAAAGGTTTTGACCCTCGTAAATTATTAGCACCAGGAACAAAAGCAATCGAACAACTTGTTGTAGATCGTATCGAATGGTTCGGTTCAACAAATAAAGCTTAATTTTAAATAAAAAAACCTCACTGGAAAATTTTCCAGTGAGGTTTTTTTAGAGTTCTGATAAATGAATGGAAATTATTTCTTCAGAAGTGGTGAAGGTTAGCAAATTACCATTCAAAGTGTAACTTGGCAATTTTTCTAACGGATAGCTTTGATGACCCGCGCCGAGAAAAGCTGCTGCTAGGAAATTTTTTCCAGGCCGGATGGTTCCTTTTAAAATTGGCAAAACTGTTTTTGCATAAAGGACATTCGTATTAGGTTCAGGCATTTGTAATTCAGTCTGCCAATTATCGGTGAGCGCTAAGGCAGCAGTAGTCCCAACTGAACTTTGGTAAAGAGTCATTTCTTTAGAATCTTTTAAAAGTTGCCCATCATCGGGGGCTGAAAAACTTCCCCCTTGGATAAAAAGCGTCTGCTGATTATTAATGATATGGAGCCGTAGATGCCAAGGATAACTAGGAATGACAAAAGTTTCAATCGTCGTGCCAGGAAATGGCGTCCATTTGCCATATAAATAATTTTCGTGGACGCAATAATCATCGTAGCCAAAAACAGTTTGTAAATGATTTTCAGTTGACGAAACAGCGAGGGTCGAGTCAAAGGCACCTTGTTTCGGTAAAACAGATCCTTTGGCGACGCTAAAACCAAAAGTAGTGGAGTAGGCATATTTTTCATATTTGGCCTCACCGTGAGCATGTTCGTGTGAATGTTGCCCCATAGTAAAAACAGTTAAATCTTGACCGCTGGCATCGTGGCGCAAAATTTGGTGAGTATACGGATTGCTTTCTTTTTCATTCCATTGTGGGGATTTTTCTGAGACCTGCCAAAACGAATCGTTATTATCTAATAGAAGGACGATAAAATTTTTAAAAGACCAGTAAGGAGATCCCGGTGCGTTGTATCCTTCGCCCATAATCAAATTCGGATAGCCATAACCAATCGACAAAAATCCTTCTGCAGTAAAAATGGGCCGAGCAAACCACTGACGCATATTTTGGAGCAATAAATATTTACTTTCAGCTGTAGAAAAATTTTCATAGTCTAGCTGAGCCACTGAAGCGATGGCAAAAAAACTACTTTGGGCGAAACGATAGGTTAAGCTTCGACCAAAAGGCAGGGCTGTTCCGTCTTTGACAAACCAATCTTTAAAAGTTTGCGCAAATTGACTACCACGCGCTAAGAAATTTTTAACAGCCGGAATATTTTTATCTTTAGTAAGAATCGAAAAAAGCAAACCATAATATTGCATGCCAAAAGGAATATAATAATCGATTTGGTTTTCGTAGCCATCAAAATACCAGCCGTCATCTAAATAGTACGTTTCAATTTCAGCGAGATCTTTTGTTAGCTGCTGCTCATTGGGGCGCTTGATATAGTCAAAGAAAGTATTTACTAAAATTCTAAAAAAGAGCCAATTTGTATTAGGAATCGTGTGGAGGTTAATCTGGTTAAGCCAGTTGTATATATTTTGTTGTTGTTGCGTCGTTAATCGATCATAGAAACTTTTTTTAGTAACAATCAAATAAGTGGCTAACGAGCCCATCTCCACAAAAAGTTGATCATAGTCGTTTAATTGCCCCCAGTAAAATTCACTTGCCGGATTAGTACCAGCAATAATGCCGTCTTCAGCTTGAATTTTTAGTTGGGGATATTTTTGGCAAGCTTCTTCATGGGAAAATAATGGTCCTAAGCCCCAAAGTGTTCTTAAAAATCCCTCAACATCACGTCTTTTTTCATCGTAAACAGCTGCACTATCGCTCAGGTGGACGGCACCTAATTTATTTTCGGCGGTCATTTGTTGGTAAACGGGAGTGACTAAATCAATTAAACATTTTTCAAAATCAGAGCGGGTCTTTAAGGGATTATTTTTTACTGCGGCATTAAAATCGCGACTCATTTGAAATCCTCCTTTGTAGTTGCTTTTAGTGTATAACTTTTAGTAAAAAAATAAAAGGTTTAAAAAGAAAAAAGATTTTTTTCCTAAAATATTTGGTTTTCTTTTTTGTTCGGCCTATAATGGACAAAAGAGAGGAGCTTATAGATGACAAAAATTAAAATTTCAATTTTAAATCAAGACAGTCAAGTGAAACAAGGAAAAAATGATTATGAGGAATTTTCACGTGAGATGAGTAGTGAAATGGACAACCAATGCTATTTATCAACGCAAGATTTAAGCTTGGAAGATGGCGATCAAATCATTGTTGAATTAGATGAAAAAAATCAATTTCTAGTAGTGAAATTAGATGAAACACTGGATTCGACTATGATTTTTGTGCCTGAAAAAAGATTTACCTATCACGTTCAATTATCGGAAAATGCACGTAATGCGCAAAGTGATTTGAAATTTACAGGGAAACGCCATTATTTTTCCGCGCGGCTAGCTTATGATTTTGAAATCTCTAACTACCAAAATCTTAGTCAAAATACTCATGACCAAAAAGATTTTGCCGGGGCATATCCGCATGCTCATGCCAATGTGGAAACTAGAAATGATGCAACATTTTTTGCAGCCAATGCTATTGATGGTATTCAAGCGACCCATTCTCATGGCGAGTATCCCTATCAATCGTGGGGCATTAACCAACAAGCAGATGCTGCTTTAACAATTGATTTTGGTCGGAGAGTTTTGGTAAATCGAGTGGGTCTTACTTTACGAGCAGATTTTCCCCACGATAGTTTTTGGGAAGAAGTGACCATCGTTTTTTCTGATGGTTCTGCTGAAAAATTTCAAACGAAAAAAAGCGACCAAATGCAATTCTTTGATTTTTCCAATCATCAAGTTACATCAATTACGCTCCAAAACTTAAAAAAAGCACAGGATGAATCGCCATTTCCAGCTTTAACTGAGCTTGCTCTTTTTGGAAGTAATATTTTAAAATAAAAAAAGGGCTGTGGGAAAATTTCTTTTCCTACAGCCAATCTTTTTAATTTTTTCGTGGTTTACCAGTAGATTTACGTTTGACAAGTTCGGTACTTAAAATAATTCGCCGACCAATCGAGGAATTTTCAATTCTTTGGTGTAAGGTGTCAAAACCAATTTCACCCATCTCTTCTGTAAATACTTTTACAGTAGTGAGTGCTGGTGTCACATAACGGGAGATTGCTAGGTCATTGATCCCGATGACTGAAATTTCTTCTGGGATTTTTATTTTTTTTGCCGTTAACTGATTAATAACGCCCACGGCCATCGAATCATTGGCCGCTAATATTGCAGTAGGCAAGTGTTCTTGCCATTTTTCAAGAGCTAGTGCTGTTAGTCTGGCACCACTTTTCACATCTAATTTGGCATTAGGATCTAAAATAAAATAATCTTCGTCAAATAAGTCTTTGCTAGTCATAAAATCCACATAAGCATTAGTCGTTGGTGTCCGATATTGCCGGTAACTATAAAGATTTTCCATTTCCTCAGCCCCAATAAAAGCAATTTTTTTATGGCCAAGGCTTAAAAGATGAGTTAAAGCAATCTCAGTTGCTTGGGCAAAATCGCTGTTAATCGTGTCGTAATTGTTCAATGGAAAATTGGTACCGATAAAGACAACATTTTCGTGTTTGTGGAGAACTTTTTCAATAAAAGGTTCGTCAAATTTACCAATACCCAAAATACCGTCGACTGCCGGCAATTGATTTAAGTCTTCAGAAACTTTGATTAAATTATAACCCAATTCTTGCGCTCGTTTTTCTACGCCCATGCGAATCGACATGTAATAAATATCTACCAACTCTTCTTCAAAAGAGCGCCATTGGATAAGAGCAATATTTTTTGTGAGCGTTGGCGTTTCTAGTGATTTTTTTTGTTGAATTTTTTTGGCGTGTTTGGTTTTGTATTTTGTGTAATTTAAGTCTTCGGCAGTTTCAAAAATTTTCCGTTTCGTGTCTTCAGTGACTGATAAAGTTTCGTCATAATTTAACACTCGGGAAACTGTCGAGATGGAGACTTGTGCTTTTTTTGCAATATCTGTAATTGTAGCCATTATTAATTCCTTCCCTCAGTGAACTACTTTAATAATAGCAGAATTTCTTGCTTTTGGAACTTTTTTTACGGAAAAAATTTTTTTTACTTAAATTGGAGGTAAAATTTATGCTGAATTCATTGATACAAGAGGTTTTACAAGAAGGAAAAAAATATCGAGAAGAAAAAATTGAATTGACTTTACCATTTTCTGGCTTAACTAATTATTTACAGACAGGAAATCGGCTAGTATTTGAAAATATTTATTTTGCTAAGCGTCGGCAATTAGCTGTGCTAGCACTTGATTACTATTTAGAACCACAAAAAGCTAAATTAGACTATTTACAAGAAGTCATTTGGCAAGTATTGAACGAATACACTTGGGCTTTGCCAGCTCATTTGCCGATTTCTGAGGGTCACTTTAGTTTGGAATCCCGTCATTGTATTGATTTATTTGCAGCTGAAACTGGAGAAACTCTGGCTGAAATCAATCATTTGATTGGTAAAGATTTAAATTTATTTTTGCAACAACGAATAACTGAAGAAATTGAAGAACGCATTTTTACTCCTTTTGAAGAAAAAAATTGGAGCTGGGAAGAAAAGGAAAATAATTGGAGTGCCGTAATTGGCGGAAGCGTCGGCTTAACGGCCCTTTATCAAATCGAAAAAAATTCTACTCGCCAACAAAAAATAATCCAACGGCTAGATATTGCTATGCAAAGTTATTTGCGGGGCTTTTTAAGTGACGGCGCATGTCTAGAGGGTGTTGGTTACTGGGTCTATGGCTTTGGTTATTTTTGTTATTACGCAGAAAAACTCGCTGAAGTTACCGGCAATCGTTATTATTTAGAACTTCCTTTAGTAAAAAAAATTGCTGAATTTCCTTTTCATGCAGCTTTATCTGATGCAGAATTTCTTCCATTTTCTGATGCAGATAATGTGGCTCTTCCTAGCGGGTTACTTAGCTTTTGCAAAAAAGAATTCGGTGTGCAAACGCCAGCTGTCGACGATTATTCACCTATAGACTTTGATGAATGCTATCGCTTTGCTCATTTATCAAGGAATATTTTATGGACCAATCCAAAAGATTTTGGTGGAGAAATTGGACCAGATAGCTATTTATATGACCAGGCACAGTGGCAAATTTTTAAAAATCCAGCCGAACAATTAATTTTTGCTGCCAAAGGTGGGCGTAATGATGAAAGTCATAATCATAATGATTTAGGGCATTTTATTTTTGGCTCAGCGACCACTTTATTTTTAACTGATCTTGGGGCGGGGGAATATACGAAGGATTATTTTCAAAATGAGTTTCGCTATAACTATCTAGTTAATGCCGCTATTGGACACAGTGTGCCAGTAATTAATGGAGTGGGTCAACAGTTTGGCAATTACTACACAAAAATTGTTAGCCACGAAGAACAGAAAGAAACTTTAACTTTTGTTTTAGATTTAACTACAGCTTATCCGTCTACTGCAAAATTAACTAAATTTCACCGGAAATTTATGCTCAATAAACTTGAAAAAAAACTAACAATTATTGATGATTTTTCTTTTGCCCAAGAAAAAAATCAAATTACCGAAAATTTTGTCACTCAAATCCAACCAATTCAGAAAAAAAATCTTGTAGAATTAAATAACAAAAGTTCTCTTTGCCAAATAAAATTTGAAGAGGCGGATTTACAAATTATTTCCGAGAAATATTCGAATCATCAAGGAATATCGAGTCAGGTTTTTCGAATTGAAGAAAAATTATCGACCGAATTAAATAGCTTAAGTGCTTCCATAGAAATGATTTTAGTAAAATAAACTGGTGATTTTGCCAAAATTTTAGCAAAAAAAGCTTGCATTTTTTTTAATTCACGATTACAATTCATATGTAGAAAGCGTTTCAAATGTTTTTAACTGTGCTAGAGGTAATGAAAATGAAAAAAGTAAAAATTGTGGCGATGACGCTCATTATTTTCAGTTTGGGTCTCATTGGACTGACGAGTTGTAAGAATACTTCGGAAAAAAATCAAAATTTTACTGAAGAAACAATTTTACAACTGAAACAAAAAGCGAAGACTTATACGGCAGCAAAGTTTCAAGACGGAACGATTCCGCTGAATGATTTTGTTCAATTATCTGGTGTCATTACTAAAACAGATGGTGATGCAGATAATATTCAAAAAGGCGATCGTTTTGTTATAGAAGACGATCAAACCAAAGTCCAAGTTTTTAATCAGCAAAATACAATTTTAAAACTTGGTGATCAGGTGACCGTTTACAGTGAGTATTACGGCTTCATTACTGCTAGTCTCATTGAAAAAACAAACGCAAAATAAGTCAGAGAAGGGGAGCGCATGGAAAACGTAAATGATTTGTCAAATCCACCAGATACAAGTTTTTTGTCGGAACAAGTGGCATTTGTAATCAAAAAAATTTTTGAAAATCAAAAAGATTTTCAAACCCTTGTTCCACCGGCAGCAAGTAAAAATTTGGTGTACGAACCAGAAGAAAATAATGATTGGACCGCAAGTTTTTGGATTGGCCAATTATTTTTAGCAAAAGAATTAACAAAAAGTCACGACTTCGATGTAACCATCGAAAAGCAACTTAAAAGTTTTGCCAATCGTCTCGAGAAAAAAATCGAATT
Source organism: Enterococcus timonensis (assembly GCF_900104595.1). Lineage (GTDB taxonomy): Bacteria > Bacillota > Bacilli > Lactobacillales > Enterococcaceae > Enterococcus_J > Enterococcus_J timonensis. The sequence continues at coordinate 260,885 of NZ_FNVY01000002.1, forward strand.
AGAAACTCATGATATTGGTTTTCTTTATAGTTTATCAGCCGTGGCTGATTATAAAATAAACCACACCGAAAGTTCCCGACAAACGGCACTTGATGCAGCGGATTTATTGATGAAACGCTACAGCCCAAAAGCTAAAATTATTCAGGCTTGGGGGGATTTATCAGATCCAGAGCAAAATGGAAGAATGATCATCGATTGTCTGATGAACTTGCCTTTGTTATATTTTGCAACGAACGAAACAGGGAATCCTAAATATGCTGAGGCAGCCTATCAACACGCCTTGCAAACTCAAAAATATATTGTGCGACCTAATTACACGACGTATCATACTTATTATTTTGATACGCAAACGGGCTTAGCTAAATATGGCAAAACACAACAAGGTTATTCTGACGATTCATGTTGGGCTCGGGGACAAGCGTGGGGAATTTATGGATTTACCTTAAGTTACCTACACACTGGCGATCTTAGCTTTTTAGAAACTGCCCAACACTTAGCTGATTATTTTATCGCTCAACTTCCCGAAGATAAAGTTTGTTATTGGGATTTGATTTTTAATGATGGATCTAATGAAGAACGAGACAGTTCCAGTGCTGCCATCGCGGTTTGCGGTCTGCTAGAATTGGCAAAACAATTGCCACTGACTTCAAAAAAGAGAACAGAGTACGAAAATGTTGCTCTAGAAATTATGAAAAGTTTGGCGGAAAATTATTCTACTAAAGATACACCACAATCAAATGGACTTTTATTACATGGCGTCTACGACAAAAAATCAGATAAAGGCGTCGATGAATGTATGAGCTGGGGCGATTATTACTACGTTGAGGCTTTGACTCGCTTAGCTCAATCTTGGTATATGTACTGGTAACAATTTTAATTTGGATAAAATTTTAAAAAAAATAGTAAAAACGGAGGGTATTAAAATGAAAGCTTGGAAAAAAGGTTTAGTATTTTCAGCTATCTTAGGTTTATCAGCTGTAACATTAGCTGCTTGTGGTTCTTCAGACAACGGTGAAGGAGACAAAACGGCCGATGGAAAAACAGAATTAACTGTAACTACTTGGAACTACGAAACAACACCTGAGTTTGCCGCCTTGTTTGAAGCATTTGAAAAAGCAAATCCAGATATCACAGTTAAAAATATCGATATCGCCTCTGACGACTACGATACAAAATTAACGACCATGTTGTCTTCTGGCGACACTACTGATATTTTGACGATGAAAAATTTACTTTCATATTCAAACTATGCTTTGCGTGATCAATTAGTTGATGTGACTGATCATATTAAAGACATTGATGCCGAGCCCGCACAAGCGGCTTTTGATATGTATGATATCGACGGAAAAACTTATGCCGAACCATATCGGAATGACTTCTGGGTTCTTTATTACAACAAAACATTATTTGATAATGCCGGTCTAGACTATCCAGATAATATTACTTGGGATGAATACGAAGAGTTAGCTGCAAAATTAACTAATCCTGATGAACAAGTATATGGTGCTTACCAACATACATGGCGTTCAACAATTCAAGCTATTGCCGGTGCACAAAATGGCGCTAACTTAATTGAACCAAAATATGATTTCATGGAAGATTATTATGAAAGAGCTGTCCGGATGCAAGAGGATAAATCAATGATGGACTTTGGGACGGCCAAATCAACAAAAGTAACTTATCAATCACAATTTGAAACACAAAAAACAGCTATGATGCCGATGGGTTCTTGGTACATGGGTGCATTACTTACCAATATTGACGCTGGAAAAACCGACGTTGAATGGGGAATTACTGAAATGCCTCAAAACGAAGCTGGCGGAGAGGTAACTACATTTGGTTCACCAACTGCTTTTGCCATTAACAAAAAATCTAAAAACCAAGAAGCAGCTCAAAAATTCTTAGATTTCTGTGCTGGTGAAGAAGGCGCTAAAGTATTAGTAGAAGTAGGAATCGTTCCTTCATATAAAACTGACGCCATTGATGCAGCTTACTTTGCAAGAAAAGGTATGCCAACAGATGAAGTATCACAAAAAGCGTTTAACCCAGATACAGTAGCCATTGAATTTCCTGTAGATAAAAATGCACCAGCTATTGATAAAATTTTGCAAGAAGAACATGAATTAATCTTAACCGGCGACAATTCTCCTGAAAAAGGAATTGCCAACATGGAAAAACGTGTTAAAGACGAAATCGGTGAATAGTTAAACATGTCGATACGATGCGTAAGTATCGTATCGACTTCACTTTTAGAAAGGGGGAACTGTTTAAAGGGTTCTTTAAACAGTAAATTATGCAAGTAACTTCTAAATCAAAAACTGCTCACAAATTAAAAAGAAAAAACACTTGGACAGCGATTTCGTTTATCGCCCCAAACTTTATTGGCTTCTTTATTTTTACTTTAGTTCCCGTTATTTTTTCATTAGTTTTAGCATTTATGGAGTGGGATTCATTTGCCACCCCGAAATTTGTCGGCTTGAAAAACTTTGCTAAAATGATGAAAGACGAAACATTTTGGATCTCTTTTAAAAACACAATTTTATATACCGTTGGGGTTGTACCTTTAACCTTAATCATAAGTTTGTTGTTAGCTCTTTTATTAAATCAAAAAATTCGCGGGATGAAATTTTTCCGGACGGCGTTTTTCTTCCCTTATGTAACGAGTTTAGTAGCTATTGCAGTCGTTTGGAATATGCTCTTTCATCCAACGATGGGACCGATTAACCAAGTCTTAAAAATATTTATGGAAAATCCGCCCGGCTGGACATCGAGTTCTGATTGGGCACTATTTGCCGTCGTTATTGTTAGTGTTTGGCGAGGCGTCGGTTATTATATGATTTTATATTTGGCTGGTCTTCAAAGTATTCCTAAAGAATTATATGAAGCAGCATCGATGGATGGCGCAAGTAAATGGAAACAATTTTTAAATGTAACCATTCCTTCATTGCGACCAACAACTTTCTTTGTCACAATTATGTTAGTTATCAACAGTTTCAAAGTCTTTGATTTGGTCCAAGTTATGACCAATGGTGGACCAGGTCGAGCAACGAATGTGTTAGTCTTTGATATTTATAATGAAGCTTTTGTTAAATTCAATTTCGGTTACGCATCGTCGATTGCTTTAGTCTTGTTTGTTTTAGTTTTAGGAATCACGGTTGTTCAATTTAAATGGAATCAAATTCGAGAACGGGCGTAAGGAGGAAAGATCATGGAAATTACTAGTGCAAATAAAAAGAAAAAAGTTTCATTAAAAAATGTGATCATTCTTGTTTTACTAACGGTTTTTGCCCTCTTTACTTTGATTCCGTTTTTCTGGATGATTTCAGCTTCATTTAAAACAAATAATGAAGTTTTTGCGATTCCAATTCAATGGATTCCTAAAGAATGGCACCCTGAAAACTATTCTGTTATTTGGGATCGGATTCCATTAGGTACTTTCTTTAAAAATACAGCAATTCTAAGTATTGTCATCACTTTGGTGCAATTATTTACTTCAAGTTTTGCTGCGTACGGATTTTCTAAAATGAATTTTAAAGGTCGGGACACACTATTTTTGGCCTATATCGCAACGATTGCTGTTCCTTGGCAATCATATATGATTCCTCAATTTATTATGATGCGTCAATTAGGCTTGACTGATAAATTATTATCTTTAATTTTACTACAAGCATTCAGCGCATTTGGTGTTTTTTTACTGAAACAATATTATAGTAGTATTCCAGATTCATTAGCGGAAAGTGCTCGGATTGATGGCTTGTCTGAATGGGGTATTTACCGCCGGATTATTTTACCATTGACCAAACCAGCACTAGCTTCCTTAACGATTATTACTTTTGTTAACACATGGAATGATTATATGGGGCCTTTCATTTATTTGTCTTCAACGGAAAATAAAACCATTCAATTAGGATTAAAAATGTTCGTTGGTTTGTATGATGCTGAATATGCTTTAATTATGGCCGCATCAGTTGTTTCAATTTTACCAGTAGCGGTTGTCTTTATGGCGATGCAAAAATACTTCGTCGAAGGAATTGCCACTTCTGGGGTTAAAGGTTAGGATACGTGCAAAGTTAAAGATTAATTTACAGATGAGAAAGAAGGGGACGGAATGTTTAATAAAAAGTCATTTGAAGATAATATCTATATGAAAATTTTCTATTGGGCCTATTTGATTTTATTTTTAAATGTCACTTTGATTGTGACGAACATTCCCTTTTTTCTAGCAAGTTTATTTTTAAGTTTTTTGCCTGGAAATTATTGGATATTTTGGTTGGCGTTGATTTTATTTGGGCCAGGGATTATTACCGTTCTTGCTTGTGTGGATGAATTTTATGAAACACATGATCTAAGTCTCTGGAAGTCTTTAAAAAAATATTTTCGGGCATACTTTGTCCGCGGCTTAGCTTATTGGGGGATTTTCTTAGTTGCTTTGTTGATTTCTCTAATGGACATTTGGTTTTTCTATCAAACATCTATGGCAGCAGTAGCTATTCCCGTATTTATTGTGTTAAGTGTTGTAGCTTTAGCAATAAGCTTGAGTGCGATGTATTTTCAAATTCGTAATCCAAAAAGTAAAATCAAAGATATTTTGCGAGCTAGTTTTTATTACAGTTTGAAAAAGTGGTACGCGTCAATTTTAAATGTTGTCTTACTTTTGGCGATGATTACTTTGATGATTTTAAAGCCACAATTTGGTTTTATTTTAACGCCGACGATTTTTTTAGGGATTATTTATCTCAATTGTCGAAAACTAAATCCCGACAAGTAAAAACCGTCTCCGGACGGTTTTTTTCTTGAGAAAAATGAATGATAAGAAATATGTAGAGAAACTCTTGCTTACTAAAAATAATATTTTTTTAAAGAGCATTTTTTAGGAGGAAATTATGGAAAAACAGCAAATCAAAAACTGGAAATTTATCTTAAAAGATGAGGCTGAAGCGTGGCAAAAAGATTTTGACGATGCCAATTGGTCAGAGGTGCAAGTTCCTCATGATTGGAGTATTCACCAGGACTTTTCGCGCCAAGCTTCAACTGGGACAGGTAGCTTACCGGGAGGAATTGGTTGGTATCGGGCGACTTTCCCTTTTGAAAAAAAAGTTGCTGCGACCAAATATCGATTGGTTTTTGAAGGAGTTTATAAAAACACTCAAGTTTGGGTCAATGGCTATCATGTCGGTGGGCGACCTTCTGGTTATGCTTCTTTTTCTTTTGATTTTACAGATATTTTAAATGAAAATCATAACGATCAAGTAGTGATTGCCGTTAAAGTGAACCACACCGATATTGCAGATTCTCGTTGGTATAATGGTTCGGGAATTAATCGACCTGTTTGGCTTGAAAGCCATCAATCATGGCAAATTGCTGAATACGGTACTTTTTTTCAAACAAAAACTGTCGATCAAAACGACGCCACTATTTTACTGGAACAAAAAATAATTAACGATGACCTGAAAAATCGCCAAGTACGTATTCAACAAACGTTAAGGTCACTAACAAATGGCCAGGAATATCAATTTAAACAAGTTGAAAATTTCCAACCATTTGAGGAAAAGAAAGTTATTTTTAATGAGCAACTTACTGGAGTAGAGCTATGGTCAGCAGAAAATCCGCGTCTTTATCGTTTAACGACAGAACTTTTTGATCAAGAAACTTTAGAAGTCAGTACGTATCAGGAATTAATTGGCATTCGCGAATTTTCTTTTAATCCAGATAGCGGATTTTTTATTAATGGAAAGAACGAAAAAATCAAAGGCGTTTGTCTCCATGAAGATGCCGGAAGTTTTGGCACCGCAGTACCAGTTGAAGTTTGGACTCGTCGTTTATTAAAATTAAAAGAAGCTGGCGTCAATGGTATTCGGATGGCGCATAATCCTCACAGTCAAGTGCTTTATAAATTATGTGACTTGTTAGGCTTTTATGTGATCGATGAAGCTTTTGATGAATGGGAAAATCCAAAAAATAAATGGTGGCAAGGTCACAATGTCTATCCGCCAAAACATGAAGGGTATGCTGAATTTTTTCCTAATTGGTATCGTCAAGATTTAGAAAATATGGTCAGACTGAATATCAATCATCCGTCAATTATTTCTTGGAGCATCGGAAATGAAGTCGATTATCCTAATGATCCGTATGCTAACCCACTCTTTGCAGAAATGAAGGGGAATAATGATTCGGCAAAACCTGCCGCTGAACGAATGTATAATCCCAATCGACCAGATACACGCCGTTTGTCGAGTATTGCGGAAAAATTAATTCAAGTGATTAAAGAAATTGATACAACGCGACCCGTCACATTGGCAGCAGCCTTCCCGGAACTTTCTAGCCAAACTGGCTTGTTAGATCACTTAGATTTGATTGGTTATAATTACAAAGAACATTTATATGAAAAAGATCATCAACGTTTTCCTAAGCAGCCATTTATTGGTAGCGAAAATGGTCATAGCTATCAACAATGGTTAGCTGTTAAAAATAATGACTATATTGCGGCCCAATTTATTTGGACTGGTTTTGATTATTTAGGAGAAGCTTTCGGTTGGCCGATTCATGGATCTGGTCAGGGAATGCTGACTTTAGCTGGATTTCCTAAACCAAATTGGTTTTTGCGAAAAAGTTGGTGGACAAAAAAAGCAACGGCAACCTTGTTCACTCGTCCAATCCGCTCAGATAATACAGGTGATGGACCATTTTATCGTCAGTGGAATTATTTAACGGGTGAATCAGTTGAAGTATTTTGTTTTAGTAATTGTGAAAATGCTAAGTTAATGATTGGTGAAAAAAATTATCCTATGACTTATGATCAAGAGTTTGGTTACTTTAAAGCAGTGGTTTTAGCTGAGGATAGTTTGCTAAAAGTTATTTGTAAAACTGGACAAGAAGAGTTAGCCACTGATTATCTAACACCAAGCAGAGGCGCTTGTCTTCTTGATTTGAAATCATGGACTTTACGAGAAAAATTAGCAAAATTATTAGTGTCAGCTGACCTTTTGTCTGATGAGGACGAACACGTTTATCAAATTGAAGGAAAATTAATCGATAACCAAGGAGAATTATCCGCCAATGATTTAATGGCGCAAGTCCAAGTTCAAAATGGCGAACTTCTAGGGATTGAAAATGGAAATTTGGCAGATATTACTAGCTACGATGAACCTTATCGATCCACTTTTAATGGTCGAATAATTATTTTTGTCAAGGGTACGCCACAAACTAAAGTAGTTGTCAGTTTGCCAGGGATTAAAAATCAAGAGCTGGTTTTATCTGAATTTACCAATGAAGATAGTAAAGAAAACCCAATATGAATTAATTAGTATTGTGTAGATTGGAAAAGTAAAACAGAATAAAAATTTTAAAAAAGTCGCCAATCAAGCGGCTTTTTTATTTCCGAAACTTTTGCGGTATAATAAGTGAAAGTAAGAATTCAGGAGGAATTTAGATGAATATTCGTTTGAAAAAATTACAAGAAAAAATAATTGCTGAAGATGTCTCAGCAATTTTAATTACTAGTCCGTATAATTTGCGGTACATCACGGGATTTACGGGGACGACAGGACTAGCGGTGGTGACAAGCAACAAAAGTTTTTTTGTGACGGATTTTCGTTACCAAGAACAAGCGGCCGATCAAATTAAAGATTTTCAAATTCTGCAAAATCGTGGACCAATTTTTGAAGAAGTTGAAAAAATTGTTCAAGCCGAAAAAATTGATGATCTAGGTTTTGAACAAGAGTATCTTACTTTTGCGGCTTTTGATGATTTAAGTAACACTATAAGTTGTGATCTAACAGCACTTTCTGGAGTCATCGAAAGTATGCGGGAAGTGAAAGACGAAAAAGAAATCGACTTAATTCAACAAGCTTGCGCAATTACTGACGAAGCGTTTAGCCATATTTTGAAATTTATTACGCCGGGCATGACGGAAATTCAAGTAGCTAATGAGTTGGATTTTTTCATGCGTTCAAAAGGAGCTAGCGGTGTTTCCTTTGAAACGATTGTGGCAAGTGGTGTGCGTTCGGCGATGCCTCATGGTGTGGCAAGCACTAAAAAAATTGCGTCTGGCGAACTTGTAACGATTGATTTTGGTTGCTACTATCAAGGATACGTTTCTGATATGACCCGGACATTTGCTTTAGGCGATCCTGGAAGTCAATTAAAAGAAATTTATCAAATTGTTCTAGCGGCTAATCAAGCGGTGATTGAAAATGCGAAAGCTGGCATCAATGGATTAGAACTTGATACGATTGCTCGCAAAATTATTGGCGATGCAGGTTACGGCGAAAATTTTGGTCATGGGTTAGGTCACGGGATTGGTTTAGAAATCCACGAAGCACCAGCTGTTTCTGCTAGCCAAGTGACACCTTATGTGGCAGGAAATATTATTACCGATGAGCCAGGCATTTATTTGCCAAAAATTGGCGGGGTGCGCATTGAAGATGATTTGTTGATTTTAGAAAATGGTTGCCACGTCTTTAATCATGCGCCAAAAGAATTAATTATTTTGTAAAATGTCTTGAAAACGAATTTTGCTAGCGACTGTGGGCTTTACGTGATAAACTAAGAACAGAAAATATTCGTAAGCTTGCAAAGGAGAATGAGATGATTTCAGTAAATGATTTTAAAACAGGTCTAACAATTATTGTCGATAATGACATTTGGCGTGTAGTGGAGTTTCAACATGTGAAACCAGGTAAAGGGGCAGCTTTCGTTCGGTCAAAATTAAAAAATATGCGGACCGGCGCCGTGCAAGAAAAAACATTCCGGGCTGGCGAAAAAGTGGGCAAAGCTCAAATTGATAATAAAAAGATGCAATATTTATATGAAAGTTCCGGAGCTTATGTTTTTATGGATTTAAATACTTATGAACAAATTGAAATTCCCGAAGCCCAAATTAAAAATGAATTGAAATATATTTTAGAAAATGCCGAAGTAACAATTATTATGTACGGCACAGAAATTTTAGGAGTCGATCTTCCCAATACGGTTGTTTTGGCGGTGGCGGAAACTGAACCGGGAATTAAAGGCGATACAAGTTCTGGCGGAACGAAAACAGCGATGATGGAAACTGGACTTAATGTCAACGTGCCATTTTTCGTTAACCAAGGGGATAAATTAATTATTAATACATCTGATGGTTCGTACGTTTCACGGGCTTAAAGTTTAGAAAGTTAAAGGAGGAACAATCATGGCTGAAGAAAAAAATTTACATTTAAATGGTAATGATGCGTTAGGAGAAATTATTTTAGCGCCTGAAGTAATTGAAGTGATTGTGGGCATTGCCGCTAGCAAAGTGCCAGGCGTCTATGGGATGCAAGGGAGCTTTAGCGAAAATGTTGCGGCAATTTTTGATCGCAAAGCCGCTCGTCATACAAAAGGTGTTTATTTAAAAGTGGAAGAAGCAGGTTTAGTGGTGGATCTGTATTTGTATTTGGAATATGGCACCAACGTCCCTAAAGTAGCTTTAGAATTGCAAGAAAAAGTGAAACAACAAGTTTTATTTATGACGGATATTCAATTGGCCCAAGTAAATATTCACGTGGAAGCAGTTGTGCCAGAAAAAGTCGTTATGCCAGATTTTGATGACTTGTTGGGACTTGAGGATGAAGATGAACAATAATATCTCGCGTCATGAAATCCGGGAAGTGGCTTTTCAAGCGTTATTTCCGTTAGATTTTAATGCCGACTTAGAAAAAAAAGATGCCATTGAAGCGGTCTTTGAAATGGATCAAACCCAGTGGCTTTCTGAAGATAATTCTGCTTTTGTGCCAGCGTATTTAGATTTATTAGTCGAAGGCGTTGTAGCAAAAAAAGAAGAGTTAGACGAAATTATTACTAGCCATTTGCAAAAAAATTGGACTTTAAAACGGATTGCTAAAGTTGATTTAGTGATTTTACGTTTAGCTATTTTTGAAATGAAATTTGTGGATGAAGAAGATGTGCCGGATCGAGTGGCCTTAAATGAAGCGTTGGAGCTGGCCAAAAAATACAGCGACGATGCCTCTAGAAAATTCATCAACGGTGTCTTATCAAATGTTATGCAAAGTTTAGAAGAAAAATAAAATTATTTGAAAAAAAAGTCGGAGTTTCCTTCGACTTTTTTTTAATCTGGAATTTTAAGTCAAAATGCTTGCAAAAATTGTAAAATATTTGTAGAATGAAAAAGTAAAGAAAGGGATTTCTTTTTTTATTAATCGAAAATGTTCACGTGAACATTTTCCTTAAAAAATAATAAAGGGGCGTTTTATTTTGTTAAAACAATTAAAAGCTGAAATCGAAAGTATTTTAGCAGATGATAAGAATTTATCGACAGTTGAGCTGATTGAAAAAAATTCAGTGCAAGTGGATCGTAAAAATATATATTTCATTTTTAATCATCAAGGGACGCGGCAATTAGGTGTATTGGAAAATCGTTTGACTGTTGGCGATTTTTCGGCGACTGATCAAGTAGATTATGACAATCAAACGTTACTGATCGGTGACTTAAATGAACAAAATTTACACGCTTTAGAAAAAAGATTTACTTGGTTAAAACCAACAAGCCGCCACGGGTACAAATATACATTTGGCTTAGGCGATCGCTTAGGGCTCGCCGGAGATGCGCATTTGCAATTATTTAAAGGTCGGGGAATTTTCCCAGTCTTAGCTCAACAATCAATTCGCGAATTATTATTGACCGGTCGTACATTTACTAGCGTTTTGCAAAGTGCAGAATGGTCCGTCTTTTCTCAAGGCTACAAAGATGGCTGGGGCGCTGATGGCGATCATGTGAAGACACCTTACGAAGTGGATTATGCGGTAAAAACTGGCTTTACGATGATTACTTTAGATTGTACCGAAAAAATTCATAATGAAATTGCCGAACTTAGTGAAGAAAATCGGAAAGCGCGCTTTGCAAAGTTAAGTACAGCGCAAAAAAATTATTTTGAAGAAACGTATTTAAATAAAACTTTTTCTTTAGATAATGGCTTAAAGGTGCATTTCAGCGAAAAAGATTTGCAAGAGTCGGTTTTAATTTTTTATGATGCAGTACTTTTTGCAGAAACTATTTTTCATCAATTTGTGCAACCTTATAATTTGGATTTTGAAGTCAGCATGGATGAAACAATCGTGCCGACGACGCCGGCTAACCATTACTTTTTTGCCAATGAATTAGCAGCTAAAAAAGTAGCTGTAGAAACTTTGGCACCGAAATTTTACGGAGAATTCCAAAAAGCAATTGATTATATTGGTGAGCTAGGTCGCTTTGAAGAAGAGTACGCCGTTCATGAAGCTATCGCCGAACACTTTGACTACCGGTTATCGATTCATTCCGGTTCTGATAAATTATCCGTTTATCCAATTATCGGCAAAATTTCTCATAACCATGGTTGGCACGTAAAAACTGCCGGCACTAACTGGTTGGAAGCTTTAAAAGTAATTGCCATTAAAGATCCCGAATTGATGAAAGAAATTTACACCTTTAGCTATGAAAATTTGGCAGATGTGAAAAGTTTTTACGAATTTAAAGCGACACAAGAAACGGCGCCAAAACCAGATTCTGTTGCACTAAAAGATGTTTATCAATTATTGTTAGATGACGATCCGCGCCAAGTATTGCATACGATGTACGGTTCGATTTTAAATATTCAAGAAAATTATCAATATGTTTACCGCGACCGTTTCTTCAAAGTTTTAAATGCAAATTTAGATTTATACCAAGAAATGTTGAATTTACATTTAGCTAAACATTTGGATCTTTTGCAAGGATTAGCTAAAGACAAAGAAGAAGTATTAGCAAAATACAATTATAAAAAATAAAAAAACGAGGAGCGCTCCTAGGCGTTCCTCATTTTTTTGTATTTGTGATGTCAGTGGCGATATTGAGATTTTGATGACTGGCGAGATAAGCCATTTTTTTTGCGCGGCTTTGATGTTTAAAAGCATATTCAGCTTTAAGTGCTAAACTTTTAGTAGGGAAAATTTCGGCGTGAAGTAAGGTGACAGGTCGCCGCGTCTTTGTATACTTGGCGCCTTGGCCTTTATTATGAGTTGCCACACGCTTTTCAAGATTGTTAGTAAATCCGCCGTAAAAACTATGGTCGGCACATTCCAAGACGTAAAAAAAATAATTTTTTTCTTTTTGATTTTTATTTTCCATAGAGCATCTCGTGGATTTCTGGGGTGTATTGATTATCGTCTGTGTAAACAATTTGAGCCGGCAGTACTTTTAAACCTGGTTTGCCGTCTTTAATCGCCTCAATCAAAACCATATTAGCTTCGCGACCAGCCTTGGGATAAATAAATTGCAGACGCTTTGGCATCAAGCGAGCGGCCGTTAAGACACTGAGAATTTCTGTTAAACGTTCGGGGCGATGGACTAAAGCAAAATGGCCTTTTGATTTTAAAAGTTTGCCGGAAATGGCGGCAACTTCTTGTAAATTAGTCGTGATTTCATGACGCGCTAAAGCCAAATGTTCATTAGGATTTATTTTTTTGTCGGGGGCATCTTTAAAGTAAGGTGGGTTGCAAAGGATTAAATCGACAGAATTAGCCGGCACATTAGCTAAAATATTTTTTAAATCGTCGTTAATCATCGTGTATTGTTTTTCTAAATGGTTTAAAATAATACTTCGCCGTCCCATATCGGCTAATTTTTCTTGAATTTCCACTTGAGTAATTTGCGCGGTGGTTTTTGGTGCTAAAAATAAACCAACCGCCCCATTACCGGCACACAAATCGACAATCGAACCAGTGTGAGGAACACGCGGGAAATTCGCCAACAAAACGGCGTCCAAAGAAAAAGAAAAAACAGTTGGGCTTTGAATAATTTGAATATCGGCTGAGTAAAGTTGATCGATTCGTTCATTTTCCAAAAGATAATGCCCTCCTTAATTCTATTTTTTTTCAAGTTTCTATATTATAATACCATTATGTATCGTTAAGCAAATGCTTGGCGGCGTTTCGAAAGGAGAACTTATGTTTTATCGTTTTATTCGCGGATTATGTAAAGGAATACTCTGGCTTATCAATGGTCGCCCTCAATTTATCGGGCGTGAACTTTTGCCTACTGATGAAAATTATATTTTAGTAGCGCCGCATCGGACGTTTTGGGATCCAATGTATTTAGCAATTGGAGCTAGTCCGAAACAATTTTCATTTATGGCCAAAGAAGAATTATTTAAAAATCCGATTTTGCGTTTTATTTTAGTTCATGCCCACGCATTTCCAGTGGATCGGGCCAAACCAGGACCGTCTGTTATTAAACGGCCAGTGCGGGAATTGAAAAATTCTGATCTATCGCTCATTATGTTTCCTTCTGGCACGCGGCACTCGGATGATTTAAAAGGCGGCGTAGCTTTAATTGCCAAAATGGCCAAAGTAAAAATTGTTCCTAGCGTCTATCAAGGACCGGTGACTTTGGGCGGTTTGTTTAAACGCCAAAAAGTAAAAGTCCATTTCGGGGAACCTTTTGATATTAGCGATGTTAAAAAATTGGATGCAGATGGCTTGAAAATAATTGAAGAGCGGATGAACGCGTCTTTTAATTATTTAGATGCGCTAACTGATCCGAATTTTAAATACATTCCAGAAAAAACTTCTGAAAAAGAAGGTTAATGTAACGAAAAAACCTCTCTATTTTTGGGAGTTGAAAATAATGAGTTTAAGTCTGCGGACTTAGGCTCATTATTTTTATTTTCCTAGCTAAAAACCGTGGTATAATGGTGGGAAGAAGATTTTTCGAGGTGAGAAGATGCGATTTATTCATACAGGCGATTGGCACGTGGGAAAAAGAGACCACGGCTATGATTTATTAGCCGATCAAGAAGCTATTTTTCAACAAATTATTCGGCTAGCTAAAACCCATCAAGCTGATGCGATAGTGATTGCTGGTGATTTATACGATCGAGCAGTACCGAATCAAGAAAGTGTGGCTTTATTAAATGCCGCGTTACAACAAATGAATTTGACTGAAAAATTTCCGCTATTAGTTATTTCTGGCAATCACGATTCAGCGGTGCGCCTAGCGACCGGATCGGCGTGGTTTAGTGCGCAACAATTTTATTTGCAGACGACTGTTTCACAAGCCTTAACGCCAGTTGAAATGTTTGATGTGCAATTTTATTTATTGCCCTATTTTGAAATTTTTGATGTCCAACAAGTTTTTCCAAATATAGAAATTAAAACTTTGCAGCAAGCTTTTGATCTGGTAGTTGAAACGATGGCAAAAAGTTTTGATCCCTCAAAAAAACATGTCTTAGTCAGTCATTTTTTTGCCAGCGGGGCAACGCCAACAGATTCTGAAACTAAAATTCAAGTAGGTGGCTTGCAAAATATTACTACCACGAGTTTAGAAATTTTTGACTATGTGGCGCTAGGGCATCTGCATAATCCTAAAGCGCTGAACCATCCGTCGATTCGTTATTCCGGCTCACCTTTGCCTTTTTCAATTTCTGAAGCAAATCAACAAAAAGGGGTCGTTTTAGTGGATACTGAAAAGATGACGCAAGAATTTTTACCTTTAACGCCTCCTAGGAAAATTCATCTTTTAACCGCAAGTTTTGAAGAATTGACCACCGATGAAAATTATTTACAATATAAAAATGATTTTGTGGCGATTAAACTGACGGATCAGGCAGTGATTTATAATGTGATGGCCCGCTTAAATGAACATTATTCATTTATTTTAGAGTTAACGCGCGCCAATGCGCCACAAATGAAGTTAGAAAAGAAAGTATTGCTAGCTAAAAGCCCGCTGGATCTATTTGAAGATTTCTATCAAACTATGACGGAAAAAAAAGTAAATGATAGTCAAAGGAAAATTTTAGAGAAAAGTTTTCAAGAAATTGGTAAAGGAGAGTTGCTATGAGACCATTACGTTTAACTTTGGAAAATTTTGGTCCATTTGCGCAACAAACCGTTGATTTTTCAACCTTAGCCAACGACCATTTATTTTTAATTTCTGGTAAAACGGGCAGCGGCAAGACGACTATTTTTGATGGTTTGTGTTATGCATTGCACGGACAAACTAGCGGGAATACGCGCTCGCCAAATGAGATGCGTTCGAAATTTGCCGGTGATAAAATAACCCAAGTGAGTTTACTTTTTGCCATTGATGATGTGGAATACGAAATTACTCGTAGTCCAGAATATGTGCGGGAAAGTAAACGGGGAACCGGGCTAGTTAAAGAAAGTCAGAAAACAGTTTTAATTAAATATGTCGATGGAAAAGCAGTCGACCAATGGAAAAAAGTTAGCGAAGTAGACGAAAAAATTCGCGAGTTAATTGGGTTAACGCGCCAACAATTCGTCCAAATTGTTCTCTTGCCCCAAGGAGATTTCCAGCGATTTTTACTAGCCGACTCAAATGAAAAAGAAGAAGTCTTGCGGAGTTTATTTCATACGAATGATTATTTGCAAGTAGCGCAGTATTTAAAAGACGAAGTGAAAATCCAAGATAAAAATTTGGAGAAAATGGATTTGACCCAAAGCATGCTCCTCAATCAAATGGAGTGGCAAGGTCCATTTTCTAAATCTCTTTTCCTGGAAAAAATAAGTGCTGAAAAAAATATTCAGACAGAGTTTCTGGCAGAAAATCAAAAAGCTAAAGAGCAAGTTGGACTAAAACAAGCAGCAGTAAGCGATGCCCAGCAACAATTGGCGCAACGGGAAAAAATGAAACAACTATTAATTGTCGAAGAAGAACTGGTGCAAGAAGAAAAAACAGTAACTATTTGGCAAGATGAAGTGGCTCTTTTGGACCGAGTGGAAAAAGCAGAGCATCTTTTTCAAGTCGTAGAACAGCAGTCAACGCAAAGTAAAATGCTAGCTGAAAAAAGACAAGAAGAAGAAGTTCAGCAGCATTCCCTTGAAAAAGCGCAAGAAACACTAGACCAAGAAAAAAATGAACTCGCTAGTCAACAAGACGAAATGAGCGAAATCAAACAAAACTTAGATCAATTAATTTCTAAAAAAGCACAATACGAAAAGGTTGAAGAACAAACAAACCAACTGCAAAAAGCCAATCAAGCACTCAGTGAAAAAAAAGAAAGTTACGATAATGAAAAAAATGCTCTGACTGAAAAAGAACAAATGGTCGTCACTTTAGGAAAAAAAGTTTTTCCAGTCGATTCTTTTTTCCGGCGCCAAACGCAATTACAAACGGAGCAATTTGAACTAGAAAAAGTAACTCAACAAGTCGCTTCTTTTGAAAAATTACAGAGTGCTCTTGTGCAAGGAGAAAAACAGCTGGCAAGTTTTGAAAAAGAATTAACAGCGGTTCAAGAAAAATTAGCCACAGCCGAAAATTATTTTCAAGAAAAAAATAAAGCTTGGGCCCAAATGGAAATTTCCAGACTGGCGGAAATGTTGACTGATGACGAGCCTTGCCCATTATGTGGCAGTACTCATCACCCTAACAAAGCGCCATTTGAAGCAGGCGATGTGGAGTTGGCCAATGATTTAAAAAATCAAGCAGCAAAACAATTGGCAAACCTGCAAGGGCAAAAAGCACAAGTGCAAGAAAAAATTACCACCCAAAAAAATCAGCAACAAGAAGCGAAGCTACAAAAAGAACAATTAGGGAATGTTTTAAGTAGTGAAGAACTTTCCCAGCGCCGAGAAATTTGGCAAAAAGAGCAAGCACAGCTTGAAAAAGATCAACAAGAAAATAAGCAAAATCAACAAGAACTCACCAGCACGACGGAACAATTAAAAACATTGCAAGACCAAGTGCAGCAACAAGAAGAAACGGTGCAACAAGAGACACAAGAAATTAAAATTCTCGCCGCCCAAATTGAAAGCTTAAAAGAAAATTTGGATGCTAAATTTTTAACGAAGGATCTTCGCCAAGACCAAGAAAAAATTTGGCAAAAGCAATGGACTGATTTTGAAGGAAAAACAATTGAAAATACGAAAGCTTGGCAAAATTTGCAAGAGCAAAAAATTATTAATTCCACTCAATTAAAGAGCTTAGTCCAACAACAAGAAGAACAAACAGAAAAACTCCAAAAAGCAGTAGCAGATTTTCAACAACAATTAACTTTACAGCAGTTAAGCCAAGAAGAATTTAAGACGGCCCGCGTAAAATTAGATCAACGCCAAAAATACCAACAACAAATTGCCGACTGGATCGAAAAAGAACGGAATTTCCAGGCTGAAAAAAAGGCTCTAGCCCAAGAAATTACCGACGTTCCGCTTGATTTACTGGAGTTAACCGAACAATTAGCTACTGAAAAAAATAATCAAATGGCCGCTGAAGAAAAATATTACCAACAAAGCAATCGCGTCACCCAACTAGAAACAGTGGGGGAAAAATTAGCTCAACATAGTGAAAAAACAGCAGCTGCCCAAAAGAAGCGTCAAGATTGGCAAGAACTTTCTGCGGTAGCTAATGGAGACAGGCCGTATAATATTTCAGTGGAACGATTTATTTTGCAACAAAGCTTTAACGAAGTCGTTGAACGAGCCAATGAAAAGCTCCAATTTCTTTCTGATGGTCGTTATTATTTACGGTTAAAAGAAGAAAAAAATGCCGCCCGAAAAAATTCCGGCTTAGAATTAGATGTTTTCGATTTTCATTTAGGAGAAACGAGACGCGTTCAAACTTTATCTGGTGGCGAAAGTTTTAAAGCTGCTCTAGCTCTGTCTTTAGGATTAGGCGAAGTGGTTCAAGAAAAAACCGGGGGCGTGAATATTTCGCTCCTCTTTATTGACGAAGGCTTCGGCACGTTGGATGAAGAGTCGCTAGATTTGGCGATTGAAGCTTTGGAAAGTATTGAATCAAAAGGAAGAATGATCGGCATTATTTCCCACGTGGAAACTTTGAAGCAGAGAATTTATAATCAGCTGATGGTGGAAACTAAAGGAAATGGTCGCAGTATTATAAAAAGTCACAAAGGAGGTGGTGCAAAATGAAATGGAGTATCCCCGAACGAATCATTGAAAAAGGCCGGCGCTATGTAACAGAAGGCCGGGTATTGTCAGTCAATCCCGACTACGAAGAAAAAATTTGGCACGCCCAAGTGATGGGACACGAATTGTATTTGGTGGATCTTGACGGCACGGCCAAAGAAAATGACCACTGCCAATGTTTATTTTGGCAAGAAAAAGGGTATTGCAAACATACTGTCGCTGTGGAATTATATTTGAAACAACAAAAAATGAGCCGAATTTTAACGGAGAACACCCCGGTTCAAGCCAATCGTTCCGCCGTTTCTTTTCACGAATTATTTACCCAAGGACTAATCGAAGGGCGCGGTTTGACCAATGCCGTGTTAACTGAAAAAATCAGCATCGCTTATCAAATCGAAACCGTAAGCATGAATCCTTATCAAAAAGAAAAAGATTTACTAGCTCTCTCGTTAAAAATTGGCCATCCTGGAGAAAAACAATATGTGATTAAAAATATTGGCGAATTTTTCCAAG
Source organism: Enterococcus timonensis (assembly GCF_900104595.1). Classification (GTDB taxonomy): domain Bacteria; phylum Bacillota; class Bacilli; order Lactobacillales; family Enterococcaceae; genus Enterococcus_J; species Enterococcus_J timonensis. The sequence goes on from NZ_FNVY01000002.1 coordinate 279,275, forward strand.
CTTTTTCAAAAAGCGAAAAAATTACCGTGAATCAGCAATATATTTTTTATTTGCAACCAGAAAACTTTTCGGCAGAAAATCAAAAAATCATTCGCCAATTAGCCCAACATTATGAATCACAACAAGTGCTTTTAAGTGGCGGATTTACTAAAAAAGGCAAGCCTGAAAAAAAATATCTTTTGTTAGGACTTTTTGGTCTGACTGATTTATTAACTGAAATCTTTGCCACCCAACAAGCCGTGTTACTCTTAGACAGTCGCTACACGGGCGTTGTTTTTTCAACGGAAAAACCATTATCAGTGACGATTTCACCTGAAAAGAAAAACTTTTTGCTGACAATCGATAATCCTGTCACGCATTATTTCGCCAACTATCACTGGGCATTTGCAAAAGGCGTTTTTTATTTATTATCGCCGCGCCAAGAAGTGATTTTACAAACTATTTTAAATTTAATGAAAAAACGCTCCAAAAACCAAATTACGTATGCCGCCGATCAATTGTCGGTTCTTTTTGCCCAAGTGGTGCCGGTGCTAAAAGAATGTGCCACAGTGAGTGTAAGTGCATCGCTAGAAGAACTTGTGGTGCAAGAAACATTAAAGACGACTTTTCATTTGCGGAAAATACAAGGCGACATTCGTCTACAAGTTGATTTTCAATATGGGGAAAATATTTTTTCTAGTGATCCGACAAAAACAGTCGAAGTGCAAAAAAATGTTGTCCGCCAAATTCCAGCTGAAGAAAAAATTATTGAACAAATTCAACTGCTAGGTTATCAAAAAAGCGCGAAAGATTTTCGTAAAACAATGCCTACCGGAAGTCAGTTGTATCAATTTTTCACTAGAGAAATTCCTCAGTTGCAAAAATTAGGGATTGTTCGGATGGGTAAAAAACTGCGCGGCTTGTTCTTAAATGAAGCAAAAACGCCGCCGAAAATTAAAGTGACCACCGAAGATTCTTGGTTGGCGGTGCATTTTGATATTGTTGGCGTCCAAGAAAGTGAAATTCGCCAAGTAGTGGCTGCTATTTTAGCTAAAGAAAATTTTTACGAAACGCAAAATGGTGAAATTTTAGATCTTACAGAAGATATGCAAGACACGAGTGCTACTTTGCAAAAATTGCGCGGTCGTTGGCAAAAAGATGGCACGTTAAAAATTCCTAATTATCAAAGCTTGCTGGTGGAGAATTTATTTTCCGAGGCAACATTTGATCATGATTTTAAAAAAATGGCCGAAGATTTAACTAAGGTCCATGCTTTTAAAGCAAAATTGCCGCAAGGGTTGCAAGCGAAGTTGCGCACTTATCAAAAAGAAGGTTTCCGCTGGCTAAAAATGCTAGCTCATTATCAATTAGGCGGCGTTTTGGCCGATGAAATGGGTCTTGGGAAAACGGTCCAAGCGATTGCTTTTATTTTGTCTCAAAAAGAAGAAAAAAAATTCAACGCGCCGACTTTAATTGTGGCTCCTGCTTCTTTAACTTACAATTGGCAAAGTGAATGTGCCAAATTTGCGCCGGATTTGACTGTAGGTTTGGCAGTTGGCGTCAAAGATGAGCGGGAAAAAATTATCGAACAAGCGCATCAATTTGATATTGTTATTACGAGTTACGCCAGTTTACGGCAAGATGCCCAAGACTACGAGGTCCACGATTTTTCTTGTCTGATTTTAGATGAAGCGCAAATGGTAAAAAATGCCGCCACTAAAACCGCTCAAGCTTTAAGAAAATTGGATATTCCGCAACGTTTTGCATTATCAGGAACACCGATTGAAAATAATTTGAGCGAATTGTGGAGTTTATTTGCGATTATTATGCCGGGCTTTTTCCCGAAAAAACAACTTTTCAAACAATTAACAACCGCTGAAGTAGCCAAGATGATTCAACCTTTTGTCTTACGCCGAGAAAAGGAAAATGTGTTAAAAGAATTACCAGCAAAAATCGAAACCAATTTGTATTCATCACTCTTGCCGGAACAAAAAACCGTTTATTTGGCTTATTTATCCCAGATGCAACAAACTTTATCAGGCATGGACAAAAAAGCTTTTGCGAAAAATCGTTTGAGTATTTTGGCTGGTCTGACACGATTGCGGCAAATTTGTGGCGATCCAAGAATGTTTATGGAAGATTTCGAAGGTAGTTCAGGAAAATTAGAACAATTGAAAGAGTTTTTAGTGAACGCCAAAGAAAACGGCCGCCGTGTTTTAGTCTTTTCACAATTTACTAAAATGCTAACCTTAATTGAAGATGAGCTGGCAGGATTGGGATTGAGCCATTTTTATTTGCGCGGGTCAACGCCTGCTTTGGAACGTTTAAATATGGTCAATGAATTTAATGACGGAGCAGGAGATGTCTTTTTGATTTCTCTAAAAGCCGGCGGAACCGGATTGAATTTAACCGGGGCTGATACCGTGGTCTTGTATGATTTGTGGTGGAATCCCGCCGTGGAAGATCAAGCTGCCGGCCGCGCCCATCGCATTGGTCAGAAAAAAGTCGTAGAAGTTTTTAGGATGATCGCCAAAGGAACCATCGAAGAAAAAATGGCCGCACTGCAAAACGAAAAACGCGCTTTGTTTGATGAAGTCTTAAACGGCCAAGAAGCCAAAACCAACCAACTCACCGAACAAGACATCAGAGAAATCTTCGCCATTGAATAAAAGGTTGTGTTTTGACCGGTTAGCAGTGTAGAGAATTAGGAAAATTTCAAAAATCCCGAACTTGGATTTTTAAAAATTTTATCTATTCTCCTAACTGGTGGTCAAAACACACCGTCAATAAAGCAGATAAACAAGTTATAACAAATCTAAAAAGGTCTAAAGCGTACTTTGCTTTGGGCCTTTTTATGCATTTATTTTTTATTTTAATGTTCGGTGTTTTTTTGGCAAATTACCATAATATTTGGCTGTTTTTTTAAGTAATCATTTGCTATAATGCTTCTTCAGAGAGCAAAATAAAGAAATGGAAAGGCTTTAATTACTAGATGGAAAAGTATAAAAGGAGAATAAAAAAGCAATGAATAATTATCAGTGGATTTGGCGCTTTGTAGCTCCAAATAAAAAAAGGTTGTTGGTGGCCTTAATATTTATTTTGATTAATGCAGGCTTAATTTTGGTGAATCCATATTTAGCCGGGGTTTTAATTGATCAAGTCATCCAAGGTGGAAAAGTAGAATTACTGATTCCAATTTTATTGATTATGATTGGTGTCACACTCGTTAGAACAGTCGTGCGTTATTTGTATCAAATTTTATTTGAACGCACCGGACAAAATACAGTCTTTGATTTGCGGCAAACAATGTACAAAAAATTACAAGAACTGGATTTTGATTTTTTTAATCACACACGGGTGGGGGATATTATGGCCCGCATGACTGGTGATACCGATGCGATTCGTCATTTTGTTTCTTGGGTGGATTATAATGTCATCGAATGTGTGACTTGGTTTATTTGTGCGGTGGTGGTTATGAGCTGGATTTCTTGGCCGTTGATGTTGGCTCTCGTTGCTGTGACGCCTCTAATTTTTATTTTTACGATGTTGATGAGTAAGCAAGCTCGTCCGCGCTTTTTAGAAATTCGGAATAGTTTTGCCCGCTTAAATTCCATGGTGGAAGAAAATATTGGTGGCAATCGTGTGGTGAAAGCCTTCACTCGGGAAGCTTTTGAAATCGATAAATTTAATGAACACAATGAAGATTTTAAACAAAAAAATATGGAGTCCGCTGCTGTTTCTCGTAAATATTTACCGTGGCTGGACGGCTTTGCTTCCAGTTTAGCGGTGATCGTTATTGTCTTTGGCGGTTATTTAGTGATTGATGGCTCCATGACTTTAGGTGATTTGGTGGCGTTTAACGGTTATTTGTGGATGTTGAACCAACCCATGCGGATGTCTGGTTGGCTGATCAATGATGTGCAACGTTTTAATGCCGCTTGCGTTAAAATTCGGCAAATGCTAGGAACAGCGCCACAAATTTTATTAGAAGATCGCCCAATGGAAAAAAGAATTCACGGCGATGTAGAATTTAAAAATGTTGGCTTCCACTTTTCCGATGATCCAACGCATATGGTGTTAGAAAATATTAGTTTTTCAGCAAAAGTTGGCGAAACTGTCGGAATTTTAGGTGAGACGGGTTCTGGAAAAACGACGTTAGTTAATTTAATCGCCCGCTTTTACGATCCAACAGCAGGCGACGTATTAATTGATGGGAAATCGGCTAAAGAATACCCCATTCGAAAATTGCGGGAAAATATTGCTATGGTCATGCAAGATGTCTTTTTATTTTCCGATTCTATTTCTGATAATATTGCTTTTGGTAATCCAGTAGTAGATCCTACTTTCATTCAGCAAATGGCAAGTGCCGCCGACGCGGATGCTTTTATTTCCCGGATGCCAGAAGGATATGCAACAATTGTTGGCGAACGAGGGGTTGGTTTATCTGGTGGTCAAAAACAACGGATTTCATTGGCGCGAGCGCTAGTGAAAGATCCTTCCATTTTAATTTTGGATGATACAACTTCTGCGGTGGATATGGAAACAGAAACGAAAATTCAAAAAGAATTAACCACATTGACGCAGCAAAAAACTACTTTCATTATTGCCCATCGGATTTCTTCAGTGCGAGATGCTAATTTAATCTTGATGATGGAAAAAGGGCGCGTGGTGGAACAAGGAAGTCACCAAGAGTTGGTGGCCCTTAAAGGAAAATATTATGAAGTCTACCAAAAACAATTAGGTTTGTCAGGAGGTGTGGAAAATGGCGCGGAATAAATTTGATGTCGATGAAGAACTACAACAGGAATTCAATTGGCGCCAATATAAACGCCTCGGTCAATATATCAAGCCTTACAAAAAAAGAATTGTTCAAATTTTATTTGTTATTATTTTTGCCAATGTTTTAGGAATGTTTGGTCCGTACTTTACTAAATACGCTATTGATACGGCAATTCCTAACAAAGATTTCACGGCGCTTTTGATTATCGGCGGATTGTTTTTACTAACCTTGATTATCGGCGGCATTTGCATGCGTTATCGGATTTATCACATCACTGAACTCGGACAAGATGTTTTAAAAGATATGCGTTTTGATATTTTTTCTCACTTACAGAAATTATCATTTTCTTATTTTGATTCTCGCCCGCACGGCAAAATTTTAATTCGTGTCGTTAACTATATTAATACGTTAAGTGACTTATTAAGTAATGGTTTAATCAATTTAATTTCTGATTTCTTCAATGTTTTTATTACGTTAATTTTTATGATCTTTTTGGATGCTCGCCTAACATTGTGGTCGTTAGCCCTAATGCCAGTGCTTTTTGCGCTCGTTATGGTGATTAAAAATAAACAACGGAAAGCTTACCAAATTTTGAGTAACAAGCAGTCTAATATGAATGCATATATTCACGAGTCTATCGCCGGGATTAAAATTACCCAAAGTTTTGCTCGGGAAAAAGAAAACTATCAAGTATTTAAAGACATCAACCAAGAATATCGCTCTAGTTGGATGAAGGCTGTAAAGATTCAATTTCTTTTATGGCCTGGGGTGCAAAATATTTCCGTTATTGCGACGAGCTTGATTTATTTTGTAGGAATTCGCCAAATCGGCGTAGAAGTTTCCACCGGGACATTAATTGCTTTTATTGGGTATATTAATAATTTTTGGAATCCAGTTATTAATATTGGGAACTTTTATAATTCTTTAATTACCGCGACAGCTTACTTGGAACGGATTTTTGAAACACTAGACGAACAACCAGAAATTATCGATCACGACAATGCGGAAGTGTTGCCACAAATTGAAGGCACGATTGATTTTGAGCATGTGACCTTTAGTTATGAAAAAGATAAAACAATTTTAAAAGATATTTCATTTCACGTCGCTCCGGGTCGATCCATTGCTTTAGTGGGACCAACGGGTGCTGGTAAGACGACGATTATTAATTTATTGAGTCGCTTTTATGATGTAGATAGCGGGAAAATTTTAATTGATGGTCACGATATTTCTAATGTCACTTTGCCAAGTTTGCGTAGTCAAATGGGTGTTATGCTGCAAGATACGTTTATTTTCTCAGGGACGATTTTAGAAAATATTCGTTACGGGCGCTTAGAAGCTACGAAAGAAGAAATTATTGAAGCTGCCAAAGTTGTTCGGGCCCACGATTTTATTATGGAATTAAAAGATGGCTATGAAACAGTAGTTGAAGAACGGGGAAGCACATTGTCGGCTGGGCAACGCCAACTCTTAGCTTTTGCCCGCACATTGTTAGCCAATCCTAAAATTTTAATTTTAGATGAAGCTACTTCAAGTATTGATACTAAAACGGAAGAATTATTGCAATTAGGTTTACAACAATTGTTAAAAGGGCGGACGAGTTTTATTATCGCTCACCGTTTGTCGACGATTAAAAACTCAGACCAAATTTTTTACATTGCCGACCAAAAAATTCAAGAAGCCGGCAACCATCGTCAATCGATGGAACACCGTGGCCTTTACTATCACTTATATCAATCGCAATATGATTTAATTAAAATGGATTAACGAGTTGTAAATGAAAAGCCGACAGAAAATTGTCGGCTTTTTTGTTAGGGAAATTTTAGATTAGAGAAATTTTTTCAGCGATTTCTTTTAGTTGTATTCAGTTTGCAAGACGTTTATAATTAAAGTGTCCAGTTCGTCACATGCAAAATTTTTTGTGTGCATTTTTTTTAGCGGCTTTAAAGTAAAAAATACTAAAAAAGGAAGTTGATTAAATGACTGATTTTAACTCACCAAAATATTTAGAAAAAGTGGATAAATGGTGGCGGGCAGCAAATTATTTATCCGTGGGCCAATTATATCTTAAAGATAATCCTTTGTTGACCCGACAACTACAAGCAACGGATCTTAAAGTTCATCCTATTGGCCATTGGGGCACGATTTCTGGTCAAAATTTTATTTATGCGCATTTAAATCGCGTCATTCAAAAATATCAACTGAATATGTTCTACATTGAAGGCCCGGGTCATGGTGGCCAAGTGATGGTATCTAATGCTTATCTTGATGGATCTTATTCAGATATTTATCCAGAAATTACTGAAGATGCTGCCGGGATGAAAAAATTATTTAAACAATTTTCTTTCCCAGGCGGGGTAGCTTCTCATGCGGCTCCAGAAACGCCAGGCTCCATCCACGAAGGCGGCGAACTTGGTTATTCATTATCCCACGGCACAGGCGCAATTTTAGATAATCCTGATTTAATTGCCGCAACGGTCATTGGCGATGGCGAAGCAGAAACTGGCCCGCTAGCTGCTAGTTGGTTCAGTAATACTTTTATTAATCCTGTAAATGATGGGGCCGTTTTGCCGATTTTACATTTAAATGGGGCCAAAATTTCTAATCCGACCATTTTAGCTCGGAAAACGGATGAACAATTAAAAAATTATTTCACCGGCCTTGGTTGGGCGCCTTATTTTGTTGAAGGTGATGACCCGGCTAAAGTCCATCCGCAAATGATGAAAGTCATGGACGAAGTAATTGAAAAAATTCAAGCGATTCAAAAAGAAGCCCGAAAAAATCCAGCTGACCAAGCACAAATGCCACAATGGCCAATGATTATTTTTCGGACGCCAAAAGGTTGGACAGGTCCTAAAACTTGGGACAATGAAACAATTGAAGGATCATTTCGCGCCCATCAAGTGCCAATTCCAGTGGATCAATTGCATTTTGACCATGCCGAAGCTCTAGTTTCTTGGTTAAAATCATATCATCCGGAAGAATTATTTAATCAAGACGGGAAATTTTTTAAAGAGATTAAAGAATTAGCGCCAACAGGTGATGCGCGGATGGCCAAAAATCCTGTGACCAATGGTGGATTAAATCCGAAAAAATTAGACGTCGCTACTTGGCAGAAATTTGCTTTACCAATTGAAATACCAGGCGCAATCATTGGATCTGATATGATGGAATTTGGGAAATATGCAGCTGAATTAATTGAAAAAAATCCTAATAATTTCCGAGTATTTGGACCAGACGAAACAAAATCCAACCGCTTGAATCATTTATTTGATGTCACACGTCGTCAATGGTTAGAGCCAACTTCCAAAAAATTCGATGAATGGCTGTCACCAGCAGGTCGGGTTATTGACTCCCAACTTTCCGAACACCAAGCAGAAGGATTTTTAGAAGGGTATGTTTTAACTGGACGGCACGGATTTTTTGCTAGCTATGAATCATTTTTCCGGGTAGTCGATTCCATGATTACTCAACATTTCAAATGGTTGCGTAAAGCTCACGATCAAAAATGGCGGAAAAATTATCCATCACTGAACTTAATTGCTTCTTCCACCGTTTTCCAACAAGATCACAATGGTTATACGCACCAAGATCCAGGCATGTTGACGCATTTGGCGGAGAAAAAACCAGAATTTGTGCGGGAATATTTACCAGCCGATGCCAATAGTTTGCTGGCGGTAATGAGTGAAGTCTTCACCACCGAAGAAAAAATTAATTTAGTGGTGACTTCGAAACATCCACGCCCACAATTTTATTCCGCTGATGAGGCCGAAGTTTTAGTTAAAGAAGGATTGAAAGTGATCGACTGGGCTTCAACGGTTGAAAAAAATGAAGAACCTGATTTAATTATCGCCGCAGCTGGAACAGAACCGAACTTGGAAAGTTTAGCAGCAATTTCTTATTTGCACGAAGAATTTCCTGAGCTGAAGATTCGTTTTATTAATGTCGTTGATTTATTGAAATTACGCCACCCATCCGTGGATCCTCGTGGCCTGAGTGATGATGAATTTAACACTTACTTCACGAAAGACAAACCAGTTATTTTTGCTTTCCACGGTTATGAAGGCTTAATGCGGGATATTTTCTATCCACGAGAAAATCGCCAAATTCATCTTCACGGTTATCGGGAAAATGGCGATATTACAACACCATTTGATATGCGCGTTTTAAATGAGTTGGACCGGTTCCATTTAGCTAAGCAGGCAGCCGAACTCGTTTATGGAGAAAAAGCAGCCGGATTTTCTAAAGAAATGCAAGACTTCTTAGATTTACATCACGACTTTATTCGTGAAAATGGTCAAGATATTGAAGAAGTCGAAAATTGGCATTGGGAAAAATTAGATTAAGAGATTTTTAAAAAAAGTTGGCGCAGTTATTTTGCGCCAACTTTTTCATTTTTCCTTGACGAATCCATCTAGTCACACTATAATGAGAACATTCAAAGAACTGGAGGATTTTTTTATGAATCAGCAAATGCAAATCCCTCAACTAAATAGTTTCTTTAGCTTTAGCTTCTTCTTTAGATAAGTTTGTATTCAGACATTATGGATGCAAACATCAAACGATGGTTTGAATCTATGATGGCTAAGGCGACTTTGAATGTGCTGGCCATGTAGGATTTTCTAGATGGCTTAAGCAAAATAATTCTTTTTTTTGCGAAACTTCCTCCATTTAGAAAATTCTAAATGGAGTTTTTATTTACCCAAAATTTTTTCTGCCTGATCAACAGGAAAAATTCAAGTAAATTATTTTAAAAAATGAAGGGACGGAAAAAAATGAAAAAACAAAAAATTATTTTAGCAGGATTGATAACAGTAGGCGGTTTATTATTTGCCGGATGTAAAAAAGAAGCAGTGGCGCAAGAGGGACAGATGACAATTGGCGTCTTGCAGTTGGTGGCTCACCCGTCATTAGATGCGTCTTATGAAGGATTTAAAGAAGGGGTCAAAGAAGGCGGCGTCGATGCGGTTTATATTTATCAAAATGCCCAAAACGCCCAAGATAATTTAAAATCCATGGCAGAAAAACTCGTCAAAGATAAACCAGATTTAGTATTAGGCATCTCAACGCCGGCCGCCCAATCACTAGCTAACGAAACGCAAGATATTCCTATTGTAGTTACGGCAGTTACTGATTTAGAAGCTTCCAAACTAGTAGCGTCAAATGAGAAACCCGGTGGAAATTTAACAGGGACTAGTGATGCCGTTCCGGTGGACAAACAAATTGAACTTCTGTTGTCCGTCACTAAAGATCCTGAAACAATCGGTTTAATTTATAATTCTGGCGAGGCCAACTCTAAAATCCAAGCCGACCTTGCTGAAGCAGAAATTAAAAAAGCTGGTCTTAAAGTGAAAACTGTCACTGTAAATTCCACGAATGATGTGCAACAAGCTATGACATCACTGGCTAAAGATGTGGAGGGCATTTTTATTCCTACTGACAATACCATGGCTTCAAGTGCGGCCATCGTTGGAGAAATTGCCAAAAGTGAAAAAGTACCAGTAGTTACCGGTTGGGCAGAAGGAGAAACTGGTGGATTATGTAGTATCGGTATTGATTATTTTGCATTAGGAAAACAAACGGGCTTAATGGCCGCTAAAATTTTACTAGGAGAAGCGCAACCTAGTGATATGCCAGTGGAAACACAAGAACATTTACAATTAGTTGTCGATGATAAAATGGCTGAGGCACTAGGAATTGATCCGGCTACGATTCAAGAACCGTAATCAGAGTCTGGATAAATGTTTTATTGCTTGAGCCTTGAATTATTCCATAAACTTTGCTAACATAAAGACAATTGAAATGCGGAGTAGTAGGAAACTTTTTTCTTAAAGAGAGTGTATGGTGGTGAAAATACACAGAAAAAAATCTGAACTCGCCGCTAAAAAGGTCAATCGCGTCGTTGCGTTATCAACTTGTAAGGCAAATTCATATGATGGATTTGTAAAATTAGGTGGTACCACGTGCATTCGTCCTATAGTTGAAAAACTATAGGACTTTTTTTTATTTTGAAAGGAGAAAAAAGTTTATGAATTATCAACACAAAGTCATCGAGAAAAAATGGCAAAAATACTGGGCCCAAACCAATATGTTTGCCACGCTAGAAGAAAGTTCAAAACCAAAATTTTATGCGCTAGATATGTTTCCTTATCCATCAGGGCAAGGGTTGCACGTAGGACACCCTGAAGGCTACACAGCCACAGATATTTTATCGCGGATGAAAAGAGCGCAAGGATTTAATGTAATGCATCCCATGGGTTGGGACGCTTTTGGTTTGCCAGCAGAACAATATGCGCTAGATACTGGTCATGATCCAGCTATTTTTACAGAACAAAATATTGCGACTTTCAAGCGTCAAATCAATTCTCTTGGTTTTTCTTATGACTGGAATCGAGAAATTAACACGACTGATCCAAAATATTATAAATGGACGCAATGGATTTTCACAAAATTATATGAAAATGGCTTGGCCTATGAAGCTGAAGTAGCTGTGAACTGGGTGCCAGAATTGGGCACAGTTATTGCCAATGAAGAAGTTATCGACGGAAAAAGTGAACGAGGCGGTTATGATGTCGTCCGCAAACCAATGCGTCAATGGATGTTAAAAATTACTGCTTACGCGGAACGTTTGTTAGATGATTTAGATTTAGTTGATTGGCCAGAAAGTATCAAAGATATGCAACGCAATTGGATTGGCAAATCAGTGGGCGCAAAAGTAACTTTCAAAGTAGCCAATTCTGATGAAACATTTGAAGTATTTACCACTAGACCGGATACGCTTTTTGGTGCAACTTATGCTGTCTTAGCACCAGAGTTACCTTTAGTTAAAAAAATCGTCAGTGCCGAGCAAGAAAAAGAAGTTTCTGCTTATATTGAAGAAGCAGCTAAAAAATCTGATTTGAAACGGACCGATTTGGCCAAAGAAAAATCAGGTGTCTTCACTGGGGCCTATGCAATTAATCCAGTCAACGGGAAAAAAATTCCTATTTGGATTGCCGATTATGTTTTAGCAAGTTACGGCACCGGGGCTATTATGGCCGTCCCTGCGCACGACGAACGAGATTACGATTTTGCCAAAAAATTTGATTTGGAAATTATTCCCGTTTTAGCAGGTGGCGATGTAACTACAGCAGCCTATACCGAAGACGGCGTGCATATCAATTCCGAATTTCTTGATGGGTTAAATAAAGAAGAAGCGATTGCTACCATTAATGAATGGTTAACTGAAAAAAATGTTGGTCACCAAGAAGTTTCTTATCGCTTAAGAGATTGGTTATTTTCTCGTCAACGTTATTGGGGCGAACCAATTCCTGTAATTCATTGGGAAGATGGTACCACGACAACTGTGCCGGAAGATGAATTGCCATTGCGTTTGCCAAAAACCACCGACATTAAACCATCTGGAACAGGTGAATCACCATTAGCCAATATTACCGATTGGGTAAATGTTGTTGACGAAAAAACTGGGATGCACGGAAAACGAGAAACCAACACCATGCCACAATGGGCTGGTAGTTCTTGGTATTATTTACGCTTTATCGATCCTCATAATGAGGAATGCCTCGCGGATTTTGAAAAATTAAAACATTGGATGCCAGTAGATATTTATATTGGCGGAGCAGAGCATGCGGTTCTGCATTTATTGTACGCTCGTTTTTGGCATAAATTTTTATATGATATTGGTGTGGTGCCAACGCCAGAACCATTCCAAAAATTATATAATCAAGGAATGCTTTTAGGTGATAATAATGAAAAAATGTCCAAGTCTCGTGGAAATGTTGTTAATCCTGATGATGTAGTGGAACAATATGGCGCGGATACTTTGCGTTTATACGAAATGTTTATGGGCCCATTGGACGCTTCGATTCCTTGGAGTGAGAATGGACTAGAAGGCGCTCGTAAATTCCTTGATCGTGTTTGGCGTTTAATTGTTGATGAAGATGGCAAAATGCGCGACCGAATTACGAAAGTAAATGACGGTAAACTGACTAAAGTCTATCATCAAACAGTAAAAAAAGTGACGGAAGATTTTGAGCAGTTGCGGTTTAATACCGGAATTTCTCAGTTGATGATTTTTGTCAATGAAGCCAACAAAGACGATTCCTTGCACTATTCTTATATTGAAGGATTTGTCCAAATGCTCGCTCCAGTGGCTCCGCATTTGGCTGAAGAATTATGGGAAATTCTTGGCAACACAGAAAGCATTAGCTACGTGCCATGGCCAACTTATGATCCTGAAATGTTAGTGGAAAGCACAGTGGAAGTCATTGTTCAAGTCAACGGCAAAATGCGCGCTAAATTGACCACTGAAAAAGATTTATCAAAAGAAGAATTAATTGAACTAGCTCAAAATGATCCACAAATTGAAAAATATCTCACGGACCAAACGATTCGAAAAATCATCGCCGTCCCAAATAAATTAGTCAACTTTGTAATCTAAGGATGTCGAAAAGGCGATAGAAAAAAAGCTGTTCCCTAAAAAATCAGGGAACAGCTTTTTTTTATACAGATAAATTGTACAAAATTAAGGTGGTAAGTTGGACCGGACGTCCACAAAAATGAATTATGAATAAATTACTTAGACTAGATCCCTCTTTTTATTATCAGTATTAATCTTTTACATTGACATCTTTTTGAATGAAAATAAAAAAGGGATAAGTATAAATACTGGATGAATAGGTGAAAAACTTTAAATTAAAAAAACACAGATAAAAATTTTGTTGACACTCAGAATTGTAAAAGGTACCATTTTTATAAGATGATTTTTAACATCGGTTGAAATTTTTCAAAAAACATATTTATTGGTGGTTCATGTATGCCGATACCCAAAAAAATATTATTTTTTATTTTGGTCTATTTGTTACATTTTTGATTATAAGCCGTTCCAAATCCCTAGCTAAAGACCAGTCAATTCTTTTTTAATAGGTTACTAACAGCAACACATAAACTACAATAAAAAATTGGGATAACTTGGCTAAAGATAGTTGAGATTTTATCTAGAAATGCGGAGTGGACGAATGTCTATAAGTAAGAAAACAAAAAGGTTGATCATCCTTAGTCTTATTTTGATTGCAAGTGTTGGGATAATTTTTGAACGAGCAATAAGTAGAAGCGATAGAGTTTCTTCTGCAGATTCAAAAAATCAAAATCTATTGCCCACTGTATTTTCCACAGAATATCCTTCTACTGATGGAAAGAACCACCACCTAGATTATTGGTCAATGAGACCTTCTAGATTATCCGTGGGGTATCCTCCTAAAGGTGAAAATTTATACTATCTAGACTATTTAACAATAGGTCCTTACAATATTAACTCGCTCTTTTATAGCCAAGGCGAACGCATTCTACCAAAAGGAAGATGTTATTTAATTAGGCAAGTAGGAAGCCAAAGATTACTCCTAGCCATTATCGAAATTCCTAAGAATGAAGTGACGGAAAAAGAAATTACCACCTTAATCGAAGAGTTTCAAGCTACTGGTAAGATGAAAATTGGTTCACAACAGATTAAAAAAAATCTTTTGCGAGAAATTTTTATACCGTATAAAGTTGAGTTTTGATTCAAAAGTTAAGTAGTAAAAGGATTTCTTGTCAATATAAGAAATCCTTTTTTTATTTTCTCTTTGTTTAAAATATGCCCTTTTCCAGTAAGGTCTGGGGTTGATATTTTTTTGTGCTAGAAGATTGCTCAGCTAAGTTAAGTTGTTGGGCTTTGATTTGATTTAAAACCATAAGACGGTGCTCGGGGTTATTGACGAAATCATAACGATTGCCGTCGATTTTCATTTTTGGCGTTAAGTGAAATTGTTCAAACCAAATTTGGTAGCGGCGGGTTAATTCGGCGTAATAATTTTTCAACCCAGCATGAACGTCCACTTGCTCGTAAGGATTGCCCCGCTCTTTGATGCGACTAAGCATTGTTTCTAAGCTTACCTCGATAAAAATCAAAAGGTCGGGACTTTGTTTTTCAGAATTTTCCCCAGCAGCTAAATGTTCCAATTCACTTAACATAGTGTTCAACAATAAATCGTATTGCGCCACTTGGGAAGCATCAATTCGTCCCAAGTCAGCATTCAAATGAAAAATCAAACTGTCCTCATAAATCGAACGATCCAAGACGGAATCATTTTTGACGAGTGCTTGTTTCATGGCGATGAAACGTTTATTTAGAAAAAAGATTTGCGACGGATAAGCATAAGTTTTTGGATCTTTATAAAAAAGTGGGAGCACGAGATTATCATCTACCGTTTCCACAAACGTTTTTCCGGAAAATTCTTGGGCCAGCAAATGAGTTAAACTCGTTTTGCCACTGCCGATAGTGCCGGCAACTAAAAGCATGACGCGCCTCCTTTAATAAATGTAAGATGAACCTATTTTACAAGGAAAAATTTCAATAAGCAATTGCTGTTTTCAAATGAAGGTCAAAAAATCAGGTGAAACGCCGAAAAATTGAATGAAATTTAATTTGAAAAACTCGCCTATTTTTTTAAGAGTTTGCTATAATGAGGGCAGACGAAATCTCCGTCAAAAAGGAGTGACAAATTGGATTACCAGATGCAAAAAACAGTTGGCAAATGTTTTCGTGCTAAGTCTGATCAATATTTGGGATCGATTAGGATTTATGGTTCGTGGTACGATTACAAAGTGACTGAAGGAACGCCGGAAGTTGGCTCCATGTTGGAAGTGACAAATTATTCCCCACGAGAACTTTTTGTGCGGGTCAATAATTATTTATTTGAAAGTGATGTGAATTTCATTGTTGAGTAGCCTAATTATTATTGGAATTATCGTAATTATCGCCCTTGTTCTGATTTCTAAAATGGTCGTGATCGTTGAACAAGGTGAAGTAAAAGTTGTAGAAAGTTTCGGGAAATATGTGCGCAATTTGGAACCGGGGTTGCATTTTCTCGTTCCGATTTTGTATAACGTTAAGCGTCGGGTTTCTTTAAAACAAATTCCGATTCAAATTGATCCGCAAAGTGTGATTACTAAAGATAATGTTATTGTGGAAATTGATGAAGCCATTAAATATCACGTCACCGACGTTCGGGCGTTTGTTTATGAAAACCAAGATTCTGTTACTAGTATGATTCAAGATTGTCAGTCGAATCTGCGGGGGATTATTGGGAAGATGGATTTGAATGCCGTTTTAAATGGGACTGAAGAAATTAATGTCGCCTTGTACGAAAGTGTCAAAGATATTACCGCCGGCTACGGCTTGTCCATTGATCGGATTAATATTGGGGAAATTTCCGTTTCTGATGAAATTGTCAATTCCATGAATAAATTAATTACCGCTAGTCGAGACAAAGAGTCGACGATTACGATTTCTGAAGGGAAGAAGCAGTCGGTTATTTTGGAATCGGAAGCCAAAGCCTCTGAAATGGAAATTGATTCTGAAGCTCGCGCGAAACAAACAAAAATCGACGCCATGGCCCGCGCTGAACGAATGAGCATTGATGCCACCGCTGAAGCAGAACGAATCCGCGTCATTACCGAAGCTGAAAAACAAAAAATTATTGAAATCAATCAAGCCATTGAAGCAAGCAAATTAACGCCGGAAGCTTTGCAGTATTTAGGAATCGAAGCTTTCAAACATGTGGTGGAAAATAACCACAACACCGTCATCATGCCAAGTAATTTAACCGAACTAGGCAATGTCCCTGCTTTAAAAAAATTATGGGACGCCAGCGAAAAATAAGGTAAAAAAAGGTTGTGAGAAAAAGCGCAATGGGGCGTAGAGAATTAGGAAAATTTTCCAAAAATCCCGTTTTTGGATTTTAAAAATTTTATCTATTCTCCTAGTCACAGCTTTTTTTACACCGACAATCAAAGGAAAAAAAGAAACGCAAAAGATTTTTTCTTTTGCGTTTCTTTTTCTGTTTTTAATTTCGTTCGCGGACGCTTAGGGCGGTGACATCGTCCAAATAATCAGCAGCGGAACCGACTTGCCAATTTTCTGGTAGATGAAGTAAACTTTTATCCAGCACTAAATTGCGCCAAATAAATTCTTGCAGGCAAATTTTTTCAACGGCTGCTAAACTTACCTCAGTTGTATTGGCTAAAAAAAGTAAAAGTTTGCTATCTTCGGCCAGTTGTCCAGAAGTTAAGTTGCGCATAAAAATTTCGGTGACAAATTGCTGCAGTTGTTCATCGCTACAATTTCTAATCTCTTCTAACACTAGAATCACTCCTTTTCTTCATTATAATCTTTACTTAAGGAAATGCCCAATCTTTAAAGAAATATTTTGTAACCGAAATGTCGTTGAAAGAAGTGAGCCAAACGTTTAAAATAAAGAAAGTATCTGAAAGAAAGTTGGAAAATTAATGGAGAAAAGAAACACAACGGCCACTCAGCTTTCCCCGCAGGAAAAAATGGTCAGAGGATCCATTTGGATGAGTGCCGGAAATATTATTTCGCGGCTTTTAGGCGCGATTTATATTATTCCTTGGTACGCTTGGATGGGAGAAAACGGGCGAAATGCCAATAGTTTATTTACCATGGGATATAATATTTATGCGCTGTTTTTAATGATTTCCACAGCCGGCATTCCCAGTGCCATCGCCAAACAAATTTCACATTACAATTCGTTAAACGAATATAAAGTTTCGGCGCGTCTTTTTAAACAAGCACTGGTGTTAATGGGGGGCATCGGCGTAGTAGCAGCAGCAATCATGTACGCGGCCTCACCAATTTTAGCAGCGGGAAATCCTGATTTAATTCCGGTTATGCGCTCGTTGAGCGTGGCGGTTTTAATTTTTCCGATGATGAGTGCGGTGCGGGGATTTTTCCAAGGGAATCATGATATGATGCCCACCGCCATTTCACAAATTGTTGAACAAGTTGCCCGCGTTTTTTATATGTTGCTGACGACTTTTATCATTATGAAAGTCTTAGAAGGCGAGTACACGACAGCCGTTGTTCAATCGACATTTGCTGCTTTTATCGGGATGTTGGGAGCTGTCGGAGTTTTAATTTATTATTGGCTTAAACAAAAGCCGGTGTTTGATTATTTACAAGCCCACTCCGAAAATCAGCTGACGGTTTCCACGCGAAATTTATTTGTCAATATTGCCCGCGATGCGATTCCTTTTATTATTGTTGGCTCGGCGATTACGATTTTGAAAATTTTTGACCAATATACATTTTTCGGAATTATGAACACCTTCACCAATTATAGTCAAAATCAATTATACGAATTGTTTTCCGTCTTTTCGGCCAATCCTGATAAATTAACTATGGTAGTCATTGCGCTGGCCACTTCGATTTCTTCCACCGCGCTACCGCTAATTTCGGAAGCTTATACTTTAAAAGATCACAAAGGTTTAGCCAAATTAATTACCGACAACTTACAACTTTTTTGTTTCATTATGTTCCCAGCGACATTAGGGATGATTTCGCTAGCCTATCCGCTAAACACTTTATTTTATGAACCGAGTCGCCTCGGCAGCGCCGTTTTAATCGAGGCCTGCATTGTAGGAGTTATCATCGGTCTTTACATGCTAGTGTCATCAACGTTGCAAGGACTGGGCCATCACTTAGCTACGTTAAAATATTTAGCCGCCGGATTTTTAGTAAAAATGGTTTTACAAGTGCCGTTTATTTATTTCTTTGAAGTTTACGGCCCTTTATTATCGACGGCGCTAGGACTTTTATTGGCCGCCTTTTTCTCATTAAGAGATATTCACCGGATTAGTCATTTCAATGCCAAATTAACCCTTCGCCGCGGCGTGTTAATTAGCTTGTTAAGTTTGGTGATGATGTTCGTTGTTTTACTCGCGCGCTTTGCCTTTTCATTTGTGTTGTCACCAGAACATAAATTAACGGCCTTTGTGTTAATTATTTTAGTGGCAGCCATTGGAGCAGGCGTCTATGGTTACTTAGCATTAAAATTGCGTTTAGCTGATAAATTAATCGGCAGTCGCGTAGCAAGTTTACGTCGCAAATTGCATATTAAATAAATCAAAAAGCAGGAAATTTTCCTGCTTTTTTTGTAGGGGGAAAGCAAATGCGCTTAGATCGTTTTTTAACGGAAACTAAAGTGGGCAGTCGTTCCGAAGTGAAAAAATTTATAAAAAAAGGGCAAGTCACCGTAAATGGACAAGTTGAAAAAAATATTGGCGCTCAAATTGACGAAAATAATGCCCAAGTAGAGTTTCAAGGGGAAAAATTACATTATGAAAAATTCGTTTATTATTTACTTCATAAGCCCCAAGGAGTAGTCTCGGCGACAAAAGACGCGCAAAAAACGGTGCTGGATTTATTATTGGAAAAAGATCAGCGCGGCGACATTTTCCCGGTGGGGCGTTTAGATAAAGATACCGAGGGCTTATTATTATTGACGAACGACGGCAAGTTGGCCCATGATTTGCTCAGCCCGAAAAAACATGTGGAAAAAGAATATTTTGCCAAAATAAATGGACTAGTCACTGAAGAAACGATTGCTTTTTTTGCTGGTGGCATGACGCTTAAAGAAGATGAAAATATTTCTCCTAGCCAATTAAAAATTGTAGCAGTCGATCAAAAGGTGCAAACATCAGAAATTTTGTTAATCATTCATGAAGGGAAATTCCATCAAGTGAAGCGGATGTTTCATAAAGTGGGGATGGAAGTGACTTACTTAAAACGCGTGCGGATGGGCACTTTAACACTAGGACAATTGGCTCAAGGGCAATATCGCGTGTTAAGTGAAAAAGAAATGGAACCATTAAAAAACAATTGAATACAAGAAAAGCCACTAGTCGCTTGACTAATGGCTTTTTTTAAAACAAAAAACCGCCTGATTCCACTCAGACGGTTAGAAAGGAGTTTATTTACTTTGGAGGAGTAAATAAATGAAGAAAAAAAGTGTTAGGGTTTTGTTGGTATGAATATAGTATAGCGAGAAATTTTGAAGAAAGTGTGAAAGAAGTTGTAGGAAATCTTTACGATTGAAAAAAATAGTTTTTTTATTTGGAACGTTTGAACTTTCAAAAATTAATAAATAACGCCAGGTGACAAGACCTGTCAACTTCTTGATAGTAAAAAGCTTTTAAAAAAGAGTATTCGTGGCTTTTTTGGAGAAGTTTCTATATAATTGTAGAAAACGGTAACACCTTTAAAAAATAAAAATTTGCGGAGGCGGATGATGAAAATTTTTTTTGAAAAATGGTTCCGGAAAAAAAGTTCAGAAGAAATTCCAGAAGTTCCAATTGAAAAAAATCCGATTAGATCGGTAGAAAAAAAAGTAGACGAAAGGTGGCAAGAAATTCCATTATATATTGAAGTTTCAGAGGAAGAAAAAAGCTTGGTGGCCGTTGTTGCCGCCAGTGTCGCAAGTTCACTGAAAAACGAGACCGCACTTTCAATCAAAAATATTCGAAAAAAAAATCCGGAAGCGCAGGCGGTTAGTTTGATTGCCGCCGCCTTGGCCGCTGAAATAAATCCAAACAGTCAATTTGTTATAAAAAAAATTTATCAAAAGAAAGGTGAGCGCGATGCTTAGAAAATTTAAAATCAATATCGATGGCAAAGAATATTTAGTAGAAATGGAGGAAATTACTGAAGGAGGACAGCCAGTAAATGTGGCAGCTGGTCCTGTTGCGCCAGTCGCGCCCGTTACACCCGTTACAACCGCCGCACCAGTCGCACCAGTCACACCCACGGCACCTGCATCCGTTCCAAAAACTACCAGCGGTAAAGTTATGAGGGCGCCAATGCCCGGCACGATTTTGAAAATTTTGGTGGAATCTGGAAGTTCAGTGAAAAAAAATCAACCTCTCTTAATTCTCGAAGCTATGAAAATGGAAAATGAAATTGTCGCTGAAGAAGATGCGGTTATCGGTGAAATTTTTGTTATTCCTAATCAAGTCGTCAAAGCCGACGATGTGCTTTTATCTTTTAGCTAAAAAATAATTTACGCAAGGAGGTTTTTGTTTGGACACTTTAATTCAAGGTATCACCTCAATTTCCCTAGGCCAAATCGTTATGATGGTGATTGGCGGGGTGCTCATTTACCTAGGGATAAAAAAAGAATACGAACCAACATTATTAGTGCCCATGGGTCTCGGGACAATCTTAGTGAATTTTCCTGGCAGTGGCGTCTTAACGCAAACTATTTCGGGTAGTGAGCAAGTAGGTGTTTTTAATATTTTATTTGACGCCGGGATTGGCACGGAATTATTTCCATTACTGATTTTTATTGGCATCGGGGCGATGATTGATTTCGGCCCGCTGTTGCAAAATCCATTTATGCTGATGTTTGGCGCTGCCGCCCAGTTCGGTATTTTCTTTACAATTATTATTGCTGTACTTTTTGGTTTTGATTTAAAAGAAGCTGCGACAATTGGAATTATCGGGGCCGCCGATGGACCCACGGCAATTTATGTTTCTAATACATTGGCCAAAGAGCTGATCGGACCGATTACAGTGGCCGCTTATTCTTATATGGCGTTAGTGCCGATTATCCAGCCGATTGCCATTAAAGCTGTCACTACCAAAAAAGAACGACAAATTCGCATGCACTACAAAGCAAGCTCCGTTTCAAAAACGACCCGCATTTTATTTCCGATTATTATTACGATGGTGGCCGGTTTTATTGCTCCGATTTCGTTACCGCTAGTGGGCTTTTTGATGTTTGGTAATTTATTGCGGGAGTGTGGCGTGCTAGACAGACTTTCAAATTCCGCGCAAAATGAATTAGTGAATATCGTCAGCATTCTTTTAGGACTGACGGTTTCATTTAAAATGCAAGCTGATGAATTTCTCAAC
The DNA here is from genome assembly GCF_900104595.1 of Enterococcus timonensis. Lineage (GTDB taxonomy): Bacteria > Bacillota > Bacilli > Lactobacillales > Enterococcaceae > Enterococcus_J > Enterococcus_J timonensis. The sequence continues at coordinate 300,778 of NZ_FNVY01000002.1, forward strand.
TGGAAAACGATTATGATTATTTTGTTTGGTTTAGTTGCTTTTATTATGGATTCCGTTGGGGGCGTCTTGTTTGCCAAATTGCTAAATCTTTTCCGCAAAGAAAAAATCAATCCCATGATTGGTGCGGCCGGTATTTCGGCTTTTCCAATGTCTAGTCGGGTCATTCAAAAAATGGCCATTAAAGAAGATCCGCAAAATTTTATTTTAATGTATGCAGTAGGAGCCAATGTTTCCGGTCAAATCGCCTCGGTTATTGCCGGCGGTTTAGTGTTAGCATTTTTTGCCTAGAGAGGATGAGCTAAATGACAGAAAATTTAAAATCAGCCTTTGAACTTTTAGTTTTTGGTTGGGGCGGCGTCTTTTTAGTTTTATTTATTTTATATTTATTTTCAAAATTACTTTTAAAAATATTTCCAGTAAAAAAAGAAAAAGGGAGCGATTGATGTGCCAAAAATTCGCTTTGTAGAAACAGTTTTACGCGATGGACAACAAAGTTTAATCGCCACTCGCATGCCGATTTCTGATATGTTGCCGATTTTAGATGTGATGGATCAAGCAGGTTATCACGCGTTAGAAATGTGGGGCGGGGCAACTTTTGATTCATGTCTTCGGTTTTTAGATGAAGACCCGTGGGAACGTCTGCGGCAAATCCGCGCCCAAGTAAAAAATACTAAGTTACAAATGCTTTTGCGAGGACAAAATTTATTAGGCTACAAAAATTATGCTGACGATGTAGTGACTGAATTTGTAAAAAAATCCGTCGAAAATGGGATTGATATTATTCGAATTTTTGATGCTTTAAATGACGTCAGAAATTTACAGACGGCTATTACGGCCACTAAAGAAGCGGGCGGACATTGTCAAACGGCAATTTCTTATACGACTAGTGATTTTCATACGATGGATTATTTTGTGAATTTAGCTAGCCAAATGGCAGAAGCTGGCGCCGATTCGATTTGTATTAAAGATATGGCCGGCGTTTTGACACCAGAAGCGGGCTTTGAATTAGTAACTCGCTTGAAAGATCGCTTAATCTTGCCGATTGATGTTCACACCCACGCCACTTCGGGAATTGCTGAGATGACTTATTTAAAAGTTGCCGAAGCTGGAGCAGACATTATCGATACGGCGATTTCTTCTTTTGCCGGCGGATCCAGCCAACCAGCCACGGAATCTATGGCGATTGCTTTAGAAAGTTTAGGCTTTGAAACCGGATTGAAGATGGACAAAGTAGCTAAAATTGCTGAACATTTTAATCCCGTCCGCGACCGTTTCCGAAAATCCGGTATTTTAAATCCTAAAGTAAAAGATATTGAACCGAAAACTTTGTTATATAAAGTGCCAGGCGGGATGTTGTCAAATTTACTCAATCAATTAACCGAAAGTAATTTGCAAGACCGCTATGACGATGTGTTAAAAGAAGTGCCGAAAGTGCGGGCCGACCTTGGCTATCCGCCGCTAGTTACCCCAATGTCTCAAATGGTGGGAACCCAAGCGTTAATGAATGTTCTTTCCGGCGAGCGCTATAAAATGGTTCCTAATGAAATTAAAGATTATGTCAAAGGTTTGTATGGCCGACCAAGTGCGCCGTTAAATCCCGAGGTCGTAAAAAAAATAATTGGCGATGAAAAACCAATTACGGTGCGTCCCGCTGATTTATTAGCGCCGCAACTGCCGGTCTTTACTGAAGAAATTAAACCTTACGCCAAATCAATGGAAGATATTTTACTGTACGCTCTTTTTCCTAAACAAGGAAAAGATTTTCTCGGGCGCCGCGAAGATAAATTTTACGATGTGCCTGTCCAAAAAATAAACGTCACTTTTGCTACGGAATAAATAAAAAAAGCCGAGTCAATTTAATTTGACTCGGTTTTTTTAGCCTGCTTATTTTCTTGACTAAACTGATGCATTAATTGTGGCAATAATTCACTGATGTGCGTGGGTAAGGCGACATAATTATTTGCGGCAATTCTTTCGGCAGCATAACTATGAATAAAAACGGCCGCTGTCACTGTATCAATGAAATTTTGTCCGGCCCAATCTTTAGTAAATTGTCCTAGAAAACTAGCAATAATTCCAGCTAAAGTATCACCCATGCCACCTGTAGCTTGCGCGGGAGTACCTAATGGATTTTCCAGTATTTTTTCTTGCCATAAAATCTGCGTGTGATGACTTTTTAAAACAATCAAAGCTCCGAGTTTTTGTTGGGCCGCTAGATTATTAGTTGCCGTTTGTTCTTTAATTTTTAGTCCAGAAAGACGTTGCCACTCCATGGCGTGGGGGGTAAAAATAACTTTTTTAGGATAACTCAATTCAAATCCTCCGCCACCAAATAAAGAAATTGCCGAACCGTCAATGACTAAATATTGATTTTCATTTTGCATTGATAAGACCAAGTGTAAAATATCAGCAGCTTTTAGACTTTCACTAAGACCAGGACCGACCACGACAACTTCAGCTGTTTTTAGTTGCTGAGTTAAAGAATCAAAATCGGTAAAATCAATCGTCATAGCTTCTGGCACTGCACAACGCAAACTTGAGCGGACCGTTTGATCAGTTGCACAAGTCACCAAACCTGCTCCAGCAAAAACACAAGCTTTGGTAGCTAAAATAATGGCTCCGCCAAATTCCGCAGATCCTCCTACTAACAGCACCCGACCAAAAGTTCCTTTATGAGAATTTTCCGGGCGCGGTTGAATGACTTTTGTTAAAATATTTTCTGAAATTATCTCCATCACTAATCACCTCACCTTCATTATAAACTAGTGCAAGGTTTTTGCCTTTTAACTTTCCTAAAAAATGGTATCATAGGAGAGAAAAGAAAAAGGAGTGGATAATATGACTATTGATTGGAAATCAGAAGTTGAAGCACGCAAAGATGATTTGTTAAAAGATTTATTTTCCTTATTAGAAATTAATAGCGAAAGAGACGACACGAAAGCGACCGACGACGCGCCAGTTGGACCAGGACCAAAAGAAGCTCTTTTAAAGATGCTCTCATTAGGTGAACGAGACGGCTTTATCACCAAAAATGTTGAAAATATTGCCGGCCATATTGAATATGGAGCAGGAAGTGAAACGCTAGGAATTTTTGGCCATATGGATGTTGTGCCAGCAGGTTCTGGTTGGGTGAGTGATCCTTACAAACCAGAAATTCGCGACGGAAAAATTTACGCTCGTGGTACTAGTGACGATAAAGGACCAAGTGTGGCCGCTTATTACGCACTAAAAATTATTAAAGAATTAAATTTACCATTGTCTAAACGGATTCGCTTTGTTATCGGTTCCGATGAAGAAAGTGGTTGGAAAGATATGGATCGCTATTTTGCAGTGGAGGAAAAACCTGACTTTGGTTTTTCACCTGACGCAGAATTTCCGATTATTAATGGAGAAAAAGGAAACATTACCATTAAAGTTACCGCCAAAGGAACCAACGGCGACGGCTTGAAATTAAATTCTTTTGCTTCTGGTTTGCGCGAAAATATGGTGCCCGAATCAGCCACGGCAAATTTAACTGCAGAATCGATTGAAGAAGCGGCTAAAATCGAAGTAGATTTTCTTAATTTTGTGGAAGGTCATCCTGTCACTGGAAAAGTTGAACGGAGCGATCAACAACTGACTTTAAAAGTAATTGGCAAATCAGCCCACGGCGCTAGCCCACAAACAGGAATTAATGCCGGCACCACTTTGGCGAAATTTTTAAATAAATTATCTCTAGAACAAGGCGCCAAAGATTTTGCTTTTGTAGGTTCTTTAATTCATACTGATTTTTATGGAAAAAATCTCGGCGTCGCTTATAAAGATGAAAAAATGGGCGAGTTGACTATGAACGCCGGACTTTTACATTTTACAGACGGTGAAGATGACAACTTGATCACTTTGAATTTCCGTTACCCTCAAGGCACAAACCCTGATATTTTATTAGCAGGTGTAACTAATGCTGTAGGTAAAGATCTCCAAGTTGAAAAAGGTGCTCGCGATAGCCAACCACATTATGTACCAATGGATGATCCATTGGTGAAAACTTTACTGGACGTTTATCAAGAACACACCGGACTTCCCGGCTTTGAACAAATTATTGGCGGCGGAACATTTGGCCGCTTGTTAGAACGCGGCGTGGCGTTTGGCGCCCAATTCCCTGGTTACACGGACACCATGCACCAAGCCAATGAATTTATGGCCGTGGATGATATTTTGCGCGCGACCGTCATTTATGCCGATGCTATTTATCGTTTGGCAAAATAAATAATTCAAATTAAAAAATCCAGCAAAATTTTTGCTGGATTTTTTTTGTGCGCAAAAAAAATAGCGAGCCGGCAAAAAACTTTGCCAGCTCGCTAGAAAAAGGGGGACCTAGGTTAATTAACGGACAACAAGTTCCGTTTCTGGGTCGAAGAAGTGACCTTTAGAAATATTAAAGGAAAGATCAATTTGATCGCCAGGACGATAGAAGTTACGTGCATCGACTTTAGAAACAAATTCAGTTTCGTCGATTTTAGTGTATAACATCGTTTCAGCACCTAAAAGTTCTGATACAACGATTTCAGATTTTACAACAGCTTCAGGAGCAGTTTCTAAGGCAATTGGTTCGGAGTGAATATCTTCTGGACGAATCCCGAAAATGATTTCTTTTCCTTCGTAGCCATGTTCAACTAAGACTTTATGTTTGCCTTCTGGTAATTTCAATTTCAAATCTTTACCATTTGAAATGTAACCATCTTTGTCCAAAGTAACAGTGAAGAAGTTCATAGCAGGAGAACCAATGAAAGAAGCGACGAATAAATTATTCGGTGTATCATAAACTTCTTTTGGTGTACCTACTTGTTGAATCAAACCAACGGACATAATAACAATCCGGTCAGCCATGGTCATAGCTTCTGTTTGGTCATGGGTTACGTAAATTGTAGTAGTTTCCAAACGACGGTGCAATTTAGCGATTTCTGCCCGCATGGAAACACGTAATTTGGCATCCAAGTTAGACAAAGGTTCATCCATTAGAAAGACTCTTGCATCACGAACGATGGCCCGACCTAAAGCAACCCGTTGACGTTGTCCACCAGATAATGCTGCTGGTTTACGTTTCAAGAATTCTGTTAAGCCTAAAATTTCAGCGGCATTTTCTACCCGTTTTTGAATTTCAGCTTTTTCATATTTACGCAATTTCAAACCAAAAGCCATGTTATCATACACAGTCATATGTGGATACAAGGCATAGTTTTGGAAAACCATGGCGATATCGCGGTCTTTTGGTGCTACATCGTTCATCACTTTGTCGCCAATTAATAATTCGCCTTCAGTGATATCTTCAAGACCGGCAATCATCCGCAAAGTAGTAGATTTACCACAACCGGAAGGACCTACGAAAACGATAAATTCGCGGTCAGCGACATCCAAGTTAAAGTCGTTAACAGAATAAAAGTCGTTGTTTTCGTATTTTTTGTAAATATGTTTTAAACCAATTTGTACCATTAGTTTCACTCACCTTTATTTTTTATTTATGAGTTAAGTATAGTGAAAGCGGAATCGCTCCGCAATGGGAAATTGCACAAGAAAGCCTTTACTGATTTCGGCAATCTGCCAAAAAATGAAAAGAACCGCGATATTGTTTTCAATCGCAGTTCTTTTTTTTATTTTAAGCAAATTGAGCGTGGTACAACTGATAGTAAACGCCTTTTTTAGTTAAAAGTTCTTGGTGGGTGCCACTTTCAACAATCGTTCCGGCATCCATGACGACAATTAAGTCGGCATTTTGAATAGTGGCTAGGCGATGGGCAATCACAAAACTCGTTTTGCCTTCCATCATCGTGTTAAAACTTTTTTGGATTTGTTTTTCCGTCAGCGTGTCCACATTACTTGTCGCTTCATCTAAAATTAAAAGCGGCGGATTTTTTAAAATTGTTCGAGCAATGGTCAGCAGTTGCCGTTGCCCATTGGAAATTGAAAAATCTTTTCCTAAAATCGTTTGATAACCATTGGGTAACGTTTTAATAAAATGATCAATGCGGGCTTGTCGGCAAGCGTCTTCCAGTTGATCTTGCGTCGCTTCAGGATTTCCGAAGCGTAAATTATCAGCAATGCTGGCATTCATCAACCAGGTTTCTTGCAAGACTAAGCCAAAATATTCTCTTAAACTTGTTCTGGAAAATTCTGTAATGGGCTGATTATCAATTAAAATTTGCCCAGCATCTACTTCATAAAAACGCAAGAGCAAGTTAATTAAAGTCGATTTTCCAGCGCCAGTTTTTCCAACAATAGCCACTTTTTGCCCGGGTTGCACTTTTAAATTTAAATCAGTAATTAGCGTTTGATTTTTTTCATAGGAAAAATCAACATGAGAAAATTCAATTTGACCAATAATTTCTGGGAAATGAGCTGTGCTAGTGACAATTTCTGGGGTGGCATCGAGAATCATAAAGCTGCGGTCGAGTCCGACTTTGGCAGTTTGCAATTGGGTCATCAGGCCAGAAAGTTCAATAATTGGCTTAGAAAATTGCCCAGCATAAATCGTAAAGCTAGATAAAATACCAATTGACATCGCATTAGGATGCTGAAAATAAAACCAAGCGGCCACAAAGGCAATTGCCACGTAAGCCAAATGATCTACAAAGCGGGCCGCCGGATTAGTTAAAGACGATGCAAATTGTGCTTGTTGCCCTGTTTGATAAAGTTTTTGATTAGTAGTATCAAAAAGATTTTGGCGAACATTTTCTTGTTGGAAGGCTTTAATAATTTTTTGACCAGTAATGCCTTCATCGGCAATGCTGGCTAGTTGCCCTAGCATTTCTTGTTGGGCGAAAAAAGTTTTTTGTGAATGCTTTGCCACTAAGAAATTTACTAGAAAAATAAGTGGTGTGGTGGCTAGCAAAGTTAAGGTGAGCGCAGGCGACAAGCTTAGCATAAAAATCAGACCGAGAACAATCATCGCCACTCCTTGAAATAATTGAGTAAAAATGGCAGTAATCGCCACAGAAATATTGTCCATATCATTCGTAAAACGACTGACTAAATCCCCATGACTGTGCGTGTCAAAAAATTTCACCGGCAATAAATCTAGATGAGTAATCGCCTTTGTTCGTAAAGCATGAACACTTTCATAAGCCATTTTATTAGCAAAATATTGCGTGAGATACTGGGTCAGACTAGTGCAAATAATAAGTAAGGCTAGGCGCCACAAAATAATTTTTAAAGCAGAAAAATTCACCGCACCTTGGCCAATTAATAGGTCGACTGCTTTTCCTAAAAAATAAGTCGTAGTGACACTAGCTAAGCTACCAATAATTCCCGTGACAAATCCCCAATAAAGAGCGGATTTTGGTTTGAGAAATAGTTTAAAACGACGGATGTTTTTCATTGGGCATCCTCCTGTTGTGAGGCGTAAATTGCTTGATAGACGGAACAAGTTTCAAGTAAGGAGTCATGAGTGCCAAGGCCTGCTTGATGACCATTATCTAAAACTAAAATTTGATCGGCATGAATTAAAGAAGAAATCCGCTGAGAAATAATGATTTGGGCAGTCTCGGGATAATTTAGAGCGAGTGCTTGTTGGACTTGTCGTTCCGTTTGGTAATCTAAAGCGCTAGTGGCATCATCTAAAATTAATAAGGCCGGATGTTTCATTAAGGCGCGGGCTAAAGTTAGCCGCTGCTTTTGTCCGCCGGAAAAGTTTTGCCCGCCGGCTTCAACTGGGGTATCAAAAGTTTGCGGAAGTGATGTTACAAAATCAAGAGTTTGCGCACTTTGTAATGCTTTGGTCATGGCTAGGATATTTGCGGTGCTACCGAATGCTAGATTTTCAGCAATCGTTCCGGAAAATAAAACTGCCTGCTGAAAGACCACAGCTAATTGCTCAATTAATTGCGCTTTTTCTAAAGTTAAAATATTTTTCTCAGCAAAATAAATTTCGCCACGGCTCGCTTCATATTCATGAAAAATTAAAGGAATTAAAGAAGATTTTCCACTCCCCGTGCCGCCAATAACACCTAATGTGCCGCCTTTTTTTAAAGAAAAAGAAATATCGGTGAGTACAAGGCCGCTTTCTGTCGTGTAACGAAAATCAACGTTTTGAAAAGTTAAAATATTTTTATCGTCAGCAAGTACATCGACTATTTCATGTCCGACTGTCAAAGTATCTTTATCGGCCAACACTTCTGCTACCCGTAAGCCTGATGCTTGGGCGCGGGTAAAAAGCACCACTAAATTAGCCACCACAATGAGCGCTAGTAACATTTGTGACATGTAATTAATTAGCGCCAAAATCGTTCCTTGCGTCAGGTGACCGACATTGACTTGTTGGCTACCAAAGAAAAGTAAGGCGATGATGCCGAGATTTAATAGAAAACTCGTAATCGGGGTGAGCAACGCAGAAAGATTGGCCACTTTTTCATAAGAAATCGCTAAAGACTTGGAGATTTTTTTAACTAAACCAGTAGCCAGATCAGTTTTAGTAAACGAGCGAATCACCCGGACACCAGTTAAGTTTTGCGATAATTGCTCATTAAAGTTATCGAGATTTTTTTGAACTTTAGAATAAAGAGGAACTGAAAAATAAATAATCAACCCTAAAACAATGGCAAAAATGGGTAAAACGGCTAAAAAAATCAAACCTAACTGTCGATCTAAATAAAATGCTAGCACTACCGAACCAATACTTAAAAAAGGGGCTCGCACAAACAAGCGAATAAACATCGCCAGAGCCGTTTGTACTTGGGTAATGTCATTGGTGAGTCGATTGACTAAAGTTTTCGTACCGAAATGATCTAATTGCTGATAAGAAAATCCGTTAATTTTTTTCATTAAAGCACTGCGTAATTCGGTGCCAAATCCTTGTGAGGCAATCGAGGCAAAATACTGACAAATAATTGCACTAATCAGTCCGAGAATGGAAAGAGCCAACATCCATAATCCGTAGCGCCAAGCTGTTGCCGGATTATTTTTATTTAATCCTAAGTCAATCATGCGTGCCAACAAGAGTGGGAGTAATAATTCAAAGACCGCTTCTAAAAATTTAAAAAATGGTCCGAGAAATATTTCCTTTCGATATTTTTTGGCAAATGGTAATAATTTAAACAAGCTGACCCCTCCGTTTCATTCCTTATTTTTACATAGTTGGCGATATTTGCAAAGGACAGTAAGTGAAAAATTTGCTACAATGACAAAAAGAGCGGAGGTTGAGTGGATGTTTGAGATGTTGGTCATCATTTTATTATTTTTTATGTATTCATTTCTCGGTTGGAGCTGGGAGACGGTCTATGTTTCGTTACGGCAAAAACATTTTGCCTATCGGGGATTTTTATTTGGTCCGATTACGCCGATTTATGGTTTTGCTATTTTAGGTGTGCTGTATTTTTTAGAACCGCTGCAAAATAATGTCGGCCTGCTGTTTGTAGGCGCGGTGGTGATTTGTTCGGTGGCAGAATATGTAACGAGTTTTGCTTTAGAAAAAATGTTTCACGCTTCTTGGTGGGATTATCATGATGTCCCGTTAAATGTTAATGGGCGCATTGCTTTACCGATTTCACTTTTTTGGGGACTGGCTTGTCTAGGAATTGTTTATTACGTTCAACCACTTTTTTTACAAGGAGCGCAATTTGTTTTACGCAAAACAGGCCCTTGGTTGCCTCTAACGCTTACGGCAATCACAATCGCCGATCTGATAATGACTGTAAAAAATATGGTGGCCTTTCAAAAAGCGGTGGCGGCTATCAACGCCTCTTTGGCTGAAAAAGTTCAAGAGGTCACTAGTAATTTAGAAGAAGTGAAAACAAGCATTGCTGAAAAGCGGGATAATGCCGAAAGTTTATTAAATAAACGACGTCAAAAATTAGCCCAGTGGCGAGAAGATTTATTTACTCAGCCAGAAAAATTATTAAAAGTGCCCCAATTTAATTTCCATCAACGGCGCTGGTTGAAAAACTTCCAACGGTTAGAATTGAAAAATTCCGCCCTCTCCTCAGAAGAAATCCGTAAATTCATCAAAGAACGCCAAGCAAAGTTCACCGATAAAAAAAGGTAAATTTTGGGTGTTCAGTACTGTAAGAAAATAGGAAAATGGTGTAAGAGTGAGCATCACTCTGGAGGCATTTTATCTTTTTCTCTAAGTGCTACCCAAAGTTCACCGATAAAAAAAGGTAAATTTTGTCTGATAAAGTCGATCTACACTAAAAAAAGCCACAGAAAAAAGTCTTTTACTTTTTTCTGTGGTTTTTTCTTCCACGCTAAAAGACGAACAATAATAAAATTCTATCTATTAATTTACGAATTACTCTTGTGTCTCCGGACAAAAGGAACTAAAGTAAAAGAATCTTCCAGTTAATGGAAAAAAGGAGAGTGCCTCGTGGAAAAATTTTTTCAGCTTAAGAAGAACAAGACAACTGTTTCAACAGAAGTAATGGCCGGTCTCACCACGTTTTTTGCAATGAGTTATATTTTATTTGTTAATCCGGAGGTCCTCGGACAAGCAGGGATGCCAACTCAAGCGGTATTTCTAGCAACGATTATTTCAGCAGTTATTGGTACGCTAGTGATGGGACTTTTTGCCAACGTTCCGTACGCGCAAGCACCGGGAATGGGTTTATCGGCCTTTTTCACTTATACAGTGGTTATGGGCTTAGGTTATTCGTGGCAAGAAGCTTTGGCGATGGTTTTTATTTGTGGACTGATTAATATTTTAATTACTGTCACTAGAATCCGTAAAATGATTATTGCGGCCATTCCTGAAAGTTTGCAACACGCCATTGCAGGTGGGATTGGGATTTTTGTAGCGTATATCGGATTGAAAAATGCTGGCTTTTTAAATTTCACTTCTGATCCAGGAACGTATTCGGTTTTAGGCGATGCTAATGCCGGCAGCGGAACGGTAATTAGTAGTGGCGGAATCGTACCGGCGCTCGCCGCTTTTAACTCTCCAAAAATTATTTTGGCAGTTCTAGCACTTATTTTAACCATTATTTTACTTGTCTTAAAAGTGAGAGGAGCGATTTTAATTTCGATCGTCGCTTCAACCGTTTTGGCGATTGTCATGGGTGTAGTGGATGTTTCGGCAATTGATTGGCAAGGCAATTCATTAGGAAATGCTTTTTCAGAATTGGGAACGACTTTCGGGGCAGCCTTTGGGTCAAACGGAATGGGTTCACTGTTTTCAAATGCCAGCAAAATTCCCCAAGTTTTAATGACGATTTTAGCCTTTTCATTAGCGGATACTTTTGATACGATTGGTACTTTTATTGGTACTGGACGAAGAACAGGTATTTTTTCAAAAGAAGACGAAGAAGCAGTTGATGCCGCTAGCGGCATGAAAACAAAAATGGATCGCGCTTTGTTCGCTGATGCGATTGCGACTTCCATTGGCGCCATCTTTGGGACAAGTAACACAACAACTTATGTAGAATCAGCAGCCGGCATTGCAGCTGGCGGTCGTACCGGGTTAACTTCGGTAGTGACAGCGGGATTATTTTTACTCAGCAGTTTATTCGCACCCGTTTTAGCTATCGTGCCTACTCAGGCAACTGCGCCGGCTTTAATTTTAGTCGGAGTAATGATGATGGCTTCCTTTAAAAATTTAAATTGGCCAGATTTTGACGAAGCTGTGCCTGCCTTTTTCGCTTCCATTTTCATGGGCTTTAGTTATTCTATTTCTAACGGGATTGCCGTTGGGTTCCTATTATATACGTTAATCAAAGTAGTCAAAGGGCGCGCCAAAGAAATTCCGGTTATTTTATGGATTGTCGATGCACTGTTTTTATTGAATTTTATTATTTTAGCCATTCTATAAGTAAATTACAAAATATCTCCACGAAAAAAGTCGGCCTAGTAGCCGACTTTTTTTGTTCTCTTTTCCATTTTTCAAAAAAAGGGTATAGTGGAAACAATGAGATGGAAAATAAAAAAAGCTCTGGTGGATTCACCAAAGCTTAAGTTAAATCTTATTCATTTTTTGCAGTTTTCTTCTGGTCTGGTTGAGCAATAAAGCCAATTCCTACCACTAATAAGCCAGCAATCAATGAAACAACGGTGGTCATTATAGGATCATATACTTGATGATTTAACGCACCGCCAATATAGCCCACAATTTGTCCTAAAAGCATCGCCCAAAAAACGACAATAACGTAACGCATGGATAGGCCCCCTTTTCATTATGTATTCTAACATGTTTTTCTAATTTGTAAAATAAATGTTCACTAAAAAAATGGAGGTGATTTTTTTGTTTCCCCAAATACATACGACAAGTGCTTTTTCCTTATTAAAATCCACCATTCGGCTACCTCAATATATTCAACAAGCTAAAAAATTTGGCTATCAAACATTAGCTTTAACAGATGAAAATCAACTATCAGGTGCCTTAAGTTTTTGTTCACTAGCACAAAATGCCGGCCTGCAACCAATTATAGGTGTGGCTCTTTCTTATATTTACCAAGAAAAAACTGAAAAAATCCTTTTGTATGTGGAAAATCAAACCGGCTATGAAAATATTTTGCGCTTAACGACCTTAACGCAATTTAATGGCCCCATGCCACTAGAGACGATTTTAGAAAAAGTAGCCGGTCTTTTTGTCGTTTTACCGAGTGATAATCCGGCTTTTGTTCTTAGCGGCGGGGGGCAAAAAAAAGCGGCGCGCTTATTTTTGCAACAGTTTGAAAAAATTTCTCATTTTTCAGTGGGGCTAGAAGTCCAATTAGAAACTTCGGATGTAATAAAGATGCAACAAGATAATTTTTTAGAACTTTTAGCCGAAGAAAAAATAGCTTGTCTACTATTACATGAAGTCGCTTATTTAAAAGATACGGACGCCTTTTCCTTAGAAGTTTTGCACGCTTTAGATACTGGCGAAAAATTAGATTTACCCAATACTACTAAAACGGGAAATCATTTTTTATGGTCCCAAGAGCAGTGGCAAAGTGCGCTAGAAGAGGTGACTACTAGTGGAATTCATCAAAAGTTGTGGCAACAAGCGCAAGAAAATACATTGCGTTTTGCTAGCTATTTCGATTTTACACCGGCACTTCATCAAAATTTATATCCACAATTTCCTTTACCAACAGAAATCACGGCGGCGAGTCATCTTAAAAAATTAGCCAATGAAAAAATGCCTCAACGGGTAAAAGAAATCACGCCAGCTTACCAAAAACGTCTGGATTACGAACTTTCAGTCATTGAACAAATGGGTTTTGCGGATTATTTTCTAATTGTGGAAGATGTTTTACATTTTTGTCACACCCATCAAGTAATGACTGGCGCAGGTCGGGGGTCGGCGGCCGGTTCTTTAGTGGCATTCGTCTTAGAAATTACTGATGTCGATCCTTTGCAATATGATTTGTTATTCGAACGGTTTTTAAATCCCGAACGAAAAAATATGCCAGATATTGATATTGATTTGCCAGACAACAAACGGGAATTTGTCTTGCAATATGTCGCCGATAAATACGGGCGCGACCAAGTAGCCCAGATTGCCACATTTGGCACTATGGCAGCAAAAATGGTTTTAAAAGATGTCGCTCGGGTTTTTGGACTTTCGACAAGTGAGGCCAATCAATGGAGTAAAGCTATTCCCAACATTTTAAAAATTACGTTAAAAGAAGCTTACCGGCAGTCCAGCACTTTAAAAGAACTGGTCAACGCCAATGAAAAAAATACATTGCTCTTTCAAACGGCCCTTACTTTAGAAGGATTGCCTCGGCATATTTCCACCCATGCGGCCGGTGTGGTGATTGGTTCAGGTCCACTAGTTCAATGGGTGCCGCTTCAAACCGGCGCCAATCAAATTGCGTTGACTCAATTTACTATGGGGAACGTGGAAACGGTTGGTCTATTGAAAATGGATTTTCTAGGACTGAAAAATTTATCTATTTTACAAGATGCCGTAGATAATGTCAGTCAAACAATCGGTCGCACGTTTGACGTTCATGAGATTCCTTTTGACGATCAAGAAACGTTGAAATTATTTGCCAGAGGTGACACTAGTGGAATTTTTCAATTTGAATCTAATGGGATTCGTTCAGTTTTAAAACGTCTGAACCCAACCACTTTTGAAGATGTGGCGGCAGTCAACGCCTTATATCGACCAGGTCCCATGGAGAATATTGATCACTTTATTCAACGAAAAAAAGGGCTGGAAAAAATTACTTACCCCGATGAATCACTTTCAGAAATTTTAGGCAATACGTATGGCATTATTGTTTACCAAGAACAAGTTATGCAAGTGGCCAACCGACTTGCCGGCTTTACTTTAGGCCAAGCAGATATTTTGCGACGGGCCGTTTCGAAAAAAAATCAAGCCGTCCTCGATGCCCAGCGGGATATGTTTGTCAAAGGCGCAGTCAAACTCGGTAAAAAAGAAGCCGTCGCCCAACAAGTTTACGATTATATTGAACGGTTCGGAGATTATGGCTTTAATCGGTCTCATACTGTTGCTTATAGCTTTGTAGCTTTTCAACTTGCTTATTTAAAAGTGCATTATCCAAAAGCTTTTTTCACCGCCATCTTAAATTCTGTCAGCAACAATGACACAAAAATTAAAAATTATTTAGGCGAAGCTCGGCGTTCAGGCGTAAATATTTTACCGCCGGATATTAATCAGTCGTTTGCTAGATTTACCCAAGTACCCACGGGAATTCGTTTTGGTCTAGGCAAAATCAAAACCGTCCGCCGCGATTTTCTTAAAGAAATTTTAGCGACACGTCGAGCGGATGGACCTTTTACTTCATTAGAAAATTTTTTATTTCGAATTGATAATAAGTGGCTGAAAGAAGAAACTATCGGGCCATTAATTATGGTGGGCGCTTTTGATACGCTCCATAAAAATCGCCGCCAACTAATTAGTCAGTTAGGGGGCATCATGAATAATATTATTTTTGCCGCTGGATCAATGGATTTACTAACAGTGATGACTTTAAAAGAAAATGAAATCAATGATTATACTTTAGAAGAACGCCTTGATTTGGAAGAAGAATACTTAGGGACTTATTTATCCGGACATCCGATTGAAGCAGCCAATGCTTTTCAAGAAAAATATCAAACAACCCAGATTGCTGATTATCAAGTCGGACAAAAAATTCAAAGTTTTATCTATATTAAAGAGATTAAAAAAATCCGCACGAAAAAAAATGAACAAATGGCTTTTGTAATCGCAATGGATAATAGCGGTGAAACGAGTTTTACGATTTTTCCACAGCTGTTTCGCCAACATATTGCTTTATTACAAGAAAAACAAATTATTTTTGTTACTGGTAAAGTCGAAATGTCTCGTTATCAAGAGCAACTGCAAGTCTTAGTCGAAAGCATTGAGAGCTTTGAAGAAATTCTTTCGGCTAACCAAGGGCGATTGTATTTACAACTGCCAGAACAAGCCGGCATCCTGAAAAAAATTCAAACTATTCTTGCTAACTCCTCGGGAAATACAGCAGTCATTCTATATTTTCCGCAGCAAAAAGTCACTAAACAATTAACTAGTCAATATAATGTCGCCGTTACTGAAACATTGCTAGGTGAATTAAAAGAATTATTAGGAGCAGAAAATGTTGTTAGCAAAGATTTATGAAAAAATTGCCATGTAAACGACGGGCAAACGATATTTTTACTCAATTTTCAAGACAAATTTGTTCTTTAATGGTAGAATATACCTCGAGCGATGAAGATTTAGTGAGGGCAAAATGTGCTATGGCGCCTGCAACTAAATCAATAACTTGTCACAGACAAGATTTTATTTGAAGAGGTGAAGGAAATGAAGCGTATCGGTATTTTAACCAGCGGGGGAGACGCTCCGGGAATGAATGCAGCTGTGCGTGCCGTTGTCCGTAAAGCTATTTATGATGGCTTAGAAGTTTATGGAATCAATTATGGCTTTGCTGGACTTGTTGCTGGTGATATTCGCCGTTTAGACATTGCTGATGTCGGCGATAAAATCCAACGAGGTGGAACATTTTTATATTCGGCTCGCTATCCTGATTTTGAGTTTGAAGAAGGCCAATTAAAAGGCATCGAACAACTTAAAAAATTCGGGATTGAAGGCTTAGTAGTGATTGGTGGCGATGGCTCTTATCATGGGGCAATGCGTTTAACCGAACATGGCTATCCAACAGTCGGTATTCCTGGAACCATTGATAATGATATTCCGGGAACAGATTTTACAATTGGGTTTGATACAGCAATCAATACGGTTTTGGAATCTCTTGACCGCATTCGCGATACCGCCACAAGTCATGTGCGGACATTTGTGATTGAAGTCATGGGTCGTAATGCTGGTGATATTGCTCTTTGGAGTGGTGTAGCTGGTGGAGCGGATGAAATTATTATCCCTGAACATAACTTCGATATTGCCGAAGTGGCTCGTAAAATTCAAGAAGGCCGTGACCGTGGCAAAAAACATTGTTTAATTGTTTTAGCTGAAGGTGTCATGGGCGGAAATGAATTTGCTGAAAAATTGAGCGAATATGGTAATTTCCATGTCCGTGTTTCTATTTTAGGACACGTCATTCGCGGGGGAGCTCCTTCTGCTCGTGATCGTGTGTTAGCTTCAAAATTCGGCTCTTATGCCGTTGAATTACTAGAACAAAATCGTGGCGGCTTATGTATCGGCGTTGTCGGTGGCAAAGTTGTTGCAGCAGAAATCATTGATACCTTGGAAAATCATAAACATCAACCAGATTTGAGTTTATACGAGCTAAACCAAGAGATTTCTTATTAACCTTGAAAAATGGCAAGAAATTGCTATTAATAAATAGAATTGGAGCGATATTATCTAATGAAAAAAACAAAGATCGTTAGTACTTTAGGACCTGCCAGTAATGATGTAGAAACAATTGCAGCTTTAATTGAATCAGGTGCCAATGTTTTCCGTTTTAACTTTTCACACGGAGACCACGAAGAACAATTAGGACGGATGACATTAGTTCATGAAGCTGAAAAGAAAACTGGCAAAACTGTTGGTTTATTATTAGATACAAAAGGTGCTGAAATTCGGACAACTGTTCAAGGCACAGAATCAGGAAAAATTGAATTTGAAGTAGGCGACGAAGTTCGTATTTCAATGGACGGCGAACATGTTGGATCCAAAGAAAAAATCGCTGTTTCTTATCCAGGACTTTTTGATGACGTTCATGTGGGCGGCCATGTTTTATTTGATGATGGCTTAATCGACATGAAAATCTTAGAAAAAGATGATGCAATGCGTGAATTAGTAACAGTTGTTGAAAATGCTGGACTTTTAGGTTCTAAAAAAGGTGTCAATGCACCTGGCGTTTCCATTTCTTTACCTGGGATTACTGAAAAAGATGCTGACGATATTCGTTTTGGTTTAGACAACGAAATTAGCTTTATCGCTGCAAGTTTTGTCCGCAAAGCTTCTGACGTTTTAGATATTCGTGAAATTTTAGAAGAAAAAGATATGGGCCATGTCCAAATCTTCTCTAAAATCGAATCTCAAGAAGGTATCGATAATATCGACGAAATTTTAAAAGTTTCTGACGGTATTATGGTTGCTCGTGGCGACATGGGTGTGGAAATTCCACCAGAAAACGTACCAATGGTTCAAAAACGGATCATCAAAAAATGTAATGCGTTAGGCAAACCAGTTATTACAGCTACGCAAATGTTAGAATCTATGCAACAAAATCCTCGTCCAACACGCGCTGAAGCATCTGACGTTGCTAATGCTGTATTTGACGGAACTGATGCAACAATGCTTTCTGGTGAATCAGCTAATGGGGATTACCCAGTAGAAGCTGTTGCTACGATGGCTCGGATCAACGTAAAAGCTGAAGAAGCTTTAAGCGAATTAAAGAGCTATGAAATCAATCAATTTGATAAAACTGATGTAACTGAAACTGTAGGAGCTGCTGTGGCTACTGCTGCTAAAAATCTTGGCGTGAAATTAATCGTTGCTGCAACTGAATCTGGTTACACTGCACGGATGATTTCTAAATACCGTCCTGATGCTGATATTTTAGCCGTTACTTTTGACGAACGTACGCGTCGTGGTTTGACAGTTAACTGGGGTGTTTACTCCACTGTTGCTCAAAAACCAGCTAACACGGATGAAATGTTTGAATTAGCAACTAAAAAAGCTGTTGAAACTGGCTTAGCTAAAGAAGGCGACTTGATTTTAATTACAGCTGGCGTTCCTGTGGGCGAAAGCGGCACTACTAACATTATGAAAGTTCAACTTGTTGGTGGAAAATTATTAGACGGTCAAGGCGTTGGTACACAAACTGTTCATGGTAAAGCTGTTGTTGCTCATTCAGCTCAAGAAGCTAATGAAAAAATGCAAGAAGGCGCCATTTTAGTTGTTCCAACAACGGACAAAGATTATATGCCAGCGATTGATAAAGCTGCTGGTTTAATCGTTGAAGATGGTGGCTTAACTAGCCATGCAGCTGTTGTAGGAATTGCTAAAGATATTCCTGTTATCGTTGGTGGTGCAAATGCAACTGGCGTTGTAACTGATGGTGAAGTAATCACGATCGATCCTCGTCGGGGCCTTGTTTACCGTGGCGAAGTAACAGCTATCTAATTTTTTTCAACTAGATAAATTTATGGAGCTGCAGGATTAGCCGAAAGCTAACCTGCAGCTTCATTTTTAAAAAAAGCTTGTCTTTTATCCGTCAAGAATTTTACGTTGACAAGGAATAGTCAAGCCTGTATAATTGCTAATGTTGCTTAGAGGTGAAACGATGAAATTTTCAGTCCAAGAATTACTTAAACATATTCAAGAACCGATAGAAATCTCGGAAACCTTAGATGTGAAAAAAGATTTACAAGCGCGCTATCCAGAAATACTGGACATTACGCCAGTAGTTGTTTCCGGTTTGCTGATTCCTAGTAAATCAGATACAGTAGCTCATTTGCAAATTCAAGCAACACTCACTCTTCCGTCAAGTCGTTCCCTTGAACCAGTAGAACTTGCGATGGATTTTACCATCGATGAAGTTTACTTAACACATGCTCAAGCGCAGATGACTGACACTTTAACTGATGAAGTAATTATCGTTGAAGGACAAACAATTGATCTTGTGGAAGCAGTGGAAGATTATCTTTTATTAGCCATTCCAACGCAAATTTTAACGCCGGAAGAAATTGCCGGAAAAAATTTACTGAAGGACGAATTTTGGGAAGTTCTCACTGAGGATGAATACGAAATACGTCAGGCTGAAAAAGACCAACAAATTGATCCGCGCCTAGCAAAATTAAAAAATCTTTTAGAAGATTGATAATTTTCTAGATTGGAAATCGCAGTTTTCTGCAGGAAATTTTAAGGAGGTAGATAGTTGTGGCAGTACCAGCAAGAAGAACTTCTAAAGCAAAAAAAGCAAAACGCCGGACACATTATAAATTGACCATCCAAGGTCTAAATCCTTGTCCAAATTGTGGCGAATTGAAACGTTCACATCACGTTTGTGCCAACTGTGGCCAATACGACGGTAGTGAAGTTGTCGCTAAACAAGCTTAATTTATTAAGCTGCAACTAAATAGTTTGCTATTTAGTAAAATCTCAAGCCAACCATGGGGCTTGAGATTTTTTTGTTTAGCATTCGTTGTATTTAGGCTATAATGAGTCGTAGATAATTTAAAAGGAGGATATAAGATGAGTTTGCAACAAATTGGTGTCGTAGGAATGGCCGTAATGGGCAAAAATTTAGCTTTAAATATCGAAAGCCGCGGGTATTCTGTTAGTCTTTTTAACCGGACGGGCTCAAAAACTAAAGCAGTAGCTGAGGAACATCCTGATAAAAAATTATTTCCAACGTATACAGTGGAAGATTTTGTAAAATCTCTTGAAGTGCCACGCCGTATTATTTTAATGGTTAAAGCTGGTGGGCCAACCGATGCGACGATTCAAGAATTATTGCCACTTTTATCTGTTGGAGATATTTTAGTCGATGGCGGCAATACTTTCTTTAAAGATACGATGCGTCGGAATGCCGACTTAGCGAAATCCGGTATTAATTTTATTGGTATGGGCGTTTCCGGTGGCGAAGAGGGAGCTTTAAAAGGTCCTTCACTAATGCCTGGCGGACAAAAAGAAGCATATGCTTTGATTGAAGATATTGTGGAACAAATCGCCGCGGTCGCTCCTGATGGAAAACCTTGTGTTACTTATATTGGACCCGATGGCGCTGGTCATTATGTAAAAATGGTTCATAACGGGATCGAGTATGGCGATATGCAATTAATTGCCGAAAGTTATGATCTTTTGCAACGGGTATTAGGTCTAGATACTGCTGAAATTCAAGAAATTTTTAGCGAATGGAATAAAGGCGAACTTGATTCTTATTTAATTGAAATCACGACTGATATTTTAACTCGCCAAGACGAACTAACTGGCAAACCAATTGTCGAAGTGATTTTAGACGAAGCGGCTAATAAAGGAACCGGTAAATGGGCCTCACAATCGTCACTAGATTTAGGCGTGCCACTGCCGTTAATTACTGAATCAGTTTTCCAACGTTTTATTTCTTTTTACAAAGAAGAAAGAGTCGCTGCAAGTACTGTTTTGTCCGGACCAGAGAGTGTCGAAGCTTCTGGCAATAAGTCAGAATTAGTAGAAAAAATTCGCCAAGCATTGTATTTTTCAAAAATTATGAGTTATGCTCAAGGTTTTGCTCAATTAAAAGCGGCTAGTGATGAATATGATTGGGATTTACCATTTGGACAAATCGCAAGTATTTGGCGGGCTGGTTGTATTATTCGTGCGCGGTTCTTACAAAAAATTACCGACGCATATGACCGCAATCCGCAATTAGCGAACTTAGTGATGGATGAATATTTCACCGATATCACTAAAAAATATCATCAAAGCTTGCGTGACGTAGTAGCTCTTGCTGTTCAAGCAGGTGTTCCGGTTCCGGCTTTTGCTTCAGCGATTTCTTATTACGATTCATATCGTTCTAGTGTGTTACCAGCTAACTTAATCCAAGCACAACGGGATTACTTCGGTGCCCACACTTATCAAAGAAATGATCGTGAAGGAACCTTCCATTACGATTGGTATACAGAACAATAAAATATTTTAAAAAAAAGAAGCCGCGATGCTTCTTTTTTTTAGAAAAAATAGCCGATTCGCTTGCACTTTCTAAATTTTCGTTTACAATTAAAATGAGAAAGATTAAAAACAACCAAGAACCCTGGGGTGAGGTTTTAAATCGCACATAGAGAGGAAATCCGCTGTGAGTAATATTTTAATTATTGAAGATGAAAAAAATCTCGCTCGTTTTGTAGAATTAGAATTAAAACATGAAGGCTACAATACGGAGAGTCAATTTAACGGTCGGACTGGACTAGAAGCTGCTTTAGAAAAAGATTGGGATGCCATTTTACTAGACTTAATGCTGCCTGAACTTAATGGCCTGGAAGTTGCTAGACGGATTCGTCAAGTGAAAAACACACCGATTATTATGATGACTGCTCGTGATTCAGTGATTGATCGGGTTTCTGGTTTAGACCACGGGGCCGATGATTATATCGTTAAGCCATTTGCCATTGAAGAATTATTAGCGCGCTTGCGGGCCTTATTGCGCCGCATTGATATTGAAGGCGATAAAAATTCTTCCAAACAAACAACGGTTACTTACCGCGATTTAGTAATTGAAAAAGAAAATCGTGTCGTTCGTCGGGGTGGCGAAATGATCGAACTTACTAAGCGTGAGTACGAATTGCTTTTAGCTTTAATGGAAAATGTGAATGTTGTTTTAGCCCGCGATGTTTTACTTTCTAAAGTCTGGGGCTATGAGTCTGAAGTGGAAACCAATGTAGTGGATGTTTATATTCGCTATTTGCGGAATAAAATTGATGTTCCCGGTGAAGAATCTTATATTCAAACAGTTCGCGGCACCGGTTACGTTATGCGTTCATGAAAAAAATAGCAAAAAAAATGAAAAAACTTGCAATTAAAGGCCCTTCTTTAACAGTTAAATGGGCCTTAGCAAGTTCTTTCTTTATATTTGTGGTCTTTACGATTTTTGCGGTGTTCACGTATAAAACAACTTCCAATTTAATGATTGGGCGGGAACGGAATAATTTAGCAAAAACTATGGACCAACTGGTGGATCGTCTTTCGGTTAGTGAAAGCGAACTTACTTACTTAAGCGCCATCCATCAGCTGACAGAAGTCAACACGTATATGCCTAATAATAGTGCTAGCCAAAATAATCCGGAAAACCAGACTAGCCCGGATAATCAAACGGATCCAGAAAACCAAAATAGCCAAGACAGTCAAAGCAGTCAAAGCAGTTCGAATGCCGATAGTAATTTACCAGAGTACAACAGCTTTGTTTCGGATTTGTCGCAGCCGGAATTATCGGTCTACGTCTATAATCGCTCTGGCAAATTAATTTTTAATTCCCAAGGAGAGGCTCTGGAATTAGCGGCTACTCAAAAAAAGGAACCGACTATTGTCACAAGACAAGACAAAACTGGTTTTATTACTGTTGTTCCTATTTATAGTCAAAAAGCTAAAAATTTAGTTGGTTACGGTCAAGCATTTTATGATTTGTCGCCATTTTTTGAAATTCAAGAACGTCTTTTGACGACATTAATCATTTTAGAAGTCATTTCGCTATTACTAAGCTCAGTCTTAGGCTTTTTCTTATCGTCTTATTTCCTAAAACCAGTCAAAGTTTTGCGCGACACGATGGATACCATTCGGCGCGACCCGCAATCTATGGTTAAAGCACCAGTGTTAAACACCCACGATGAGCTGGCCGACCTTTCAGAAATTTTTAATGAAATGATGGAACGGATGCGGCGCTATATCGAACAACAAGAACAATTCGTGCAAGATGTTTCTCATGAACTTAGGACGCCGGTCGCGATTATCGAAGGACATTTAAAATTATTAGATCGTTGGGGGAAAGATGACCCAGAAGTACTAGAAGAATCATTAAGCGCCTCCTTGCAAGAAATTTCCCGCATGAAGATGTTAGTTCAAGAAATGCTAGATTTGTCCCGGGCCGAGCAAGTAGACATTCAATATTACGATAAAACGTCAGAAGCTAAAGAAGTTGTCCACCAAATTTATCACAATTTTGAATTGCTGTACCCGGATTTTAAATTTACGCTAGATGATGAGCTGGATCAAGAAGAAACGGTAGCCATTTATCGTAATCACTTTGAGCAAATGATGATTATTATTCTAGACAATGCAGTAAAATACTCTACTAAGCGTAAAGAAGTTCATATTTCGATGGATAAAGGGACGCGCTATTTGGAATTAGCAATCCAAGATTTTGGAGAAGGGATTCCAAAAGATGAAGTTGAAAAGATTTTTAATCGATTTTATCGCGTCGATAAAGCACGGAGCCGCAACCAAGGAGGCAATGGTCTCGGTTTAGCCATTGCTAAACAACTGATTGATAATTACAAAGGAAAAATTCATGCCGAAAGTGTTTTAGGTTATGGCACGGTTTTCCGAATTTTTCTACCAATTGTCCCTAAAAAAGAAATAGATTCATAATCGAAAGCTCGCCTAATTGGCGAGCTTTTTCGTTATTTGAAAACTACAAACGTTTTTGTGTGTTTCAAGAGTTTTTAGGTTACCTTTTCTATTATTATCGAACTATATACTTGCAAAGAAAAGTAACGTCCGCTTTTTCAAAAAAAGATAAAAATTTGTAATTTAATTGTTGCTTTTTTGGCAAACTCTTGGTATATTTAAATACGTCGCTTGAGTAATTAACTAACTTATCTCAACCTTTGCAACGCTTCATAATTTTTTTTAAAAAAATTAAAAAAAGTCGTTGACAGAGAATTATTGTTATGTTAAATTATTAAAGTCGCTGAAATAACTTTTCAACTTCCTTCAAAAATAAAATAAAAAAGTTCTTGACTTTCACTTTTACTTTTGATAAGATATAAAAGTTGCTAACGCGACAAATAAGTGAATGTAGACCTTTGAAAACTGAACAAAGTGAAAACGAACCAAATTGTGTAAGGACGTTTTGATTAGTCAAAACAACCAAAAAGCAACAAAATTTTTAAGCGAGCAATCGCTAGTGTAACAAA
>NZ_FNVY01000001.1 GCF_900104595.1 Enterococcus timonensis
TAGAAAAAGATAGCAGGAGGAATGACGATGAATCATTTTAAAGGAAAGCAATTTCAGCAGGATGTGATTATTGTAGCCGTGGGCTACTATCTTCGTTATAACCTTAGCTATCGTGAAGTTCAAGAAATCTTATATGATCGTGGCATTAACGTTTCTCATACGATGATTTATCGTTGGGTGCAAGAATATGGCAAACTACTCTATCAAATTTGGAAAAAGAAAAATAAAAAATCCTTTTATTCATGGAAAATGGATGAAACGTACATCAAAATTAAAGGAAAATGGCATTATTTGTATCGAGCCATCGATGCAGATGGTTTAACCTTGGATATTTGGTTACGTAAAAAACGGGACACACAAGCAGCCTATGCTTTTCTTAAGCGGTTAGTGAAGCAGTTTGATGAACCGAAGGTTGTAGTCACAGATAAAGCCCCCTCTATTACAAGTGCCTTTAAGAAACTAAAAGAATACGGCTTTTATCAAGGGACAGAACATCGTACCATTAAATACCTGAATAATTTGATTGAACAAGACCATCGTCCAGTAAAGAGACGCAATAAATTCTATCGAAGTTTACGCACTGCCTCTACCACGATTAAAGGCATGGAAGCCATTCGAGGATTATATAAGAAAACCCGAAAAGAAGGCACTCTCTTCGGGTTTTCGGTCTGTACTGAAATCAAGGTATTATTGGGAATCCCAGCTTAAATCATAGATACCGTAAGGGATTTTATTCTTTATTTAAAACTTTGCAACAGAACCTATGATTCAATGAAGAATGTAAAATTACATATTGAGATATTAAAAAAATAATTTATTTGGATATTTTGATGGGGTTTAGTTGATATCAAAAAGAGAATAGTTTCATTCTGTTTTTTTATGCCTAAAAATGATTGAGTATACTTTTAAAATAAGAATACTTAGGAAAAGCAGTTCCCTCAAATGTACTGACGGATCTTTTAAGGTAATCAGTCCTGAAAAACAATTGTATTATTATGTTAATTAGCTCTGTTATTTCATTCGCTGAGAGTGTTTAGTTTCACATCAATAGGGTGGTAAAAAAAGTGAATTCAAAAGAAAGAGCAGCGGCTGATATCAGTCGCTGCTTATTTTGAATTATTGTTACCTAAACTAGAACAGCCAAAAAATCAAACCAATTGCTAGAATAATTTGGAAGCAGCCGATCAGTAAGCCATATAACATGGTACGAGGCCCTTCTTTCAAGATATCAGAGAACTTGACCTGAAGACCAATTGCAGCTAAAGCAGTAATCTCAAATTGATTACTGATGACTTCGGAACTGTGAATCATGAAAGAAGGTAAGGGTAGAAAACTTCTAAGCAAGAATAAAATGAAAAATCCTACAATAAACCAGGGAATAGTCAATAGGTTTGTATTTTTTTTCAAATCAGCAGATGTGGAATCAACTGCTGATTTAGAAAATAGCGGTTCTTCCTCTTTAGTGTTTAGTTTACTGAAGGATAAGGCTACTCCGATGATAAGGAGTACTCTCATAAGTTTGAATACTATAGACAGATTAGTGACGTCCATACTCACCAATTTAGCTGAAGCAACGACTTGTCCTATGGATTGGATCGTACCTCCAATCAAAGCTGATGTTTGAACGACTTCGTTGTGGTACAGAACAGAAGCGAGAATAGGCAGTGAGACCATCAATATGGTTCCTGTTACATTAACTATAGTGATGGACATGGCTTTATCTTTCTTATCGGCACCAATTATCGGAGAGACAGTACCAATAGCAGAAGAGCCGCAGACTGCATTGCCGGCACCCATCAACAAAGACATTTTTTTATTGAACTTCATAGTTCGACCGATCCAATAAGCGAATAAAATCGTCAAAACCATTTGAAGAATAACAAAAATAAATCCAGTAAAACCAACTTGCTTGATGATTTGAAAATCTAAGATTATTCCATTTAACACGATCGACCATTCTAAGAGGGATTTTTCAGAAAATTTAGTTCCTCTTTTAAAATAAGGCTTGTTTAAAAAAGTATTTCCCAACAAAATTCCTAAAAAAATTGCGATCAGTGCTGCTCCTAAATTTGGCAGAAGGGCAGATAGATATTGGCTGATTAACGAGATCAAAACACTGATTAGAAGACCGGGTAAAATAGAATAGCTTCTTTTGAATTTTGCGCGCATGTTAAACCTCCTTCAAATATTTATAGTATTATGGTATACCGAAGATTGTATAAAATAAAATAATCATTTATTATATATTTATAAGAAATTGTTATTGAGGAGTGGCATTAGATGTTAGATTACCGGTACCAAACGTTCCTTACTTTGACAGAAGAAATGAATTACACGACCACAGCCAAAAGATTGCACATTACCCAACCGGCTGTCACCCAGCATATTCAGTCTTTGCAACAGGAGTTAGGGGTTGAACTGATTCATTATGAAAAGAGACAATCATCATTAACGGCTAAGGGAAAGCAGCTGCAAAAAGATCTTTATTTGCTCCAAAGAGAGATCGCTAAGGTGGAAGAGCAACTAACTTCTACTGTAGAGCACACTACCCTTTCATTTGGGGCTTCCTTGACGATTGGGGAATACATGATGCCTGGACTAATTGAGTCGTATTTGAACCAATATCCAGTGCACGATATCTCGATGGTAACAGACAATACCCAACATTTGATCGAATTGATGGAACATGGGAAAATTGATTTTGCGGTTGTGGAAGGAGAATTCAATCAATCTGTATTTGAATTCCAGAAAATCGCTGAAGAACCGTTTATCGCTGTCTGTTCAGAAAAAAGTTCTTTATGGAAACAAGAACAGAGCATTAACGACTTATTTTCTACACCTCTTCTAGTCCGTGAAGAAGGATCGGGATCACGCCTGATTTTCGAGACAGCTATAAAAAGTAAAGGAATCCACTTAGACAGCTTTTCGAAAGTTATGACGATTGGGAGCATTGGTGCAACTAAAAAATTGGTCGAAAAAGATTTAGGAATCAGTTTTATTTATCAGATGGCTGTTGAAGAGGAACTCAACAAAGGAATATTGAAAAAGATACCTTTAAGCGATTTTAATGTAATTCATCCGTTTCATTTGATTTATCTAAAAAGAATCCAAGTGAGAGGGATGGAGACGATAAAGAACTTTTTCCTGGAAAACAGGGTAGGTATAATGAACCCCTTGATCTGAGTGGATATACCTTTCCATTACTGGCATATCCTTAATCACATTATTTAATTTATCTAGCGTTTCATAAACTAAATTCATTTTTAAGCTAGTTGAGAAGTGATGTGCAACAATCTCACCGGTAGCACCATCCTTAACTGCTGAAAGATAGGCCCATTGTCCACTTCCATAAGGAAGATAAGTGATATCTGTGAGAAATACTTTGTACGGGATACCTTGATCAAACTGACGATTGACAAGGTTTTTCTTGGTAGCATTTTCTTGGGTTGCCTTCATCATTTTACGGTATGGTTTCGCTGCTCGTATTGATGATATGATGTTATTCTTGCGCAAAATTCTTCTGATTTTTTTATGATTCATTACTACATCGTATTCAGTTTCTAACGCCATTTTTATTTCATCAATCCCACACTTCTTCTTATCCAGAAAAATTCTATATAACAATTGGAAATCTTCCCAATCATTTCGATCACGCTCAGCACGTTTATCGCTACTATTTAGCCAGTAATAGTAGCCGCTTTTACTTACCCCTGCAAGGTCGCATAAATGATTCACCATTCCAGCAAGTTGATTCTCACGAATAATTTGGTTAATTAATCTAAAGCGTTCTTGTTTACTTAAGTCGTTTCTTTTGTCGTTTTTCACGCTCCTCTCGTGCTGTTCTAATTTTTTTACTAGTTCAAGATTCCCCTCTAGATAGGCTATACGGGCATTTGCTTTGTCTAGCGCCTCTTGTAACGATAATTGTTCTCTTGGTCCATAGGGACCATTATTTTTTGAACCACGAGTCTCTTGTAACAATACATCTTCTCCGTGATCTTTATATAATCTTTTCCAACGTGATAGTGATTGATCGGATTTTCCTTTTCCGATTAAATGAGAAGGAAGTCCAGCAAGTTCAAATATCTGAGTGGATTTCATGCCTTGTTTGCTTTGTTTAATGGCCTTTATTTTGAATTCTGATGAATAGGTAATACTTTTCTCTGTCACACTTTTCACATTAGGATTGTTTCTTAAAGATTGAATCTCAGCTTGGCTATATATCTTTTTACTCATCCTGTCCACTCCCTTCTGTATAACTCAAATAGAGTATACCGAAAATTTTGCATAAAAATAACCCGAAAACTTACAACACTCTTTTTTTTTGAGTGTTCAGTTTTCGGGTTGAGATTCATAAACAACATTTCCATAATATGTTTTTTTATTTTTCTCGATCATAAAGCCAGTCGAAGCCTTTTTCTCTCGCTTCTTGTTCTGCATAATAATCAAATTGACTTTCCATGGCGTAAATTAGTTGCTCGGCTTGTTCTCTACTGATGCCTAACTCTTTGCAAGCTAATAAAACATAGCCTTGTGCTTGGTCGTTTGTCATAATTTCCTCTTTTTGTATATTTGTTTACTAATTTACTTGTTTATTAATTTGTTTGTTTACTAATTTACTAATTTACGATGTTTTTTTCAAATTACTCTCACACTATACAAAGGGGGAAGGAGCTGTTGTATCAGTCAATTCCTTCTTGATCCGGTAAACTGTATCCCTTGTTACCCCCGTGTCTTCCGCAATCTGTTTAATTGGTTCCTCTTGCGTCAACTTATTCACGATTACCTGATACGTCATGCGATCTTTTGGATTCTTTGCATTGGCTGAATACTTCACCGGCCGGCCTTTATAGTGGCCTTTCCGTTTAGCTATTTCGATTCCTTGTCGTTGCTTACGCTTGATTTCTTCACGTTCATTTTGAGCCGTCCAGGACAAGAGCTGTACAATCATGTTTCGGATCAACTTTTGGAGATTTGGATCCCCAATCTCTTGGTTCAAAATAGGTAAGTTTAAAACAATGAGTCCTATTTCCTTTTGATCCAACTTCTGAACCATTTGGACAATATCATCGTAGTTTCGTCCTAACCGATCCAACGATTCTACAATCAGAGTATCCTTCTCCCGCAGAAATTGAAGAGCCTTTTGTAGCTCTAGTCGTTCGGTCATGCTTTTTCCGGACATTTTTTCTTGGAAAATTTTTTCCGCCCCTGCTCTTTCCAAGGCTTCCATCTGTCGGTCTAAGTTTTGGTCGGTGGTGGATACACGTGCATAGCCTACTTTCACCTTTTTCACTCCTTTTCTCAGCGCATTTAATAGACACTTATAATCTACATTAAAAAAAGCGAAAAGACAACGTCTTATGTGTGTCTATTTTGGGTACACTTTAAACGTGCAAATATATTTTATCTTTTAGTAGTTTTATAGGTTATAATTAAAGAAATGGATGAAGAACAATCCTATTGGGATTCAGAAGAAAAATCTTATTTTAAAATTCATTATGGGAAAGCATTTGAAAAACATGACGTACCTTTTATCTGTAAAATTTCAGTGGAATATGATGGGAAAGCCTTAATTTTTGAATCAGTAGATTACACTTTAGATTTGAATTACTACACACTAAACGACGTAGAGTATAGTTAGTAGTATCATTTAGTAACCGAGGGCCGCTAATCATGGAAGAAGAAAAAATATTTGAAAGGCGTTGGCAACTAGCTTCAAATGAGCAAAAAGCTAGATACAAAAATCTGATCTCCTCCTACCCCGCTGTTGACTGGAGTTACAAAGAAAAGAAGTATCTGCTTTGGTTGTGTCAGTTAGATATAGATACCTTTGAAACATTTGAAGTGATACTAGATAAAATTAAACATAGCAATGAAAAAAGAGCGAATCTATAAAAGATCCGCTCTTTTTTATTTTGCTACTTCAGTACGAGTTAATTCTGGCATATCAGCTGTAAGATAGTTACGTGCGAAATCCAGATCTGTGATCCAATCTTTTATATGATCTCTTTGAATAATAAGCGGCATACGATCATGTATTGGGGATACAGAATCATTAGGTTTTGTCGTCATAATAATCGATTCCGTTTCAAATCCTGCACCTGTTTTATGCACACGATAAAATCCTCCCAAATAAAAAACATCATTATCCCCTGCAGTAAACAATAGTTTTCGTTTTTCGGAATCCCACTCATAGAATCCGGAGACTGGTATGACGCAGCGAGTTTCTCTGAAGGCTTTAGAAAAAGTCTTCTTTTCTTCTACTGTTTCTGAACGTGCGTTGATCATAAGTTGACCAGGCTTAAATCCTTGGAAACCCCACTGAGTGATTCCTGGTACTACTCTTGAATCCTGATTAAGTCCTAGTGTTACTATATAATTAGTTGGAAAAATTTCATTAAAACCAACACGAATATGTTTACCTGTAGTATTTAAAACGACGTGGTCATAGTAGCTTCTTAATTCATTTGAAGATAAATCAAAAAAATATCTTCCACACATATTCTCCCCCTCCTTTTCTAATTTATTTAAAAAACGTGTGTCAGAGAGCTATTCTAAGGCGATTTCAAAGTCAAATGATGGACAATGATCTTCAATCATCATCTGCAAAGTCCTGATAATACTCATTTTTGATTAGCTCAATCTCTTTTTCTATTTTACTCGCTTTTTTCTTTTGTTTGTTGCGAGAAGACTCTCTGTCCTGAAAATAATCAACTTTAAACCATTTTTCCTCTTTTTTTATGGATACATGTCGGACATCTGTCCAATTGATCGCTTGTTCATTGAGTACAAAATAATCTTCATATGCTTCACCAAGAAATTGTCCTTCGACAGGATCCAAAAATCGCCCAAATTCGTCTTTAGTGTTTAATTGCAGCGATATAGGCTTGTGATAAAGGAACGATTCCGATAGAATTGCGTCGATTTCCTCACGGTTCATTAAATCCAAACCAACAACTTCTTTTGTAGCCCAGGCTTCGTTTTCTAAGACACCTTTCATAAGATCATCCATGGCGTAAGCCGTTGCCCACTTCAATCCGAATGGTCGATCTCTGTATTGATTATAGTCCGTAAAAGTTTTCTTAGTACGTTTTACCATGACCTTCAGCACCTTCAAGTCCAGACATACCACCTGCATGCCCTCCGACAAGGCTGCTGCGAGCGATCGCACGTCCACCTTCCATTATGCTATTTGCATGAACGATCGACTTAAACCCGTATTTTTTGCGTATCGTATCTACCACATAATCGATTTTTAAGTCTTTTACTTGTTCGTCCGGATCTTCAAAGAGATCAAGCTGCAAAGCATTAGAATAAACGAGCTTTGAACAGTTTACTCCTACATTTCGAATATCCTGGTACTTGTAATGACGATCAAATATCTGCAGTAAGTAGTTTGCTATTTGTTTGCTGCTATTGGTTGCTGGTACCTTCATTTGCTGGTGAAACCCTCGACTTCCTGATCGATCGACATAACCCATTGAAAAACCGATCCATAAAGAAATTACCTCAGCTTTCGCTCCTGTACGGCGTAACCTAGTTGCTACTTGGTCGGCCATTTCTTTGATTACAATTTCTATTTCTTTTCGACGTGTATAGTCCCGATTTAAGACCTGACTGTTCCCTATCGACTTAGATTTTACTTTGTATTTCTGACCTAAGAATGATCGATCGATGCCCCAGCTGTGTGCATACAGTTGAGTACCTAAGACACCAAAATTTTGCTTCAGCTGATAGTAATTTGCGTGTGCCAGGTCATGAATAGTAAATATGCCCATTCGGTTCAGTCTGATTGCTGTACGACGTCCGATACCCCACACGTCTGTAATGTTTTCTACAGACCAAAGCTTTTGCTGAACGTCTTCATAGCGCCATTCTGCTTTCATATCTGAATTTTTTTTGCTTTCGAGGTCTAGTGCGAACTTGGCCAAGAGCGGATTGTCACCTATCCCGATTGTTGTGAAGATTCCAGTTCGTCTATAAACGTCTGTTTGAATCATTCTCGCCAGCTCTCTTGCGTCCTTTGCACCGAACAGCTTTAATGAGTCTGTGACGTCCACGAAGCTCTCATCGATGCTGTATACGGAATGATTTTGCTCGTCAGCATACTTCTTGTAAATATTGTTAATCTCCATATTCTTTCTCATATATAGTGCCATCCTCGGTGGTGCAATCACGAGGTCTTCCGGATACGGAAAAGGAAGATCTCGTGATCGACTGACATTAGAAATTCCATAGGCTTTTTTTGCGGCCGGACTCGATGCCAGGATTAGCCCACTTCCTCGCTGAGAAGGATCGTCCGAAGGATAGGACATGACAACTAACTTTGCCTTTAAAGGATTTAGTCCTCTTTCTACGCATTCTACGGATGCATAAAATGACTTACAGTCGATACAGAGAATATCTCGTGAGGGTTCTTTAGTATAGTCAAACCTTGGGTTTACGCCAAATTGCATAACCATGATAAATCACCTTTTCTAAAAAAAAGATACATTTTATATACCGTATTAGAACATATGTTCGCTAATTAAGTCAAGAGAACAGATCAAAATGCTATCATTGCGGTTTTAATGGTTAAGTGTCAAAATACCAAAGTGTCAAAGTGTTTAAATAGATGGACGTCCACAGTTTGGATAATTAAAACAATATACTCCGTAAGTCCCAAAGGTCTTAAGTGTTTTAGTTATAAAGTACTTAAACCCTTAAATATTAAAGAGTCTGAATACAATAATAAACTGCGGAGTCCCTCTAAAATTAATCAAAAAAATAAAGATTACGAAGTTTCGATTGCCTTCGTCGAAAGAAGTCAGTAGCAAAACGTTTTAATGGTTAAGCACTTAAATGGTTAAGTACTTTAATACTAAAAAGTTCGTGTTATGATGATGGTATGAAAAAGACACTTTAGCACTAAACAATAAAAATGTTTTAGTACTAAAGTGTCTCATGTCTATTTGCTATCTTCTTCTAATTTATCAACGTATGAACGGTAGGCTTCTTTAATTTCTGACTCAGTTAGATAGTTATCGAGAATTAAATCTTTCATTACGTCTTTCATATTTCGATCGTCTTGTGCGGCTTTCATTTTAACCATTCGATGAATCTCTTCAGGCAAGTATATCGAAACTTGCTTACCGCCTTTAAAATTTTTGTAATATGAAATTATATCTTCAATTTTTCTAAGAATATTAATTTTCTTTTTAGTTCCATTTTGATCGGAAGTTTGTGGTTTTGAAGTAGGAAATAGTGTGTCGATATCATTTGTTTTAGCTATATTTTTGTCTTTAATAGATACACGTTTAGCCATTTTATACAACTCCTTCTGATACTATTTTCTGTAGAACTGTCACTGCAAGATTATAGTATGCAATGCCAGCTTTATTATTTGAATCAAATTCGTAAGCTGACATGTTAGCAACGCCAGCGTCGGATACTACGATGCTTCTATCGATGATAGAAATAACTTCCGCTTTATCGTCAGATTTAACTTCCTCAATAATTTCGTCACTGTGGTTTGTATTAGTTGCCATAGTGACTACATAGCCAAGTTCCTTTAGATTAGGATTAATTGAATTTTTAACTTTATTGATTGTAGAAAAAAGCAACTCTATACTTACTAGAGCTTGGTACTCGGACTGAACAGGAATTAAGATGTAATCTGATGCACTAAGAGCATTTACAGTAAGCAGTCCTCTTGAAGGAGGGCAATCAATCAAAATAATATCAAATTTTGTCTCAAGGCTCTCTATGTTCTTCTTCAGAATCAGTTCTCTTAATGTAGCGCTAACTAGGTTAAGTTCGGCATCTGATAGACGCAAGGTTGTTGGGGAAATAAATAGATTATTCTTAATCTGATAAGTAATGTTCTCTAACGTTTCTTCCTCTAGCATTACCTGAGTCATTTCTGGTAGATTTTCATCGATGATATTTCTAAGATCAGTTTTTAGGTTAGTTATACTTGACTGTGCGTCTATGTCTACGATATCTGTTATAAGATCGAAACTAGCAAACAGTTCAGCTAGATTATCTACGGTAGCACTTTTTCCAACGCCACCTTTTTGATTTGCAACAGAAATTACAATGGGACCACCTTTTTCACCAACGAGATCTTTTATTTGTTTAACTAGCGAAATAATTTCTGCTGAATTCGATCGATTTTTTTTCATTTTCCTACCTCCTTAAGTTAAGTACTAAAGTGTTAAAATACTTGTATGCAATATAATAATACCACCTAGAAAGTTACGAGTCAATAGAAACTTTAGTATTTAAGTACTTTTAATTCGGCTATGTTTAGAATGTGATTTAACAGCAATTAAATGCAACTTTAAAACGTCATAGTACTTAAGTACTGAAAAAAAGCATCAAAACACTTAAGTACTTAAGTGTTTTAATGCCTAAGGTAATTGTTGATATTAATAGGTTTGTGCGACAATAACTATATTAAATTATAAAAAATAAGAGTTTACAAGATGGAAAAAGTAAGATATGCTATGTTTGTATTTATAGAACTGAAAAAAATAAAAATAAAAAAAGAGACGGATAAAAAAGTGAATTGGGTCACTCTTTCATCTGAATCACATACAACAACTATGTGTTCTCGTTCGTCTCATGGAAATTATGTAAGTGGCTGGAAACCACTTATGTGATTTGAATAAATCTATTCGGACTACCAATCCGAACCTATAGGTTTATTTTACCATTTTTTGACGAGCAACTCAATATATATACGCTTATTTTGTCGTTCCTTTGAGACTTCTAAGCTATTGGGAGAACACAAATCTTTAAGATTATTTGTGTTCTCTTTTAGTTTGGGAAGGAATAACAGTCATGGCAGCTTCTTTGGATGTCGTATATTCGACGGTATTACAAAATGGTATCCGTAAATTCAAATATAAAAACAGCCACCTAAAACCGGTCTCTTTTAGTGATCAGTCGGGGAAGGGGGCTATTTTTGCGTACCGTTCAAAGGAACACATGATCGAGGGGATTGGACTAGTGATCACTTCAGAAGAAGGGGTGATCGAAAACAATAATCGATTCACTCATTGGACACCAAATGTATTTCGCTATGGAACGTATGCTGATGAAGCCAGAATGTTTACAAAAGGCCATTCTGAGGACAATTTACGTCAAATCAATACATTCTTTGTTGATTTTGACACATTGGATCCAAACTTTGACTATGGAGAAATTATCTTGGCCAGTCACGAGATCGGCTTTATGCCGACAATGATTCTACGTACACCGCATGGATTTCAAGCTTTCTATGTACTAGACAAGCCTGCATACGTGACGAAGAAATCAAATTTTAAAGTGATCAATGTGGCCAAAATGATCTCAAAAAATCTAAGAAACAAATTTTCAAATGATTATCGGTTTCCTGTTGATGTAAATGCCAATCATTTTGGGATCACAAGGATGCCTTCTGAAGAGAATGTTTTATTCTTTGAACCACAGTATCGCTATAGTTTTGAAGAATGGATCGACTGGTCAATGAGAGAAGATGCGGACAAAAAAGCGGAGATCAAGAACGTTTTTGTATTACCATCTACTCAAGAATTTCGTCAAGTCGATGAACCATGGTTCCAGCTGTTGCTAAAAAGTCAAAAAATACAAGGTGAAAAGGGCGTATATGGTCGAAATAATGTCATATTCACCTTGTCTTTGGCATACTTTTCGTCAGGATACGAAGTAGAAGCATGTGAATTGACGATGTTAGAATTCAATGACCGCTTGGCTAACCCTTTATCTGATCGAGAATTAACCAGAATCATTCGTTCCGCTTACTCCGGAAAATATCAAGCAGCGCACAGAGAAAAAATTGTCCTATTATGCCAAGAGTGGGTCGATGCAAATCTTTCTGAAGAGCAGCTATTCAATAAAAAACGGGGTTGGTGGAAATTCAAGAAAGAAAGAGCTGTTCGCAAGTATTCACATAGTCATGAATGGGCAGAAGATCTCTTGTCCTATTTGAATGAGCAATCCTATGAAGAACAACCATACATTATTTCTACAAAAAAAGAGTTAACTGAACGTTTAAAGATCCCAAAACGTTCCCTGGACAAAGTACTGAAGCAGTTAAGAGAAGAGAACAAAATTCATTTTCGTGTTCGTGCTGGTCGTAATGGGGGTATTATGTTAGCTTCGATACATGGATTGATGCGCTCCGTTATCCGGCTAAAAAAAGAAAGCCGGGGGGCTTATTTCGCTGCGATCTCAGAAGCTTTTGGAAAAGAATACACGTTTATCCAGACAGCACTGAAACGCTTGATAGATCCCAATAAGATCGGCGTGCAAACAGATCTGTTCATGATCGATACAGGCTGAAATTAAAAGGTGCAAATTGCCTATTACATTATATCTATGATACGTTCCTTCTTTTCTCCGCTTTGCTTGCTGGTCTTAAGAAAGAGTAGTATTGTTATCGCAAACGCAATAATATGGGGGAGGTCTTTCTGACTATGAGTATCAATACCTTTGTATATCCCTACCCGATCATGTATTTATTATTTCGCGGTTAGGTATGATGTTCAACAAGGTTGTAACGTTTTTTTGAGTGTTGTTGTCTTCGGATATCGAATTCAAACAATCACTACTTATCACTAACAAGTCAATTATCAGATTGAACAGAAAAGTGGATTGACAGCTGAAGCATTTGCAGAGCTCAAAGATTACTCAAATAAACAATTTCAAGGCTAGTATATGATACAAAATTCATCATTAGGGTAAAAAGAAGTGTTTGGAGATACGGTACCTTATACGATAAAAGCGACCTATCCATTTTTATTTCTGCTAGACAATATCTCTGTGAAAATCGGAATTGAAGGGTAAGTGCCTTCTCAAGTGAGTTGAAGATATTGGAAAAGATTTTTCCTTAGTGTTACGGCTCGTTTTCAGTTTAGTCGTGGGTGCGCTTCTTCTTAGAGTAGTCATTTATTATCAAGACATCATAAAAGTTGCATGAAAACAGTGGCGGATACAGCAAAGCATAGGAATGTGAAAGCGTTAATAGTAGTATTATCGCTATAAATTGTTTATAATTTAGATGGCAGTATCAAATCTTAGGTAGTACTATTTAAATTTTGTTTAAGAATAGATATCATGTTTTTTAGAGGAGGGAAGAAATGAAGAAGAAAAAATCGGTCTGGTTTATGATGGTTGCTATTTTGATGGGCTTTATCCCGCCAATCTTGACTGCTTGTTCAAGTATCGCACATGCGATAGAAATCCAGCCGGATAAAATTGTAGATCAAGCGGGTTTAAAAGTCATTTCCTCTGTTTCATCAGATGGAAATTCTTTAAACTGGGAACTTCAATATGAAAAAAGTGTAGCAAGTGATGGCAATGATCAAGCACTGAAATTTAAAGTGACGGCTGATGGAGAAGCAATAGCTTTTAATGAAGATGCCAGTTTTGCTACTAATGATGACCAATGGTTTGCGGAAAAAGATTTTTCGAAACAATCGCAGGGTTCTCTTTCATTTACAACGGTGCTAAATGTCTCCAAGGTAGCTCTTGAAATTCAAGCCGATGCAACAAAAACGGATGAAACACAAGCTGTCACTATTAACAAGAATATTTTGACTAGTGCGGTAGAAGGTCCGCATGCGTTGAAATTACCAGCAGTGGCTACACAAAAAACGACAGAAGTAAGTGCTACTTCTCAGACAACAGCTGAAGAAACCACTAGTAGCCAAGCGACCGAAACGACGACACAAACGGAAGAAGCCAGTGAAGCAACGTCGTATGAGATAAATGCCTCGCCGGCAACAGTGGGCGCTAGCAATCTTGAATATCTTAGTGGAATAAGTGCATTTTCTTCCATTAATTACAGCAATATTGCGCCAGAATATACGACAGATGCCACAAAAGGAACTTATCCGACTAATAGCTGGCAACCAGCTGGGCAAACAAATGTGATCAACCACCAAGGGAACAAGGAACGCAACTTTGCCACTTGGGATGGTGTAACTAGCTGGAATGGCGATCCATCAGACACAACACATTCTTATATCCAGTATGGTGAAAAACAAACAGATTTTGCCATTCGGAAGTATGCCAAAGAAACGAGTAAACCAGGGCTTTACGATGTATATTTGAATGTAAAAGGTAATGAGCAACAAGATATCAAACCAGTTGATATTGTTTTGGTAGTGGATATGTCAGGAAGTATGGAATCGAGTCAAAGTAACGGCTGGAATGATCGTGCTGGTGCAGCCAGAAATGGTGTGAAAAATTTCTTGCAAACCATTAAAGACGCAGGCATTGGGGATTACGTCAATGTTGGTTTAGTCGGATTTTCTAGTCCAGGATATGTAACAGGGGCTAACGGTTATCTTACTGTACCGATAGGTAAAGTTTCGGATACTAGTCATATAAATGCAATCAATGATACTTTAAAACCAAAATTTACAGGAGGCACTTACACTCAAATCGGGATCGAGCAAGGTCAGCAGATGCTTGCGGGAAGCTCCAATGAAAACAAAATGATGATCGTATTGACCGATGGGGTTCCTACTTTTTCTAAGAAGGTAACCGCTGCGCAAACGATTGATGGGACTACCTATGCTACTGAATTTGGTAATGGATTGGATGAACCAGGCACTACCTCTAAACTCAATCCTAGTTATGCGGTTGGTTCTCGGGGAAATAGAACAAATATTGATAGTACTTGGCCGGCCACATTAGGGGCAGCTAAAATCGCCAAAGATGCGGGCTTAACTATCCACACGCTGGGAATTCAGCTGAGTAAGGATGGAAATTTTTTAACCGAACAACAAGTTCGCGATAGAGCAAGTCTTATCGCTACACCGGGTAAATACAAAGATGCTGAAACAACAGACGATGTTTCTGATTATTTGAATGAACAAGCTAAAAATGTAGTGAAATCTTTCAACACCATAGTCAATGGTTCGATCAATGATTCTTTGGGTGATCAGTTCTCTTATGAAGGCACTCCAACTGTGAAGAGCATCAGTACAGGGAATAGTGCTGTAACGAATTTACCGACCGTAAACCAGTCGAATGGTAAAGTGACCACTACTGAGTTGAACTTAGGCAAAGATCAAGAAATTCAGATCCATTATCAAGTGCGTATCAATACAGAAGATAAAGATTTCACGCCGGAAAAATGGTATCCGATGAATGGTCAAACAACTTTGACACCAAACGGAGACAATCCGGATAATAAAGTAGACTTTGGCGTTCCTTCCGCAAAGGCACCGGGGGTGAAACTTGATCTGAAAAAGATTTGGGAAGAATACGATAAGGATACGAGTAAACGTCCCGATTCTCTTGATTTCACCTTGAACCGAAAAGATACCACAGAGAGCAATTCTTGGAAGCAAGGTTTTATTCGTCTTTCTAAAAGCGATGTTGCTACAGATACTAATGTCTGGGAAAAGACCAATATTGAAAAAGTAGCCGAAACACAAGGAGCTACTGAATCGCTTTGGTTGCCACAATTCAACAACAAAGGGAAAGATTTTGCTTATAGCTTTGAAGAAGCAACGGTCAATGGCTATGAATCTTCAAGTAATGCTGCTAAAACCATTTGGACCAATAAAAAAATCTACACACCACTTGCTTTAGAGATCACTAAAATTTCTGATCAAGGAAAGACACCTCTTAAAGGAGCAGTCTTTAAACTAAGTGGAGGTAGTTTGCCAAATGCAGGCGTTGAACTTAAGGACAACGGGGATGGAACCTATACGTTGTCTGATGATAAGTACAAGCTGCAATTAAATACTGAGTATACATTGACAGAAGTTACACCACCAGCTGGACATACGGCTACTACAACTAGTTGGAAAGTCAACGTTAGTGCAGAAGGTAAAGTAACCATCAACGATGCTGTAACGGGTATTGAAATCAAAGACAACACTATCAAGTACACCATTGAAAATGAGTTTACCAAACGTCCTTTATTGGTTGAAAAATATAATAAAGATAGTGGTAAAACATTAGACGGTGCGAAGTTCACGTTGAAGCAATATGACGATAAGTGGACGAATGATGGTAAAGTTGTCGGTGATGATTTGATCGGAAATGATGCCAAATCTTTTGCTAGCCTGGCACCAGGCTATTACAGCTTGGAAGAAACGAAGGTACCGACAGGCTATAAGAAAGACGATACAGTCTTTAAGTTCCAAATCGATAGCGCTGGGAAACTACTTGATGCAAATGGCAAAGAAATCACCGCTAACTCAAAACCAACGACAGATGGTTTCTATTTAACGAGTGATAATAAGATTGTTTTAATCAAATACAATGAACTGCGTGATTTTGACTTTTCAATTCTTAAAAAGAACTCGCAAAGCAACAAACCATTAGCAGATACTGAATTCAGCTTAGCCACAAAAGAGGATTCCAATACGCTTTTGGCTACTCTGAAGACCAATGATGAAGGAACGGGTCAGTTTTTAGATGCTTCGGGTAATCATTACGGTGTTCGTCCAGGAACTTACGTTATCAAAGAAACGAAAGCACCAGAAGGGTTTGTCCTTTTAGAAGGGATTTTCGAGGTCACTATAAATGCGGACGGAACTGTCGGCGACGTGACTTATGATGGTAAGGATCTTGATAAAGATGCTATCAAAGTAAATCTAAAAGATGAGGACAATAACGTCATCGAATTGACGGTTGCTAATACACCCAAAGGACAACTGCCAGCAACCGGCGGATCAGGTGTACAGACTTTCATTATAGTAGCCTTAGCTCTTGTCACAGCAGCAGGTGCTCTTACGATCTGCTACTTCTACCGTAATCGAAAGGAGTTGAACTAAGATGAAGAATAAATCATTGTTCATCAAAATCACCTTACTTCTTTCAACTTTGCTGGTAGGGATCTTTACGGGGCAACAAGCCTTTGCGGATGACGGGACGATCGATATTGTGATCCACAAACAATTGTGGGACCAAGCACCTGATGCAGCTATTCAAAATACGGGAGCGGCCGATCAAGATATCAAAGATCCAATCGAAGGGGTCGGCTTTACGATTTATGACATTACAGAGGATTATTATAAATTGGTCAAAGGCTCTGACGAAACAACAACTATTCAAATGATTCAAGAAAATGTTGCTGATTATCAAAAAATTATCAGAGAACAAGGCCTGACTGATGAAAAAGGCACAATCAAATTTACCCAACTACCTAAAAGCAGTGGCGGTAAAAATGCGGTTTACCTGATTGTTGAAACGGCATTGCCTGATCCTGAAAAGGTAAAAGTCGAAAAAGCGGCCGAACCCTTAGTAGTGGCTTTACCAGTATATGAAATGAGCACAGACGGTAAAACCTATACGGACAAAGAATTAGCTACCGTTCACCTTTATCCTAAAAATGTGGGAACAATCGTTGAAAAGCCAGTGACACCAACTAAACCTAAAAAACCAAGTAAACCGAAGAAACGCTTTCCACAAACAGGTGAAGCAAAATCCTTCCTAGGTATATTGGGGATTCTTTTGATCGGTACGGCGATCATTTTATGGCGGAAACACTCTGTACGAAACAATTAATCAAAGGTACAAAAGACTAAGGTCTATTGGAATATTGTACAAAAAATAAAGGAGGAATTAGAAAATGAAGAAATTATGGAAAACACTTTTTGCAGCACTACTTGTAGTACCTTTATTCACCGGCGTGTTTGGTGCGAAAACAGTAAGTGCTGCTGAAGCAACAACGACAAATGTAACGATCAACAAACGAATCTGGAAAGATGGCGAAGCTCCAGCACAAGGTTCCATGCAAAATACTGGGGAAGAAATGGACTTTGGTGGAGATCCACTTGAAGGAGCCGGCTTTACAGCCTATGATGTAACAGATGCTTATCTTGCTCTGATTGCAGGTGGTAAGTCACAAGCAGAAGCAACAAAAGAAATTGCTGATAATGCGTCAGATTACACAACTGTAGCAAAAGCAGAACAAAAAACGGATGCCAATGGTCAAACAACTTTTGAAGGACTTGCTTTAAAAGACGGCGACAAAGATAAAGTCTATATGTTTGTTGAAACAAGCACGCCAGGCAATGTTTCCGTAACGACAAAAGCCGCTCCAATCGTTTTAGCAATGCCAATCTATACGTTTAAAGATGGCAAATATTCAGATACAATCAATACCGACGTTCAAGTCTATCCAAAGAACGAAACCAAGACTGATAAAAAAGAAGTTGCCAATTTAGATAAGTTCACTGAAGTTAAGGATGCTGATGGAAATGTTTTATATCATAACCTTACAACTGGCGATGAAATCGAATATAAATTAACTTTAAATATTCCTGCGGACATTCTGGAAGATGGCGTCACTTACTCTGTAACTGATACGCCAACTGCTGGACTTGCTTATGTAAAAGATTCTTTTGCAGCAACTGGTTTAGTAGCTGGAACTGAC
The DNA here is from genome assembly GCF_900104595.1 of Enterococcus timonensis. Taxonomy (GTDB): domain Bacteria; phylum Bacillota; class Bacilli; order Lactobacillales; family Enterococcaceae; genus Enterococcus_J; species Enterococcus_J timonensis. Next base: position 18,386 of record NZ_FNVY01000001.1, read on the forward strand.
TATGAATTAGCTGAAGATTCTGCAACTGGCGGATTTACTGTTACTTTGAAACAAAGTGAAAATGTAGGAAAATTAGCTGGTAGTCAATTGATTGCTACTTACAAAATGAAATTAACTGCTGAAGTAAATCCTGACGATTTAGTAAACAATAGTGCCCAAGTAACAATTGGTAACAACCCTCAAGATAAAATTACACCTCCAACACAATTTGGTACAGGTGGTTATAAATTCGTCAAAAAAGATTCACAATCTGGTGCAACCTTATCTGGTGCGGAATTTGTCGTAAAACAAGACTCTAACTTTGCAATATTTGAAGATGCTAAAAACACTAAAGGTGAATATATCTTTAAAGAATGGACGACTGATGAAGCAAAAGCAACGAAAATCGTTTCTGACGACAAAGGTGAGTTGAAAGTAATTGGTTTGAAAAATGGTGACTATCAATTAGAAGAAAAAGCGACTTCAAGTGATAAATATGTGTTACTTGATGAAGATGTCGATTTCACTGTTGAACACGGTCAATATGGCAGTCAAGAACTAAAGTCTGTTCTTAACACGCCTAAAGGTCTGCTTCCATCAACAGGTGGTAACGGGATCTATGCCTTCTTACTTATCGGTGCTGCTCTTATGATCGGTGCTTACGCTTGGTTCAAGAAATCTAAAACACAAGCTGAAGTCTAAGATATAGTTTTAAAATAGCAAAAGGCAGCTTCATTTCTTGAAGTTGCCTTTTCTTTCTTTTAAATAGGGAGAAGGAGGTGCAAGCATGGATCAGCGCCAAAAAAATGAACGGATCAATTTGATTTTAAAACTGCTAATGGCGATTTTATTTACGACCGGTGCCATTATTTTCAGCTATCCCTTTTTGTCCAATGCGGTGAATTCCTATTATGACCAAAAGATGATGGAAAAAAACTTGGCTGAGATGGCCGCAACAAATACCAAAGAACAAGCAAAAAGGCACCAAGAAATGGCCGAAAAAAATAAAGAGCTAGCTGAAAGTAAGAACATGACCAATATTCCTGGCATGGGACTGGTAGAAGACCCGTTTGAAAATGCGGTCGATGATGCCAAAGATCCGGGTAAAGCCTATTATGAAGAGCATACCGTGGGTGCTATCTATATTCCAAAAATTTCGGTCAGCTTACCTTTATTTGATGAAACCAATGCTGCTCTTTTGGAAAAAGGCGCGACGATTCTACAAGGAACGTCTTATCCGATCGGTGGCGATAGTACCCATTCGGTGATCTCAGGCCACAGTGGCTTGACGGAACGTAAACTTTTTACAGATTTAGAAAAGTTGGTGATTGGCGATGATTTTTATTTGACCATTGCTGGGGAAAAATTGGCTTATGCGGTCGATGACATCCAGATCGTTTTACCGTCGGATATCGACAAGGTGGTCATCCAACCGGGGCGGGACTTGGTGACCTTATTGACTTGTACACCTTATGGCATCAATACCCATCGTTTATTAGTCACTGGACACCGTGTGCCTTATGTGGAGGAAATGGCGGAGGAAGTGACCAGTACCAAAAAAGCGGTCGAACGGCGTTTTCGCTTGTATTTACTACTGATCCCGCTTTTCTTTGCCATGATTTTCTATTGGATGTATCGCAAGTTCGTCTATTATCAAAGTGGCAAACACAGTTATGACTTTTGTTTTTACTTATTGGAAAATGGTCAACCCAAAGCAGGCGTGACTTTTACCTTAGTCCGTAAAAAACGCTGGGCAACAGATGTCACTAACCAACCAGTTGCTGTAAGCCAGGTGGATGGATGGGTGTCTTTCCCTGAGATCAGAGGGGGTCGTTATTATGCCAAGGCGATCGATGGGTCGACAAAACCAGTTAAGGGCAAGGTCCGCCGTTTAAAAGATCGGCAGTTTGTTTTAAGCAGCGTCACGAAGAAAAAGCAAGGTAAGAAAGTTACTTATTATCTGGAGAATGGAGCGAAAAAATGAAGAAAAATCGGCAAGTGATCTCGCAAATTGCGATCATCCTCATTTTTTTGGTCGGCATCTTGACCATGCTCTATCCTTTTTATGTCGATGCGTTGAATAATGTGATCGATCAAGTGCGCGTCGATCGCTATTTGAAGGAAAGCCAGAAAGAATTTGAAGCCGAACGCAAGCGACTGGCGGAAGAAAATAATAAATTGAGCGACAGCGGGTTATCTCCGGGTGCCGATCCGTTTGCGAATCCGAATGGCGGTACGGTTTCAGCTGCTTATTACAAAAAGCATTTGATTGGGACCATCAATCTTCCTGATTTGGCCATTGAGTTACCGCTATTTGATACGACCAATGATGATTTATTGGAACAAGGTGCGACGGTCCTAGATGGCACGTCCTTTCCTGTTGGTGGCGCAAGTACCCATGCGGTGATCTCGGCTCATCGTGGCTTGCCAGAACGGGAACTCTTCACCAATCTGCCGGAGCTTAAAAACGGTGATATTTTTCTGCTAAATGTCTTAGGGGAAACCTTGGCTTATGAAGTGTTTGACAGCCAAGTCGTGACGCCAGATCAGACTTCGGTTTTAAAGATCGAACCAGGCCAAGACTTGGTGACGCTCATGACCTGTACCCCTTATATGATCAATAGTCACCGTTTGTTAGTCACAGGAAAACGCGTGCCATATACACCGGCTGCCGAGAAAAAACAAGTCAAAGGCGATCGTTTTCGTAAGTTGAAACAAATCGCTATCTTGGCGGGGACGGCCCTGTTGATCTTAGCCGCTATTTATCAATTGTATCATGTGATCGCCCGTTACCGATTGCGGAAAGTGCGTTTTGATTTCACTGTTTGCTTAGAAGGCGTGGCAGAACATACGCCAATCGCACTCTATGATAAAAAAGGGAAAAAAGCCCTGCGGCGTAATGGAAAAGCCTATCAAGAACTAACAGATCAAACCGGACAAGTCACTTTTACCGATCTACCAGGGGATTGCTATCGTTTGAAATTGGGCAAGAGTTGGTTGGTGCAGTTTGGTTTGAAGAAAAAAAAGAGGCCATCCAAGATTTGGAAGATAAATAAGAAAAAAGTTATGTTAAAAGAAGAAAGAATGCTAGAAGTCAAATAAAAAATGCTCATGTTATCAAATGATTTAAATCCATAAGATACACGTTTCATTGTTTAATATGGGTATTCTTAGCTTCTATTTTGTCATTGGTATGGGGATAAATCAATGCACTTCGTATACCTTCGTTATATTTGAGTAAATTTTGTAGTTTTTTCTAAATTCTTCGTCTAAACTTTCTGTAAGAAGTGGGAATTTAGGTGCACGGAAACTACACCAAGTTTTTTAATATTCCGTCTGTTTTTAGTTAAGAAACGCCAATTTACTTTCAGTTTCTGTGCTTCATTTTTGAGCCCTTTTAATTGCAGCTTTTTCATCATTCTTACACGAAAGGCTTGAAACGGATGTTCCAGTGACCTCGTTTAGAGCGTACATTTATTCAAGAAAGTTTAAATAAGATATCAAAATGGCCGAAAACAGACACACAACTCGATTTATTTTTTAGGGTGAAGGAGAGAGTAGCACGAAAACTTTTAGTTGGCTTAGACTGAACGAAGTGAGGGAAAGGCTACTAAAACGTCGAGGGCAGTGAGAGCGAAGTGAACACTTGATCTTTTGAATTTTTAATAGAATCTTAGACTATTATCCTAGTGAACCTTTTTCTAATACTTGACTTTCTTTGTATGATTAGAAATCCATATTTACCTTTAACGGAAAGAACTTTTTTATATTATTTTAGTTTTAACTACACCCGTTCATGGATATGCTATTATTCAAGAAATTGATAAGTTAAGTGATGGATCAGTTAAGGTAGCAGCAGGAACTATGTATGGAGCGATTGAAAATTTACTTAAGCTTAATTTGATAGAAGAAATTCCAAGTAGACCTCATCGTCGCAAAGAGGGCAAAAATCCCTTTAAGAGATTTTTACCCTCTTTGCGACGATGAGGCCTTTTTTTTTCGTTCTCGTTTTTTGTTTGATTAACTAGAAGGGATTAAAAGACTGCATTTTGATTTATTTTTTTAGGGTAAAGGAGAGAGTAGCCCGAAAATTTTTAGTTGGCTTGGACTGAACGAAGTGAGGGAAAGGCTACTAAAACGTCGAGGGGCAGTGAGAGCGTAGCGAACACTTGTTTTTTGAATTTCTATCTTTGTTAGGTCAATAGAGTATACTTATTTGTCCTAATATGATTTTAGCAGTATAATTGACTTGGTGAATAGGTCATTTAAGTTGAGCATAATAGGAGGAGTAAAATGAAAAAATTTATTTATCGAGTTTTAGAAAATGACGAAGTGGTAGCTATTTTTAATGAGCAACAATATGCGCAAGATTTTATCGCTTACGAAAAGACAATTTCTGATAAGCAATTTGAAATTGAAAAAGTAGATATAGCTGATTGGTTATTGCAACCGAGAGAATTTTAGAGGTTGGTTGAAAATGGCTAAAATTGGTTATGCACGTGTCAGTAGCAAAGAACAGAACTTAGATCGGCAATTACAAGCGTTACAGGGCGTTTCTAAGGTCTTTTCAGACAAATTAAGCGGTCAATCGGTCGAACGCCCACAATTACAAGCTATGCTTAACTATATTCGTGAAGGGGATATTGTTATTGTTACTGAATTAGATCGATTAGGACGAAATAATAAAGAATTAACAGAATTGATGAATCAAATTCAAATTAAGGGGGCAACCCTGGAAGTCTTAAATTTACCCTCAATGAATGGTATTGAAGATGAAAATTTAAGGCGTTTGATTAATAGCCTTGTCATTGAATTGTACAAGTATCAAGCAGAATCAGAACGAAAAAAAATTAAGGAACGTCAGGCACAAGGAATTGAAATTGCTAAGAAAAAAGGCAAATTCAAAGGTCGGCAACTGAAATTTAAAAAAAATGATCCACGTTTAAAGCATGCTTTCGATTTGTTTTTGAATGGTTTATCCGATAAAGAAGTTGAAGAACAAACTGGAATCAATCGCCGAACGTTTAGAAGGTATCGAGCAAGATATAACGTGACAGTCGATCAAAGAAAAAACAATGAAAAGAGGGATAGTTAATGAGTACGGTTATTTTAGCTGAAAAACCAAGCCAGGCATTAGCCTACGCAAGTGCTTTAAAACAAAGCACCAAAAAAGACGGTTATTTTGAGATCAAAGACCCACTATTTACAGATGAAACGTTTATCACCTTTGGTTTTGGGCATTTAGTGGAATTAGCAGAACCAGGTCATTATGACGAAAAGTGGCAAAATTGGAAACTTGAATCTTTGCCGATTTTTCCTGATCGATACGATTTTGAAGTTGCAAAAGATAAGGGAAAGCAGTTTAAAATTGTTGCAGAACTTCTCAAAAAGGCAAATACAATTATTGTTGCAACAGATAGCGACAGAGAAGGTGAAAATATCGCCATTTGATAGTAGATTTAAAACTTTGCAACGGAACCAAATCTTTTATAAAACTGTGTTGCACTTAATTTGATAATTTAAGACAAAGAAGTGTATACTTAGTTGGGTAAATAAATTCTATTTACGATAAACATTGACCTTTGGAGGTAATACGAATGAAATACGTTATAGTAGGAACTTCGCATGCTGGTTTTGAAGCTGTGCAAACTCTATTGAAAAAAGACTCAGATGCAGAAATCGTTGTATTTGAAGCTGGATCAACCGCTTCTTTCTTATCATGTGGTATTCAGTCCTATCTAGAAGACATTTCAAAATCTTTGGATGAATTACACTACGCAAATGAAGCATCATATAAAGAACAAGGCGTTGATATCCGCATGAACACAAGTGTGATTGCCATCAACCCAGAGACAAAAGAAATTACAACACGCACTACTGACGGTGTGGAAGCTACAGAAAGTTACGACAAACTATTGCTTTCTCCAGGTGGTGTACCAGGTACAATCCCGAATGTAGATGACCAACACGAAAACATCTTCTACTTACGTGGTAGAAACTGGGCAGATAAAGTGAAAAATCGTATGTCTTCAGCTAAAAAAGCTGTAGTTGTTGGTGCTGGTTACATCGGTATCGAAGCAGCAATTGCTTACGCACAAGCTGGCATCGACGTAACAGTAGTCGACTTTGTTGATTCAATCTTACCAACTTACCTTGACAGTGAATTCACTAGTCTTCTAACAAAACATATGGAAGAAAAAGGTATGAAGATTAAAACTGGCGAAGGTGTGAAAGAATTTAAAGTCAACGAAAACAACGAAGTAACTGCTGTTGTCACTGACAAAGGCACTTACGAAGCAGATACAGTTATTATCAGTGTTGGGGTTCGTCCAAACACACAATGGTTGAAAGACACTTTAACCCTTGATGGTCGCGGCTTTGTTGAAGTCAACGAACACATGGAAACTTCAGTTAAAGATGTTTACGCTGCAGGTGATGCAACTGCTATTCCTTTTGCACCTACAAACGACAAAGCTTACATTGCTTTAGCAACTAACGCTCGTCGCCAAGGTGTCATCATGGCTCGTCACGCAAGTGGTGATGCAGACGCTAAAATTGGTCGCGTAAACGGTACATCAGGTCTTGCTGTATTTGACTACAAATTCGCTACTACTGGTATCAAGGATGCTAACGCAAACTCTTACCAAGGAAATGTGAAATCTGTTTACAAAGAAGACTTAATCCGTCCTTCATTTATGCATGACGAAGAAAAAGTTTTAATGAAGCTTCATTACGATGCAGATAACGGTCGTATATTAGGTGCTCAATTAATGTCAACTTATGACATTCTTCAAGCTATTAATGCTGTATCTGTTGCGATTGAAGCTGAATGGACTGTAGACCAATTAGCGCAAGCTGATTTCTTCTTCCAACCAGAATTCAGCCGTCCTTGGAACTTCTTAAATGTCTTAGCGCAAGAAGCTCAAGGTCAACCATACGGCGCAGACACAATGCTTTTCTAATCCAAACGAAAGCCACTTTTTCACTACAGATATATAACATTCTTTATAACAAATAAAAGACAGGCGGTAGACTCTCATTTAATCTACTCGCCTGTCTTTTTCTTCTATTATGTAGCTCACGATATCCGGTTCCAAAGGTCAAACTCTTCCAACACTTCCCAAAATACGCCAATTACTTAGCAGTACTTGTTCGGCTTTTGCTCCAGCGCGCCGAGTCTTAGCGACTTTTGTCACACCTCTAATTTTTACTCTAACCAACCATCAACTGTTTCACGATTGGCTTCAATCCAATTATCTGCTGCTTCTTCTGGTTCTACATCTGTCGCTAATTCTTCCATAACAGAAGACATATCTTCAACTTCCCAGTAGAAGTTATCAATAATCTTATAGGCTTCTGGATTATCTTCCTTTAGCCCTTCTCTTGCGTATGAATGAATTTCCTCGTAGCCACCAAAGACATTTTCTGGATCGTCAAGCATCTTAAGATCATAATCCATGAACATCCAATGCGGCTTCCAACCAACCACAACTATATCCTCTTCATTATTGATAGCCTGATCTAATTCAGCAATCATAGCACCTGTTGAACTCACAGAAACCTCCCAATCGGATAGATTGTCATACTCCTTAACAGCATTTTGGGCACTGTTGGTAACACCTGCCCCTGGTTCAATTGCTGTAATAGTTGAATCATTTTCATCCGTGAGGTCGGTAATCGAATTGATATCTTCCATATATGTTGGAACAGTTAATGCTGAAATAGCACCTTCTAGGTTAGCCCCTAAATCAACCATCGAGTCACCATATTTCTCTGCATAGGCCTGGTGCGTTGTAGGCACCCAACCGCCGACCATAGCATCCAACTGCCCTTCTGCAACCGAACTAAACATGATGGCCGGGTCTACTGTTGTAATTTGTACGTTGAACCCTGCTTCTTTTAGCACCTGTGCCAGGACATTTGTTGAAGCTATTTCAGACTCCCAATTCACAGTTGCTAGAGTCACTGTTTGGCCACCAGAATCAGCACCTACAGTCGTTTTATACGAATCTTCACTGCCAAAGGTAAATAATAGCCCTATAACTGTTGCTACTAATAAACTCATTTTCTTAAACATTTTTACACGTCCCAAAAAATGTTTGAATTGGAAAACACCTTATGAAATCTTTTATAAAACTGTGTTGCACTTAATTTGACAATTCAAGAAACATAAACGTGTACAGGATAAAAGTTAATCATTGTTTTCACATCCTCGTGGTATTCAATAACCATAACATCAAAAAGACCTCTAATGTGGATACTAGGAACAACGTAAGTAAAACGTAACAACGACCATGATTGACGAACAAAACCAGCTGTTTCCGCAACTGGCTTAGAGCTAAAATGATGTACTTCGACTGTTTCTTTAGCTCTGCATTAGTATAACACGTATATTTTTGAGAAGTTTATAAATGTTCTAACGAACATCAGATGAGTCGGCTACTCAACCTAGCAATAATATCTGAAATAAGATTTGAAAAATATTGCCAGTGGAGTTGAACTATTGTTCAACATTACTATTTGTCTTCAATTTCATCAATGAAGGCTGAAATATCATTTTTGAAAATGTACTTACTAAATTGTTCGCTTAGGATTTGGCTGACATTTCGGTAAGCGAAGGTAGGCGTGTTAGGTAAAGTATAGTAATAAATACCATTTTTTTGATAGATCGGATCAGGCACGGTCGTTGTCTGATTTCCTTCAATTGCATTTCCAGCGTCCGCTGCTATATCAATAATAAAGGCCCCCGTTTTTAACTGCCCTTGCTCTGCAATAGTCATAATGGGCTTACCCGAATCGCCCACTTCAATGCCGTTAATGATAATCGAGTATTTAGAAAGTTGTTGTTTGAATTGCGGAAGTGTTTTTCGATAAAAAAGTCGGACAGAAGAAGAAATTTTTGAGATCGCATGGAAAGCACCTTGAGCTGCATTTCCGGACCCTAAAATAGCAATCTCACAATTACTATTTGGTAATAAGCCAAAACTCAAGAGAGCATGTAATACTCCGGCATAACCAGCATAGAAGCTGTTTTGATAAACGAAGTTTCTAGGAATCAACTGTGTAGGATAAGCATTTTCCTGATAGTACATCATGGGTCTTTGATTATCGATATCAAGAATATAGAGATTTTTAGGAATTGCTTGAGTCTCCATAAATTCTTTACCTGATCCCAGTGGATGAGTCCAACCAATAATCATCTGATTTTGACGAATCAAGTCGTAATCAGATGGTTGGAGGAGTTTGAGAGAGAAGATTCCCTCACAAGAGGCAAAAATTTCAGAACGGGTTAAAATAGTGCAACCTGCTTTTCGATAATTATCATCAGGGATACTTAGCGAGTCACCAAAACCATTCTCGATATAAATTGAATTGGCGAATTGCTTGATATGTTCAGGTAACAAAGGGACGCGACGCTCATTTGGAAAATTTGACTTTATAAAACCTAATTTCATAATTCCAACTCCATTTCAATTTTAGTTTTTGTATGGATTTGTTCTCAGAGAAATGTTTCATGAGGCTGTTTTCGTACATCTTCAGTCTAACACAGTTTTGAGGTGGAATTGGATTTGAGTCAATATCTTGGACACATTTTAGTAGAGACGGTTATGTCATTTTTTCTTTTGCCAAATCTTCAAACTCCTGAGGGGTTAGATAGTGAATCGAACTATGAAGTCGATTCCGGTTATAAAATCCCTCAATATAGCTAAATAGTGCACGATTTGCTTCTTCAAAATTTGAGTAGCTAGTCGTGTAAACTTCTTCCTTTTTCAATGAGGCGTGGAAAGATTCGATTCCTGCGTTATCATAAGGTGTTCCCTTTCTACTATAGGAATGCCTTATGATAACGCAGGAATGCAGACTGTTAAAAAAGTAGATAAAATCACTGTATTTCTAAAACTTAGTGATTTTGATAATCCTGTCCTACCAGTAACGATTTACTCTGGTATATACTTGAATACTAATAGTAATGCATACACGGCTATTGAGGAAAAACTCATGCGCTTTACAACTTATCTAGACATAATTCAAAACAAAACAGCAAATTAGTTAAGTAGACACTATCTTAGTGTCCCTTTTTTTATTAAGCTAGTCCTCTAAAGGTACGTACTATAGATTGATTATTTCAATCTCCTTGTGATAAAGTAGCCCGATTTCGTGTTTTAACATTTGCAAAAGCACTTGTCATAGAAACGAATGCAATGCAAACCGAATGTGGAATTTTCCGAAAAAAAGCGGCATACAGTCATGGGGATAATATAGAAAAAACGCTAAAAAGGCCTTTAAAAATCGGTTAATACTTGTCCGGTTCTGTTGCAAAGCGTCTCTAGCTAAAGACAATTTCCTTAAGCTTACTATCGATCAAGCCGGGATGCCTAGTAATCCTTTGATTTCAAGACACACTGAAAAACCAAAAAGGGACCCTTCTTTTCGGCTTTTCTTATATAGTCCTCGAATGGTTTCCATCCCTTTGATCGTGGTCGCAGCGGTACGTAAGCTTCGATAGAATTTATTTCTACGCTTGATTGGTCGATGATCTTGTTCAATCAAATTGTTTAAATATTTTACGGTTCGATGTTCTGTATGTTGATAAAACCCATGATTCTGCAACTTTTTGAAGGCACAGGAAATCGACGGTGCTTTATCAGTAACGAGAACCTTTGGTTCTCCAAAATGGTTGAACAGTCTCTTTAAGAACGCATACGCAGCTTGTGTATTGCGTTTTTTTCGTAGCCATATATCTAAGGTTAAGCCATCTGCATCGATGGCTCGATACAGATAATGCCACTTGCCTTTAATTTTGATATAGGTTTCGTCCATCTTCCATGAATAAAAAGACTGCTTGTTTTTCTTTTTCCAGATCTGATAAAGTAACTTTCCGTATTCCTTAACCCAACGGTAAATGGTTGTATGACAGACCTCAATGCCACGATCATAGAGAATTTCTTGAACTTCACGATAACTGAGGTTATAGCGAAGATAATAACCGACAGCCACAATAATCACGTCTTCTTGGAATTGTTTTCCTTTAAAAGGGTTCATATCTTCGTTCCTCCCGGGTCATTTTAGTTAGATTTTACACTAAAAGGTCTTGATTGAAAAACTTTGCAACAGAACCGACTTACAAGCAACATTGACAAAAGACTTAGCAAAAACGTTTAAAGTAGAATTGCCACGTGTCAATTTTTATGAAGGACTGAAAAATGGAAACTTGGCTTCTTCTATTTTTCATTTGACTGATAATTTAGACTTGATCCCTGGCACGTTTGATTTGATGTTACTGCCAAAATTAACTTGCTCATGGACTTTTGAAAATGAAAGTAGATTGCTTGCTACTCTTTTAGCACCTTTAAAAAGTGACTATGATCTCATTATTATTGATACTGTACCAACGCCAAGCGTTTATACAAATAATGCAATCGTGGCAAGTGATTACGTTATGATCCCTTTACAAGCAGAAGAAGAAAGTACAAACAACATTCAAAACTATATTTCCTATTTGATTGATTTACAAGAACAGTTTAACCCTGGACTAGATATGATCGGTTTTGTTCCTTATTTAGTTGAGACGGACAGCGCAACGATAAAATCAAACCTGGAAGAACTGTACAAGCAACATAAAGAAGATAACTTGGTTTTCCAAAATATTATCAAGCGAAGTAATAAAGTAAGTACCTGGTCTAAAAACGGAATTACAGAACACAAAGGCTATGACAAAAAAGTTTTATCCATGTATGAGAACGTATTTTTTGAAATGCTTGAGCGAATTATTCAATTAGAAAACGAAAAAGAATAGAATCACAAATCACAAGTGATTAATCACAAATCACAAATCACTTGTGATTTGTGATTGTTGATGATAAAATAAGAATAAGAAGAAATAGAAAGAAGTGAGTGATTGTGGGAAATTTAGGCGCACAAAAAGCAAAACGAAATGATACACCAATCAGTGCAAAAAAAGATATAATGGGAGATAAGACGGTTCGTGTTCGTGCTGACTTGCACCATATCATAAAAATCGAAACAGCAAAGAATGGCGGAAACATAAAAGAAGTTATGGATCAAGCCTTAGAAGAATATATACGGAAATATTTACCTGACAAACTTTAAAAGGAGTGAAAATGAAATGGCAGTTACGTATGAAAAAACATTTGAAATAGAGATCATTAACGAATTATCGGCAAGCGTTTATAATCGAGTATTAAACTATGTTTTGAACCATGAATTAAATAAAAATGACTCTCAATTATTGGAAGTCAATTTATTAAACCAATTAAAGCTTGCAAAACGTGTAAATCTTTTTGATTATTCTTTAGAAGAATTACAAGCCGTTCATGAGTATTGGCGGTCAATGAATCGTTACTCAAAACAAGTTTTGAATAAAGAGAAAGTGGCTTAATATGGCAAATATAGTCAATTTTACTGACAAACAATTTGAGAATCGCTTAAATGATAATTTAGAAGAATTGATTCAAGGAAAAAAAGCGGTTGAATCGCCAACCGCTTTTTTACTTGGTGGGCAACCAGGGTCAGGGAAAACCAGTTTGCGATCAGCAATTCTTGAAGAAACACAAGGGAATGTTATTGTCATTGATAATGATACCTTTAAACAACAGCACCCTAATTTTGATGAACTAGTGAAGCTTTATGAAAAAGACGTAGTAAAACACGTGACGCCTTATTCTAATCGCATGACAGAAGCAATCATAAGCCGTTTGAGCGATCAAGGGTATAACTTGGTGATTGAAGGTACAGGACGAACAACAGACGTTCCCATTCAAACTGCAACAATGCTTCAAGCCAAAGGTTATGAAACAAAAATGTATGTCATGGCAGTACCTAAAATCAACTCATATTTAGGAACGATTGAACGATATGAAACCATGTATGCAGATGAACCTATGACAGCCAGGGCAACACCAAAGCAAGCACATGATATTGTTGTTAAAAATCTACCTAACAATTTAGAATTGCTTAAAAAAACGGGCTTATTTAGCGATATAAGGCTATATAACAGAGAAGGAGTGAAACTCTATTCAAGTTTGGAAACACCTTCTATTAGTCCAAAAGAAACCTTAGAAAAAGAATTAAATCGTAAAGTATCAAGTAAAGAAATTCAACCGACTTTAGAACGAATAGAGCAAAAAATGGTTCAAAATCAACACCAAGAAACCCCTGAATTTAAAGCAATTCAACAAAAATTGGAAAGCTTGCAGCCACCTACACCACCAATACCAAAAATACCTAAGCTTCCAGGACTTTAAACCTTAAAATATGATAATATATCTTTAATAAGGAGACGTGATAATACGACAATAGCAGATTTTATGGAAAATAAAGCAAACTTGGTAATAGTTACGAAAGGACAACTTTATGAAATATTATTACGAACATATACTTCCAAATGGAGTACATGTCATTATTAGAAGTGCGAATCCGAATGATGCAATTGAGTTGCATCACTTATTCAATAAAACTCACAGTGAAACAGATTTTTTAACAACCTATCCTGATGAATCTCATTTTGATTTAGAGAAAGAAATGGATAGTTACCAGAAATTAAACGATAGCGAAAATTCTTGTGAAATTTTAGCAGTAATTGATAATAAAATTATTGGAAGTGCTAGCCTAAACTCTGTTAGTCTAAAAGATAAGGAAAAACATAGAGGTGTAATCGGTCTTTCAATTTTAAAAGAATACTGGGGTCTTGGAATTGGCAATATCTTATTTTCTACAATAATAGAGTTGGGTAAAAAAGCCCAATACAAACAATTAGAACTTCAAGTAGTGTCCAATAATACTAGTGCAATATCATTGTATAAAAAATACAATTTCATCAAATATGGTGAAAACCCTAAAGCCTTTTTAAATAGACAAAATAAATATCAATCAATTGATTATATGAGACTAGAGATAGAATAACAAAATGTGGTTCTGTTGCAAAGTTTTAAATAAAGAATAAAATTCCTTACGGTATCTATGATTTAAGCTGGGATTCCCAATAATACCTTGATTTCAGTACAGACCGAAAACCCGAAGAGAGTGCCTTCTTTTCGGGTTTTCTTATATAATCCTCGGATGGCTTCCATGCCTTTAATCGTGGTAGAGGCAGTGCGTAAACTTCGATAGAATTTATTGCGTCTCTTTACTGGACGATGGTCTTGTTCAATCAAATTATTCAGGTATTTAATGGTACGATGTTCTGTCCCTTGATAAAAGCCGTATTCTTTTAGTTTCTTAAAGGCACTTGTAATAGAGGGGGCTTTATCTGTGACTACAACCTTCGGTTCATCAAACTGCTTCACTAACCGCTTAAGAAAAGCATAGGCTGCTTGTGTGTCCCGTTTTTTACGTAACCAAATATCCAAGGTTAAACCATCTGCATCGATGGCTCGATACAAATGATGCCATTTTCCTTTAATTTTGATGTACGTTTCATCCATTTTCCATGAATAAAAGGATTTTTTATTTTTCTTTTTCCAAATTTGATAGAGTAGTTTGCCATATTCTTGCACCCAACGATAAATCGTCGTATGAGAAACGTTAATACCACGATCATATAAGATTTCTTGAACTTCATGATAGCTAAGGTTATAACGAAGATAGTAGCCCACGGCTACAATAATCACATCCTGCTGAAATTGCTTTCCTTTAAAATGATTCATCGTCATTCCTCCTGCTATCTTTTTCTATTATTCTACCTTATTTGATAGTAGATTTAAAACTTTGCAACAGAACCCTTTTACTAGCTTTGAGGAATTGAAGCAAACAATTATTAAATGGATTGATTATTATAATACGAAACGAATCAAGCAGAAATTAGATTGGCTTTCTCCAACCGAATACCGATTAAAAATGATACAATAACAAAAAGCTCAAGCAATAATTATGCTTGAGTATTAGTCCAGGTTATGGGGAGCACTACATGAAAAGTCTATATTTTGGGGGTCACTACAAAAAATAGAATCTAAAAAATGGTGGCAACTATGGAAATGAGGGGGATCAAATGAGTCATTTGGAACAAATGATTGAAAACCAGTTCATACAAATCTTAAGTGAGAAAGAAAATCAGTGGACTTATCGTCCGGACTTGAAGTCGGAAGAAGCACTTTGGCAAAACTTTAGAGGTCATTTGAACCGAATTAATTTAGCAGTATTGGAAGAGCAACTATTAACGGACAAAGAATTTAAGCAAGTCAAAGTCGAGTTTTCACGTTTGACCGGAACACCTTTTTTAGCTTCTCAATGGCTTAGAGGAGAAAACGGGGTGGCTCAAGTTTTATTAGAGCGAGAAGATGGGAAAAAAGTGACTTTAGAAGCCTTTAGAAATAAGGATATCTCAGGAGGAACTTCTTCTTATGAGGTAGTTCACCAAGTGGTCCCAGATTCCTCTAGAGTAGATCGAGGAGATGTGAGTTTGCTGATTAATGGGCTCCCAATCATTCATATTGAGCTCAAAAAAGAGTCTGCTAAAGACGGTTTTATGCAAGCTTATTATCAAATTCAGCGTTATGCAGAAGATGGATTTTTTAAAGGGATTTACGCAACCACTCAAATCATGGTGATTTCCAATAAAGTCGATACCCGATACTTTGCAAGACCTAGTGAAGATACCGCTGAAGCCTATGCTCGGATGAAGAAGTTTTTATTTAATTGGCGGACTGAAGACAATCAAACGGTTTCCGATTTGTTTGATTTTACTCGTACAGTTTTGCGGATACCCGATGCCCATGAATTGATTAGCCAATATACCATTCTCGTCGATGATCAAAAAAATCAAAAATTCCTCATGGCTTTAAGACCTTACCAAATTCATGCTATTCGTAAGATTCGTCAAAAAGCGGCACAGCATGAAGGAGGATTCATTTGGCATGCGACAGGTTCAGGAAAGACCATTACCAGTTTTGTCGCAACGAAATTATTAGCTCAAAATGCGATCGGTGTCGATCGTACGGTCATGGTTGTTGATAGAACAGACTTAGATGCTCAAACGCAGGATGAGTTTACGAAGTTTGCCTCGGAATATCATACCGGACAAACGACCGGAAATTCGGTAGCCAATACTTTGATTGTTGGGATCAAAAATCAAAAACAGTTGGCTCGAAACCTCCTTTCATCAAAAAATAATAATACGATTTTAGTGACCACGATTCAAAAACTCTCTGCCGCTATGCGGAGTGCCCAACAAGAGAGTGAAGAAAAAGGCTCCAATCAATTTGAGAAGCTACGGCAAGAACATATTGTTTTTATTGTTGATGAGGCTCATCGTGCGGTTAGTGATGAGGAAATGAAACGAATTAAGAAAATATTACCCAATTCAACCTGGTTTGGATTAACGGGGACGCCTATTTTTGAAGAAAATAAAAAGCAAGAAAATGGAACCTTTGCCAGAACGACGAGCCAGCAATACGGGCCACTCCTTCACTCCTATACAACCAAAAATGCCATGGATGATGGGGCTGTGTTAGGCTTTCAAGTCGAGTATCATTCACTGATTTCAGAAGAGGATCAAGAGGTGATTGTCACCCAACTCAATAAAGGAAAGTTGCCAGACGATGCCCTCCAACAAGAAAAATTATTGCCTACGGAACTTTATGAAAAAGATGAACATATTCGTACCATATTACAAAAAATCTTTAATCGGAGGAGTGTGGTCAAAAAGTTCAAGGTAAAGAATGGTTTTCCTACGATGTCAGCCATTCTTACCACTCACTCGATTGCTCAAGCCAAACATATTTACCGGATTTTAAAGGAAATGAAAGATAATGGGACACTCTTGAATGGGCGACAATTTGATGAACGTCATCAACTGATTGATAAAGATTTCCCAAGAGTAGCTATTACCTTCTCAACCAATCCGGATCAATTAGAAAAAAATGAACAAGACGATGAATTAGTAGAGATCATGAAAGAGTATGCGAAACAGTTTGATGCCTCTCCTTATCAAGATGAGAAACTCTACAATCAAAATATTAATAAACGGTTGGCCCGTAAGGAAAAGCAATATCAATCGGATGGTCAGTGGCTAGATTTTGTTATTGTTGTCGATCGTTTATTGACAGGCTTTGATTCTCCAACGATTCAAACCTTATATATTGATCGAGAAATGAACTATCAAAAGCTCCTTCAAGCGTTCTCAAGAACCAACCGTATTTATACAGGAAAAGATTCTGGGTTGATTGTCTCTTTTAGAAAGCCCTTCACCATGAAAGAAAATGTGAAAAACACGTTTCGTCTATTCTCAAATGAAAAGCAAAACTTTGATCAACTGATTCCAAAAGAATATGAAGAAGTCAAAAAAGAATTTATCGAATGTTCAACACTTTATAAACAAAGCGAAGCCGACCTATCGGATAATCCCAACGATCTTAAAACGATGATTGCGCAAGTGAGTGCTTATCAAAAGCTAGAAAAGAGTTATAAAGCGCTCCGAAGCTATGATCAATACGAAGAAGACTTTGAAGCATTTTCAGAAGTGGTGGAGCAGTTGCCACAATATCAAGGTAAAACGGAAAATGTTAAAACAAAGATTAAAGAAATGATCGAGGATGAGGGGCATCCTGAGGAAGACTTCGAGAAGCTTTTACAAGAGATTGCTTTTTCTTCGCAGCTCAATGCGACACATAAAGACGTCGTGGATAGTTTTTATATTAATCAACTTTTGAAAGCGATCCAATTAAACGAAGCAGGGGCCGTTGAAAAATTTGAAAAAGAAATCCAACAAAAGGATCCTCAAATCCAAAAGATGTATCACACCTTGAAAGATCAACTCGTCAATACTACTGAAGAGATCGATGTGGCTCAATTAAAAGAGACTTCAATTCAAAATGAAATTCAAAGACAACTTCAAAATGAAGCTGAAGAATTTGGATTATCCTTCGACTTTTTACAGTCTGCAATGAATGAGTATCAAGGCGATAAGAAAACAATCCCTTATTTAACCCATTTACTGGATTCGATGACCCTCAGTAAAGAAGAGTTTGAAGCCAAAACGGGTGAAAAATACAGAAGAAGAACAAAAGTTTTAGAAGAACGACTACAACAAAATTTTGAACAAATTCAAAAATGGAAAGAAGAATTATAATGGCGACAGGTTTAAATCAACAACTATGGGCTTCTGCGGATATCTTACGTGGGAAGATGGATGCAAGTGAGTACAAAAACTACTTACTGGGATTAATTTTCTATAAGTACTTGTCTGATGCGCAGCTTAGAGAAGTTTATGAACAAGAAAATGGAAAAACAGATACCTTCCCAGAACGTTCCACTCAGTATGCAGGATTCATGGAGTGGTACGAAGAAGACAAAGACGATTTAATCGAAAATATCCAACCCAAACAAGGTTACTTTATCCAACCCGATCAATTGTTTTATCACTACCGCATCAAAGCAGACAACTATGAATTTAATTTGACCGACTTACAAGCAGGTTTTAATGAGTTGGAACGTCAAGGAGAAGAATTTAGTGGATTGTTTGCGGATATTGATTTAAACTCCACAAAATTAGGCTCAAATGCACAACAACGTAATGTGACGATTACTGAGGTCTTGCGTGCCTTAGATGAGATTGATTTATTTGAACACAATGGCGATGTGATTGGGGACGCTTATGAGTATTTAATCGGGATGTTTGCGGCAGGTGCAGGTAAAAAAGCAGGAGAGTTTTATACCCCTCAAGCTGTTTCACGCATCATGTCAGAAATTACGTCGATCGGACAAGAATCTCGAGCGCCTTTTCATATTTACGATCCTGCGATGGGATCAGGTTCTTTGATGCTTAATATCCGTCGCTATCTCATCAATCCAAATCAAGTCCATTATCATGGCCAAGAGCTAAATACGACGACCTTTAACTTAGCACGTATGAACTTAATTCTTCATGGGGTAGATAAAGAACGCATGAACCTGAATAACGGAGATACTTTAGACGCCGATTGGCCCTCAGAAGAGCCTTATCAGTTTGATTCCGTAGTCATGAATCCACCTTATTCTGCAAAATGGTCAGCGGCAGATAAATTTCTCTCTGACCCTCGTTTTGAGCGTTTTGGAAAATTAGCGCCTAAATCTAAAGCAGACTTTGCCTTTCTCCTTCATGGTTTTTACCATTTGAAAGAATCGGGAACAATGGGGATTGTCCTGCCGCATGGCGTTCTCTTTAGAGGAGCCGCAGAAGGAACCATTCGTCAGGCCCTTTTAGAAATGGGAGCCATTGATGCGGTCATTGGATTGCCGGCCAATATCTTTTTTGGAACCAGTATTCCGACAACGGTTATTATTTTGAAGAAAAACCGCTCTCGTCGTGATGTCTTGTTTATTGATGCTTCTCAAGACTTTGAAAAACAAAAAAATCAAAATGTCCTGTTGGATGAACATATTGATAAAATTGTTTCTATCTACAAAAAACGAGAAGATATTGAAAGATATGCTCATGTTGCAAGTTTTGATGAGATCCAAGAAAATGACTTTAACTTAAATATCCCTCGTTATGTCGATACCTTTGAGGAAGAAGAACCGGTTGATTTGGTTGCAGTGAATACCAATCTCCTTAAGATCAATGAAGAATTAGTTCAACAAGAGCAAGTGCTCTTATCGTTGATTGACAATTTTTCAGAAAGTGAAGAGAATCAAGCATTGATTGATTCGATGCGTCTTCTTTTGAGAGGTGGGCATGATGAGTAAAAAGAGTCCACAATTAAGGTTTGAAGGTTTTACGGATGATTGGGAACAGCGTAAGCTTGGCGATGTGATTTCAATATCATCTGAAAAAAATGGCAATCAATTCTCTAGGGCCGACGTGCTTTCGGTATCTCGTGAAGCTGGAGTTGTTAATCAAATTGAATATCAGGGGCGTTCATTTGCAGGAGCATCTATTGCAAATTATCGTGTAGTCCATAAAGGCGATCTAATTTATACTAAAAGCCCTTTAAAAGGAGCTCCCAACGGTATTTTTAAAACCAGCGAAGCAGAAGGCATTGTTTCCCCTCTGTATGCCGTCTATCAGTCTCGCGAGGCAAATGCTGCTTTCGTCGGTTGGCTACTGTCAAATGACAATTTTGCAACCCATTACTTGTACCCCTTAGTTAATAAAGGCTCGAAGAATACACTGCTTGTGTCAGATGCAGATGCGATATCTGGACATTTGAGTTTCCCAAATATCGAGGAGCAAGCTAAAATCGTTTCATTCTTTACGCAACTTGATAACCTTATCGCTCTTCATCAACGTAAGTTGGATTTGTTGAAAGAACAGAAAAAAGGCTACTTGCAAAAAATGTTCCCTAAAAATGGGGAAAAAGTTCCTGAATTGCGATTTGCGGGGTTTGCTGACGATTGGGAACAGCGTAAGCTAGGAGATATGGTTGAGTTTTTTTCAGGATTAACATATTCTCCCGATAATGTTATTAAACAACCTGGCACTCTTGTACTTCGTTCTTCAAATGTTCAAAATGGTGAAATTGTAAATGCGGATAACGTTTATGTTGATAACGAAGTAGTTAATTCCGATAATGTCCAAGTAGGAGATATTGCTGTAGTAGTCCGTAATGGTTCCAGAAGTTTAATCGGAAAACATGCTGCTATCAAGTATCCGATGAAAGATACTGTTATTGGAGCATTTATGACAGGAGTACGTTCAGATACTCCTTCATTTACAAATGCGCTATTAGATACTCAACAATTTGAGACCGAAATAGCTAAGAATCTTGGAGCTACTATAAATCAAATAACGACTGGAAATTTCAAAAAAATGATCTTTAATTTTCCAGAAATTGATGAACGATTAAGAATAGGTGATTTTTTCAACCAACTAGACAATACTATCGCTCTTCATCAACGTAAGTTAGATTTGTTGAAAGAACAGAAAAAAGGCTTTTTACAAAAGATGTTTGTTTAGGGTCTATAATTAGATAATAACCCCTATGAAATCAAATAAAAACAGCCCCTATAATCCAAATTCTAGATTATAGGGGCTGTTTATTTATTTTAATGATATAATCACCCTAAAAGGAGGACGTTATGCCATACCATATATTTATTAATCGAGAATCTGGAAATGATAATATTTCTATTTTTTATGATGAACCTACTTTTGTAGTTATTGCCAATAAAGACGATTTACCAGCAATTCAATTAATTGAGGAATCTCAAAAACCAGGTATATATATTACTAGGAGATAATAAACGTTATGTGGGTCAAGCCTCTAATTCTATTTTTTCTAGGTTACAACAACACAATACAAATAAACCCTGGTGGAACAAATTAATATTTTTTGGACGTGAAGATGGGCATCTATCTAAAGCACAACTAGATCTTTTAGAACGTTTAATCATTGAAAAAATGAATACTGCTAATATTGATTTAGATAATAGCACTCAAGGAAATAAAAGCTATATTGATAAATTAAGCAAATTTTCAGCTCTGTCATTATGGAATAAGGTTGAGAAACTATTGAATGATGTTGCCAATATCGATTTATTTGATTCAGAACACATTCAAACTGAAGATAATAGTGACAACTCAACTCTAAATAGTCATATATCAATCATATTTGGAGAATCATTATATACTGGGAAATCATATAGAGATGTATTTACGCAATTAGTTTCTAATTTAGTATTATCCGCAGAGTTGGATAAATTGATTCCTTTAATGAGTCCTAATGAACCCAATACAGTACAAATACTTGGCAATAGAGAACATATATCAGCTAAAGGGACGAAGTTGACTAAACCAATAGAACTAACTAAATACCATATGTATGTTAATTTTTCAAAAATAGGCTTATACAATCAAATCAAAAAATTAGCTGAACTGACTGGAAAAAAAGTTATATTTGAAAGGTGGTAATTCATATGGTTAAACAAATCGTTCTTCCCATCAAAGATTCGAATGTCTTAAAAATGGTCCAAGATACGTTACTTGATAGTTTTCGGGCTGGGCGTCGTAACTACACGATCTTTCAAGTCGGTAAGGCCACACTACTCCGTGTGAGTGATGTCATGAAATTAAAAAAATCCGATGTCTTTAACGCAGATGGTTCTATCAAAAGCACGGCTTTTATTCATGATAAAAAAACAGGAAAAGCGAATACGTTATATTTGAAACCAGTACAACAAGATTTATTGATTTATCATGATTGGCTGGTCCAACAAAATCTTAATTCTGAATGGTTATTTCCATCAACCTCTCGCCCAGAGCGTCATATCACTGAAAAGCAATTTTATAAGGTCATGGCGCACGTTGGCGATCTTTTAGGAATCAACTATTTAGGAACACATACCATGCGTAAAACAGGCGCTTATCGTGTTTATACGCAGTCGAATTATAATATTGGTTTAGTGATGCATTTACTAAACCATTCAAGCGAAGCAATGACTTTAACTTATCTCGGTTTAGATCAAGCCAGTCGTGAAACAATGTTAGACCAAATCGATTTTGGATAGTTTTGAAAGAAAGAAACCGGAGTTATACTATCAAGCATGATATAATTAGAATCATCGATCTACAAGGAGGTCTAGGATGAGTGAGTTTGAGATAGCATTACCAAGCAATCAAGACACCGATATTGACGTTACCAATCAAGGTTTATACAACTACGACTTTAATTCTTACTCTTTGGCTCCGCTGCAAAAAGCGGCTGGTTTATCTCTTTCGGAGAAAATACGAACAAGTGTTTTTTCTCACATTTCAGAGGCAAAACTTATCGAAGAATTGTCGAACAAGGGTGAGGTCGAATATGTAGCAAAGCTGTCTGATTATGTTAAGGAAAAGCTGAAATCTGGTGAGTGGGCCTTAGGTATCCGTAAGAAGACAGGAGAAACGTATGCAGTCATTAAAGATGTTTCAACCGGGAAGAGCCAAAGCTTTGTAACTCTAGATAAAAAGGTCGTTCAGAATTTAGGTAATTTGCCTGAATTATCTGCTATTCAAGGGCAGTTGGCTGATATTGTCGAGAAAATAGAGAATTTGAATCGCTTGGTTGAAAGAGTTGAACAAGGACAATACAATGACAGATATGCTGGCTTTTTTAGTGCTCGACAGCAGGTCGTGGAAGCCTTGTCAGCAGATGACGAGACAGTAAAAAAGGAATTGTTGATTTCAGCTGTCAAAACAAATAACGACACTATCGCGAAGTTGATGCTAGCCATTCATCATGATGCACTAGCCTTCATTGATACCAAAATCAAACCCAAAGAGGCACAACGAATCGATAATCACCTTCAAAATTCAATTGGTTATTTAAATTCAACTGTCCAATTAAACCTTGTCGCTCACACTGCATTAGGCGAGCAACAAGCATTGATTGCAACACTAATGAACTATAAGTCATTCATAGGACAGACATTACTTGAAGAAGTTGGTGATACTGAAAGAACGCTTGCCTGGCAGATTGACAATGCGCACAAAGGTATGGACGGAAAGTTTGATGAAATTTCCCTAGATGTGACTGACAGAATCACCTATTTAGTTGATGAAGTGATAAATAAAAGGATTGGAGAGCAGGATTATGAGAGAATCGAAACCGAAAAAATGCATGATGCCGAGCTGTGATAAAGAAACTTTTGATAAGAAAGCCTTCTTTTGTCGTGAGCACACTCGAGTATTCGAGTCATTTATGAGTACTGCGAAAAAAGTTGCAGTAGTTGCAGTACCTGCGGCGCCGCTTGTGGCAAAAGTTATTAGTCGTAAGAAAAAATAGTATTAAAAAAGAAGAGATTTACCTCCTCTTTTTTACTTAAATTAGAGCTGATTTAGTGTCTAGTTATTTGATACTAATCCAGTTTAGAACTTAGTAGTCGTCCAAAAACGACTACTTTTTTTGTTGAATCGTCCAAGGACGATTCGATGCTTTTGACTTGTAAGAACAGGATTGAATGAAGCCATACTGTTCGCATATTTTTAGTGGATGATCAAACAAAATACGAGAGTTTTTTTGTTCGTTCATCCATGGTTTTAGAAAAAAGAGGGACGATTTCGGAAGAAGAAAATCGTCTCTTTTTTTCTTCTTTTTGTATGACAAAAAGAAAGATCTTTTGCCCATTTTATTTTTATAAAATGGGCAGGTGGCGTTTGCGTAAAGCAAATCGACACAATCCAAAGGGGATAAAAGGGGAAAGTGAAACTTCCCCCTTTTCAAGCCACATTGTAATACAAGAACGTAGTAATTTGTATTACAATGTGATAGCTTGCAGTATTTATGGTTTTATATGGTCTATTTTGTTATGAGGATTGTAACCGAATAGGACGCAATTCTTATTACAAAATCAATGACAAAGGGCGATTGAGGAATAAGCGCTGGGGCATCTTATATTTGAGTAAGTTATTGATGGATCAGAAAAATGTATCACAAATTTAAACAAAGACACACTCATTTAAGAGACACTACTAGCATGAAATTTTGTTGTTGCGATAAGCAACTTCTGATGCACGATTTTTAGCCATTACATCACTCGTTTTTAGAGTGATGTGTAAGTGCGCATTGCACTCTTTTTTAACGAAACAAGCCGACCAGCGTTTGAAACTTTTTAGTTTTTCATCATTCTATTTTAAAACGCTCTAAAACTCGATTTAAGCGGCTTTAATTCGAAACTGTCTATTTTGTTCAAAGGGAGCATTAAGAATGCTTAAACGAGCTTTTAAGTGGGTTTAAATTGATTTTGAGTTGAATAGCTTGTTGTAAGTTGTAAAAAAATAAGTTAAACAAAGTATCGGTTTTCCATTTAAGGGTTGTTAGGGCTTGCCCTGACCGTCTGTAAGACGCTTGATTGCATGATATGAGTATTTAGCTAGTCAAACAGTTAAAACAGCTTATATGAGCAATTAGAGGGAATCCAATAAATTCCTAAAAGTGGTTTTGATCTTTTCTTTTAGCGAGTGAACGCTGCAAGTAAAATGTGAGCGTGGTTTTCGCTCACTCCTTACAATTTAGAATTGCTTAAAAAAACGGGCTTATTTAGCGATATAAGGCTACATAACAGAGAAGGAGTGAAACTCTATTCAAGTTTGGAAACACCTTCTATTAGTCCAAAAGAAACCTTATAAAAAGAATTAAATCGTAAAGTATCAAGTAAAGAAATTCAACCGACTTTAGAACGAATAGAGCAAAAAATGGTTCTAAATAAACACCAAGAAGCCCCTGAATTTAAAGCAATTCAACAAAAATTGGAAAGCTTGCAGCCACCTACAACACCAACACCAAAAATACCTAAGCTTCCAGGACTTTAAACCTTAAAAAAGGAAAAAGAGTAGTTACCAAAAAACGGTAACTACTCTTTTTTTATAAAAAATGAGGAAAACAGCTTCACTCCTCAAAACGCCTAACAAAAATGGTTGTCAAAAAGCCAAAAATCAAAAAGAAAAGGAATGATAAAAATGAAATACATTAAAAACGTTGAAACACTTGAGGAATTGAAAAAAGCCTACAAAAAGTTAGCTTTGAAGTTGCACCCCGATTGTGGTGGTAGCAATGAAGAAATGGCGCAACTAAACAATGAATATGATGAATTGTTTATCAAACTAAAAAACACTCACAAGAACAAAGACGGCAAAACCTATACAAAAGAAACGACTGAAACGACCGAACAATTTAAGGACATTATAAATCAACTTTTCAATCTGAAAATGGACGGTGTATCAATTGAAATCGTGGGAACTTTTATATGGTTAACAGGCAACACAAAACCTTATAAGGACGACATAAAAGCCCTAGAATTTCGTTATTCACCAAAAAAATACGCATGGTATAAAGCACCAAGCGATTATAAAAAACGTAGTCGAAAAAATTATGATATGGACACAATAAGGGGAATGTATGGAAGTCAAAAGGTGAAGGAAGATAAAAAAGAAAAAAAATACTTACAAGCCCGATAGGGTTTGTAAGTTATAAAGAAAGGAAGAAAACATTATGTTTTATAAAATAAGAATAATTGAAACATTGGAAAAGGAATTTGAAATTGAAGCAAAGAACGAAAAAGAAGTCTTAGAAAAAATACAAATAGCTTATGATAATGAAGAAATTATACTTTATCCTGAAGATTTAGACCATAAAGAAATGAAAATTGTCGGTTATAAAGATACCTTTATTGAAGAATATGAAACATTGAAACGTGCATTTTACGATTATGACACATCTTATATTTTATTAAGATATGGTTGTTTAGAGAAAGCAGAAAAAAGGTTAATAGAGCTTGAAATGATAGTTAGTGTTGATAAATTTATGAATGAATAATCTCTAAAAAAAGGAAGATTATCTATAACTAATCTTCCTTTTTTTTAAATTTTATTGGCTTGTTTGCCTTTATATACTCAGAAAAAATTTTTAAAAATTCTTCCGTTTCTTCTACAGTTAAATAGTCAATTTCAAAATACTTTTCTAACAAAGCACCTTTTTCAATTAGACGCTTTGTTCTTCTTTTTCTGTTAATATTTTCCTCGCTATTCGCTCGCAAAATATTTTTTTGAATTTTTAGTTTTTCTATTCTTTTGTTGATGTCATTTAAATCATTATTTGCCATAACTATTTAAGTAATTCAGAAAAATTTTGACTATTCGCATTTAATAAAGTTTCTAATTCGTCATAGAATAATTCTTTGTTTTCTTCAATAGATTCAATAGAAATATCATTTTTTAAAAGAGTAGAAAGGACAAAATCACCAATATCTGCTTTAGACTTTAGAATTAATTCTTCTTTTTTCTTTTGTAATTCTTTAATTTGAAGTTCAATATCAGAAACAGTTTTCTTCTTTCTTTTTTTTGGCTTCGTTTTAGAATTAAAATTACCATTAATTGCATTAATATTTTGATCTTGATTTTCCATGAAATACGCCTCCTAATATATTGTGTAACTCTATCATATTATATTATTTTTCTAAAATCAATAAATATAAATGGAAATGTCAGGTTAAACATATTTACTTTTATAATGATAAGTGGTAAAATTAATTTATCAAGGATTCCCTTAGATTATTTACTAAGGGCGCACTTATACCCCTAAATTTTATTTAGTGGTAATTGTGCTATAAAACTTAATTTACATTTCGTTTTATCGTCAAGCGTGTTTGTTAAAATTCGCTACGCTCATGTTTGAAAAGAAAGAGAGGTGATACAATTGGCAATCTTCCATTTATCTATGACAATAGCAAAAAGAGAAGGCGGAAAAAGAAGTTTAATTGCAATGGCTTCTTATCGAAGCGGTGAAAAATTGTATAGTGAACTATACGAGAAAACAAATCTATATAACCATAGAACTATTAAACCAGAAGCTTTT
This sequence comes from Enterococcus timonensis, assembly GCF_900104595.1. GTDB lineage: Bacteria > Bacillota > Bacilli > Lactobacillales > Enterococcaceae > Enterococcus_J > Enterococcus_J timonensis. The sequence goes on from NZ_FNVY01000001.1 coordinate 45,628, forward strand.
ATTTTAAAGCCTGATTATGTACCTAATGAATTTTTAGATAGACAGACTTTATGGAACAAAATGGAATTAGCAGAAAAACAGGTGAATTCTCAAATTTGCCGAGAAGTAAATGTAGCATTGCCAATTGAATTAAATAATACAGATCAACGATCACTGATAGAAGAATTTGTTAAAGATAATTTTGTCAGTGAAGGAATGATTGCAGATGTAGCTATTCATAGAGATGATGAAAACAATCCCCATGCTCATATTATGTTAACAATGAGAGAAGTAGATAGTGAAGGAAATATTCTTAACAAGCGAAAAAAGATACCTAAACTAGATGAAAATAGAAACCCGATTTTATTAGAAAATGGTAAAATTAAAATGGTTTCTATTAAAACAAATGATTGGGATAGAAAATCTCTTGTTTCTGAAATTCGTAAAGATTGGGCTGATAAAGTTAACCAATATTTAAAAGCTAGAAATATCGATCAACAAATTACAGAAAAATCTCATGAGGAACTTGGAAAAAAAGAACTACCAACAATTCATGAAGGTTTTTACTCAAAAAAATTAGAAGAAAAAGGAGTTATAAGTGAGTTAAAAAGAAAAAATTTAGAGATTCAAAGTTACAATGATATCCTAGCCGAACTTGATAAACTTGAAAATCAAGAGAAAATATTAAAACAAGACCAAAACTTCACTTTAAAATTTGAAAAAACTTTCTCACCTTTAGAAAAAGGAGAACTGAAAAATCTTTCAAAAGAATTGAAATTATTTATTAATGATGAAAACATTGATAAACGATTAGGTGAATTAAAACGATGGGAAAATTCACTTATCTTTAATAATAAAATGGAAATTCAAAAACAACGTTTGATGTTAAGTAAAATTAGTAGTGAACGAGATATGCTTACAAAGGCAAATGAAATTTTAGATAAACAAGCAGAAAGATTCTTCAAAAAATCTTATCCAAGTTTGAATATTGACAAATTTTCAAATCACGAAGTTAGAGCAATGGTTAATGAAACCCTATTTAGAAAACAGTTATTGAATAAAGACCAGTTAGCAGAGGTCATTTACAATGAAAGAGTAATAGAAAAAGAAGAAAGTAAAAAGATTTTTAAAGAAAAACCCTTTCAAACTAGCCGTTATCTTGATTCAAAAATTAAACAAGTTGAAGATAGTATAACAAAAGAAAATAACCCTGAAAGAAAAGAAATTTTATCAATTAAAAAAGAAAAACTAATAGGAATAAAACAAGGATTGATAGAATATGTTCAATCAGAAGTTGAAAGAAAATTCGATAAAAATGTTTCAATAGATTCAGTCATAGAAGGCGAAATGTTACTTGCAAAAGCTGACTATTACAAAACAACTGATTTTTCTAAAGTCGAAGGAGTTGCTAGATTCAGCAGTGAGGAAATTAATTCCATGTTGGAACAATCAAAAGGCTTCTTAACTAACATTCAGACAGTGAAAATTCCTAATGATTGTCAAGGTGTATTTTTTGTTCAAGATAGCATGAAGTATATTGATGAACTAAGCCCATTAGCAAAACATAATCTGAAAAAGGTCGTTAATCGCAATGCTTATTTACCTGATTCTGATAAACTTGAATTAAGTAAGAAAATTGAAAATACTAATAAAGATCAATCCCAAGAATTGGAAAAAAATGAACCTGAAAAAAATGAAGTGTCTGTAAAAATGTTCCAATTTGCGAAATCAATTAATCGTTTGTTGAGTGGTAACCAACCGCAGAAAAAACGAAACTTAGACAAATTGATTAAGCAAACAAAAGCAAAAGAAAATCAATCATCACAAAGGAATATTCCTTTGCGATAAAATAAAAACAAGAGGTGTATAAAATGAAAAAAAATTATCAAAAATACAAAGTTTAAGCTTGAAAGTGCGGTTATTGCATTAGGTACATTATTTATTACTGATCCGGTTCTGTTGCAAAGTTTTAAATCTACTATTAAATAAGGTAGAATATTAGAAAAAGATAGCAGGAGGAATGACGATGAATCATTTTAAAGGAAAGCAATTTCAGCAGGATGTGATTATTGTAGCCGTGGGCTACTATCTTCGTTATAACCTTAGCTATCGTGAAGTTCAAGAAATCTTATATGATCGTGGCATTAACGTTTCTCATACGACGATTTATCGTTGGGTGCAAGAATATGGCAAACTACTCTATCAAATTTGGAAAAAGAAAAATAAAAAATCCTTTTATTCATGGAAAATGGATGAAACGTACATCAAAATTAAAGGAAAATGGCATTATTTGTATCGAGCCATCGATGCAGATGGTTTAACCTTGGATATTTGGTTACGTAAAAAACGGGACACACAAGCAGCCTATGCTTTTCTTAAGCGGTTAGTGAAGCAGTTTGATGAACCGAAGGTTGTAGTCACAGATAAAGCCCCCTCTATTACAAGTGCCTTTAAGAAACTAAAAGAATACGGCTTTTATCAAGGGACAGAACATCGTACCATTAAATACCTGAATAATTTGATTGAACAAGACCATCGTCCAGTAAAGAGACGCAATAAATTCTATCGAAGTTTACGCACTGCCTCTACCACGATTAAAGGCATGGAAGCCATTCGAGGATTATATAAGAAAACCCGAAAAGAAGGCACTCTCTTCGGGTTTTCGGTCTGTACTGAAATCAAGGTATTATTGGGAATCCCAGCTTAAATCATAGATACCGTAAGGGATTTTATTCTTTATTTAAAACTTTGCAACAGAACCAAGTTGTAACACATGAAATTGCTTATAATAGTGTATTGGAATTAAGATAGATTGACAAAAGAGTGATCAAATAGGTATACTTCATTCAAATAATTGTTTGAATGTGAGGTGAGATGAATGGAAAACGTTTGCCAAGTGACTATCGTACATAAAGAAAAAGTAACTATAATAAAAAATAAATTGGATCAAAAAGATTTTTCAAATTTACTTGTGTTAGGTAAATGTTTCAGCGATTCTTCTAGAATTAAAATTTTTTATGCTTTAGAAACCTATAAGGAAATGTGTGTCTGTGATTTAGCAGAAATACTTAATGCTAGTGTCGCTACAACGTCACACCATTTACGTTTTTTAAAAAAACATGGAATGGCAAAATCACGTCAAGATGGAAAAGTAGTTTATTACTCTTTAGCGAATGAAGACATCCTTTCCGCTATTCATGTTTTTTTAAAGTTATCAGAAAATCTATCTATGAAATCTTAGTTTGGAGGAAGTTATTTTGTTACAAAGTATTTTTTCAGCTATCGCTGTTTATATTTCTACCAGCATTGATTATTTGTTTATCTTGCTGATTATTTTTTCTCAAAGTCATACAAAAAAAGGGCTCCGTCAGATTTTTTGGGGTCAATATCTAGGAACAGGTATCTTAGTAGCCGTAAGTTTATTTGCAGCATATGTGCTGAATTTCATTCCGCAAGATTGGATCATTGGGCTTCTCGGTCTAATTCCGATTTTCTTAGGAATCAGAGTGGCATTGGTTGGCGAAGAGGAGGAAGAAGAAGAGGAAGTCGTTGAAAAGCTTGAATCAAGAGGAACAAACCGCTTCTTTTGGACCGTTGCCTTAATAACAATTGCTTCTGGTGGCGATAACTTAGGGATTTATATTCCTTACTTTTCCTCGTTATCTTTTTCAGAGATTGTCACCGCTCTAATCGTATTTGCTATTTCTGTTGCGGTTCTTTGCTATATCAGTTACAAATTAGCCAAGATTTCTTTTGTTTCCGAAACCTTAGAAAAATATGAACGAATCCTTGTTCCTATAGTGTTTATTGGCTTAGGAATTTATATTTTGATAGAAAATGGGACGATTCAAACACTATTAAATTTTATATAAACAACTACGATAGTGAAGTTCAAATAAAAAAAGACAGCGAGATTTTAACTCGCTGTCTTTTTTTATTTGAACTAATGAATTGTAAAATCATTTTAACCTTGTAGTTTGTCTTTATTTTTCTTTTTCTTGTTCTTCGATATGAGTTGAAACTTGCTCAAGAATACTAAAAATATGAAGATCGTCAAGGCTATAAATCATATTTTTACCAGCTCTTTTTGATTTTACTAATCTTGAAGTCTTTAAAGTTTTTAACTGGTGAGAAATTGCTGATTGTTCCATACTCAAAGAATGCGCAATAGCTCCAACGCTAAGTTCTTCTTTCTGCAGAAGAAATAAAATTGAAAGTCGGGTAGGGTCACTGATCATTTTAAATATTTTACTTACCTCTTGGATAGATTCATTTTTTAATGGAGAAGTTGATAATGAATTCATAAGAATTTCTCTCCTTCATATGTTTGTTTATTCACATTGAATCGGCTACACTAGACTAGACAAAAAAAATAAGGTGTGTAGAATAGAAAAAAACACACTGGAGGAATTTTTATGTCAAGACGTCCACGAAGAACTTATTCAAAAGAATTTAAACAACAGGTAGTCGATCTATATCTAGCCGGAAAATCACGGGTAGAAATTATTCGTGAGTATGAATTAACCGCTTCTTCTTTTGATAAATGGATTAAACAAGCAGAAACCTCTGGTTCTTTCAAAGAGAAAGATAACTTGACCCCAGAACAAAAAGAAATGATCGCTTTGCGCAAGCGAAACCAACAGCTAGAAATGGAAAATGATATTTTAAAGCAAGCAGCGCTGATATTCGGACGAAAAGACAAGTAATTGATGCCAATAAGCACAAATACTCGATATCAGCGATGTGTAAAGTCTTAGGAATTTCCCGTCAAACGTATTATTACCAGCCAAAACTCGTAAAAAATGAAGCTGAATTGGAAGAAGCTATCACAGAAGAATTTGTTCGTAATCGCAAGGCTTACGGCACAAGAAAATTAAAACAAATCTTAGCGAATCGCGACATCCAAGTGAGTCGTCGGAGAATCGGTCGCATCATGAAACAACGGGGATTGAAATCGAGCTATACTTTGGCTCATTTCAAAAACCATTCCTCTTCCTGTAATGAATCAAAAACAGATAATATTTTAGCTCGAGATTTTAGAAATAAAGAGCCTCTGGAAGCTATTGTCACTGATTTAACTTATGTACGTGTTGGGAAAAAATGGCATTATATTTGTTTGATTCTTGATTTGTTCAATCGAGAAATTATTGGGTATTCTTGTGGCAAAAGAAAAGATGCAAGCTTGGTCAAGCGGGCTTTTACTCGTATTTCTTATCCATTGACAGAAGTGCAGCTCTTCCACACCGATCGTGGAAAAGAATTTGACAATCAAACGATTGAAGAGATTATTGGAGCCTTTGGCATTACTCGCTCTCTGAGCAAAAAAGGTTGTCCTTATGATAATGCAGTAGCTGAATCTACATACAAGTCAGTGAAGGTAGAATTTGTTCATCAATTTCGGTTTGAGTCTTTGGAACAGTTAGAATTAGAATTATTTGACTACGTCAATTGGTGGAATCATTTACGATTGCATGGGACACTTGGTTACGAGACACCAATTGGATTTCGTTATCAGAGATTGGCGAAGCGAACCCTTGATAATGAGCGCGGATATGATACACCGAGTGAGGCGGCTTCATTCATTTGAGTGAGCTTCTGCCGTAGAGAATCATATCCGAGGAGGCTCATTGTCAAGGGCAATCGGAATAATAACACGAGACAAAAAATGACACCTTATAAATTTTGTCAAAAAAAGTGTTGCCATTTCACATTTAGATTATCATAATATTTTTATAAAGCAAGATTTTTTGTATAAGGGTAGCTATTTTAGAGTCCTATTTTTTTTATCACCTAAATAAGATAACTATTTTTTTGACAAATTAGATAGAGCGATATAAAATGAATGTATAGACATATGAATGTATAGACATATGAATGTTCGTTCAAACGTAATTCGTAAGCATTACGATTTCTAAAAAAAAGTTTTATTAAGAAAGGTGATAGAAATGAAAGAGATTCAAGAGCAACACTCACACGAAAATAATAGTCACGATCATGGGAAAATGCCAATTATTTTGTACTTTATTGGTTTAGCATTGTCGCTCATTGCGTTATTTGTAAACGGAGAAAATAATTTAATCCAAAACACTTTGTTTTCAATTGCTTCAATTAGTGCTGGTTATCATGTCATTATTCTTGAAGGAATTGGAGAAACGATTGAAAACTCAAAAAGACAACACAAATTTACCCCTAATTCTCATATTTTAATGGGAATAGCTGCAATAGGTGCTTCTCTGATAGGAAATTTTTGGGAAGGAACGTTATTGGTTCTTATTTTCTCTGGAGCACATTTTCTTGAAGATTATGCTGAAGGAAGAAGTAAAAGAGAAATTACCAAGTTATTAGAAATGAATCCAACAACAGCTAGGCTAATCATGCAAGATGGCAATACAACAATCGTTAATGTTAGTGAGTTGAATGTAGGAGATCAACTTCAAGTGTTAAACGGTGACCAAGTACCGATTGACGGAGTAATAGTATCAGGCTCTACTTCGATTGACGAATCTTCTATTAATGGTGAGAGTATACCTAAAGAGAAATCAAAGGGAGACGGAGTTTTTGGGAGTACAATTAATGGAACGGGTACCTTTACTATGGAAGTCACAAAAGAAACTAACGATACTGTCTTTTCAAAGATTTTACAACTAGTGAATCAAAATCAAGAGAATCAAACAAAAGCGTCTAGTATTATCCAAAAGTTTGAGCCTAAGTATGTTAAATTTGTTTTAATTGCAATCCCACTCTTCATTTTACTTGCTCCTATGCTGTTTGATTTGACATGGTCACAAAGTATTTATAGAGGATTAGTCCTTTTAGTCGCAGCTTCTCCGTGTGCTTTAGCAGCAGCTACCGTATCCGTAACATTGTCAGCCACTTCTAATCTAGCAAAAAGAGGCGTACTTTCAAAAGGAAGTGCCTATTTGTCCCAATTAGCGGATATTCAAGCCATTGCCTTTGATAAAACAGGAACATTAACTAAAGGGAAACCGGAAGTAACCAATTATTACTTTTCTGATTCTGTGAACGAGGAAAATATGATTGATATCGTAGTGGCTCTTGAAAAAGAATCAAATCACCCGTTAGCAAGTGCTATTTTAGACAAGTTTGAACCAAAAAATAAACTAGCTATTGAAGTGGAAAATCAGATTGGAAAAGGTTTAATAGGCGATTATAACGAAAACACTTATCGTATAGGTAAACCAACTTCTTTTGAGGCTGTATCGGATGACTATACACGTTTGAATAAAGAATGGGCTTCAGAAGGTAATACGGTTGTATATGTATCAGAAAATGAAAAAGTAATCGGCCTGATAGCATTAATGGATATTCCAAGTGAACATGCGAAAGCAACTATAGATTACTTTAAGAAGTGTGGTATCCATACCACTTTAATTACTGGGGATTCTGAAATGACAGGGCAAGCTGTTGGTAAACAATTAGGAGTAGATCAAGTAATTGCAAACGTCATGCCAGAAGATAAATCTAACATTATCAATGAACAAAAAGAAACCTATGGTATAACCGCTATGGTGGGAGATGGTATAAACGACGCACCTGCTCTTGTGAAGGCAGATGTTGGAATTGCTATGGGAGAGGGTACGGATGTTGCAGTAGATGTATCTGATCTAGTATTAATGAAAAATGATTTGTCTAAATTGGTAAAAGCTCATGAAATTTCTTTAAAAATGAATCGAGTTATTTGGCAAAATATTATTTTCTCAATGGTAGTTGTCGCTTTTCTAATTACCGTAAGCTTAGTAGGATTAACGGATATAGCCATTAGTGTGATTGTTCATGAAGGAAGTACCTTAGTCGTGATATTAAATGGTCTTCGATTATTAAAGTCTAAATAAATACATGAAATTGGATAAAATCATGTATCTAAAGTTTGCAGCCTCTCTAATTTTGTATTACAATGTATATACAAAAAGAAGGGGGTGATTCTAATGACTGTCATATCGCTCAGAATTGATACTCAGGAAGATAAATTAATTAAAGAATATGCTAAGGCGAAGAATATTTCGGTTTCGGCTCTGATTAGAAGTTCTGTCTTGGAAAAAATCGAGGATGAAATTGATTTGGGCCTATATAATCAAGCCATGAAGGATCATAAAGAGAATCCGAAAAGTATTTCTTTTGAAGACATGCTAAAGGAGCTATCTGATTAAATGAGCTCAGGTTATCAAGTCGAGTTTGAAAAAGGAGCTCAAAAAGCGTTAAAAAAAATGGACAAATACCAATCCCTTTTAATTATGGGATGGATTCAAAAGAATCTAGTGAATTGTACCGATCCTAGGCAGCATGGAAAAGGATTAACCGTCAATCGATCAGGCGAATGGCGCTATAGAATCGGTGATTATCGCTTAATAGCTGATATCAATGACGAGACCGTAACCATTTTAATGTTAGAGATTGGTCATAGAAAAAATATTTACAAATAAACCATTCAAATTGAGTGCAAGCATGTTTAATAAAAAAGGATTCTACTGCTTTTTAAGCGGTAGAATCCTTTTTTGATACGATTTAATTATCTATATTAAGCACGTAAGGCAACAATCGCATCTTCAATAATATCTTGCTGCGTTGCCTAAATGAGCAATTGCGTTTCTAAATAGTCTTTTATTTCTTCAACCTCCACTAGAATAGAGCTATTAATTGACACGTAGACGTTTGCTGATGTCATAATCTTCAACTCCTATCGTTATAGATAATAACGAAAGATAAACCAAGGTGTTACCAGCTACTACAAGAAACTAAATAGAAATATTAACCTGCACAACAAGATAATTTCGAAATATCTTTATCAAAGGCTAGAGCTGCTAACTTTAAGCCTTCTGACATTGTTAGATAAGGCGCTAAAGTATCTTTTAAATCAGCTACGGTCAATCCAAATTTAACGGCTAAGGATGCTCCATAAATAACTTCTCCTGCATTTTCAGAAACGATATGAACTCCCAAAATCTTCTGTGTTTTTCTATCAACCACAAGTTTAAACACCCCTGTCGTATTATGATTGACAATCGCTCTAGGAACATTTTCTAATGACAATACCGCTTTTTTTACTTCGTATCCTTTTTCTTTCGCTTGTTGTTGTGTTAACCCAACAGTTGCAAATTGCGGACTGGTAAATGATACTCCAGGAACTACCGATAAATCGATTGCTTTATTTAACCCACCAATTGCATTTCCTGCTGCAATTCCTCCTTCATAGGCTGCTACATAGACAAACTGAGGTCCTAATGTCACGTCTCCTGCTGCATAAATTTTTCTATTACTTGTCTGAGCAAAAGCATTTATCTTGATTTCATTGTTTGGCCCAACTTGAACGCCTGCTGCGCTCAAGTTCAATACTTCTGTATTCGGTTTTCTTCCTGTTCCAACTAGTAGCTCGTCTGACTCAATGACCTTATTTTTGCCGTTTACAATAATATGAACTTTTTTAATATTTCCGTCTTGCTCTACTCGTTCATAAGTTGCTCCGGAAATGAGCTTTATTCCTTGTTCGATTAAAGCTTTCTCCATTGCTTCAGAAATCTCTGGATCATACTCTTTTAAAAGTCGTTTGCTTCTTTGAATAAGGGTAACCTCAGAACCCAGATTGTGGAAGAGCTGTCCCAGTTCTCTTCCAATATAACCCGATCCAATAATTGTTAATCGTTTTGGTACTTTTCTTAGTTCAAGGAGGGTTGTGCTAGTTAAATAATCTACTTCTTTAAGTCCAGTAATACGAGGTAAGAGTGGAGAAGCACCCGTTGCGATTAAAAACCGTTGGGCAGAATATGTTTGCCCACTAACTGTCACAGTGTTTTCGTCAATGAATTTTGCTTCTCCTTTAATTAAATCAAAACCATAGTCGTCAATTAAATTAGTGTATTTTTGTTTGCGTAAATCATCAACTAGTTCATTTTTTTGATCGACTAAGCGGTCTAATTCTACTTCTCCCGTAGAAGTGTGCAATCCTTCAAAAATATTTACATGTGCTGATTGATTGATTTCTCCAGCTCGAAGCAGCGTTTTTGAAGGGATACAACCAATGTTCACACAGGTTCCGCCTACAGTTCCGCGTTCAATCATGCCCACCTTTGATCCATACTCGACTGCTTTTATAGCTGCTGAAAAAGCTGCTCCACCAGAACCGATAATGAGCAAATCATAATCTTCCTTGTTATTAGTCATCACGCGTTTTTGAACAGGTAACTTTTCTACTTCTTCGGGCTGATAATTTATTTTTTTAACTGCTTCTATCGCGTTTTCTATTGCATAGTCGTCTGGTAATTGAAATACCGCTTCGCTTTGACTGAAATCTGCTTTAGCGTTGAGAGCTCCCATGCTCTCAAGCGCTTTTTCTATATGTTTTTCACAGCCAGTACAGGTCATTCCTTGAATGCGCATTCTAAATTGATTCATTTTCCTACCCCCGTTAATTTTCTATTAATACTTCTATGATAGGACACGCGTATAGTTCTTTTTCATCTGGACATCTTGCTCGTAAATCTTTTAGCATATATTCTATTCTATTCAAATTCTCGATTTTTTTTTGAATTTCTCTTTCTTTCTTAGAGACAAATTCAAACATACCTTCACAACGAATGTTGTCTTTATCTACAACACCAAGTAATTTATAAATTTCATTTAAAGAAAAGCCAATTTCTTGTAGGTGTTTAATGAATTTTACTCGTTTTACATCTTCCTCTGAATAAACTCGATAACCGGAATTAGTCCGATCGGGTTCTGGTAGTAAGTTTTTTCGTTCGTAATATCGAATGGATTCCTTATTTACACCACATTTTTCAGAGAAGGAGCTAATAAAATAAGCCATGCTATCACATCCTTTTTTTAATTATAAACCATGTACTTAGGTACATGTCCAACCAAAAATAATACGAAGGGGGGAATATCATTTTCCTTCTTATTTACTTTCAAAAATGAAGTGAAAATTAAATGTGGTACCAATAAATTTTGAGACTTCTTTTATAATAAATAATATCGGACCTAAATACATGAAATTACCTAAAGTTATGTATCATAAAAATCGTTGTCCTAAATCTTATGCTGAAAGTTCATCTTTTATTGACTATATATAGATAATGTTCTATATTATATATAGAACATTATCTATATATAAAAGGAGCAGATAAAACATGACAGAATTAGCATTATTTGAACCAGCAATGTGCTGTAGCACAGGTGTATGTGGACCATCTGTAAATGAAGACTTATTACAAATTACTTCAGTTATGAACGCTTTAGATACATTAGAGGGATTTCAAGCTAAAAGATACAATTTATCTAGTGATCCTCAAACATTTGTAGAAAACGAACAAATGAGTAAATTATTGCAAGAAAAGGGCGCTGATGCGTTGCCAGCAACACTATTAAATGGTGAAATAGTTAAATTTGGAGGATACCCTTCAATCGAAGAAATAACTGCTTTTACAGGAGTTAGATTTGTCCCAATGGAATCAAATGACGGTGGCAGTTGCGGACCAAACTCAGGATGTTGTTAGGAGGATTTTAACTGATGAAAAATTATCAACCAGAACAATTAAACCTTACAAAATATCTTTTCTTTACTGGTAAAGGCGGAGTAGGAAAAACATCTACAGCTTGTGCTACTGCAGTTTCTTTAGCGGATAGTGGGAAGAACGTAATGTTAGTGAGTACGGATCCTGCTAGTAATTTACAAGATGTTTTTGAGAAAGAATTAACGAATAACGGCTTAGAAATTCCAGAAGTTAAGGGCTTAACAGTAGCGAACTTTGATCCAATTACTGCTGCACGTGACTATATGGAAAGCGTTGTTGGACCATATAGAGGGGTTTTACCTGAATCAGCTGTAGCCAACATGGAAGAACAATTATTAGGTTCTTGTACCGTTGAAATTGCGTCATTTAATGAATTTGCTGGCTTTTTAACGAATCCAGAAGTTGAAGCTCAATATGATCACATTATTTTTGATACTGCCCCTACGGGACATACATTAAGAATGTTGCAACTGCCTTCTGCTTGGAGTAACTTTTTGGATGAAAACACTACTGGTGTTTCATGTATGGGTCAGCTCTCTGGACTTGGAGATAAGCAAGAAATGTATAAACACGCAGTAAACACATTATCAGAGGGGACAAAAACAACCTTAATGTTAGTGACACGTCCACAAAACGGACCACTGGTAGAAGCGAATAGAGCTTCTGAAGAATTAAAAGAAATCGGTGTGTTAAATCAACAATTAATTATCAATGGTTTATTAGAAAGACCGACAGATAGCATTTCTCAAAAGATTTATGATGAACAACAATTAACGTTAAAAAATATGCCTGAAAATTTGAAACAATTTCCAACATTTATTGTTCCATTACGCTCATATAACGTAACAGGCGTTGAAAACTTGCGGTTACTCTTAACATCAGATCAAACAAATGTCGTTGTAAAAGCTCCAGAAGTAATGGATTACCCTAAGTTACAACACATTGTAGATGAATTAGATCGCACAAATAAAAAAGTTGTTTTCACTATGGGTAAAGGTGGCGTTGGTAAAACTACGATTGCTGCTACACTAGCAACAGGATTGGCAGCTAAAGGGAAAAAAGTTCATTTAGCAACAACAGACCCTGCCGCTCATTTGGAATTTGTAATCACTGAATCGGAAAACATTAAAATGAGTCATATTGACGAAAAAAAAGAATTACAGGACTATAAGGAAGAAGTTTTATCTAAAGCACGTAAGACCATGTCTTCTGAGGAATTGGACTATGTTGAAGAAGATTTACGCTCGCCTTGTACTCAAGAAATTGCCGTTTTCAGACGATTTGCAGAGATTGTTGCTACAGTTGATTGCGATGTAGTTGTCATAGATACAGCCCCAACTGGACACACTTTATTGCTATTAGATTCCTCTCAAAGCTATGCTAAAGAAGTGGAACGAACTTCTGGTGAAGTTCCTGAGTCCGTTCGTAGACTGTTGCCAGTCTTACAAGATCCAGAACAAACAGAAGTGGTCATGGTTACTTTACCTGAAAATACGCCAGTCTATGAATCTATGCGCCTACAAGAAGATTTAGATCGTGCCAAAATCGCTCATACTTGGTGGGTCATAAACAATAGTATGCTAACAAGTGGTACAACGAATGACGTATTAAGAGCTCGTGCTCAAAGCGAGGTTACTTGGATCAATAAAGTAGCAGAACTATCCAATGATCATTTTGCGGTAGTCGAGTGGCATTCTACTGAAGTGAAAGGGAAATCCGTATCGCAATTTTAGAATCAATTAGTGGAAGGGAAGAGAATAAAAGTGGATAAAATAACTCTTTATGAACCTCCAATGTGCTGTAGCACAGGCGTTTGTGGACCTTCTGTAGATGGGAATCTGATCCGTATAACAAGTCTCTTTCAACAAATACGGAAGATAAAAGGGAAACAATTCATTCGATATAATTTAAGTGCCAATCCGGACTCATTCGTTCGAAATCAAACGGTAACGCAGTTAATCCAAGAAAAAGGGATTGACTGTTTGCCTATAACGGTATTGAATGATGAAACAGTTGTTAAAATTAACGACTATCCAACTAATAAAGAACTATCTAAGTGGCTGAATCTATGCTTGGAAGAAGCAGAAGTCTCACTGTAATTAAGTAGAAAGGAGAATAAAAATGACTTACGAAGAATATGCGAAGGTTGCTAAAGCACTTTCGGAGCCAAAACGCGTAAAAATATTGGATATGTTGTCGTGCGGAGAAATGTGTGCGTGTGATATTTTAGAACATTTTGATTTTACTCAACCTACTTTGTCTCACCATATTAAGATATTAGTAGAAGCTGGCTTAGTTACAGCCGAAAAAAGAGGGACTTGGCAACATTACTCAATTAACGAGCAAGTAGCCCAGCAATACATTCAAGGATCCATTCATTTATTAACACATTCATCTGAATGTATTTGTGAGAATGAAGGCATTCAAAAAGAAGCAAAAAGTTTATCTTCTTTTGTTTCTCGTTAAAAGATTAAATAAAATTATTATTGGAGGAAAATCATGAAAGAAAGAGCTTTAAAAGAAAAAGTATCAAATAAGGAAAATGGAATTGGACTTTGGGAACGTTATTTAAGTTTATGGGTTGCTTTATCAATGATTATAGGTGTAGCTCTAGGGCAATTTGTTCCTGTAATTCCTGATTTTTTAAGTCAATTTGAGTATTATAATGTATCGATTCCAACAGCTATTTTAATTTGGTTAATGATTTTCCCAATGATGTTAAAAATTGATTTTAGCAGTATTGTAAATGCAACAAAAAAACCCAAAGGATTAATCTTAACGACCGTAGTAAACTGGTTAATTAAACCATTTACCATGTATGGAATTTCTGCCTTTTTCTTTTTGGTAGTATTTAGACCGTTTTTAAGTCCTGAACTAGCTAATGAGTACATAGCTGGTGCGATTCTTTTAGGGGCAGCTCCTTGTACGGCTATGGTATTTGTCTGGAGTGGACTAACAAAAGGTGATCCAGCATACACCTTATTGCAAGTGTCTATCAATGATATTATTGTTCTCTTTTTATATGCTCCAATTGTGGCACTTTTATTAGGCATAGGTAACGTATCTGTCCCTATCAATACACTTTTACTCTCCATTTTTTTCTTTATTGTTATTCCTTTAGTTTTAGGAATTGTTGTCAGAAAAAAAGTCGTTAAGCAAAAAGGTGACGATTATTTTGAAAAAGATTTTGTGAATAAATTTGATGGCACAACTCGAATTGGTTTACTACTAACTTTAGTTATTATCTTTTCATTCCAAGGTGAACGAATTCTAAGTAATCCATTCCATATTTTATTAATTGCTATTCCACTAATTGTTCAAAATATTGTCATATTCATTCTTGGTTATGGTGGAGCTAAAGCGTGTAAACTACCATTCTCAATAGCAGCACCCGCAGCCATGGTCGGAACAAGTAACTTTTTTGAACTTGCTGTAGCTGTCTCAATTGCATTGTTTGGATTAAATTCTGGGGCAACTTTAGCAACCGTTGTGGGAGTATTAGTAGAGGTTCCTGTTATGCTTTTATTAGTCAAGTTTTCAAATAAAACAAAACATTGGTTCGACGGATATGAATATTAAGCATTGTTTAAATTAAATGAAAAGAGGCGAAAAAAATGAAAATCGTTGTTATTGGATCTGTCGCTGCTGGTACATCTGTAGCAGCTAAAGCTAGAAGAAACACCGAGGAAGCTGAAATTGTCGTGTACGATCAAGGAAAAGATATTTCTTATTCTGTTTGCGGTATTCCTTATCACATTGGTGGAGAAGTAGAAGAATTAAGTGCCTTAACTCCTAGAAATGCAGCATGGTTTAAAAAGAGATACAATGTCTCAGTTTTCACCGAGCATAAAGTGACACATATTGATCAGACCAACAAACAGTTAGAAGTGACGGATCTTGTTTCTGGAGAAAAGAAACTAGAAAATTACGATGTATTAGTCTTTGCGACTGGGGCTTCTCCATTCACTCCACCTCCATTTAATCAAAAAGAGTATGATAATGTGTTCCAAGTTCGAAATATTCAAGACGCACGAGATATTGGAGACTATTCAACTAAACAACCTAAAAAAGCATTGATTATAGGTGCTGGATTTATTGGTTTAGAAATGACAGAACAATTAGTCCATAAAGGATTAGAAGTAACAATCGTTCAATTAGAAGATCAAGTTATGCCTCCTATGGACGCAGATATGACTTTCCGTGTAGAAGAGCATATGCGTGCAAAAGGCGTTAATTTAATCCTTAGCGACACGGTAAAAACGATTGAAGGAGAAACGTCAGTAGAGAGAGTTATCACGACAAACGGCGTTACAATTGAACCAGATATCGTTATCTTATCAGCAGGTGTACGTCCAAATACAGAATTAGCTAAAGAAATGGGCGTAGAACTGGGAGCTTCAAGAGCAATTGCGGTCAACAACAAAATGCAAACCAATCTTCCAGATGTTTATGCCGTTGGGGATGTGGCAGAAAGCTTCTCCGTTATTACAGGAAAACCTATCTATCGTCCATTAGGATCAACAGCTAATAAAATGGGACGGATTGCTGGAGACGTGATTACTGGTGGAGATTTAGAGCACAGAGGTGTCTTAGGAACAGGGATTTTCAGAATCTTCGACCTACATGTTGGTCAAACAGGATTAACTGAAAAAGAAGCAAAAAAAGAAGGTTATGATGTTGAAATTTTATATAATATTAAGCCAGACCATGCTGAATATTTAGGCGGTAAAGAATTAACAATCAAAGCATTAGCGGATAAAGAAACGGGTCGCATTTTAGGCGCACAAGCTATTGGTCAAGGTGGCGTAGATAAACGAATCGACGTAATCGCAACAGCCATTACCTTTAAAGCAAAAGCAGAAGATTTATTCCATTTAGATTTAGCTTACGCTCCACCATTTGCAACAACGAAAGACCCTGTCCTTTACACCGGTATGGCGTTAGATAATGCGCTGAAACGTAACCCCTTGTTGACACCAGCTGAATTAATACGTCGCCAAACTAGTGGTGAAACATTCCAAATTATCGATACACGTTCTAAAAAAGACTTTGACAAATCACATGTCAAAGGAGCTATTCATATTCCTTTGGCTGAACTGAGAGAAAGAAATGCAGAATTAGACAAAAATTTAGTAACAGTCACTTATTGTAATAAAGGTGTAACTGGAAATGCCGCTCAAAATATTTTATTAAATTACGGATTTACAAATGTTTATAATTTATCAGGAGGAAATAAGAATTATCAACTCAGAGTGAAAATGGGGGGCAATTAATGATTAAGAGCACTGCTTTTATGAAGATAATATCAAGACTTATTGGTACTATTGGGGCAATTCTGGTTGCCAAATTTGTAGGAATGACAATTAATGTAGGACTCATCATTTCCATCCTAATCCTAATCGTTATTCTCTTCAGGAGAGATTATAAAGAAGAGATCAGTAACTAACTATTAATACTACGAAAAAAAAACCCAGTTCATTATGGGTTTTTTTTTCGTAGTTATATGCTATATATTTTGAAAAGTAACACACAGTTAAAATATATCTCCACAGGTGTTGATATTAGGTGAACACTAATCAGTTTGTACTTAATGAGTATTACTAAAAAATAAGCGACTAGTAGGATTTTCCAATTTAAAAGAAGGTCTGTAATCCCTTATACAATAAATTTAAAAAATATATAAATAAAACTTGTCATGTAGATCCAATACAGTTTTGAATGATTTCTCATTGAATACACTATTTTACATAAAATCATGTATCAAGAATCCTATACCTATAGGGTTCTTTTTTTGTACTCCCCCTAAACACACGATTTCGTGTTATAATGACTATAATCATGTATTCGAACAGACTAAAAAGGAGGGATTGTCATGGGCTATAATGTTCAGCCACTACGGTCGCAACAGGAGATTAATGATTTTTTATTTTGCCTGCGACGGAATAAAAATGCGGAACGTGACGTTTTCTTGTTTCTAATCGGAATTAACAGCGGTCTGCGCATGTCCGACATCGTCAAACTCAAGAAAAAAGACGTGATTACCTCAAAAAACCCGCGCATCGTGGAGCAAAAGACAGGGAAAACACGCATTTTATACTTAAGCAGCTTACAGGACTTGATTCACGGCTATACCGCAGCCTTAGATCCGGAGGCTTACTTGTTTCCCAGTACTAAGGGCGGCCATTTAGAAGTCAATACGGTTTACCAGATGTTTCAAGAGGTCGCGAAGCTATTAGGAAGAGACGATATCGGCACGCATACGCTACGTAAAACCTTCGGGTACCACTATTACAAGAAAACCAAAGACGTGGCCACCTTAATGGAAATCTTTGGTCACAGCAGCGAGAAGATTACGAAACGCTACATCGGAATTAATGAAGATGAAATCAGTGAAACGTTATTAAATTTTCGGTTAGGTTTTTGATTGTATTATTATAGTAGATAAGCACAGTAAGACGTTTATAATTGGCCACGGTATTGGACAAATCCGCCTTTTTTTGGTATATTATATATACAAATGAGAGCAGGCTCATAGTCAACTTGATATAAATCCGGAACATAAGGGTCCGGCGGGTGGCGAGCACCAAAACTAAACTCGATACAAATCCGGAACGTAAGGGTCCGGCGGGTGGCAAGCACCAAAACTAAACCTGTATAAAAGGCTGCTCTTTTGAGCAGCCTTTTTTTATTGGGAAAAAGGAGCATTCTTCACACGTGGCAAAAAAAGAATACAAACGCATGTCTATAAAAGAGACAACCCAAATTACCAGACAGTTAAACGCGATTTATAAGGCTGCCCATCTCTTACAAGAACATTTTGTAGATAAAAAAGTATCCTTTGTCGGAGAAGTCTCAACGGTAGCGATTATTTTTTCGACAACTAATTTTATGCACCTCTGTGGCATTGATTATCGCAGAGGCACACACTTGTTTTTTCAAGATGCCTTAGACAGGAAAATAAATTTACAGGATATTCAAATCAAAACGGATGGGACGACCTTTCAGAAATTACAAGTAATAGGTAGCCTTGATTTATTATTGGGGAAGCATATTTCTATTGTTGGCAGAGGTGTTTACTCTTCTCTTCGCTATGATGCAGCTATTCGAACAAGGAAAAAAATATTGGCTCTGTCTTTGAAACAAAACGGATTAATCTATATCCCTATCTCTTTGTTAAACCTATCATCAAAGGAAATTGGACCTGGACAAAAAGTTACTGGCATTTTTAGCGAGGATTTAACATCCGGGGAACTTAAAATGATTATGGAAGTCATCGATTAATCATTAATAGTGATATGCGACGTCATTTTGAAGTAATTATTCTATTTTGGGTTATAAAATAAAGCATTTTAAGACGATTTCAAATCATTCATGTGGGTTATTTATCACGGATGAGCTTGAAATCGTCTTTTATACGTATCAAATTGAAATGTTCGGCATACAATCTATCGTTGTTACTACATTACTAATTGTCACTTGTTAAGGAACTTGGATCCTTTCTAAACATTCCCTAGAGATAAATTTTACTTTATCCCTCCGTTAATATCCAATTTAAGCACCCTTCCGATTCAGGGTTAATTTGCGTAACAAGCGCGGCTTGAGGTCCAGTAACATTAGTCCTTTTAGTCCGACTGAACCCCTCATGAAAAAGTCTTGAACGACCTTTCAATTTATTGGCAGCTATATATTTCAGGTAGAATATCCTTGTTGACTTATGGACATAAGATATAGATATGGCAAACAGGCACTAAGTATCGTCTGTTAATTTAGCGCCATTAATCTTGAGTTATGAACATCATTAGAGATAATAAAACGCTTATCCATACTTTATAGTAGATATAAGCGTTTATTGTTCTTATTAACAAAGGCTCTATTTTAATGGTTTCAATTACTCTTGTTTAAGTCGAATTCTATCATTCTTACCTACTCCAGCAAATTGAAAAGTAATCATGTCACCCTCATTAAATGTCACAACCACAGATTCTTCAGGCATTATTTGAATTGTATTAGGGTCACCATTAATCCAAATAAGTCCGTATCCACGATCGGGATCTGATCCTCCAAAAACACCAGGTGTCCATGTTGCTACATAGGTTCCTGGTCTAATATTATCTGCATTGATCTCAACGTTTACTTTAGTTCCATCTCCTCCTATCAAAGATACATCACCTGTAATGATATTTTGATTTTCTTTTTTTGTTACAGTGTATGCTAACTTTTCAGTTACCTCACTTGTTGGCTCACTAACTGTATCCTCCATGTTACTAGACGATTCAGCTTGTTCTGGAGTATCGTTTATGGAACTTTCTATACTTGACTCACTCGTCGGGTTTTCAGTAGAACTTTCTTTTTCAACCACTTCGTCTGTCTGTTCAGTTTCAGGTGAAAATGTATGATAGGTAATATCGATTGGTATATCTTTTGAGTAAACTTCTCCGCTCTCGAAATCTTCTTTTCCATCAATTGTCATTTTTTCAACCGATCCGTCTTCCGTTAACCAACCAGTTATTAAATCCTCCATTTTTGTTGTTTTTATGTTTGTAAATCCAGCATCTTTGAACTGCTCCACTACTGATTCATAATGCTGTTTTGCTACCTCACTTGACGAAATAGGAACCGATAGGTCATTATTATCTAAGCTCTCGGTTGATGTGGAACTCCCACTAAAAATTATATTAAGGAAAACAACAAAAAAAACGATTACACCACCTATTATTCCAAATTTTATTAACTTCTTCTTTTTTTCTACGTCTGCATCCGTTAATACAATAATTTCAACCTTGGCTTCTTTCCGAAATTTACCTAAAATACCAGGTTTTGGTTCCTGAATAACTGATATTTTTGCGTGTTTCTTGTCGATTCCTAAATCTTTTAAACCTTTTTCAATTGCATCATTAACCGTTTCTCCACTATAAATTGCCATGTGTTTCCCTCCTTGAATTTTCTATATATTCTTCTTTTTGTTGTATTAATATTTATATTATCCCACTCACTATTTGAAAAGACTATTCAACTTTTTGATAAATAGCAGCAACCTTGAAAACTGACTCATTGCTTTTTTTAAGAAGCAACAATCAAAGAAACAAGCTTGTTCAGAGGGTTCCGTTGCAAAGTTTTAAATCTACTATCAAATAAGGCAGAATAATAGAAAAAGATAGCAGGAGGAATGACGATGAATCATTTTAAAGGAAAGCAATTTCAGCAGGATGTGATTATTGTAGCCGTGGGCTACTATCTTCGTTATAACCTTAGCTATCGTGAAGTTCAAGAAATCTTATATGATCGTGGCATTAACGTTTCTCATACGATGATTTATCGTTGGGTGCAAGAATATGGCAAACTACTCTATCAAATTTGGAAAAAGAAAAATAAAAAATCCTTTTATTCATGGAAAATGGATGAAACGTACATCAAAATTAAAGGAAAATGGCATTATTTGTATCGAGCCATCGATGCAGATGGTTTAACCTTGGATATTTGGTTACGTAAAAAACGGGACACACAAGCAGCCTATGCTTTTCTTAAGCGGTTAGTGAAGCAGTTTGATGAACCGAAGGTTGTAGTCACAGATAAAGCCCCCTCTATTACAAGTGCCTTTAAGAAACTAAAAGAATACGGCTTTTATCAAGGGACAGAACATCGTACCATTAAATACCTGAATAATTTGATTGAACAAGACCATCGTCCAGTAAAGAGACGCAATAAATTCTATCGAAGTTTACGCACTGCCTCTACCACGATTAAAGGCATGGAAGCCATTCGAGGATTATATAAGAAAACCCGAAAAGAAGGCACTCTCTTCGGGTTTTCGGTCTGTACTGAAATCAAGGTATTATTGGGAATCCCAGCTTAAATCATAGATACCGTAAGG